>NZ_JBFUBN010000002.1:0-670326 GCF_056405735.1 Polaromonas sp. P1_F2 | reverse complement strand
ACTGCTCGGCTTCGTCTTGCCAGCCATTGCGGCGCAGTTCGCGCGAGATCGTGCTCGGTGATCGCCCCAGCACTCTCGCAATCTTGCGGATGCTGCAATTGTGCAGCTTCATGCCCATTACCGTGCCTCGCTCTTCGGCACTCAATTGTCGATATGTTCTTGTCATGCAACTCCTCTTGGATTGGAAGTGTTGCACTTGGTCCTTGAATCCGCCCTTACTTTCTTTTGGCGAAGCAAAAGAAAGTGAGTTGCTGCCGGCAACCCCGGCCAGCCGCCCTCAGCAGAGAGAACAGAGGGGGAGCGCGCTAAGGCCGGAGCAAGACCCGACCAGCGTACCCCATCTGCTGCGCAACAAACCCCTCAAACGCCCGCAGCAGCGACTGACAATCCCCACTATCCCCTTCAAGCCGAACCAACGCAGAACAGACCGCCTCCAGCGTGGAAAGCTGCCCCACCTTCTGCGCCTTCCGAATCCGGTAGTTCGAAGCCGACGATTCGTCCAGCGACAAGCGCGGCAACTTCCGAAGCAAAGGATTAAGGAGCAGCATCTTCCGGCTCTTGCGCCAGGTAGCATCCAGCACCACCAACCGCACACTCGCCGGGTCCTGGAGCCGCCCAACATCCAGGGCAGGCGCCTCGGCATCCTCCGGCGTGGGCGGATACAGCAGCACCGTATAGGCAGGCGTCTCCCCGATCGCAGCAAGCAAGCCGGCTTCCTCAAACGTTTCACCGGTGAGCATCCGGCTGCGCGGCAGGCTCAGGTGCAGCAGCCGGCCGGTGTTTTTGGCGTGGTCCACTTCCATCGGATGCTGCAGGATCAGCACCTCAGCCGCATGCGCAACCGGCGTGATCCATTGGCAGATGCACGCGCTTTGCGGCCGCATGCAGATGGCGCAGCCGGTGCGCCTGGCCGCCTCAGTCACGGGAGCGGGGGCTGTCCGCCTTGTCGTCCGGCGAATAGGCGTTCCTGAGCTGCACAGGCTTGGCGGTCTTGCGGCGCATGCGGATGTTGAGCATTTCCACCGCCACCGAGAAGGCCATGGCGAAATAGACATAACCCTTGGGCACGTGGTGGTCCAGGCCTTCGGCGATCAGCACCACGCCGACCACGACGAGGAAGGACAAAGCCAGCATCTTGATGGTCGGGTGGGTGGACACAAAGCGGCCTATGGCCGGCGCGAACAGCATCATCAGGCCGACCGAGGCGATGACGGCGGCGATCATGACGGCCAGGCTGTCGACCATGCCGACCGCGGTGATGATGGAGTCCAGCGAGAAGATCATGTCGACAATCATGATCTGCACGATCACGGCGGCGAAGGTGGCCTTGACGGTGCTGGAGGTGTGGCCCTCTTCGCCTTCCATGGACTGGTGGATTTCACCGGTGCTCTTCCAGATCAGGAACAGGCCGCCGCCGATCAAGATCAGGTCGCGCCCCGAGATCTCCTGCTTGAGCACGGTGAACAGCGGCTCCACCAGCCCGATGATCCAGGACAGCACCAGCAGCAGGCCGATGCGCATGAACATGGCCATGAACAGCCCGAGCCGGCGCGCCACTTCCTGTTTGTCCTTGGGCAGCTTGTCGACCAGGATGGAAATAAAAATGATGTTGTCTATGCCCAGCACCAGCTCCAGCGCGGTCAGGGTGGCAAAGGCAACCCAGGCTTGCGGGTCCGTGAGCAGTTCCATCATGGCGCGTTCTCTTTCTTTTCATTCAGTTAGCAGGACTTCCAGACTGGCAGGGGCCGCGGGACCAGCTTTGCCAGACCGCAGGCGCAGTGAGCAGGCGTGGGGGCTCATCAGGAGCCTAAAAATTCACCAATGGGTTTGAGATCTTCCACCCTATCGCAAATCGACTTGACGATCATCAAAATCGGAATGCCCAGCAGCAGCCCCCACACGCCCCACAGCCAGCCCCAGGCCAGCAGCCCGACAAACACCGCCACCGGGTTCATGCGGCTGGCGCGGCTGGTGAGCCAGGGCGTGAGCAGGTTGCCGACCAGGGTATGGATGACCAGCGAGGCCCCGCCCACGGCGAGGGCCATGTTGAGCGAGCCGAACTGCAAGAACCCGACCAGCGCGGAGCCCGCCGCCGTGACCAGCGAGCCGACGTAGGGCACCATGTTCAGCACGGCCGCCGCAACACCCCAGACGGCGGCGTTGTCCAGCCTGAGGGCCAGCAGGGCCAGCCAGGTCAGCAGGCCCACGAGTGCGCTGGTCAGCAGCTGCACCTGCAGGTAGCGCTGGATCTGGCCGGTGATTTCATTGAGCGCCTGCAGCGTGATTTTCTTGCTGCTCAGGCTGTCGCCGGCCAGCTTGATCAGCTTGCGCCGGAAGGTATCGCCAGAGAGCATCAGGAAATAAGTGAGGAAGACCACCACCGTGGCCTGGCCCACCAGCGCGATCAGGCCCACCGTGCCCGACCACAGGAAGTGCCTGATGTCAAAGCGCGCGGGCTCCACCACGACACGCATGGCGCCGCGCGTGTTGCCGGGTGCCGAGCTTTCCTGCGCGGCCTGCTCGATCTGCGATGCGGCTTTCTGCACGGTTTCCAGCGCGCTGTCGGAGCGGCCGGTGCGCGCCTTCACGGCCAGGCGGAACTTCTGCGCTGCCGCGGGCAAGGCTTCCACAAGCTGCGCGGCCTCGTCGCCGAGCGACCAGGCGGTGGTGCCTATGCCGCCCAGGATCGCCAGCAGGAGCACGGCCGCGCTCAGCCAGCGCGGCACTCGCCTGGCCTCAAACCAGTTGACCACCGGCGAAAACGCGTAGCTGAACAGCACGCCCAGCATCACCGGGATAAAGACAGCCTTGGCCCAGTGCAGCACAAACAGGAAGCCCAGGCCCGCCAGCACCACCAGCGACATATTGCGGATGTCGACCGGCATGTGAAGAAGCACGCGCTGCGCTTCGGCGGCCGGGGCCGCTTCGACCGGCAGCGGCGAGTCGGCTTCTTCTTGTGTCATGTGTCTCCCGTATGCGTTTAAGCCGCCGGGCGCGAATAGCGAAATTTCCGCGATGGAAGGCCCAGGTAGTACTTACGAAGATATTCAAACCGGGCCGCCCAGGAAAACGTGTAGGACGCTTTCGCCGGAACGTACCAGCTGTTCAGGCCGGTTCGCAGCAGCAGCTGGTAGCCGTTGGCGCGCATCAGCGCGTGCTTGTGGTGGTGAGTGACGTGGTCCTCGATCAGCACCAGCCGGGGCTGCCAGTGGCCGAAGTCGAAGCCCGACAGGGCGACCAGCTCATGGCCCTCGATGTCGATGGACAGCAGATCGAAACCGACGGGCGCGCCGTGTTCGCGCAGCATGGTGTCCAGGGTTTCGCAGCGCACCGCCACGGTGGAGCGGACCACGGCGCCCAGGGCGATGGGCCGGTCTTCCAGCGTCGAATGCGGCCCGGCGCGGTTCAGCTGCAGCAGCTTGCCGGCGTTTTCGGCGCTGGAGCAGGCCATCTCGATCACCGTGCCCTTGCGGCTCTGGCGCAGCAGCGCGCAGCAATCCGGGTCGGGCTCGACCAGCAGGCCCGTCCAGCCCAAGGCCTCCAGGTGCTGGGACTGCGAATCGAGCACGGGATCGTTCGCGCCCACGTCCACATAAAACCCGGGCTTGCCGTCAAAAAATTCGCGCACCAGCTGCTGCTCGACGGCAGGCTGGTTGCTGAAGCGGTGCACGTGGCGCTGGGTAAAGTCGACGTATTGGGACATGTGTGAGTGGGGAAACGGGAACAAAAAAAGAACTTCGGGGCCGGGGAAGCCGGCCTCAGGCCGTGATGGCCTCGCGCACCGCGCTGAGCTGGCGCCGCGACACCGCCAGCAGCTCGTCGATGCCGTTGAGCCGCACCGCCCAGCCCTCGCCCTCTTCGGGGTCGAAATGTTTTTCAAGCGCGCGCACCGCATGCCGCGCGATCAGCGCATTGCGGTGTATGCGCATGAAGCGCTGGGCGTGGCGCTCCTCGAGCTCGCTCAGCGAGCCGTCCAGGATGTAGCTCCGGCTGGCCGTGCGCACGGTGATGTACTTGAGTTCGGCCTTGAAATAGATCACCTCGGCCAGCGGCACGCGCTCGGTGCGGCCCCGGTCCTGGATGATGAGCATTTCCGCGGCGGCCTGGGAGGGGGCGGGCCGCGCGGCCTGGGCCAGGCGTTCGACTTTCTGCAGCGCCTGCTGCAGGCGCTCCAGGCGCACCGGTTTGGTCAGGTAGTCGACGGCCTCGAGTTCAAAGGCCTGCACCGCATGCTCGGAATGCGCGGTGACGAAGACCACGGCCGGCCGCCGCGGCATCGCCGCGATCATCTGGGCCAGCGCGATGCCGTCGGGGCCCGGCATGCGAATGTCGAGCAGCACCGCATCGAAAGGCTCGCGCTGCAAGGCCTTCATGGCCTGTTCGGCGTCGGCTGCTTCCCCACCCGCCACCGCCATCGGCGCCTTGCAATCGCCCAGCAGGGTCCGCAGGCGGGACCGGGCCAGCGCTTCGTCGTCCACCACCAGTACCTTGAGTGTCATGCCGGAATCTCCATGCGTACCTGAAATATGCCGTCCTTGAAGACTGTCTTGAATTTCGCCTCGACATCATGCAGCAAAGCGAGCCGCTCCCGCACATTGGCCAGCGCCAGGCCGTGGCCGCGTTCGCCGGCGCCGGCCGGGGTCGAGTTGGTGACCTTGATCACCACGGTGCTGCCGCGCTTGAGGGTGGAAATCCGCAGCTGCGCGCCGCTGGCGCTGGGCTCCACGCCGTGCTTGACGGCGTTCTCCACCAGCGGCTGCAGCAGCAGCGGCGGCAGCTTGGCCTGGTCGGCGTCGGCGTCCAGGCTCCACTGCACCTGCAGGCGCTCGCCGAAGCGAACCTGCTCGATGGCCAGGTAGCGCTGGGCCAGCAGGATCTCCTGCCCCAGCGTGACGGATTCGGCCGGGTCGGCCAGCGCGTGGCGGAACAATTCGCTCAGGTCTTCCAGCACGGCCTCGGCCTTGGCCGGCTCGGCGCGCACCAGGGCGATGGCGCTGTTGAGGGTGTTGAACAGGAAATGGGGACGTATGCGCGACTGCAGCTCGGCCAGGCGCGCCGCCGTGGCCGCCGGCGTGCGCGCCTTGGCGCGCCAGAACAGGCCCGCCAGCAGCACGGCCGACAGCAGGGCGCCCGCCGCCGCGCTGGCCTGCCAGGGCGGCCGCATCAGCAACCCCATCACCGACAGCAGGCCGCAGCCGTAGAGGCCCGCGCCCGCGCCCAGCAGCACCCCGGCCGTCCATTGCTGCCAGTTCCTGAGCCGGTTCAGCCGCGACTTGAGGGCGCAGGCCACGATCAGCCAGGCCAGCGTGGCCGGCAGCACCCCGCCGGTCAGCAGGGCAAAGCGCAGCAGCCATTGAAGGGGGGTGTCGGCGCCGAACATCGCGGCCACGCCCACCACCGCCTCCGCGAACAGCACGGCCCGCAGCACCACCCCGACCTGGCAGGCGTCGAACATGCTGGCGCGCGTGCCGCCGCTGCGCCGCGCGGGCTCCTCGTCGCCGGAGATGACGCTGCCCAGCAGCGTGGATTCCCCGAAATTGTGCGGATCAGGCGAAGGCTTCATGGCGTGCGTGCTTGGATATCGACAAAACGGCGGGAGCGGGCTCCCGGGCGGATGAGAAACAGGTTCCTGGGCACATGGATAAAATCACCGTGATGCCGAGTATTGCACCGGTCGCGCCCCCTGCGGCGGCGGCCTGAAAGACAATCAAGGCCGTCGCCGGCCCGTGCTTGCCCAGAATAGCGCATCCGGCGCCCCGAATCCACAGCCTGCCCGGTACCGCCGGCAAGCTGGCCGCTACCCTTAGAAAGCCCGACGTGAACCAATTCGACAAAAAGTCCCAAGCCTGGTCTGCCCTGTTTTCCGAGCCCATGAGCGACCTGGTCAAGCGCTACACGTCCAGCGTGTTCTTCGACAAGCGCCTGTGGCAGGCCGACATCGCCGGCTCGCTGGCCCACGCCGAGATGCTGGCCGCGCAGAAAATCATTCCCGCGGCCGACTATGCCGACATCCAGAAGGGCATGGCGCAGATCACCGCTGAAATCGAGTCCGGCGCCTTTGAATGGAAGCTGGACCTCGAAGACGTGCACTTCAACATCGAGGCCCGCCTGACCCAGCTCGTCGGCGATGCCGGCAAGCGCCTGCACACCGGCCGCAGCCGCAACGACCAGGTCGCCACCGACGTGCGCCTGTGGCTGCGCGGCGAGATCGACCTCATCGGCGGGCTGTTGACCGACCTGCAAAAAGCCCTGGTCGACATCGCCGAGAAAAACGCCGAGGTCATATTGCCGGGCTTTACTCATCTGCAGGTGGCCCAGCCCGTGAGCTTCGGCCACCACATGCTGGCCTATGTCGAGATGTTCAGCCGCGACGCCGAGCGCATGCAGGAGATCCGCAAACGCGTGAACCGCCTGCCGCTGGGCGCCGCCGCGCTGGCCGGCACCAGCTACCCGCTGGACCGCGAGCGCGCGGCCAAAACCCTGGGCATGGTCGATGAAAGCGGCAAGCCGCAGGTCTGCCAGAACAGCCTGGACGCGGTGAGCGACCGCGACTTCGCCATCGAATTCACGGCCGCCGCCTCGCTGGCCATGGTGCACATCAGCCGCATGAGCGAGGAACTGATTTTGTGGATGAGCCAGAACTTCGGCTTCATCCACATCCCCGACCGCTTCACCACCGGCTCGTCCATCATGCCGCAGAAGAAAAACCCCGACGTGCCCGAACTCGCGCGCGGCAAGACCGGCCGCGTGGTCGGCCACCTGATGGGCCTGATCACCCTGATGAAGGGCCAGCCCCTGGCCTACAACAAGGACAACCAGGAAGACAAGGAGCCGCTGTTCGACACCGTCGACACGCTGAAAGACACGCTGCGCATCTTTGCCGAGATGGTGGCCGGCATCACCGTCAAGCCCGAGGCCATGGAAAAAGCCGCGCTGCGCGGCTATGCCACCGCCACCGACCTGGCCGACTACCTGGTCAAGAAGGGCCTGCCTTTCCGCGACGCCCACGAAACCGTGGCCCACGCCGTGAAAGCCGCCACCACGCACGCCGTCGACCTGTCCGAGCTGCCGCTGGCCGTGCTGCAAGAGTTCAATCCCAGCATCGAAAAAGACGTCTACGACTGTTTAAGCCTGCGCGGCTCGCTGAACGCCCGCAACATCCTGGGCGGCACCGCGCCGGCCCAGGTGAAGGCGCAGATCGCGCGGCACCGGGCGCGGCTGGGCTGAGGGCTTCCGCTCCCCCTCCCCGCATTCACTCCCTCTCCCCTTGGGAGAGGGCAGGGGGTGAGGGCCAGTTGCCTTCCAAATATGCAGCGCAACATCAACCGCCGCCAGCCCTCATCCCAACCTTCTCCCAGAGGGATAAGGAGTAAAACCGGAAGCACACTGGATGCCGGTTTTTAAGCCCCACCTAAGTCAGTGCATGCATACTTGTACCTTCTGAGTAGGGTCCCCCAATGCGTTTATTGCTGGTTGAAGACGACACCATGATCGGCGAGACGGTTTTGCAGGTGCTGCGCGCCGAGCATTACGCGGTCGACTGGGTGCGCGACGGCCGCATGGCCGACGAGGCCCTGCGCAGCGAGCACTACGACCTGGTGCTGCTGGACCTGGGCCTGCCGCAGCGCGACGGCCTCGAAGTGCTGCGCACCCTGCGCGCCCGCCGCGACACCACCCCGGTGCTGGTGGCCACCGCGCGCGACGCGGTCGGCGACCGCATCGCCGGCCTGGACGCCGGCGCCGACGACTACGTCGTCAAACCCTATGACACCGACGAGATGCTGGCCCGCATACGCGCGCTGATACGCCGCAGCGCCGGCCGGGCCGAACCGGCCTTCGAACACAAGGGCGTGAGCCTGAACCCGGCCACGCGCGAAGCCAGCCTCAACGGCCAGCCCGTGACCCTGTCGGCGCGCGAATGGGCGGTGCTCGAGCCCCTGCTGGCGCGCCCCGGCGTGGTGCTCTCGCGCGCGCAGCTCGAGGAAAAACTCTTCAGCTGGAAAGACGACGTCAGCAGCAACGCCGTCGAGGTCTACATCCACGGCGTCCGCAAAAAACTCGGCAACGACATTATTCAGACCGTGCGCGGCCTGGGCTACCTGGTGCCCAAGCAATGACAAAGCCGGCAACCCATTCCCTGCGAAAGCGTTTGCTGTGGTTTGTGCTCGCCGCCATCCTCGGTGCAGCCGTGCTACAGGCCGGCACCGCCTACCAAGGTGCGCTGCGGCAGGCCGATGCGATGTTCGACGAGCACCTGCAGCAGATGGCGCGCTCGCTGCGCAGCGGCGTGCCCCTGAACCTGCCGCTTGAAGAAGCCGATGACGACGACCGTTTCGAGGTCTATGTGCAGATCTGGGGCCTGGACGGCACGCAGATCTTCCGCTCCACCCGTTCGGCGCTGCCGCCGCGCGCGGTGCTGGGCTTTTCCGACGTGGAGGCCCACGGCAACCGCTACCGCGTCTACACCCTGCAGACCGCGCTGCAGACCGTGCAGATCGCGCAGGACCTGGACGCGCGCTCGGCCCGCGCGCGCGCGCTGGCGGTGCGCGCCGTGATGCCTTTTGTGCTGCTGACGCCGCTGCTGATGCTGGCCGTCTGGTGGGTCATCAGCCGCTCGCTGGTGCCCATAGAACGGGCCCGGCGCCAGGTGGCGGGCCGCCGCGCCGACGATTTGTCGCCGCTGGCCGCCGAAGGGCTGCCCGACGAAGTGCGTCCACTGGTCGACGAGCTCAACTTGCTGTTCGGCCGCGTGCGCGGCGCTTTTGAGGCGCAAAAACATTTTGTGGCCGACGCGGCGCACGAGCTGCGCTCGCCGCTGACGGCGCTCAAGCTGCAGGCCCAGGCCCTGCGCCGCAACGGCGACACGCCCGCCGAGCGTGAGGCCGGCATCGCCCGGCTCAACCAGGGCATAGACCGCGCGATACGCCTGGTCGAGCAGCTGCTGGTACTGGCCCGCGAGGAAGCCGGCGCGGCCGCGGGTGCGGCCGTGCCCGTCGACCTGCAGGAAGTCGTCAAGCTCGCGGTGGCCGACGTGCTGCCGCATGCCCTGCACAAGCAGATAGACCTGGGCCTGGTGGCGGGTAACCCACCGGCGCAGCCGCTGCGGGTCACGGGCCAGGCCGACGCCCTGCGCGTGCTGCTGCGCAACCTGCTGGACAACGCCGTCAAGTACACGCCGCCCGGCGGCCGGGTCGATGTTTCGCTGGCCCTGGCGGACGGCCACCCCGAGCTTGCGGTGGAAGACAGCGGTCCCGGCATCCCGCCCGAAGACCGCGAGCGCGTGTACGACCGCTTCGTCCGCGCGGGCGCCGAAGGAGGCCGGGCCGATGAAGCGCCGCAAACCGGCAGCGGCCTGGGCCTGGCCATCGTCAAGGCGATCGCCGGACGGCACGGCGCCACGCTGCAGCTAGGAAGCTCGGAACGCCTCGGTGGGCTCAAGGTCGATGTCCGATTTCCGGCGGAGCCCGCTTCAAGCGCCCCTTAAGCCCCGTCTAAGACAGCGTCTCCATAGTTGGGGCATCGACACACAGAGTGTCGCAACCTCAACCCAAGGAAGCACGCCATGTCATCCACCGCATTGAAGAACACCCGGCTTGTCGCCGCATTGCTGGCCGCGGGCGCCATTGGCGGCGCCGGCGTCGGCGCCATCAACATCCTGCATTCCGCCGCCACGGCCGCCCCGACGCCGGCGATCTCGGCGCCCGCAACAACCACCAGCACGGCCGGCGTCCCCATGGTCCTGCCCGACTTCTCGCAAATCACCGAACGCTACGGCCCCGCGGTGGTCAACATCAGCGTGACCGGCACCACCAAGGTCCGCAATGAAATCGCCCAGGGTGACGGCGACGACGATGACTCGCCTTTTTCGGGTGACCCCTTCTTTGAGTTCTTCAAGCGCTTCCAGCAGGGCCAGGGCCGCCCCGGCGCCCGCGGCAATGCCCCGCAGCAGGAAGTCCCCACGCGCGGCCAGGGCTCGGGCTTCATCGTCAGCGCCGACGGCATCATCCTGACCAATGCCCACGTGGTGCGCGACGCCAAGGAGGTCACCGTCAAGCTGACCGACCGCCGCGAATACCGCGCCAAGGTGCTGGGCGCCGACCCCAAGACCGACGTCGCCGTGCTGCGCATCGAGGCCAAGAACCTGCCCGTGGTCACCCTGGGCAAGATCAGCGAACTCAAGGTCGGCGAATGGGTGCTGGCCATCGGTTCGCCCTTCGGTTTTGAGAACACCGTCACCGCCGGCGTCGTGAGCGCCAAAGGCCGCTCGCTGCCCGACGACAGCGCCGTGCCCTTCATCCAGACCGACGTCGCCGTCAACCCCGGCAACTCCGGCGGGCCGCTGTTCAACACGCGCGGCGAGGTGGTCGGCATCAACTCGCAGATCTACACCCGCAGCGGCGGCTACCAGGGCGTGTCCTTCGCGATCCCTATCGACGTGGCGGCCCGCATCAAGAACCAGATCGTGGCCACCGGCAAGGTCGAGCACGCGCGCCTGGGCGTGGCGGTGCAGGAAGTCAACCAGTCCTTCGCCGACTCCTTCAAGCTCGACAAGCCTGAAGGCGCGCTGGTCGCCAATGTCGAAAAAGGCGGCCCCGCCGAGAAGGCCGGCCTGCAGACCGGCGACGTGATCCGCAGCGTCAACGGCCAGCCCATCGTCTCGTCCGGCGACCTGCCCGCCATCATCAGCCTCGCAGCCCCCGGCGACAGCCTCAAGCTCGACATCTGGCGCCAGGGATCGTCCAAGGAGATCACCGCCAAGCTCGGCAGTGCCGACGAAAAGCCCGGCCAGGTCGTGGCGAAGAAGGACAACCCCAACCACGGCAAGCTGGGCCTGGCCCTGCGCCCGCTGCAGCCCGATGAAAAGAAGGAAGCCGGCGTCGACAACGGCCTGGTCGTCGAACAGGCCAGCGGCCCCTCGGCCCTGGCCGGTGTGCAGCCCGGCGACGTGTTGCTGTCCATCAACGGCGTGCCCGTGAAGAACATCGAGCAGGTACGCGCCACCGTGTCCAAGGCCGAGAAATCCGTGGCCCTGCTGATACAGCGCGGTGACAGCAAGATTTTTGTGCCGGTGAATCTGGGGTAAGCGAAAGCGTGAGGCGCGCGGCCCCTGGCGTTGCCGGGGCCGCTAGCCTTCCTGTCTGAAGGCGAGCCGGGTCCAGGTGACGTCCGCTGCAAGATTTCCCGGCTGCAAGGACTCCGTTAGCGTATTCAGCACGGCCTCAAGCCCGTGCTGCCGCGCAAGTTCTATCGTCTCCTCGCCCGAAACATCAAACATCCGCCGCCCGGCGGGGACAGGCCCATGTCGGAGGGACAGCAGGATCAGCCCGCCAGGCGCCAGCAGCGACACCAGCCTGGGCATGCCGATGCGGCGTTCCGCCTCGTCAAGGTGCATCCACACCGCACTCAGCATGACGACGTCAAAGCGCTGCCCGCGCGATAGCACACGCTCCAATCCAGGCAGGGTATCGTCCAGCCACTCGATCAAAGGCGAGGGGTGAAGGCGCATGGCCGCCGTCAGAAACTCCGCGGTCGGCTCCACGGCCAGAACGCTGTGCCCCTGTTCGGCGAACCAGGCGGCATCGACGCCAGTGCCCGCGCCTATGTCCAGGATGCGGCTGGGGGCCGTCGGCAAAAGATGCAGTTCGGCCTCGTGGCGTTTGACAAAGGGAGTGGCTTCGTACTGGGGAATCAGCGCCTCGGCTTGCTCGGCGTAGCCTTGGGTTCCTGGGGATTTGGCGACCTGCTGCATTTCAGGCATCTCCACCGTCATCTCCACCGCCGCCGTGACCGCCCACACCTGAAGCATCTCCGCCCCCCGCCCCCCAGGCGCCCCCACCCGCCACCGACCCTGAGGCGATGGAAAGAAACAGCCAGCCTATCAATGCGCCACCGGTTGCGCAAGCGAGGACCAGCGCGAGCGATGCACTTGCGGACCACTCTTCAAAATGAGGCCCACTGATCAGGACACCAGCGAAGAGACCTACCGCGACTCCGCCAAACAAGCCGTAGCCCCGGTAGCTTCGTGCTGTGGATTGTCCAGCGGGTTCATGAGTTTTTTCCATGCTCATAGGTCTCCAAATTTGAATCGGCCTTTGGCAACAGCCAAGTTCCACCGAAGCGGCAGAACGTCTTGGACGTTTGGCTTGACTGGACAGTTATGCAACAAGCTTCTCCTCCTCACGCACCGGCTCCCCTTCACCGGCCACCGGATCACGGTAGTGGTACCAGGCTTCATGGGGCGAGTAGACGCCGCACGCCAAGCACGCGGTGCTCGGCCACTTGACCCCGCAACCGGGACAGACAGCCCTGGTCCAGAACGTGTTCCAGACGGTACCGCAAGAGGGTACACAAAACCACCGGTCTTCGGCACGGGGCCGCCATTCGCACTTGGGGCAGTAGATTTCGACCTTTTCCATTTCCTCCCTCTCATTTCAAGCTAAGCACGGGCTGCATACGCCTCGACCAATTCGTAGAGATTGCTCAACTCTTCAGGCAACTCGGGCTCCCCCTCAAGAACGTCAATCCTGTGCCTCACCAGGTGGAACTCGGCCTCGGTCCTTATTTTTCCTCGCGCCATGACTTTCTCCAGACGGGCCGCCTCGAGTTGCAGGAATTCAGGGTACTCCGCCATCATCGCGTCGTGCAGCGCTTTTGAAACCGCCCCGCGCCACTGAATATCAACCTCGCCGATAAGGCCGGGCATTTCCCTCAAACCCTGCTCCAGGCCGGTGACGATCTGCGAGCTTGTCTGCTTGGGGTCGCGTGAACGGACCTCGGCGACGAAGGCCGGAACTCCAGCTGCGACCTGACACAGCTCCCATGCCTTTTCATCCGGGATGCCGACAATTGTTTGCGCGAATCGCGCGTACGCCGCAAGGAGTTTTTCTGATTTTGTCGCCAAGTTGTTTCCTTGCACGGCCTAGGGTGCGAGTTGAGCAGCTCATCCGTGCCGGATGTCTTGAGCGCAATGGTAGCGATCATCGGGATCAGCGGCTCTTAGTGCGTAGACCTTCTCCCATGTTGAATCCCAATCAGCCTCCGCCGTAAGAGCCACACCCGGATAAGGGCCCGCTCCCTGTTTGAAGACGCGCCATATCGGAAGATCGGTGGCGGCTGCGGATTCAAAGAATGCTTCGGCGAACGTGGAAAACCAGCCGGAATCCATTCCCAATGACTGATGGGCAGAGCCGGCCAGCCCAACCAAGCCCCATGGGCATTCAGGCCCGAATCCGAACTCACAGTAACCGATACCTGTTGATGACTTGGCATGGTCCAGCACAGACCAGCACGGATACGCCTCACCATCCGTCCCGTAGTCCCATGCGCGTAAAAGAACCTGCGGTTCCACGAGCAGGCTTCGAATATGTTTGACGACACGCGCGTCGCGAATGCCCTCAAGCTCTTTTTCGACCAATGCATGCAGCTGGGCAGGGGTAACTGTCACTCTAAAGCCTATTGTTGGATGTAGTCGGAGCCCGTCAGGACGTTCTCTAAATCTGTGTATGGAGCCCGCATTTTGATGCAACACCACGCCCAGCCCGACTTTGTCGCGCAGACGCCGCGTTTACCCCCTCAAATCCGGTCATTTCCCAAAACCCCGGCGTAAAACCGCATTCGCCTCGCTATATTCCCTGCATGGCAACGACGACAACCTCCAGCAGCAGCACCAGCCGAAACCAGGGCAGCCTGCCCAGCCGGCTGCTGCGGCGCGCTCGCGAAGAGCGGCTCCCGCAGTCGGCGGGTGGGTTGACCTTCACCATGGTGATGTCCATGGTGCCGCTGCTGGCGTTGAGTTTTGCGCTGTTCGCGCGCATCCCCGCTCTGCATGCGGCCGGGGACGCGATCCGTGAGCACCTGTTGCGCGGCCTGCTGCCCGATGGCATCGCGCGGACGGTGCTCAAGCATTTGGCGCAGTTCGCGGGTAATACCGGCGGCCTGACGCAGGTCGGCTTTGCATTGCTGCTGGTGTCGGCGCTGGCGCTGCTCATGAGTGTGGAGGGCACGCTGAACCGGATATGGCAGGTCAAAAAACCGCGCCCGCTGCTGCGCCGGCTGGGACTGTATATCGGCATGCTGCTGACCGGCCCGGTGCTGATAGGCGCCAGCCTGTGGGCCGCGTCCTATCTTGCGGCGGCCTCCAGCGGGCTGCCGGTGGCGCGGCCCGGCTGGTTGCCGCATGCGTTGAACATCGGGCCCATGGCCTTGAGCGCCGCCGGATTTGCCTGCCTGTTCCGCTTTGTGCCACACACCGTGGTGCGCTGGCGTGATGCGATCGCGGGTGGCCTGCTGGCCGGCGTCGCGTTTGAACTGGGCAAGCAGGGTTTCGCGATCTACCTGGCCAATGTGCCGACCTACCGCACGATTTACGGGGCCTTCGCGCCGCTGCTGGCTTTCCTGCTGTGGGTCTACTACTCGTGGCTGGTCACGCTGGCCGCGGCGCTGGTCAGTGCCAGCCTGCCGCGCGGCGGGTCGCAGCCTTCCCGGCGGCTTTCGCGCGCCTGAGTTTTGCGCGTAGGTTTCACACCACAGCGGGCTTTTTCAGGTGAGCCCAGGCTTTACCATCGGGGCATGAAAACAACTTACATCTTCGGCGCCATCCTGGCCTGCAGCATCATCGGAACCTTGGTCGGGGCCCGCGGGGCCAAGACCGGATTCCTGGTGTTGACCGCCCTGCTTTCCCTCTACGGCTTGTTTCGCCTGCTCGGCTAGGCATCCGCGGCCGCCCACCCAGCGGGCGCCTGCATCAAAACCACGGCAAACCCCGGCGGCAACCAGGCCGGTGACGGTCAGCATGGCCGCGGTGTGAACGCCGACCGCCGCGAGGGCAAGTGCCAACGGCCCTGCCCCTTCCATTCCCATCAGCGAGGCATCTCCCGCACACAGCGGAACCAGCGCCGGCACCAGCATCAGGCCGGCGCCATGCGCACTCGCCATCATGAAGGAACCGAGTGCCAGCCCGGCCTTGCCCGCGGGTGCGCGTGCCGCCCTGGGGCTACGGCGCGACAGGTGAAGCACGGCGCAGGCGGCCAGCAGGCCGCCCGCGAGCACTTGCAGCGTGAAGCGGTCCATGGCCAGACTCCACACCACGGTGCCGGCCACCAGCGCGACCGATGCGGCGTGCCCGGCCGCGATCGGCAGTAAGGCCCGCAAGGCCTGCGCGCGGTCGCGTGAGCGCAGGCCCCAGGCGGCGGCCCAGGCCCAGCCATTGGCGGGGTTCAGCCCGTGAAGGGCACCGACGCCCGCCACCGCCAGCCAGGGCCAGAGGTTTGACATGATGCTCGCGCCTGCCTGGGGCCGCTCAGGCTTTGTCGCTGCAGCACGCATGGGCCTCAGGCGCGGGGGTGAACACAGCCTGGGTCTCGTAGCGGTCATGGTGGCGCATCCACTCCATCTTGTAGAAGGTGTCGCGCTCGTCGCGGCCCTTGGGTGCAAGGTCCAGCATGGGGTAGGTGCCGATCATGACTTCCACGCCGCGCCCATAGGTCGAGTAGGTGTGAAAAATCCGGCCTTCGCTGTCCTTGTAGAACAGGCTGATGCCGGGCGCTTCCTCGGCCGGGAATTCCACCATGCCGTAGTTGTAGTTGACAGTGCCGTTGACACGGTCCTCCGGTTTGAAGCTCACGTGGAAGTCGTAGTTGAAGTCGCTGCCGTTGGATGACACCCACTTGAACTTCCAGCCCATGCGACTGTGAAAGCGCGCTATCTCGGGCAGCGTCGCGCGCGAGACGGCCACGAAGCTGATGTCGCGGTGCTCCAGGTGGATCTTCATGCCGTCGGTATGGTCGGCCATGAAGGAGCAGCTCGGGCAGCCCTGCTCCCAGCCGGGGCCGAACATGAAGTGCTGGACCATGAGCTGGCGCCGGCCTTCAAACAAGTCGGCCAGCGAGCGTTTGCCTTCGGGTGTGTCGAAGACATAGTTTTTCTCGACGTGGACCCAGGGCAAGGCGCGGCGCTCGCTGGCGATGCGGTCGCGCAGGCGTGTGAGCTCCTTCTCCTGCGCCAGCAGCATCTTGCGCTCTGCCAGCCATGCTTCTCTGGAAACGACGGGGTGGTGGGTGGTGTTCAGTTCGGTGATAGCGGTGTTCATGGTGTTCTCCTGGATAGTTGGGTTGAGGTGGCGGGAAGGTTTTCAATCAGGCGCTTGCGGCTTGTTCGCGGCGCATCGCCGCCTGCACGGAGGGCCGGTCGGCCATCCGCGCCTGGAAGGCCTGCAGATGGGGAAAGTCCGACAGGTCCAGCTTGACGAATTCCGCCCAGCGCGTGACCACAAACAGGTAGGCGTCGGCCACCATGAAACGCTCGCCCAGCAGGAAGGGCGTGCGGCCCAGCGCGGCGTCCAGCAGGCCGTAGTGTTTGTGCAGATGGGTCATGCGTGCAGTGCGGACTTCATCGCTGCAAGCCGGGTTGAACAGCGGCATGTAAGCCTGGTGCAGCTCTGAATTGATGTAGCCCAGCATTTCCTGCAGGCGGTAGCGCGCCATGCTGCCGTTGGCGGGCGCCAGCTGCGCATCGGGCTTCAGGTCGGCCAGGTATTGCACGACGGCCGGGCCTTCCGTCAGCACGCTGCCGTCGTCCAGCCGCAGGGCGGGCACCAGGCCCTTGGGGTTGATGGCGAGGTAGTCTTCACCGTGTTCGGTGCGCTTGGCGACCACGTCGACCTTCACGAGTTCAATGGGCAGGCCGAGCTCGGTGGCCACGATGTGCGGCGACAGCGAGCAGGCGGAGGGGGAGTAGTACAGCTTCATGGTTTTTTCTCCTTGGCTCGATGAGCCGTTTTCGCAGGGTTGGTTTGCGTGGGTCAAAGCGCTGCCCGACCCGTGCTGGAAACAGGTGCGCTCGGTATCGGTCCAGGGACCGAAGGAGTTGTCAGCGCGGCGGCCCTATGCCTTGTGCGCTGCGTTCAATGCGGCCGCGGCCTATGCGGTCGAAGCCCTCTTGGGCCGCCGCACGGCGCGGACCTTGCCGCTCTTGCCGCCGCCCGCATAAAACAGGTCGGCGCCGTCGGACTCCAGCCCGCTGACGCCCGCGCCTGGCGGCATCTGGAGCCGCTCCATCACGGCGCCGCTCTGGGGGTCTATGCGGCGGATCTCGCTCTCGTCGCCTTCCCAGGTGCCGTGCCAGAGTTCGCCGTCGACCCAGGTCACGCCGGTGACGAAGCGGTTCGATTCAATCGTGCGCTGGATGGCGCCGGTCTTGGGGTCGACCTGGTGGATACGGCGGTCGCGGTACTGGCCCACCCACAGGCTGCCTTCGGCCCAGGTCAGGCCCGAGTCGCTGCCGCTGCCGGGCGCCGGGATGGTCGCCACCACCTTGCCGGTGGCCGGGTCTATCTTGTCGATGCGCGACTCGGCGATCTGGTACAGGTGTTTGCCGTCGAAGGCGGTGCCGGCGTCGCCCGCGCAGTCCAGCGTGCGCGTCTGTTCACCGCTGGCGGGGTCGAAGGCGATCAGTTTCGCGCCTGCGGCGGCCCAGACGCGCTGGCCGTCATGGGTGACGCCGGCGACGTCGTCGACGCCGGGGAAGCTGTATTCGCGCACGATCTCGGCGGTGCGCGCCTTGGGCTCGGGGGTTTGCTTGAGGGTCTTGCTCGTCATCGTTGCTCCTGTTGCACCGTCCATCGGCGCCATGGAGGTAACTCTATCCAATCGGCAGCGAAGCGGGGAGTAACAAGATCGTCGTGAATCCGGCCAGCGGCGGTGCCAGCCATCGCTGCGCCCGCGCCCGGCCCAGGGAGCGCACCCGACCCTCCTCCTCCAGCTCGGCCAGTGCGCGCTGCACCGTGCGTTGGCTGTCCCCCAGCGCCAGCGCCAGGGCCGAGGTGGACCAGGCCGCGCCGTCGGACAGCAACGCCAGCAGCGAAGCCTGGTCGCCATCCAGCGGCGGGGCCAGCACGGCCACGTCGCGCCCGCCCAGTGGCTTCAGGATAAAGCCCTGGCCGGTGGCCTCGATGGCCGCAAGCGGTTTGGCCAGCGCGCGCAAGCGGCCTATCTCGACCCTGAGGCGCGCCCTGTGGGTTTCATCCGGGTACCGGGTGCGGAACACGCGCGCGATCAAGGCCTCGCGGTCGGCATCGCCGGGCCAGGCCTCGGCCAGCGCGCGGGCCAGCGCGAACAGCACAGGCCGGCGCGCCAGCGGCCGCCACGCGCCGCCGGCGCCCAGCCCGTGTCGGCAGGCATCGACCACCAGCGCGTCCGAGGCCAGCAGCGCCGACACCTCGTCGAGGCGCAGCGCCTGCTCGCCGCCCGACGTGAGCCGCCGGGCCGCAGGCCTGTCGAGCGCGGCCCGCGCCTCCGCCACCTCGGCCTGCAGGGCAGGCACCTGCGCACGTTCGGCCGCCGCCTGCGCGCGTGCCAGCGCCATGCGCGCCTCGCCGACCTGCAGCGAGCGCAAGGACAGCTCGGCCGCGGTCATTTCGGCCACCGCCCTCAGCGAAGGCCGCAGGCCGCGCGCGTCCAGCCGCGCCAGCGCGGCCCTGGCCTCATCGAGCCGGCCCAGCAACAAATACCGGCGCGCCGTGATCAGCCAGGCCTGCAGCGCGTTGGCATGGTCGGCATGCGCCTCCAGCGTGGCCGAGGCCGCCGCCAGCGCGCGCGGTGAGCCGGCAAAGTCGCGCATGGCCAGCGCCACCTCGGCCTCGGCCACCACGCAGCGCGCCCGCGAAAGCTCTTCATGCGCGCCAAAGCCACGGGCCGCGCGCCGCAGCAATTCACGCGCGCGCGGGTGCTCGCCCAGCTGGGCCATGGCAATGCCGCGCAAGGCCAGCGCCGGCGGGTCGTCGCGCAGGGCCACCCGCTTGAGGGCGCCCAGCGCGTCACCCGCGGCCAGGGCGCGCGAGGAAGCGCTGATCAGGGAATCCATGGGCGTAGGCTACACGGTTCCGGCGGACTGTTGTGCGCTCGCCCCCTTGACGTTAAGCTCTCCCTCGGCCGAAAAGCCATTCTTTCACTCCGGCGCACAGGCCAGCGCCTTTTCAAGCAGAGACCTCCATGCACATCGGAAAATCCTACCGGCTCACCGAATTCCTGCACTGGACGCGGCGCAGGATTTATGTGCTGCTGCTGGTCACAGCGGTGCCGGTGGTGCTGTACCAGTCGCTGGGCCTGAAGTGGATCGCCCTGCCCTGGGTGGTGGTCGCCGTGCTGGGGACGGCCACCTCCTTCATCGTGGGTTTCAAGAACGCCCAGACCTACGGCCGCACGCTGGAGGCCCAGCAGGTCTGGACGGCGATTGCGACCAGCAGCCGCTACTGGGGTTTGATCTGCCGGGACTTTCCGGTTGACCGCGACACAACAAAATCCCTGGTCTACCGCCACCTCGCCTGGCTGACGGCGCTGCGTTACCAGTTGCGCGCGGAAAGGGTCTGGGAAAGCGCGGCCACCCAGTCGAACGCCGAATACCGGCAAACCTTCTTTTCCATCCCCGAAAGGGAGATACCGCTGGACCAGGAGTTGCGGAAATATCTCGACGAGGAGGAACTGGCCCGGCTTTCCAGCGTGCGCGGCAAGGCCACGCGGCTCATGGGCGAGCAAAGCGAAGCGATACGCGCGCTCTACGCCGGCCAGAAGGTCGTGGTGGCCCAGCACATTGAAATGCAGAAAACGCTCAAGGACTTCATCGACCAGCAAAGCCGGGCCGAGCGCATCAAGAACTTTCCCTATCCGCGGCAGTACGCCATCATCAACACGATTTTTGTCTGGAGCTTCGCGGCGCTGCTGCCCTTCGGCATCGTCGGCGAGTTCGACAAGCTCAACACGCACGTCGGCGGCTTTCTGGCGGGCAATATGGGCTGGTTCGCCATCCCTTTCAGTCTGCTGATTTCCTGGATGTACATCTCGCTGGACCAGGTCGGCGAAAGCACCGAGAACCCGTTTGAGGGTGGCGCCAATGACGTTCCCATGGCGCAGGTCTGCCGGCTGCTGGAGATTGAGTTGAAGCAGATGCTGGGGGAGACGGAGCTGCCTGGCCTGCCGAAGCCCAAGAACAACATTATTCTTTAGCCGGCCGAGGTAAGGGCCGAGAAGCAAACTCCGTCCGGCGCATGCACCAGGAGGCATTGCTGGTGAGGAAGCGCGAGGGCTTGGCCGGGAAGGCCTCAGGCATTGTTGTAGTGCCTACGCAGCCAATACGCAGCCCGCACCAGCACGAAAGTCACCCTGCTTTGCCCAGGCATTGGTTCACGGCGAGATGAATTGACTGTCAGGCTCTCAAAACAGCTACGAGCATCTTGTCCCTTCTACGAATCGACATCCGCAGTGGGTGATTCTTCCAGGTGGACAGCCAAAAAATTCAGTATGAATGCACCTGCGAGCATGAAGCCAAGTATTCGTTCGATATGAAACCCCATAAACGGAGGGATGGAGTTGAGAGCCGTCATGGAGCTTGACTTTGGCCGGAAGAATGTTCCAGTGCCATTCAATATGATGTCCCGTTCACGCGACACCCATTCCTCGCGCTCTTTCTGGGTGATGACGTAAGTTTTGCCGTCGGGCATTCCAAATTGGTAGCCCTGGGAGGCCATCGCCCCGCGTCGATAGACGAAGACGCCGTTGTCCTCCTTTAGGTATTCGACGCCAGTTAATACAAAAACTAGCGCAATCCAACTTAGTGACAGCATCCGGAGCCTGCGAGCCCAATTGGCTGATTCTCGTCTCATCGAGTTCTCCCGGAAATGCCCTTTTGGTCAATGGTAGCCGTCTCAGGCCCAGTCACGCCGCTGATGATGGTCACACGGGCGGCGATCCAGGCGTTTTCCCCTATCACGATGGGCTTTACCACGACACCTGCGCGCCGCTGGGAAGGCTCTAGGGGGCGGCCGGACGTGATGAGGCGTAGTCGGGCCCGACCATCACCTCGTCGGCGTTGACAGGTCCTAGCCGCAGCCGCTTCCCGCTTGGGACTTGCTGCCATCCACGATCACCACGCCTTTGTCGAGCAGAGGCTTGACCTTTGCCATGAAGAGCCCCAAGTCCTGTGGCGTGTCGCTCCCAGGCATCGACACCTCGAGAAGCCGGCCCTGGGGAAGCTGCCACTCCTCCACCTTGAACACGCCGACGGTGACGCGCTTCATGCGGTTCTTGCATCCCATCGATGTCGCACGCATGGCCACGGGAAAATCGAGCATCTTCTTCTTCGCTTCACGCTCACAGGACACCGAATAGGCCCGGCCGGGTTGAAGCGTCTGCAGCACCGATATGTCGGTCTCCACCTTGACGTTCGTATCTTTTCCCAGGGCGCAGGCAGCCTTTGTGTCAAAGCCGCTGTCGAAGGACTGCGGACTGCGGTATTTCAGTGTCAGCTCGACCTTGCCGTCGGACCGGGTCCGCCGCCTGCCGATCGCCGGCGGGTTTGCGGACACCGGAGGCGCAAGCACCGTGAAGTACTCGACCTCATACTCCGTGACTTTGCGGCTGCCCTCCAGGCCCATCACGGTCACGGCCTCCTCCGCGGAAACCGGCCCGCCGCTGCTCCAGCGCAGCGCGAATTCCGCACCGCCGGCCCAGGAGAGCACAGGCATCAGAAAGCACGCCACGCAAGCGCCGCGCACAAGGGACAAACAGGCGCCGGCAAGGGTATGAGGTTTCTTCATCACTGATTCCTTGTGTCTATGTGCCGCCCATCACCCGTGGGCGCGGCTTACTGGCGACGCACCGGTTCACTGGCATGCAAAAACCGGGTGTACAGGTCACGCGGAGGCGCGACCGATGCGCTGCTGATAACCTCGCCGGCGGCGCCCCGGTGATAGCCGCCATGCGTGATGATGTGCAGCAGAATCTCCTCCCGCCGCATCAGGCCCGAATCACCATCCGTGAAGGTAAAGCGGACTTCCTCCTGCAACGCTTCCGGCGAGAGTTTGCTGGCGTAGGCCAGATACCAGGCATCGAGTTCCTGAACCGCCGCCGCCAGGGATTGCAGTTGGGGAGTCTCCTTGGTATTGGTCGCCGTGTAGCCGTGGGCGCTGCCTTCGAGGTGCGCCTTGAAGATCCGGTCCGCCACATAGACGTGGTTCAGGATGCGGATCGCCTTGTGGATCTGGGCGGGATACGCCGCCGCATCCACGCTGGCAAGCGCCGCGAACAGCTCGGTGTTGGCCCAGGCCTTGTAGGCGAACAGGGACTTGAGGGATGAAAGGCCTGCTGAAGGGGTTATGTTGGACATTTGTTTACGCTCCCAATGTCAGTGTCAGCTTATGACTCAGCCGCTGCGCGGGGTTTCAGGTGAGAGGAGAGAACACGCCACAACTGCAGAAAATTAAGTGCGGAAGCCAGCGGAACGACGCAGGCCACGAGAAATGAAACCGCGAGCTGCCAGACTGGCAAACCCGAAGCGCTCCGGACTATAAGCTCCGACAGGGTCAACACAAACGCCAGCCAGACAAAGGTCGCGATGGTGGCGGCGACCAGCCCCACCAGCGCGGATTGCGTGTTCGAACTGCCGCGCCCCAGGCGCCAGACAGACATCGCGGCGACCACATGCGCCACCGCGGGAACAAGAACAAGGCTCAGGATGAAAGCCACGGGCACCGTCTGGGGACCCGGTGCAGTCGACAGAAAAACGACAAGCGCCGTACCGGCGACCAGCATGATCAGGCCGCCAATGGTATTCAAGGTATGACGCAGGATATTCATGATCTATCTCGTGAGAATCAGCCGGCAGCTCCGGAAGGAGGAAGCCTGTCGGGACTATACCCATGCCCGCGCGGCGATTGCGATGACAAGCGCGGTTGGCGGCTTCGTGATCCCTTCCGGGTGTGCGGCTTCAAGCATGGGAATTCTCACAAAGGTTGGAGACAATCGAACACAGCTCCCGCGGCCCCTAACCGCGCGGCTCCACACGAATTCCCGGCGCGTAGCAAACGCCCAGCACACCGGCTACCAGCTCGGACGACGCCTTCTGGAGATGATTGATGGCAATGTCCGCCGTGACGTACTCCTGCAAATTGCCCAGGGCTTGGCCTGCGCTTGCCCAGATCGGAGCGAAATCCTCCGTGAGCTTCTGCAGCCGGACGCGCTGCTGCGCATTGCTGACCGCGGGTATTTTGAGTTCGGCGTTTCCAACTGTCAGCGCATGCGTCAATGTCCTGATGTCATTGAGGTTGCGCCCGAAATCGAAAACGGCATCCTGGGACATTTCTGTGGCGGCAAACTTTCCGGCATTCCTGGCGAGGCTGTCGAGCAGTATTGGCAATTGCTGCGCTGCCGCGACGCGCGCAGTCGCCTGGCGACCCTTGCGTTCATTCGCCGCCACCTCCTGGGCCTGGCTGACCAGGACCAGTGACTGGCGAATCACGTCGTGCAGGCCGTTCTGCACCGTCGGCAGCACATGGGGCTTCTGAAGAAGAATTTTCGCCGAATACTCCATACCGCCCACGAGAGGCGCAAGACGGTCGAGAGACGGCGGCAGATTGCCACCCATCAGTGTTCGCAGCGCGTCCATGTGCTGCCGGAGTTTCGGAAAGGCTTCAGCGTCGCCGGCCCGCGCAGATGCGAGCACCGGCCGCATTTCGCTGGCCTGGTCAAACACCTGGCAGGCAAGCTGTGCCTCAGGGCCTGTTTGCCTGATCTGGCCGCGAGCCGGTGCGGCGAGAAATGCGCATACCGCCATCCCGGCGGCCACCCAGCGCCCTGCAATTTGTGAACGTGTCCGCATCGAGGCCTCCCCTGTTGTATTTGCGGCCACTATAGCCGCGGCCAAAACAATCCCTTGCGCTGGCGCGCTTTCCAGGGCCGGCGCGCCGGCCGGCACCCAAGCTCCGGCCTGGGTGCATTTTTCCCGGTCACTGCTGCATTTTGTTACATACAAATCAGCTACGCTCTGGCTTCCCGAAGGAGAAGGAAACCGTGAGCCAAACAATGAAAAAAGCCGCCCTGGCACTGATCGCGGCGGTATCGCTGCATGCCCATGCCCTGCAAATCATCAGCCTTTCGCCCCAGGGCGAGATCGCGCGGGTGCGGCAGGTGGTCGCCAAGTTTGATGAGGGGGCCGTCAATTTCGGCGACCCGAAAGCGCCCGCGCCGCTGTCGCTGAGTTGCAGCGACGCGCAGGCCACCAAGGGCTCGGGCCGCTGGATCAGCGAACGCGAATGGGCTTTTGAGTTCGAGAACGACCTGCCGCCGGGCGTGAGCTGCTCGCTGAGCGTGGTCGGCACCTTCAAGTCGCCCAAAAGCCAGCCCGTGGCCGGCCCGGCTTCCTACAAATTCAACACCGGCGGCCCCTTTGTCCAGAACCTGCGCCCCGGCACCTATGAGCGCATCGACGAAGAGCAGTATTTCCTGCTGCAGCTCAATGGCCCAGCCACGCTGCAAAGCATTCGCGACAACGTCTGGTGCGCCGCTGAAGGCCTGGGCGAGCGTGTGCCCGTCAAGCTGATCGACGGCAAGGAGCGCGAGGAGCTGCTCAAGTCGCAAGGCCTGGACAAGGCCGCGGCCAAAGAGCCGCTGCGCTACGTCACGCTGGCCTGCAACCGCCGCCTGACGCCGGCCACCAAGGTGCAGCTGGTCTACGGCAAGGGCGTGAGCACGCCCAGCGGCGTGCCCAATTCGGTCGAAAAACGCTACAACTTCCAGGTGCGCGAGCCCTTCTCGGCTTCCTTCAGCTGCGAGCGCGAAAACGCCCAGTCGGCCTGCCTGCCGATGCGGCCCATGAGCCTGTCCTTCAACGCACCGGTGCCGCGCAAGATCGCCGAGGGCATTCGCCTCAAGGGCGACAAGGACACGCTGAAACCCTCTTTCGAAGACGGCAACAGCGACGGCGACAACGTGGTCACCAACCTGACCTTCAAGCCCATCTTTCCGGAACAGGCCCAGTTCTCATTGGAACTGCCCAGCAACTTCAAGGACGCCTCGGGCCGCACGCTGCGCAATGCCGACAGCTTTCCGCTGAAGGTGGCCACGGGCGCGATGCCGCCGCTGGCGAAATTCGCCGCCTCGCCTTTCGGCATCGTCGAACGTTTTGCCGAACCCAATACCAAACCGGGCGACCCGGCCCTGCTGCCCGTCACGCTGCGCAATGTGGAAGCGGCCCTGCAAGTCAAGGGCCTGGCGCCGGGCGCCCCGGCCGGCAAGGTCAGCGACCTGCAGCCGCGCACCGACGCCGACATCATTGCCTGGTTCCGCAAGGTGCAGCGCTACGACGAGTACGAGGTCTCGCGCAAGGCGGCCGCCGCCGACGTCAAGGGCCCGCTGCCCAAGGCGCTCGATTCTCAGGGCAAGGACTATGTGCAGTCGCGCATGCTGTCGCTGCTGGGCGGCCAGGCCGGCGTGAAGACGCTGGACCTGCCCAAGCCCGTGGGCGGCGACCCGCGCCCCTTTGAGGTCGTCGGCATCCCGCTGGCGCCCGGCTTCCATGTGGTCGAAATCGCCTCGCAGAAACTCGGCTCCTCGCTGCTGGACGAGCGCCACGGCGCAAGCCGGACCATGTATGTGCGCACTTCGGCCCTGGTGACCAACCTGGGCGTGCACTTCAAGCTGGGCCGCGAGAACTCGCTGGCCTGGGTCACCACGCTGGACAAGGGTATGCCGGTCGCGGGCGCCACGGTGCGCGTGTCGGGCTGCAACGGCACCGAAGTCGCCAAGGCCGTGACCAACGCCCAGGGTATCGCCAACTTTGCCGGTCTTTCATCCGAGCCGCCGCGCTGCCCGGGCAATGACTCCAGCAATGCCTACTTCGTCAGCGCCCGCAGCACGGTGGCCGGCGTTGAAGACCTTGCCTTTACCTGGAGCGACTGGCACAAGGGCATAGAGCCCTGGCGCTTCAACGTGCCGACCAGCCGCAGCGCCATGCCCGACGAGCGCGCGCACACGATTTTTGACCGCACCTTGCTGCGCGCCGGCGAAACCGTGTCGATGAAGCATTTGCTGCGCACGGAAACCAGCAAGGGCTTCGGCCTGCCCGAGGCCACACCGGCCACACTGGTCGTCACCCATGTGGGCAGCGGCCAGCAGTACACCCAGCCCATCACCTGGCGCAAGACGGCCACCGGCGGCCTGAGCGCCGAGAACACCTTCGCCGTCCCGCCGGCCGCCAAGCTCGGCGTCTATGAAGTGCAGCTCAAGGCCCCGAATGACAGCGGCAACGGCCGGGGCAACCGCGCCCGCAGCTTCACCAGCGGGCAGTTCCGCGTCGAAGAGTTCCGCCTGCCGGTGCTCGAAGGCCGTATCAACCCGTCCGAGAAAAAAGCCCTGATCAACGTGAAGTCCGTGCCGACCGACGTGCAGATCAACTACGTCTCGGGCGGCGGCGCCGTCAACCTGCCGGTGCGCGTGTCGGCGCTGGTCCGGGCCAAGTCCCTGAGCTACAGCGACTACGAAGAATTCAACTTCATGCCGCCGCGCATCAACCGCGACCAGGCCGCCAGGGCGGACGATGAAGAAGCCACCTCCTCGCAGGACCAGCGCGTGATCGCCGACAAGCTGCCGCTGACGCTGGACCGCAACGGCGCGGGCAAGCTGACCATCAACGACATCCCCACGCACCGGCAGCCGCAGGAGCTGCTGATGGAAGCCACCTACGCCGACCCCAACGGCGAGGTGCAGACCATACGCAGCGTTTCCACCGTCTGGCCGGCCGCTGTGGTGGCGGGCATCAAGACCGAAGGCTGGGTTTCTTCCAGCCAGAAGATCAAGTTCCAGGCGCTGGCGCTGGACCTGACGGGCAAGGTCGCACCGGACGTATCGCTTGAGGTGAGGGCCGTGGCGCGCATCACCACCACCAGCCGCAAACGCATGGTGGGCGGCTTCTACACCTACGACAACAAGACCGAGACCAAAGACCTCGGCAACGTCTGCAGCGGCAAGAGCGATTCGCGCGGCCTGCTGCTATGCGAGACCAAGCTCGGCGAGCCCGGCGAGGTCGAACTCATCGTGACCGCGAAAGACAAGGACGGCAACACCATCCAGGCCGCCAGCAATGTCTACGTCACGCGCCAGGGCGAGCTCTGGTTCGGCGGCGAAGACCATGACCGCATGGACGTGCTGCCCGAAAAGAAGAGCTACCAGCCCGGCGAGATGGCCAAGTTCCAGGTGCGCATGCCCTTCCGCTTCGCCACCGCGCTGGTCGCGATTGAACGCGAAGGCGTCATCGAGACGCAGGTGGTGCAGCTCAACGGCCAGGACCCGACCGTCAACCTGCAGATCAAGGAAGGCTGGGGCCCGAACGTCTACGTCAGCGTGCTGGCCCTGCGCGGCCGCCTGCGCGAAGTGCCGTGGTACAGCTTCTTCACCTGGGGCTACAAGGCCCCGCGTGAATGGTGGACCTCCTTCTGGTACGAAGGCCGCGAATACGTGGCGCCCACCGCGCTGGTGGACTTGAGCAAGCCGGCCTTCCGGCTGGGCGTGGCCGAAATCCGCGTGGGCACCAAGGCCCACCAGCTCGACGTGAGCGTGAAGGCCGACAAGGAAAGCTACGCCGTGCGCGGCCAGGCCAAGGTCACCATCACCGCCAAGCTGCCCAACGGCCAGCCGGCCGCCAACGCCGAAGTGGCGCTGGCCGCGGTGGACCAGGCGTTGCTGGAGCTGATGCCCAACGACAGCTGGGATCTGCTGGGTGCGATGCTGCAACGCCGCTCCTGGGGCGTGGAGACCTCGACCGCGCAGATGGAAATCATCGGCCGCAGGCACTACGGCCGCAAAGCCGTTGCGGCCGGCGGCGGCGGCGGGCGCAGCAATACACGCGAGCTGCTGGACACCCTGCTGCTGTGGAACCCGAATGTGGTGCTGGACGCCAAGGGCCAGGCAGTGGTGACGGTGCCGCTCAATGACGCGCTGACCACCTTCAAGATCGTCGCCGTGGCCGACGCCGGCACCGGCCTCTTCGGCACCGGCCAGACCTCCATCCGCGCGACACAAGACCTGCAGATCATCAGCGGCCTGCCGCCGTTGGTGCGCGAGGACGACCAGTTCCGCGCGCAGCTGACCCTGCGCAACACCACCAAGGCCGCGATGAAGGTCGAAGTGAGCCCGCGCGCCACACTGCTCGATTTGAAACCGCAGACCGTGGACATCCCCGCCGGCGAAGCGCGCGAAGTGGCCTGGATGGTCACCGCGCCCGCGCAGCTGGCGTTCACGCGCGCCGAAGCCATCCTGTGGGAGATCGAGGCGAAAGACACGATCACCGGCGCGCGCGACGGCCTCAAGGCACGCCAGCGCATCATCCCGGCCGTGCCGCTGACGGTGCAGCAGGCCACGCTGGTACAGGTCGACGGCAGCTTCACGCTGGACGTGAACCCGCCGGCCGACGCCCTGCCCGGCCGCGGCGGCCTGAAGATGTCGCTGCAACCCAAGCTGGCCGAAGGCATGGACGGCGTGCGCGATTATTTTGCGATGTACCCCTTCATCTGCCTGGAGCAAAAAACCAGCAAGTCGGTGGGCCTGCGCGACGCAAAGCTCTGGCAGACCGTGCTGGCGCAGTTGCCCAGCTACCTCGACAGCGACGGCCTGGCCAACTACTTCCCGCCGCGCGACGGCGAAGCGAGTCGCGGCAGCGATGCGCTGACGGCCTACCTGCTGGCCGCCACGCATGAGGCATCCGGCATCAACCCGGCCTTTGCCCTGCCCGACGATGCGCGCGCGCCCATGGAGCGCGGCCTCATCGCGTTCGTCGAAGGCCGCATCCAGCGCGAGTTCTGGAGCCCGCGCAAGGACCTGGACGTGCGCAAGCTGGCCGCGCTCGAGGCGCTGTCGCGCTACGGCAAGGCCCAGGGCCGCATGCTGGGCAGCATCACCATCGCGCCCAACCAGTGGCCCACCCATGCGGTGATCGACTGGCTCAACATCCTCAAGCGCGTGGCCGACGTGCCGCAACGCGAGCAGCGCATCGCCGAAGCGAATCAGGTGCTGCGCTCGCGCCTGTCCTTCCAGGGCACCAAGCTGGTCTTCAGCACCGAGAAGGACGACTACTGGTGGTGGCTGATGACCAACGGCGACGTCAACACCGCGCGCCTGATGCTGGCCGTGATGGACGACCCGACGTGGAAGGACGACATGGGCCGCCTGGCCAACGGCTTTATCGCGCGCCAGCAAAAAGGCGCCTGGCACACCACCACGGCCAACCTCTGGGGCGGCCTGGCACTCGACAAGTTCTCGGCAAAGTTTGAAGCCACGCCGGTGGCCGGCGTGACCAAGGCGACTCTGGCGGCCGCCGCGGCCAGTGTGGCGAGCGTGGACTGGGCCAAGGTCGACCGCGTCAAGCCCACCGATGCGGCCGGCGCCCCCAACCAGACCACCTTCTTCGGCGCGCCGGCCGCGCCCGGCAACCTGCGCAACAACAGCATGTTCCTGCCCTGGGGCACGGCCCCCAAGGACACGCTGACGGTGACGCACCAGGGCCCGGGCAAGCCCTGGCTCACGCTGCAATCGATCGCGGCCGTGCAGCTCAAGGCGCCCTTCAACGCCGGCTACCAGATCAAGAAGACCATCACCCCCGTGGAGCAGGCCGTCAAAGGCATCTACACGCGCGGCGACGTGATCCGGATTTCGCTGGAAGTCAACGCCAGCGCGGACATGACCTGGGTCGTCATCAGCGACCCGGTGCCCGGCGGTGCGACGATTCTGGGCGGCGGCCTGGGCCGCGATTCCGAGATCGCGACCGGCGGCGAGAAGAAGACCGGCGCAGGCTGGCCCGCGTTTGAAGAGCGCAGCTTCGAGGCCTTCCGCAGCTACTACGAATACCTTCCCAAGGGCGTGGTCAAGATGGAATACACCGTGCGCCTGAACAACGTCGGCGATTTCGCCTTGCCGCCTAGCCGCGTGGAAGCCATGTATGCGCCCGAGATGTTCGGCGAGGCGCCGAATGCGCGGGTGAAGGTGGAGGCGGCGAAGTGAAGCTTGCCGCGTATGCCGTCCACGCCTTCATGCTGCTGGGCGCCAACCTGGCTTTGGCGCAGTTCAGCACGCCCGCCGAGGGTGAATATGTGATCAGCGACGGGGCGTGGGGAACGCTGCAGGTTCAGCCCCGCGGGAAGTTCAGGATAGAAACCATAGGCGCCAACGGCCACATCTGCGAACTGAATGGCGTGATCACCAACGGCAAATCGAAGCTGGAGAAATCCGCATGCCAGGTCAGCTTCAAAGCCGACGGCGAGAACGTCAACGTCGCGACCAATGAGTCCGATGCATGCAGGGATTTTTGCGGCATGCGGGCCTGGTTTGAAGGGCTTTACCGCAAGCCTCCGCCTCTTTGCGCGAGCAAGGGCATTCAGGCTTCGAGGAAAAAATTCAAGGAAGAATACGTCGCCAAGAACTACAGCGCTGCGCTGGCCACGATTGAACCCGTCGCCACGCAATGCAAACAATTCCTCCACTGGGTTGACTCGGGCCGGGTATTGAACGACCTGGCGCTGACGCAGTTCAAGCTGGGTGATCGCGCCGGCTGTATCCGGACCTTGCAGGGCCTTTCCCCGGATGCGGCGCTGTCCGATGAGGAAATCAAAGGAAACTACCCGCCGACCGATGCCGACATGTACCTGCCGGTGGTGCGGGCCACCCGGACCAACCTGAAACTTTGCACCAAGCGATGAATCCCCGACCCAAAAGTGTCTACGCGAACCTCGCACTGGCCTTTCTTCTGGCCCTTGGCGTCATTGGTGTCAGCGCGCCCGCCCACGCTGAAGCATCCGCGGAGTCCCAGGAGCTGGCCCTGCAGCTGGTTCAACGTGCGGAGTTCAAAAAACTCGCCATGCTTTCCACGCGCGCCCACCTCTGGACTCGGGTGAACGAGGGGCCTGTTGATCCCGGCCTGAGCACCAAGAAGGATCAATACTTCAATTTGTACGAATGCCTGCGCGACAAAGATGCGTCGCCCTTCGAAGCCCCTCTGGCGAAGCTGTTTGCGGAAAATCTGACACAGGAAGACATGCGCGGGCTGCTGGAGTTTTATGCGAGTCCGGCGGGAAATGAGCTCATCCGGATGACTTTAGGACGGCATCTTGAAACCTCCGGTATTCCGAAGACGGGCGAGTATGCGTCCTTCCTTCTTCCATCCCCTGCTTCGTCCGCGCACTTGGACTCCGCTCTCTGGGTCGCCAATTCGGAGCTTTTCATCAAAATGATGAAGCCTCTGACGCAGAACAATCTGGACTATTCGAGCGCCGCGACCGAGCTGATTCGCGAGTGCGAAAGATCTTTTATTCTCCCAAGCGTGAAGACATCCACCCCGCCCGTTTACCCGACGGCCGCAAGAAGAGCGGGCGTTGAAGGCTCGATGCTGGTAAGGGTTCGTATCGATGCGTCCGGCCAGGCGAAGGAGGCGCGGGTGACTCGGCGGTGGTTTAACTCACGCGACATACCCGGTCCCGCGGGCACGAAAAGCACGGCAGAGGTATTTGATGAGATCGGCGTGTCGCATGCGATGAACAGCACCTATGTACCGGCGACGCGAGGCGGTGTTGCCGTGGAATCCTGGGTCAATATTCCCCTGCGATTTGTCCTCGAACCAAACAGCAAATGACCCCGAAAATCCAGTCACCCATGCGCCGTGCCGCCGCCCTGGTTTTAACGGCGGTTTGCATGCATTCGGCCTGGGCCGTCGCCACCTTCGACGAAGTCAAACGCGACTTCAAGCCCTCCGATACCGTGGTGCTGGACCGCAACGGCGAAGTCCTCCAGCGCCTGCGCACCGACAGCGCCGTGCGGCGCGGCCAGTGGGTGGCGCTGCCCGATGTGTCGCCGGCCCTGCGCACGGCGCTGGTGCTCAGCGAGGACAAGCGTTTTTACGAGCACAGCGGTGTCGACTGGCGCGCGGTCTCCAGCGCGGCATGGGGCAATTTATGGAACACCAAAACGCGCGGCGCCTCCACCATCAGCATGCAGCTGGCCGGGCTGATGGATGAGGACTGGCGTGCCGGCGCGGGCGGGCGCAGCCTCACACAGAAAGTCGGGCAGACCGTGTCGGCCCGCATCCTGGAAGCGCGCTGGCGCAAGGACCAGATCCTGGAGGCCTACCTGAACCTCGTGCCTTTTCGCGGCGAGATGGTGGGCATAGACGCGCTGAGCCGCACGCTGTTCGGCAAGGCAGCGCACGGGCTGGATGAGCGTGAGGCGGCGATCGCGGCTGCGCTGGTGCGCGCCCCCAATGCCAAGGCCGCGCAGGTCTCACAGCGGGCTTGCGGCGTCTTGAAAATCATGCAAGCCCCGGCCAAAGTCGATTGCGAGGGGCTGGATTTGTTTGCGGCGGCCGCGCTGCAGCGCAAGGCCTTTGATGCGAGTGAAGGGGTGGCGCCGCACCTGGCGCGCAGGCTGTTGGCGCTTCGCGCGGCCTCAGCCCAATCCTCCTCCCGAGGGAAAGGAAGCAACAGCCTTGAACGCGGCGAATCCGCCTTGCTCCCACTCCCCCCGGCAGAGGGCGGGGGTGAAGGCTCCCCGAATTCAAGGAAGACCCTCACCTCCACCCTGCGCGCCCCGCTGCAACGCTTCGCCGTGCAAACCCTGACCCAGCAGCTGCGCGAACTGCGCGGCCGCCATGTCGAGGACGGCGCCATTGTGGTGCTGGACAACGCCACGGGCGAGGTGCTGGCCTGGGTGGGCTCCTCGGGCGAACTGAGCGACGCGGCCGAGGTCGACGGCGTGACGGCCTTGCGCCAGCCGGGCTCCACGCTCAAGCCATTTTTGTACGCGCAGGCGATGGCCGAGCGGCGCATCACGGCGGCCTCGCTGCTTGAGGACTCGTCCTCGCAGATCCAGACGGCCGGCGGCCTCTACATCCCGCAAAACTACGACCGGCAGTTCAAGGGCCTGGTGTCGGCGCGCACGGCGCTGGGCGCCTCGCTCAATGTGCCGGCTGTGCGCACGCTGGTCATGGTCTCGCCCGACGCCTTCCAGAAGCAGCTCAAGGCCGTAGGCCTGCCGATCAAGGAATCGGGCGACTACTACGGCTACAGCCTGGCGCTGGGCAGCAGCGAGGTTTCGCTGCTGGCCTTGACCAACGCCTACCGCACGCTGGCCAACGGCGGGCGCTACAGCGCGCCCTCGCTCGCGAAGAACCCCAAGCCGGTGTTCAGGCCGGCACTCGACCCGCGCGCGGCCTTTATCGCGACCGACATCATCGCCGACCCGCTGGCGCGCGCGCGCACCTTCGGCACCGACAGCATCCTCGCCACGCGCTTCTGGACGGCCGTGAAAACCGGCACCAGCAAGGACATGCGCGACAACTGGGCCATGGGCTTCTCTCAGCGCTACACCGTGGGCGTGTGGGTGGGCAACGCCAGCGGCGCGCCCATGTGGGACGTGAGCGGCACCAGCGGCGCGGCGCCCATCTGGGCGGCGCTGATGAATTACCTGCATAAAACCGAGCGCAGCCGCGCACCCGCACCGCCCGCCGGCCTGGTGCAAAGCCGCACGCAGTTCAGCCCCCAGGGCGGCACGCCGCTGGAGGCGGCGCGCAGCGAATGGTTTATACAGGGCACCGAGCAAGCGGTGTTCGCCTCGAATTCGGCGGCCGGCGACGTCCGCCCGGCCAAGGCCTCCAGGACCGCCAAAAAAGCCGCAGCCGAGCCCGACGCCCCGCCCCGCATCACCGCGCCGGCCTCGGGCACCATCATCGCGCTGGACCCGGACATCCCGCCCAAACACCAGCGCATCAGCTTCAGCGCCGAAGGCCGGGGCACACGCTGGCTGATGGACGGCAAGGAGTTCGCGCGCGGGCCGCAGGCCCAGTGGCTGCCCTGGCCGGGCCGGCATGTGGTGCAGCTGGTCGACGCCGGCGGCAAGGTCGCCGACGAGATCAAGTTCGAAGTGCGCGGCGCCGGTGTGCGCGAAGCCAGTGCGCGCAGCGGCACAGCCGCGGCACGCTGATCTTCACCCTCCCCTATTCGACATCATCGCGACCGTATGCCTGATCCCCAATCTGCCCTGCCGTTCACATCGTCGTCCGGCACACGGCGCCTCTCCCGGACCCTGGCCGTGCTGTGGGTGGCGCTGTGTGTGCTGGCGGCCGGTCCTGCCATCGCAGCGCCGGCCCGTAGCCAGCAGATCGCCGCGCCAGTCGATGCCGCGCAGGTAGCCGCACCGGTTGATGCCGCACAGGTGCGGGTGCAGGTGCCGCCTTACAGCGCGCGCGTGCTCGACACCACCGGCACGCTGAACACCGCCCAGGTCGCGGCCTTGAACGAACAGATCCTGGCGCTGGAGGCGGACACCCAGGCGGCGGTGGTCGTGTTCATGCTGCCGACCACGGGCGATGAAGCCATCGAGGAATACGCCATGCGCGTGTTCGAGAAATGGAAACCCGGCGACGCCGCACGCGACGATGGCATCCTGATCCTGGTGGCGACCGAGGACAGGCGCATGCGCCTCGAGGTGGGCCAGGGCCTGGAAGGCAGCGTGCCCGACGTGCTGGCGGGCCGCATCATCGACCAGCTGATGGCGCCGCGTTTTCGCGAGCGAGACTACGCGGGCGGGCTGGCGGCGGCCATTGACCACATAGGCGCACTGGTGCGCGGCGATGTACAGGCCCCGGACAGGCACAGCGGCGTGACACCCTTTGGCTGGGCGTTTTTTGCGTCATTGCTGTGGGGTTTCGCCGTGGGTGTGGCCCGCGCGCTCTACCGCTGGAAGTGGCAGATGACGGTCGGCGTGCTCGCCGCGATGCCCCTGGTGGCGGCGGTTCTGCTGAAGAGTCCCGGCATCGCGGCCATCCTGCTCACTTTCCCGGTGCCGCTGGCGTTCGCGCTGGGTTTCGGCTGCGGCCGCTCCCGCACGGTGCGTCTGGTTACCGGCGGTTTTGCGATGGTGGTGTGCCTCATGGTCGGCACCGCCGTTGTGGTGGGCGCCAAGACCTTCGGCTTGGGCCTGCTCTACGCGGGAGGGGGCGCTATCGGCTGCCTGCTGCTGGGCCTGGTCGGCGCGGGTGCTTACATGGCCTGGAAGCGCAGCCTGCTGGAGTTCGGCGTGCGCTGTGCCGTGGTGGCCGGCATTGTGGGCTATGTGGCCTTCCAGAACCAGCCGGACTTGCTCTTTCTGGACTGGGAGTCCTGGCTGCCCACCGGGGTCGCGGCGGGTCTGGCCCTGCTGTTCGGCTTCTTCCCGGGCAGCGTCAGCACCAGCAGCGGGAGCGGCAGCTCGTCGAGCAGCAGCAGTTCGAGCTCCAGCTCCAGCAGCCGGAGTTCGTCGGGCGGCTCCAGCAGCGGCGGCGGCGCCTCCGGCAGTTGGTAGAAGCCAGCCTGGGGCGGGGCCCGCGCCCCGTATTGAAATAATTTAAGACCCGCCAAAATTTATTCAATCGCCGGCCGGCCCAAACCCTTAGCATTGGGCGACTGAGGAGACAACACTGTGCCCGTGATCACCAATATTGAAGACCTGCGCGTCCTGGCCAAAAAGCGGGTGCCCCGCATGTTTTACGACTACGCCGATTCCGGCTCATGGACCGAGAGCACCTACCGCGCCAACGAAAGCGACTTCCAGAAGATCAAGCTGCGCCAGCGCGTCGCCGTCAACATGGAAAACCGCAGCACGGCGACCACCATGATCGGCCAGCCGGTTGCTATGCCGGTCGCCATCGCGCCCACGGGCCTGACGGGCATGCAGCACGCCGACGGCGAAATCCTGGGTGCCCGCGCCGCCAAAAAATTCGGCATCCCCTTCACGCTGTCGACCATGAGCATCTGCTCCATCGAAGACGTCGCGGCCGGCACGGACCGCCACCCCTTCTGGTTCCAGCTCTATGTGATGAAGGACCGCGCCTTTATCGAAAGCCTGATAGACCGCGCCAAGGCGGCCAACTGCTCGGCACTGGTGCTGACGCTGGATCTGCAGATCCTCGGCCAGCGCCACAAGGACTTGAAGAACGGCCTGAGCGCGCCACCCAAGCCCACGCTTTCGACCATCCTCAACCTGATGACCAAACCGCGCTGGGGCCTGGGCATGCTGGGCACCAAACGCCACGGCTTCGGCAACATCGTCGGCCACGTCAAGGGCGTCGAGAACATGGGCTCGCTTTCGGAGTGGACGGCCAAGCAGTTCGACCCCGCCCTCAACTGGGGCGACGTCGAATGGATCAAGAAACGCTGGGGCGGCAAGCTGATCCTCAAGGGCATCCAGGACGTCGAGGACGCAAAGCTGGCCGTCAATTCAGGCGCCGATGCGCTGATCGTTTCCAACCACGGCGGCCGCCAGTTGGACGGCGCCATGTCCTCTATCTCCTGCCTGCCCGAAATCGTCACAGCCGTCGGCAACCAGATCGAGGTGCACATGGACGGCGGCATACGCTCCGGCCAGGACGTGCTCAAGGCCGTCGCCCTGGGCGCCAAGGGCACCTACATAGGCCGCGCCTTCCTCTACGGTCTGGGCGCCATGGGTGAAGAAGGCGTGACCAAAGCGCTGCAGATCATCCACAAGGAGCTGGACCTGACCATGGCCTTTTGCGGGCGCACCGACATCAAGGCGGTGGATACCAGCATCTTTGTGCCCGGCACCTACTGACCATGGCCAAGGAGAGCCTCGTCACGGCGCAGTGCTTGCTCACCCCGATTGCAACTGCCCGCGCCGCCAGGCCCCCGGCGGCTGCCCCGTCGCGCGTTTGAAAGCGCGTGAGAACGCGGCCTCCGAGTCATAACCGACTTCCAGCGCGATCGCCGCGGCGCTCAGGCGGCCTTCGCGCAGCAGGCGGGCACCGCACTGCATGCGCCAGCTGGTCAGGTACTGCATGGGCGCCATGCCCGTCAGCGTGACGAAGCGTTCGTGCAAGGCCGAGCGCGACAGCCCCACGCGGTTGCCGAGCTCCTCCAGTGTCCAGGGCTCGGCCGGGTCGCAGTGCATCAGCGTGATGGCGCGGCCGACCTGGCGGTCGCGCAGCGCGCCCAGCCAGCCTCTGGCTTGTTCCGGCAGCGAGTCCAGGTAGCGCCGCGCGCCATCGACAAACACCATCTCGCTGACCCGCTGCAGCAGCGCCGCGCCACCGGGGCGCCGGTTGACGGATTCGGATACCGCCTGTTCCAGCATGGGCGCCACCCAGGCGCCGACGCCTTCGGCGGGCAGGTGCAGCAGCCTTGGCAAAGCGTTGATCAGCGGGTTGAAAGGCTTGAGGTCGCAGGCGATGAAGCCGCACAGGATGACGGTGCTGGCGTCCTCCAGGGGCAGGCCCCTGCCGGCCTCGAACATGCCGCCGCGGTAGGTGATGGGGATGGGCTTGGGGTCGTCGCGCATCCTGAACAGCCAGTCGTCCTGCTCGGCCGGCGCCAGGCCGGGCGCGCTGGACACCACGTGCGCGTCGCCGTGGGGCAGCATTACGATGTCGCCTTCGCGCATGCGCAGCGGCGGCTCGCCGTCGACGGCCACCCAGCCTTCGCCCTTGAAGAACAGGTGGTACTCAATGACATGCTCGGCGCCCGGCATCAGCACCGGCGCCATTTCGCTCGAATGCGGTGCCTGCGCCGACCACTGGTCGCGGCAGCTGACGTGAAAGAAGACGGAGCCGCGCAGCCGCACGCTGCGCAGCACGTCGGAAAGCGGGTCGAGCTGGCTCATGGCGCTGGCGCCTCCGACATGGAGGATTGAATGGCGGACTTTCGGTCAAGACGGGGCGACGTCGGGTCAAGCGCCAAACGGGGTCGGCTTCGACCATGGGCACACCGGCAACGCCTATGCCGGCATCCATCCCATCCAAAGGTATCCAACATGACATCCATCACCGCCACCCCCGAAAAACCGGCCGCCGCACCGGACTATGCCGCGATCAAGCAGCGCCAGCAAGCCACCTGGGCCAGCGGCGACTACACCATCGTAGGCACCACGCTGCAAATCGTCGGAGAGACGCTCGCCGAAGCGGTCGACGTGCGCGCCGGCGAACGTGTGCTGGACGTCGCGGCAGGCAATGGTAACGCCACGCTGGCCGCGGCGCGCCGCTTTGCCGAAGTGACCTCGACCGACTATGTGCAGGCCCTGCTGGACAAAGGCCGCGCCCGCGCCGCCGCCGAAGGCCTGGCCGTGCGCTTCGAGGTCGCCGACGCGGAAGCCCTGCCCTATGAGGCCGGCAGTTTTGACATCGCGCTGTCGACTTTCGGCGTGATGTTCGCGCCCGACCATGCCAGCGCCGCGCGCGAGATGCTGCGCGTGGTGCGCCCGGGCGGCCGCATCGGCATGGCCAACTGGACGCCCGACGGTTTTATCGGCCGGCTGTTCAAGATCATCGGCAGCCACGTGGCGCCGCCCGCGGGTGTGCGCTCGCCGGCGCTCTGGGGCACCGAGGCGCACCTGGTCTCGCTGTTCGGCCCACGCGCCAGCAACATCCAGGTTGCGCGAAAAATGTTCTCCTTCCGCTACCGCTCGGCCGCCCACTTCGTGCAGGTGTTCCGCGACTTCTACGGCCCGACCCACAAGGCCTTCGGCGCGCTGGAGGCGGGCAAGCAGGCGGCGCTGGAGCGCGACATCCTGGCGCTGCTCAATGAGCTGGACGTCGGCAAGGGCCGCGGCCTGGTCGTGCCCAGCGAGTACGCGGAAACCGTGATCACCGTGGGCTGACGAAGCCTGAGGGCGTGACTGTGACGGCCGAAGCCAACAAGCGCTTGATGGAGGCGAGTTTTGCCGAGCTTGAGACCGGCAAGGGTGCGCTGTTTGCAGCCACCCTGGCCGATGACGTCGTCATGCGCGTCACGGGGTACTACAGTTGGTCCCGTACCTTCACGGGCAGGAGGCCGTGATGCGCGACCTCTACAGCTATGTCCGCAGCCTCGTCAAGTCAGGCTCGCGGACCCTCCCGCTGAACATCTTCGCGGGCGGCGACCACGTCATCGTGGAGGCGCGCGGCGCCATGACGACCCGGGCGGGGGAAACTTATGACAACGAGTACTGCAGGATTGTCGAGATGCGCGAGTATTGCGACTCGGTGCTTTGCGAGGCGCGGCTGGGAGTGTTTCAGGCGGGCAAGGGGGACGATCTCATAGCCCATCCCCCGGTTCAGTTGCTGATAGCGATGCAGGTACCTGTATGGCCGCGCGGCCCCAGGTGACGCTGACGAGATAGTTCAGGTTGATGGCCGAAGAAAACTACGAACTGGAGTCGACCTGATCATTGTGTTTCAGAAAATTTGATGCAAGACAGCTCCAAGGTCTCCAGCCGCATATAAATATGACCATCTGCTTGCTTTCGGGCACCTGGCGTTGGTCTTCGCCGAGATTCTTCTTTATCCTGATACGAGTGGCATGACGGCGAACACCGTTGGCATCGACCAGGACGGGTGAATCCAACGATCCAAACACCGATGACAGGCGACCAAAAGACAAGGCCCATGCCGTGAGCAGATTAGCGGCTCCCGCAACAGCCATTAACACCGCAGTCAATCCAAAAAGAATGACCTGGCCGCTATGAGCTTCGTTGGATCGCAGGAGGATCAATGTCTTGTCTACGGAGTAAATGGACAGGACAAGCCCTGCAACGCCAAGCAGAAGTGATAACGCCAGTTTCATAGGATTAGCTGCATACGCGAGAATTCGCGTCGTTGTTTGTAATTCCAGGTTTGGCAGTCAGTTGGGCGGCGGCCTCCAAGGCCGCTCAGTAACCCAGCGGAAACCACACGCCGCGCTGCGTCACCACACCCATATTGGGCCGGACATGGTTCTCGTCCAGCGTGCTGATGTCAATATCTTCAATCATCGAGCAAGCCGGCAAGGATTGTTCGAACACCCGGTCTTTGAGCATTTGAATCGCATCGTCATAGGTATAGGCGGTTACGCCGCAACCAACGTTCAATACGGAAAAAGGCGGAAGGCCTTCGAAAGAAAACCAGAACCGGCGAAGATGGACCACGACTGTTCCGTTATCTCAAGCCTGCGGCGCAATCTCATAGTCCATCGCATACGAATGCTTGCCGTCGGCAATCTGGATCCTCAGCGTGCCGCTCAGGCCTGTGAGTTCATCGATGCCTGAATCGGGCACCACGCTGACCGTCAGCTGTGGCGCGCCGCGGTTCATGGTGCCGCTGTGCTGCAGCACAAAGCTGCCGCTCTTGCCGTGCAGCGTGCCGGTGACGCGTTCCATCGCGACATAACCGGCCGAGCCTTTGACGGCCGTCCCGGCGCTCAGCATCTCACCTTGGCTGGTGGCCTGCAGGTCGCCGCTGAAAATCTTGTTGATGGACAGCCGGCCCATCAGCGGGCCGGCATCGGCATTCGCCAGCGATTGCGGCACAAGATTGACTTCAAAACTTCCGGTGGCATGGGAGGGCATGGCGTTGACTTTCGAAAAGAGGGATTGGCAAGCCGGCCATGATGCCAGAGCGCGACGGCGTCCGGCGGCCGTTTACGCGTACTTACCGCTGCCCGAAAGGCTTTGCCGGCACCGTCTGCAAATACACATACAGCGCCTGCGCGTCCACGTCGCTGAGCGCGCGCAGCGACTCGAAAGGCATCACGGTGATTGGCATGCCGTCGGGACGCTTGCCACTGCGCAGCATTGCGACAAAGGCTCCCGCATCCTTGTAGCGCGGCATGGCGCTGCCTTGGCCAGGTGTCAGGTTGGCGGCGGGCGCCCAGTCGGGCGGGCCACCAGGAATCTTGCCGCCGGCCAGGGTCGCGCCGTGGCAGCCTATGCACATATTGGCGACGTAAGCGCCGTGCGCGGCGGTCACGCCTTCGGCGATGGGTTTGGCAGGCGGCAGGGTGTGGTTGATTTTTTGCGCGGCGTCCTTGATGGCATCAAAGGCGTACAGCACCCTGACGGGCAGGGGCAGGTCCAGCACGGCGGCGCCGCCCATTTTGGGCGGCAGGGCCTTGACGTAAGCGACCAGCGCGCCCAGGTCCTCGTCGGTCAGGCGGTTGTAGTCTTCGCTGGGCATGATGAAGACCGGGCGGGCGTCGGGCTTGACGCCGTGGCGCAGGGTACGCACCCAGTCTTCAGGTGTGTAGCGCGCCACCACATTGCCTTCGCCCGGGCTAATGTTGGGGCCGGCCAGGCGCATGCCCTTGCCGTCGTTCATGAATTCACGGCCCGCGCCGCCGGCGCCGTGGCAGTCGGCGCAGCCGCGCGAGTTGTACAGGTAGGCGCCGCGCTCCAACGCCTGGGTGGTGGCCGGGATGGCCACCGGCTGCACGCTGACCTTGACCTGCCGCTGGCTTTTGCGCTCGGCCATCTGGCTGCCCACTACGGCCGTGCCGCCAAGCAGCAACACCACGGCGCCGGCCACGCCGGCGGTCCATTTGATCCATCGCTTCATCGCGTCTTTTCCTCGTCTTGTGGTGGGGTGCAGGCTGGGTCGCTTCATTGGCACGCTTGCGCTGTTTTTGGGCAAAGGCGAAATTCTAGAAGTCCTCTAAGTAAATAACAGGGGAAATATTTGCCTGGAAGCGCGGCGAAAGACCCATGGGCATAATGGAAAACCCTTATCCAACTAAGCATTCCAGTGCACGGATCGCCAGCCCCGGGCCGGTGTTTTCAGCGCGAGGCGGTGTCTTCAAGGCCGGTGGCCTGAAGACCCGGAGGCCTGAGAACCGCCAAGCTCCATCGGCACAGCTGCGCGCCCGCAGCCTCACAAGCCGACCGGCGTTGCCGGTGCACCTTTGCAAAACACAAGGCAGACCTCATGACCACTCCCCATCCCTACAGCGCTGAAGAGCGCCGCAAGCGCATCTTTGCCATCGTCGGCGCCTCGTCCGGCAACCTGGTCGAATGGTTCGACTTCTATGTCTACGCGTTTTGCGCGATTTATTTCGCACCGGCTTTCTTCCCCTCCAGCGACCCGACCACGCAGCTGCTGAACACGGCCGGCGTGTTCGCCGCGGGCTTTTTGATGCGGCCGATCGGCGGCTGGCTGTTCGGCCGCATCGCCGACAAGCGCGGGCGCAAGACCTCGATGGTGATCTCGGTGACCATGATGTGCGCCGGCTCGCTGGCCATCGCCTGCATGCCGACCTATGCCAGCATAGGCGCGCTGGCGCCGGCGCTGCTGCTGCTGGCGCGGCTTTTCCAGGGCCTGTCGGTGGGCGGGGAATACGGCACCACGGCCACCTATATGAGCGAGGTTGCGCTCAAGGGCCAGCGTGGCTTTTTCTCATCCTTCCAGTACGTGACGCTGATCGGCGGCCAGCTGCTGGCCGTGCTGGTGGTGGTGGTTTTGCAGTTCCTGCTGAGCGAGGACGAGCTGCGCGCCTGGGGCTGGCGCATTCCTTTCGTGATAGGCGCCATGGCCGCAGTGATCGCGCTCTACCTGCGCCGCTCGCTGGAGGAAACCTCCAGCGCCCAGTCCCGCGCCAGCAAGGAGGCCGGCAGCCTGGCGGGCCTGTTCAAAAACCACAAGGCGGCCTTCTTCACGGTGCTGGGCTACACGGCCGGCGGTTCGCTGATTTTCTACACCTTCACTACCTATATGCAGAAGTACCTCGTCAACTCGGCCGGCATGTCGGTGAAAACCGCCAGCGCGGTGATGACGGGCGCCTTGTTTGTCTACATGCTGATGCAGCCGCTGTTCGGCATGTTGTCGGACCGCATTGGCCGGCGCGCCTCCATGCTGTGGTTCGGCGCGCTGGGCGCGTTGTGCACCGTGCCCATCCTGACGGCGCTGCAGAGCGTGAACAGGCCCTTCATCGCCTTTTTGCTGATCATCCTGGCGCTGGCCATCGTGAGCTTCTACACCTCCATCAGCGGCCTGGTCAAGGCCGAGATGTTCCCGCCCGAGGTGCGCGCGCTGGGCGTGGGCCTGGCCTACGCGGTGGCCAACGCCCTCTTCGGCGGCTCGGCCGAGTATGTGGCGCTGGGCCTCAAATCGCTGGGCCATGAAACGGTGTTTTACTGGTACGTGACCGGCATGATGGTGCTGGCCTTCCTTGTGGCCTTCCGCCTGCCGCGCGAGGCGCGCTACCTGCACCACGACCACTGAGCGACTTGTCACCCTGCGCGATGAAGCTCTTTTGGCCGATCCAGAAGCCTGGGATCAATGTGGGCCAAATAGGGCCAAATCGTGTCGGGGCGGCCGCGCCCAGGCTGTTGCGAATTGCTATGCTTGCCGGGTGAGCGCCCCGTCCCCTTCCCCCGCACCCAAGATCCGCCGCATAGCCCACCTCGACATGGACGCGTTTTTCGCGTCCGTCGAGTTGTTGCGCTACCCGCAGCTCAAGGGCCTGCCGGTGGTCATAGGCGGCGGCTGGCGCAAGGTCGACGAAGAGCTGCGGGCCGCGCAGGGTGAGCGCGCGCTGCGTTTCATCCCGGTTGAAAGCTTTCCGCTGCTCAAAGACTACGTCGGCCGCGGCGTGATCACCACGGCCACCTATGCGGCGCGGCAGTTCGGCGTGGGATCCGCCATGGGCATGATGAAAGCCGCCAAGCTGTGCCCGCAGGCCATTGTGCTGCCGGTGGATTTTTCGGAAATCCGCAAATACTCGCAGCTCTTCAAGAGCACCATCACCGACATCGCGCCGCTGATGCAGGACCGCGGCGTGGACGAGGTCTACATCGACTTCACCGACGTGCCGGGCGGCCAGCGCGAAGGCGGGCGCGTGCTGGCGCGGCTGATCCAGAAGGCGATCTTTGAAAAGACCGGCCTGACCTGTTCGGTCGGCGTGGCGCCCAACAAGCTGCTGGCCAAGATGGCCAGCGAGTTCAACAAGCCCAACGGGATTTCCATCGTCTACGAATCCGACCTGCAGGAAAAGATCTGGCCGCTGCATGTGCGCAAGATCAACGGCATAGGCCCCAAGGCCGGTGAAAAACTCGCAAAGCTGCATGTGCACACGATCGGCGAGCTGGCCGCTCAGGATCCGGGCTGGCTGGTGGACAACTTCGGCAAGGCCACCGGCGCCTGGATGCACGAGGCCGCCTGGGGCCGCGACGACAGGCCGGTGGTGACCGAGAGCGAACCGGTCAGCATGAGCCGCGAAACCACCTTCGACCGCGACCTGCACGCGGTGCGCAACAAGGCCGAGCTGGGCGCCATCTTCACCGACCTCTGCGTGCGGCTGGGCGAAGACCTGCAGCGCAAGGGCTATGTGGCCAAGACCATAGGCATCAAGCTGCGCTACGACGACTTCAAGATCGCCACGCGCGACCAGACCGCTGACAGCTACACCGACGACGGCGCCACCATCCGCCGCCTGGCCGGCCAATGCCTCAAGCGCGTCCCGCTCGAGAAAAAACTGCGCCTGCTGGGTGTGCGCGCGGCCACCCTGGCGCGCGTGGGCGAGGTGCCGTTGCCCGACGAGAAAAAGCCTGCGAGCCCCTCTGAGGGCGCAGAAGCGAACCCCACCGACCAGCTGTTCTAAGCCGCTTCCGGCCCGCCGCGCAAAGCGGCTGGGTCCTACAGCCCCGGCCTCGCGGCGCTTCGCACAATGCAGGCCTATGCCCCGCGGCCCAACACCCTCTCCTTCCGCCAGCCCACCCGCTGCGAAAGCCGCTGCGGCGCCCGAACTCAAAGGCTCGGGCCTGGTGTATGTCAGTGATGACATGCCCGGCCTCACCCGCGTCAAACGCGGCAGCGGTTTCCGCTACCGCGACGCCGCCGGCCGATGGATCCAGGACCCGGAAGAAATTCGCCGCATCCACAAGCTGGCGATCCCGCCGGCCTACACGCGGGTCTGGATCTGCCCTCGGCCCAACGGCCATCTGCAGGCCACGGGCTATGACGCGCGCGGCCGCAAGCAGTACCGCTACCACGCCGACTGGCAAGCCTTGCGCGGTGACAGCAAGTTCGAAAGGCTGCTGGCCTTCGGCAAGGCCTTGCCGCGCATACGTGCCCGGGTGGCGCGCGACCTGGCGCCGCGCCGCAATGCACCCGTGAGCCGAAGCCTGGTGCTGGCGACGCTGGTGCGCCTGCTGGACACCACCTTTGTGCGCGTGGGCAACGACGAGTACACGCGCGACAACGGCTCCTACGGTCTGACCACGTTGCGCAACCCGCATGCCGGCGTGCGCGGCAAGACCCTGCAGCTGCGCTTTCGCGGCAAAAGCGGCGTGATGCAGGACCTGAAAGTGGACGACCCCAAGGTGGCGGCCGTGGTGCGGCGCTGCCAGCAATTGCCGGGGCAGTTGCTGTTCCAGTACGAGGATGAGGCCGGCGAACTGCGCGCGGTGGGCTCGGGCGACGTCAACGACTACCTTGCAGAGATAACGGCTCCATCCACAAGAAGCAGACATGCGTCGACACAAGCTCCCCATCAAACAGGGGCCGCGGAACTGGCTTTGCCAGGCCGCAGGCGCAGCGGCCCCCTCGGGGGGCAGGACGCTACACGCAGTGAGCAACCGTGGGGGCAACATTTCACCGCCAAGGATTTCCGCACTTGGCACGGTACGGTGCAGGCGCTGGAACTCACACGCCTGGCTTGCGGTGAAAACGGCGGGAAGGACGGCAAGGGAGACGGAGCGGCCAAAGGTGGCTTCAGTGCCAAAGCGGTTCTGCAAGAAGTGGCGCGGCTGCTGGGTAACACGCCGGCGGTCTGCAAAAAATCCTATATTCACCCGGCCGTGCTGGAGCTGGGCGGCCGCCTGGCCCACGACGAACCCGTGATGGCGGCGCTGTGGCCGCAGCTCGAGTCCGGCAAAAAACTGCGCCGCCTTTACGCCGCCGAACACCGGCTGCTGGCTTTGCTCGAGAGCCGGCAGAAAAACCAGGCAAAGAAGAAACGCGGCGCGCGAAACGGCAGTCTCGCCCCTTGATGAAGACGTGGCAATTAAGCTAGCGCGCCACTACAACGATCTCATCCTGGTGGTTGGCGATGTGGAAGGCATGGGCCCGCGAGAAGTCGGCCTTGTCGAGCGCGCCGTAGGCAAAGTGCGGTTTGAGCGGGCCCTGGTGGCGGTTGAAACGCTCGATGGCGGCGCGCAGCCGCGTGGAGGCGGGCCTCCAGTCGCCTTCGCGATGCAGGGCCGCCGCGCCGGGAATCGGCTCGCTGAGGCTGTGGCTCATCTGCCCGCGCCACTTGAAAAAAGCAAAGGCCGCCGCGCCGGCCGTGTTCTGGAAGAAAGCACTTTTGGGCTGCGGGAAACCGTCCAGGCTCATCTCCACGCTTTGCGCCATGTGCTCCAGCACCGAAACCATGGGCCACTGGCCCGTGGTTTTGACGCCGGCCGCCTTGTCCAGCGTGTCCAGCCAGCGGAGGGCGTCGTCCAGGGAGGCTACTTTGGGGAGGTCGGCCATTGCGAAGTCTCCGGTCAGGGCTAACGCTGTGGTGGTTAGGAAGTGGCGGCGGTTCATCGCCGGAATGCTAGCAGTTGGGGGGTTGTTTTTGTGTGCCTCAGGCGACAAACGGCTTTTGTTGAGGCCGGTCTTGCTCCGGCGGGGCGCTCGCTGCTGAGGGTGGCTGGCCGGGGGTTGCCCGGCAGCAAGTAACTTTCTTTTGCTTCGCCAAAAGAAAGTCACCAAAGAAAAGGCGACCCGCAGTCTGGGTCCCTACGCTTCGCTTCGGGCAACCTGCGGTGCTCGACTACGGCGGGGTCTCGCGCAAACTCGCTTCGCTCAGACAAGCGCGATCCCTGATCCGCCTACGTCTGCGCTCCTCGGCCCAGCCAGGACGGGGCAATCGGGAGCGGGGACAAAAATACAAAGAAGATAAGAAGACAAATACAAACAAGGACTCGCCAAGGCGAGTCCTTGTGGTTTTCGGTATTGGATTTGGTATTCCTCGTCCCCACCCCTTGTGGATGCGCCGAGGAGCGCAGGTCCAGACGGATCAGGGATCGCGTTGTTTGAGCCGAAGGCGAGTTTAGCGAGACCCCGTCTGGACCGAGCACCGCAGGTTGCCCGCAGCGAAGCGGAGGGACGCAGCAACCAGGGTCGCCTTTTCTTTTGCTTACTTTTCTTTTGGCGAAGCAAAAGAAAAGTGAGTAGCCGCCGGGCTACCCCCGGCCAGCAACCCTCAACAAAAAGCCCCCCCCAAGAACAACAACAAAAAAAGTTGAATCCACCCCACCCCTCCCCCCGTACTTCATACCACCAGCCCCCTCAACCACACCCCACCCCATGAAAACCCTCCCTCTACTAGCCACCCTCTTCCTCTGCACCGGCGCCCAAGCCGACACAGGAAAACTCCTCCTCACCGGCGGCGTCAGCACCATAGAAGGCCCGGCCGGCGGCGGCCTGACGCCCTGGGCCGTCATCGGCAGCAACGCCACGGCGGACGAGATTGGCGGCTCGGCCTACCTGACCCATGTGGGCACCCGCGACTACGGCCTGAACATCTACGGCGCGGCGGCGGGCATCCATGACCGCTATGAGCTGTCCATCGCGCGGCAGGACTTCAACACGCGAGACACCGGTGTGGCGCTGGGCCTGCCTGGGCTGCACCTGAAGCAGACCATCGTGGGCGCCAAGCTTCGCGTGCTGGGTGATGCCGTGCTCGACAGCGACACCCTGGTGCCGCAGGTGGCGGTTGGCGTGCAGTACAAGACGCTGGGCTCCACCGGGCTGGACGGCACACTGGCCGCTCTGGGCGCCAAACGTTCGGGTGTTGACGTGTATGTGAGCGCCACCAAACTTTTCCTGGCGCAGGGCCTGCTGGTCAATGCCACGCTGCGCGCGACCAAGGCCAACCAGAACGGCCTGCTGGGCTATGGCGCGACGCTGGGTGGCAATGAAAACCGCTACAGCCTGCAGCCGGAGTTTTCGGTCGCCTACCTGGTCAGCAAGAACATTGCCGTGGGCGCCGAATACCGCTTCATGCGAAACAAGCTGGAAGGCGCCGGCCGCGCCGCGGGCCTGGGCAACGGCCTGCGCTCGGAAGACTGGAAGGACATCTTCATCGCCTGGGCGCCGACCAAAAACCTCTCGCTGACGCTGGCTTACGTGGACCTGGGCGTGATCGTGCCCGCGACCACGGCCAGCCGCAAGCAGTCCGGTTACTACCTCTCGGCCCAGGTCGCTTTCTGAGCCTCGCCAATCAATCAAGGAGCATCATCATGAAAAAAACACTGATCTGCCTGGCGCTTGTCGCGGGCAGCGCGTTCGCGCAAACCGCGCCCCCGCAAAACGACCAGCTCTACAAAGCCTTCGGCGAAAAGCCCGGCCTGGTCGCGCTGATGGACGACTTCATGGTCCGCCTGCTGGCCGATCCGCGCATCGGGCCACACTTCAAGCCTGCCAACCAGCAGCGCGTGAAGGAGCAACTGGTCGATCAGCTCTGCGCCCTGAGCGGCGGCCCCTGCGTCTACAAGGGCGCCGACATGAAAAGCGCGCATGCCAACCTGGAGATCAAAAAATCCGACTTCCATGCGCTGGTCGAAGTGCTGCAGCAAAGCATGGACGCCAAGGGCATCCCGTTTCGCAAGCAGAACGAAATGCTGGCGCTGCTGGCACCCATGAACCGCGACATCATCACGCCATCGGAAAGCGGGGCCAAGCCATGAAGGCCGCCACGCGGGGCATGGCCCTTTCCGCACTGCTGGCCTTCAGCGCGGCGGCGCAGGCCGGCAAGCTGGTGGTGTCGGTGCTCGACAAGGACGGCAAGCCGGTGCAGGACGCGGTGGTGGTGGTGACGCCGGCCGGCAAGGGTGCTCTCCCTAAAAACCCGCTGCCCGCGCAAGCCACCATCTACCAGGAAAAGATGCAGTTCGTCCCGGCGGTGACGGTAGTGCCCGTGGGAGCCAAGGTTCAGTTCGTCAACAACGACGCCTGGGACCACCATGTGCGCAGTTCGCCCGCGGGAATGGGCCAGTTCAGCGCGACGAACGCGGGCTTTGAAATGCGGCTCGAAGGCAAGCCGGACGGCAAGCCCGCAAAAACCAACGAGGTGACGCTGGACAAGGCCGGGGTGCTGGGTGCGACCCTGCTGGGCTGCTTTATCCACGGCTCCATGCGCGGCTACCTCTATGCCAGCGAATCACCCTGGGCCGCGAAAACCAGTTCCGAAGGCATCGCGGCCTTTGAAGACCTGCCCGAGGGCACAGCCCAGGTCAAGGTCTGGCAAGCCGACCAGCTGATAGACATCGCGCCGCAACAGGTCACGGTGGGCACGGTGCTGGCCAAAAACGTCATGCAGCTCACGGTGGTGCCGCGGCGGCGCAGGCCCTGACAAGGATCGCTAGCTTCGGCTGTCGTCTTTCCGGGAATCCACCTCCAGCGGCGCCAGGTCGGACGAATAAACCCGGTCGCCGATCTGCAGCGCCCGACCCTTCTCCCAGGCGGCCTCAAAGGCCGCGAGTTCTTCCAGCGTGGCGCGCTCATGGCGCCGCACCGGCGGCCGCGAATCGCCCGCGTCCTGGCCCGCGGGCAGGGGGACCGGCCGGCTGGCCGAGAAGCCCTGGATCTGTTCATTGACCTGCCAGTACACGCCGCTGACCAGCAGGTCGTAACGCGTGGCGGCATTTTTGGCGATGGCCGCCCCCACCTCGGCTAGCCGGGCGGGCCCGCCCTCCCGGTTGTCCAGGAAGTCGGTGGAAAGGTCCACCAGGACGAAGTACTGGTGGCCTCGCTTGTCGTTGCGCACCACGCGGAACTTGTAGCTGGCCGACAGGATGCCGTGGGCCTGCATGGTGACCTTGATGGCCTCGAAGAGCATCTCGCGCCGGAACGCCATGCGCTCGTCAAGGTTCATCTTGACCGGCCCCGTTTCAGGCCCCGTGGCGTCGTGCTTGGGACTCTTGCTGGCGCTGAAAAGGTTCTTGAGCACAGACATCTCGGGCCTCGCTTTTTCAGGCGTTTTTGGCGGTGAAAAACACGTAGTCGGCGGTATAGCCTTCCTTGACGCGTTTACCGGCGTCGGCCGACGTGGCACAGCCTCTGGCCGGTGCATTGCCGCCTTCGGTGTTCAGGCGCTGCACGCTGGTGACGGCGGCCATCTTGCCTGGGGTGCCGGCGGATTTTGCCGTCAGCAGCAGCAAGGGGATGTCGGCGGGACGCTCGCCGTCGGCGCGCGCTTTGACCGTGCCCACGGTCTTGCTGCCGTCCAGCGCGGTCCAGTTGGGGCCGGCGCCATGCGTGCCGACTTTTTCGTCTTTCTGGTTGAAGAGGTCCGCCTCGGGCGCGACAAACACCCAGGCCCAGCCGCCCTTGTCGGAGGCGCGGCACTCATAAATCTGCGAGCCGACAGCATGCCAGGTGAAGGCCGCGCGTTCGCTGTCGGCCGGCTTGAGCGCGGCGGGCGCCGGCTTGCCTGCATCCACTTGCGCGGTAGGGCCGGTAGCGCAGGCGCTCAACAGCAGGCCGGCACACAAGGCGGTGGCGGCAAGGCCGGTGTGAAACCTGGGTGGGGTGGCGATTGCAATCGGTGTCATGGCGATCTCCTGAGAGGGAGCCCTGCAAATATTGACAGGTCCCCGGGTTAAATGAAAGTAAAAAAGAAAGTAAAAAAGCCCCAACTCCCAGGGCTGAAGGGCTGTGGGCCGGCGCGGCGGCCCGCCCACCAGGGACAAACGACGGCAAGCACCAATTGGATGCAGGTTTTTCTGAAAAAAATGCCATTGCCGGGGATGTTTTGCCGCCTGGGCCTAACTCCCTATACTCAGCCGCATGAAACTGGCCTCCGACATGGACACCCGCAGCCTGCAAGCCCTGATCGCCGGGGCGGCGCAGGGCGACCATGGCTGCTTCGCCCAGGTTTATGAACGCACCCATACGCATCTGTTTGGCGTCGCCGTTCGTATATTGGGACAAGGACAGGCGGCCGAAGATGTGCTGCAAGAGGCGTATGTGAGTATCTGGAAAAGCGCAGCCGGCTACCGCAGCGAGGTGGACGGCCAAACCATTCAACCCATGACGTGGCTGATCGCCATCGTCCGCAACAAGGCGCTGGACGCCTTTCGGGCACGCGCGCGCCGCAAGGAAAGCGAGTTGCCCGAATCCGGTGACGTGGGCGAAGAAGACAGCGAAAGCACCATGGCACCCGCCCCCAGCGCCATGCAGCTGCTGGAGCAGGCCACCGAAGCCCTGCATATAGCAGGCTGCATGAACGCGCTGGAAGGCAGCCACCGGCAGAGCCTGGCGCTGGCCTATTACCAGGGCCTGTCGCACAGCGAGGTGGCCGCGCAAATGGGCGCGCCGCTGGGTTCGGTGAAAGCCTGGATACGGCGCGGCCTGGAGAAACTCAAGGGCTGCCTGGCCGCGCAAGGGGTGGTGGCATGAGATACACCCACCCTGAATTGCTCGAACACCTGGCTTCCGCCTATGTGCTGGGCACATTGGCCGGCGGCGCACGGCGGCGCTTTGAACGACTGCAGCGCGACCGCGCCGATGTGCGTGTGCGTGTCACCCAATGGGAGGCGCGCCTGGGCCAGCTGGCGATGTCTGTGCCGGCGCACCAGCCTTCACCCCGGGTGTGGGCCGCGATCGCCGCGCGCACGCAGCCCGCCGGCACGCGGCATGCGCCGCAGGGCAAAGCCGGCTGGCTGGGCTGGCTCAAGCCGGCGGGCTTTGGTTTTGGCGGCCTGGCTGCTGGCGTGATCGCGGCCAGCGCGTTCTTTCTGGCCATGCCTACCCTGTTCATGTCCAGCGACCAGCTCGCGATGCGCTCGGGCGAAAAGCTGCCGCAAAGCTATGTGGGCCTGCTGACCGACGCCCAGGGCAACGGCAAGCTGCTGGTCAGTTCGCTGCGCCACGGCAAGACCATGACGGTCAAGGTCATAGGCCCGATCACGCCGCCCGCCAGCGGGAAGCTGGTGCTGTGGGCCGTGCCGGCCAGCGGCCCGGCGTTTTCGCTGGGCACCGTGCCGACCAGCGGCTCGGCGGTGTCCATGCTGCCCGACACCTCGGAAAAACTGCTGTCCAAGGTCGGCAAGCTGGTGGTCACGCTGGAAACCGACGCCAACCCGGCCAAACCCGGCGAGACCGTGGTCTTCAGCGGCAATTGCGCCAAGCTGTGGTGAACAGGCCGGCGCGCGCAGTGGCGGTTTTCTTCACAGTTCTGCTGCTGGCCTACCTGGCCATTTGCGCGGCGCTGTTTGTGTACCAGCGTTCGCTGCTTTATTTCCCCCAGCCGAACTCGGGAGGCGGCCCAGCCACGACGATGCAACTCCAGGTCAAGGATGCGGATCTGGCGATCACCGCTCGGCAAAAGTCCGGACCCAAGGCCCTTGTTTACTTCGGCGGCAATGCCGAGGACGTTTCGGCCAACCTGCCGTCTTTCACGCAGGCTTTCCCGGATCACGCCATCTACCTGCTTCACTACCGGGGTTACGGCGGCAGCAGCGGAAGCCCCACCGAGGCAGCGCTGCAAAGCGATGCCCTGGCCTTGTTCGACCACGTGAACAAGACGCATGCGGATGTCACGGTGGTCGGCAGGAGCCTGGGTTCGGGTGTGGCCGTCTGGGTCGCCAGCCAGCGGCCGGTGTCGCGCCTGATCCTGGTGACGCCTTACAACAGCATCCAGGAACTGGCCGCGCAGCGCTTTCCCTGGTTTCCCATCTCCTGGCTGCTGGTCGACAAGTTCGAGTCCTGGAAGTACGCGCCCAAGGTCACGGCGCCCACGCTGCTGATTGCCGCGGAGCACGACGAGGTCATCCCAGCGTCCAGCACCGGGGAGCTGCACGCGCGCTTCAACAAAGGCACGGCTGCGCTCAAGATGTTGCCGGGAACCTCGCACAACACGATTTCGCAGCATCCGCAGTACCTCGCGCTGTTTCAATCGATGCTGTGACCCTCGGCATCCCCTGGCAGGCATGGATCACACCGCATTCACGACCCAGGGCTTTGCGCTTGTTCCCGGGGTGCTGGGCAGCGCCGAATGCGAGTCGGTCGCTTCCCGGCTTGCGGGTGTTTTGCCGGACTCGGCCGGAACACGCGGCCTGCTGTCGCAACCCTGGTGCCAGGCGCTTGCGGCAGCGCTGCATCGGCACCCCTTGCTGGCGCCGCTGATCCCGGCTGACTTCGTGGCCGTGCAGTGCACCTTCTTCGAAAAGTCGGCATCGCGCAACTGGCTGGTGCCGGTGCACCAGGACCTCAGCATCCCGGTAGCGGCCCGCGTGGCGCACGCAGGCCTGGGCGGCTGGTCCGAGAAGGAAGGCGGCCTGTACGTCCAGCCACCGGTCGAACTGCTAGAGCAATTGGTGGCCGTGCGTTTGCACATCGACGCCTGCGGCGCCGAAGACGGCCCGCTGCGGGTCGTTCCGGGTTCGCACCTGCAGGGCAGGACGGAAGCGCAAGCCGCCGCGGCGGCCCGCCATGCGCAGGTCGAAGTCATTTGCACGGCAGAGCGGGGAAGCGTGATGGCCATGCGCCCGCTACTGTTGCACGCCTCTTCCAGATCCACGGGAAGCAGCCGGCGAAGGGTGTTGCATTTTTTGTTTGGGCCGCGTCTACTGCCTTTTGGCCTGCAGTGGCCGCAGGCGATCTGAGCCCTTACAAATAAATACGAGTTCGGCTGCATCCAATTCTCCAGTCGTGCCGTTTGTATAAGGTGCTGATTCGCAGCGCATCCAACTTAGTCAGTAAGCAAGCAACATTCAAGGAGCCCGACATGAACGCTTTTTCCATCCGCAACTTCATCGCCCTGCCCGTCGTCGCCCTGGCCCTTGCCGGCGCGGCCATCGCGGCCGACATCCAGACCACGCCGGTGCAGAACGCGCAGATCGACGACTTCGCGGCCGGCAAGAAAGCCATAGACGCGAAGAACTGGTCCGAGGCCGTGAGCAGCTTCAACAAGGTCGTGGCCAAGAATCCGAAGAATGCCGACGCCTACAACTACCTCGGTTATTCGAACCGCTGGCTGGGCAAGTACGACGAGGCCTTTGCCGCTTACGGCAAGGCCCTGGCGCTGGACCCCAATCACAAGGGCGCGCTGGAATATTCGGGCATTGCCTACCTGAAAACCAACCAGAAAGCCCAGGCCGACGCCCAGCTCGCCAAGCTGCAGGCCATCTGCGCCGGCTGCGAAGAAACCCGGGATCTGGCCAAGGCTGTAGCCGACTACAAGCCTGCTGCGAAGTAAGCGCTGCTCAAAAGCCCTCCTGGCGTTGTTGCGCCGCCGGGAGGATTTTGTGGATGCTTGTAAACGCGCGGCATCTGATGATCCGAAAGAGACAAAACAATGACAAATGCCGATCGACTCAAATACCTGCGCGTCGCCCTGACGCTGACAGGCCTCATCTTTACTTTTGCCTTCTGGCCGCTCACCATCGTCTGGCCCTCCGGCTGGGCGTGGCATACGGAGGGCCGTTCGCACTACCTTGAGATGATGATAGGCCTGTACGCAACGCTGGGTGTCTTCCTTTTGCTGGCAGCCCGCAACCCGCTGCTGCACCGCAGCCTCATCTGGTTCACCGTCTGGTCCAGCGTCGTGCATGGCGGGATCATGGCGGTGCAGTCCTTCAGCGGCCACCACACCATGGGCCATCTTTGGGGTGACGTGCCGGCGCTGTTTTTGGTGGCAGCCGTGCTGGGCTTGTTGATGCCTCGCGAAACCTGAACAGGAAGAACCCCATGACACACCCCACTTCGCGAACGCTGGCATCCGCCCTGTTCTTGCTGGCCGGCCTGGCCTTTTCCGCCTGGGCCGGCGCCGCCACCCTCTCGGTGCTGGTGCTCGACAAGGAAGGCAAGCCGGCGCCCGATGCGGTCGTGGTGGTCGTGCCCTCGGCCAGGACCGGCGCAGCCCCCACCGCGCTGCCCAGCCAGGTCACGATCTATCAGGAAAAAATGCGCTTTGTACCGGCCGTCAGCGTGGTGGCCGTGGGCGCGAAGGCCCAATTCGTCAACAACGACCCTTGGGAACACCACGTGCGCGGCTCGGCCGCCGGCGCGGCGCAGTTCAATGCCGCGGCGGGCGAAGGCTTTGAGCTGCGCCTGGACGGCAAGCCCGAAGGCAAGCCGGCCAGAACGGCCGATGCGACTTTCGCCAAGGCAGGCGCCGTGCTGCTGGGCTGCCACATCCATGGCTCCATGCGCGGCCACGTGTATGTGAGCGAATCGCCCTGGGCCGTGCTGACGAATGCCGAGGGTGTGGCGCAGATCGCGCAGCTTCCCGAAGGCATCGCGCAGATCAAGGTCTGGCATGCCGACCAGTTGATAGAGATCGCACCGCAGGCTTACACCGTGACCGCTTCGCCGGGGAAACTCACGCTGCAGCTCAGTGTGGTGCCGCGCCGCCGCCGGATCTGAGGAAACAAAGGCGGCACGCCGCCGCAGCCATGACGACACATGCCTGACATGTCCGGCGGTTAAAAACCGCAGACACCCATCATCAGGATATGTTTCATGCTGCATGCCAATCGCCGCGGTTTTGTCATGGGCCTCATGGCCACCGCCTCTCTCACCGCGGCCAGCGCCCAGGCCCAAACCCAGACCACCGCCCGGAGTCTTCCGCCCCTGCTGGCGGGCAGTGCGCAGGCCATGGCCACCGATCGCGGCTACTGGGCGGCCGTCAGGTCGCTCTACACCGTGACACCCAAAACGGTGAACCTGGAAAACGGCTACTGGGGCATCATGGCCGACCCGGTGCGCAGCGAGTACCAGGCCAAGACCGACATGGTGAACCGCGAGAATTCCTACTATGCGCGTTCGCAGTTCGACGGTGATGCGACCGAAGCCCGCAAGCTGCTGGCCGCCGCCGTGGGCGCCGCCCCCGGGGAAATCGCCTTCACGCGCGGCGCCACCGAAGCCCTGCAGCTGCTGATAGGCGGCTACAACAAACTCAGCGCGGGCGACAGCGTGCTGTTTTGCGACCTCGACTACGACTCCATGCAGTACGCGATGAACTGGCTCAAGGACAGGCGCGGCGTGAACGTGGTCAAGTTCAGCATCCCCGAGCCCGCCACGCGCGAAGCCGTGCTGCAAACCTACCGGGAAGCCCTGGCCAACAACCCCAAGGCCAAACTGCTGCTGCTCACGCACGTCAGCCACCGCACGGGGCTGGTAATGCCCGTGGCCGAGATCGCCGCGATGGCCAGGGCCCGCGGCGTGGACGTGGTGCTGGACGCCGCGCACTCCTGGGGCCAGATCGACTTCAAGGTGCAAGATCTCGGCGTGGACTTCGTCGGCTTCAACCTGCACAAGTGGATAGGTGCGCCCGTCGGCCTGGGTTTTATGTACGTCGCCAAAGGGCGGCTGCCCGACATAGACCGCGCGATGGCCGACGAGGACTGGCCGGCCGACGACATCCGCTCGCGCGTGCACAGCGGCACCTCCAATTTCGCGGCCCTGCTGACCCTGCCCAGGGCGCTGGCCCTGCATGCGGAAATCGGCCCCAAGGCCAAGGAGCTTCGCCTGCGCCACCTGCGCGACTACTGGGTAGCCCGCGCCCGCGAATTGAAGGACGTCGACATCCTGACGCCGGACCAGCCCGGCATGGCTGCGGGCATCACCTCTTTCCGCCTGGCCGGCAGGACAACGCCGGACGACTACAAGGCGCTGGTGGCACAGCTGCGCGACAGCTATGGCGTGCTGACGGTGCGCCGGACCGGCGTGGCCAAAGGCCCCTGCATACGTGTCTCCCCGGCGCTTTACACCACCGAGGCCGACCTGGACCGGCTGGTGTCGGCCCTGAAAACCCTGGCCTCGGCCTGAGGCGCGGTGGCCAGGGCGGCCCGGCCTGTCACGAGGGCTTGCAAAAAAAAGGCGTTTTGCATCGACCCTGACGGCTTGCGGCCGTTGACAGAAGCTTTCACGAAACTTACATTGAAGCCTCGCACGGAGGCTTTATGTTTGACCCCTCTGACCCTTCCAGGCCCTCAACATCCGCCACGTCGCCGTACTGGCACCACATCACGCTGGCACAGCTGCAGCGCGTCAAGGACTGGCGCGAGGCGCAGCGGGCGGCCCACCCGCTCGAATGCCAGCTCTGGGAAGGGGTGCTGACCGTCTGGCTCATGGGCTGGACGGGCTGGCTGCCGGCCTACGCCTTTGAGGCGGCCTGGGCCTACCCGCTGTGTGCGCTGGGCATCCTGGCGCCGCGGCTGTATGTCTATGCAAGGGCGCGGGCGCACCTGGCGCGGCGTCTCAGGTGTGACTGGCTGGACCTAGTGGCTTGAACTAGAGTGGCGGCATGAACGCTCCCACCCCACCCTCCCTGACCTGCTTCACCCTTACCACCACCGGCCACGTCGCCCATCTGGTGCTGAATCGCCCCGAGGCGATGAACACCATGCACCCGCTGTTCTGGCGCGAACTGGACGCGGCGCTCACGTACATCCATAAAACCGGCGAAGCGCGCGTGCTGGTGATCTCCAGCACCGGCAAACACTTCAGCGCGGGCATGGCGCTGGAAACCTTCGGCAGCGGCATCGCCATGGACGACCAGAGCCCCGAAGGCCGTGCGGCCATCTTCGACCTGCTGACGGACATGCAGGCCACCTTCACCAAACTCGAAACCCTGCGCATCCCGGTGATCGCGGCCATCCAGGGCGGCTGCATAGGCGGCGCGGTCGACATGGTGACGGCCTGCTGCCTGCGCTACGCTACGGCCGACGCGTTTTTCTGCATCCAGGAGATCAACATCGGCATGGTGGCAGACGTGGGCACGCTGCAGCGCCTGCCCAAGCTGCTGCCGCTGGCCGTCGTCAAGGAACTGGCCTACACCGGGCGACGGCTGCCGGCGGCCAGGGCGCTAGGCTACGGCCTGGTCAACGAGGTGTTTGATTCAGCGGACGCCATGCTGGCCGCCGCGATGCAATGCGCGAACGAAATCGCCGCCAAGCCGCCGGTGGCGGTCTGGGGCAGCAAGCAGGCCATCCACTATGCGCGCGACCACTCGGTGGACGACGCGCTCCGGCAGATGGGCTGGCTGCAGGGCGCGATCTGGAGCAACGCCCATGTGCGCGAGTCCGTGACGGCCATGAAGGAAAAGCGCGCGGGGCAGTTTCCCGGGCTTACACCGCTCAAGAACTTCAGCGAGTTCGGGCAGTAAACCGGGGCGTTCTTACTGGCGCGCGGTGCGTACGCTGGGCGGCAGCGCCTGTGGATGGCTGGTGCGAAACGGGTTGATGTCCAGCCCGCCGCGGCGTGTGTAGCGCGCATAGACCGAGAGCTTGAGCGGCTTGCAGCGCGTCCAGATGTCCATGAAGATGCGCTCCACGCACTGCTCATGGAACTCGTTGTGGTTGCGAAAGCTCACCAGGTACTGCAGCAGGCCTTCCTGGTTGATCTGCGGGCCGGCGTAGCGGATCTGCACGCTGCCCCAGTCGGGCTGGCCGGTGACCAGGCAGTTGCTCTTGAGCAGGTTGCTGGTCAGCGTCTCCTCTACGGGCGGCTCGTCGAATTCGGCGAACAGCAACTCGGGCGCGGGCTGGTAGTGGAGGCACTCCACGTCCAGCCGGTCCAGGTTCAGGCCGTCGAGTTCGTGCACCGGCTCGCGGTCGAACAGCTCGGGGCCCAGGGTCTTGATACCGACGCCCATGCCCACCACGGCGTTGAGGTCGGCGCGAATCCGCTCGCGCACGTCGCGCGCATCGGCGAACCGCGTGTTGTTAAAGCTGTTGAGGTAGAGCTTGAAAGACTTGCTCTCGACGATGTTGGGCGATTCGCAGGGCACGGTGATCTGGGCCAGCGCCACCTGGGGCTTGCCGCGCAGGTTGAGCCAGCTCAGTTCAAACGCCGTCCACAGGTCGGCGCCGAAAAAAGGCGGTGTGCCGGTGACGCCGATTTCGGCGCGCTTGCCTTCGCGCGGGATGGGAAACAGCAGCGAGGCGTCGTACTGGTCGATGTAGGCCGAGGGTTTGCCGAGCTGCGATTGTTCTGGGGTGTTCATGCCTCTATTTTCGCAGCTAACCGTGAAGCGAAAGGGCACCCGAGGCAATCGGCAAGCCTTTCGGTGGGGCCATACCTTTAAGCGTGGGCCTGGAAGTGCGGAATCAAGAGTGCGAGCAGACGCTCAACGACACCCGGCGGCAAATCATGGCCCATGCCTTCAATGCTTTCAAAACGCGCACCCGGAATGCGCCTGGCCGTGTCCTGGCCGCAGGCCATGGGCACCAACGGGTCGGCGCGGCCGTGCAGCACCAGCGTGGGCGCCGTCACCCTGGCCAGCGCCGCGGCGCGCGTACTGTCGGCGGCAATCGCCACCATCTGGCGCACGACGCCCTGCGGGTGGAAGCTGCGCTGCGCCGCCGCGGCGACTTTTTCGCGCAGCTCGGCGTCGGGCGTAGGGAAACCAGGGCTGCCAATGGCTTTCAGCAGCCTGGCGGTATGGTCCACGGCGGCCTGCACGCCCTTGCCGGCCGGACGGCTCAGCAGCACGCGCGTGACGGCCGGGCTGGCTTCGGGCAGGCCGCGCGCGCCGCTGGAACTCATGATGCTGGACAGGCTGATCAGCCGCGAAGGCGCCAGCACCGCCACGCGCTGCGCGACCATGCCGCCCATGCTGACGCCCACGACGTGGGCTTTGGCGATCTTCAGCGCGTCCAGCACACCCACGGTGTCGGCGGCCATGTCTTCGACGCTGTAAGGCGGGCGTATGCGCCAGCCCAGGCGGAACTTGAGGCCTTCCCAGAGCAGGCTGGGCTTGCCCAGGTGGTCAAAGTGTTGCGACAGGCCGATGTCGCGGTTGTCAAAGCGCACGACCCGAAAACCCGCATCTACGATCGCCTGCACCATGGCCGGCGGCCAGGCGATGAGCTGCATGCCCAGGCCCATGATGAGCAGCACCACAGGCCGGCCGGTGGTGTCGCCGGGGTGGGTGTCTTCGATTTCAATGTCGATGCTGTTGGCTTTGATTTTCATGGTGGATTATGGTCCCCGCCCCTGGAAGCGTGCCAATCGCAGCGTCGCCCACGCGTCACGGTGCACTCTTCAACAGGGGTGTTACACAAACTCCCGCTCGCGGAGCCACTTGGTGGCAATCCACTTCTCACCGGTTTTCACGGGCTCACCACCGTGCAGCGTGAGGCTGGCCGGATGCGCCAGCGCGTAGCTGAAAAACACCGCACTGCCGCGCTGCGGCCGCACACGAAGGCCTATGTCGGGGAATACCGTGGCGCCGCCCTCCTCGGGCTCCTGCAAGTACATGATCAGGCTGGCCACACGCTGGCCGCCGCGCCGCAGGATGGCCGCAGTGCCGGGTTCGCCGGGATCGAAGTAGTCGTAGTGCGGTTTGTATTCCGCGCCGCGCCGGTAGCGCAGCACCTGCAGGCCTTCGCCGTTCTGCATCGGCCAGTTCAGCAGCCGCGCGATCCGCGCCTCGATGCGGCTCACCACCTCGTTCTCGCCGCGCGTGTAAAACATGCCATGGCTGGTGCGATCATGGTTCAGTTCTTCGCCGCCGGTGCGGATGTCCACGGTCAGCGAGCGCGCCAGGCGCGGCTCGGCCGCTTCCATCAGTGCCTCGCATTCGGCCGTGCTGAGCAGGTTGCCGAAGACCCACAGCTCGGGCGCGCTGCGGTGCTCGCTCACCGTCACCCATTTGTCGCCCGCGTCCACCATGGCGCCGGAGGCATCGGCCTTGACCCAGGGCACGGCCTGCGCGGGCTGCGGTATCGCGGCAACGGGCGCCGGCAGGCCAAGGGCCTGGTTGGCGGCGGCCGCTTGCCAGCCGGCATCCAGCAGCGCCTGGAACACCTCGTGCGGCGTGTAGCCGGCCGCGAGCTGCGCCGCCACCCAGTCCTGCATCTCGCGCGTGAGGGTCTGGGCTTGCATGGCGGGCTGAAGGTGATGCGGCCGTTCAGGCGGCCTGGGTGCGCCGGAACACCAGCCGGTCGGGTCCGGAGGCCTTGGGGTCGAAGCGGTAACCCTCGGCGTCAAAGCCTTCGAGCTTTTTCACCGTGGCGATTTTTTTCTCGATCGCGTAGCGCGCCATGAGGCCGCGCGCGCGCTTGGCGAAGAAGCTGATGACCTTGTACTTGCCGCCCTTGAACTCCTCGAACACGCAGCTCACCACACGCGCCTTCAGCGCCTTGCGGTCCACGGCCTTGAAGTACTCCTCGCTGGCCAGGTTGACGATGACGGGAGAGGTGTCGGCCGCGGCGCGCTCATTGAGGTAGGCGGAAATCTGCGAGCCCCAGAACTGGTAGAGGTTTTTGCCTTGGGGCGTGGCCAGCGCCGTGCCCATTTCAAGCCGGTAGGGCTGCATGCGGTCCAGCGGCCGCAGCACGCCGTAGAGGCCGCTCAGGATGCAGAGATGGTCTTGCGCCCAGGCGAGCTGCGCCTCGTTCAGTGTTTTGGCATTGAGGCCGCCATACACATCGCCGTCAAAGGCCAGCGCAGCCTGTTTGGAGTTCTTCGCTGTGAACCTGGGCGACCAGGCCTGGTAGCGCGCCACGTTCAGGCCCGCCAGCGCGTCCGACAGCTTCATCAGCGTGCCGATCTGCTGCGGGGTCCGGGTTTTGAGCACGTCGATGAGCTGGGCCGACTGGCGGGTAAAGAGGGGTTGGGTGTGGGTGTCTACGTGCGGCGGCGTGTCGTAGTCCAGCGACTTGGCCGGCGAGATAAGAAACAGCATGCTTGGAATTGTTGGAGTAAGGGCGAAACCTCCACTTTACGACAGGCGCAGAACGGCACAGACAGCTGCCACTAAAAGCCCTAATGCAGGTCGCTCGCCAGTGAGGCCAAAGTTTCCGCCGCGATGTTCACGTGCGCCGGGTAATGCGTGTGGTCGCAGCCCAGCTTGACGCCGGCACCGGCTTTCACGGCCGCGCACATGGCCGGGTCCAGCTCGAAGCGCACAAAGTGCACGGCCGAGGTTTTTTCGTCGTTTTCACGGTCCATGTCCTCGTCGGCGATCGCGTAGACGCGAGCATGGCCCTCGACTTCCACGAACATGCGGTCTTCCACGCCTATGAGCCGCGCCAGTTCGCGCTTGCGCTCGTTGACGTCGGGGTACTCCAGCATCAGCGTGCCCTTCCAGTTGCTGCCGTCGGGCACCAGCGGGGCATAGGCTTCGATTTCCTGCTCTATGCCTTCTTCCTCGAAGATCTTCTCCACACGCAGCATTTCCTGGATCTGGTAGCGGATGCTGGTTTCGCTTTCAAACTGCAGGTTGATGTGCTCGCCCAGGCGCACGCTGCGCAGCTTGCGGTGGGCAATGATGGCGGCCTTGTTTTCCTTGCGGTATTTGCTGTAGGCCTCCAGCGTCATCAGGGAGTCGGGGGTGATCTTTCCGGTGGTCTTCATGGCGGCTTCCTCAGTGCTTACTTGAGGCCGTAGGCCGTGCGTATCAAAGTGAGCGGATGTTTTTGCGGCGGCGCGCCCAGGCTGTTGACCTCAAAACCCTGGGCGATGTGGTGGCCGCCCAGCGGGCAGTCGCTGCTGATCACGTCGGGCAGGCCGCCGTCCTTGTGGCTGGCCATGGCCTTGAAGAGCGGCTTGCCGATCTTCATGGCCTGCTGGTGGTAAGGCACCTTGACGCCGAAGGTGCCGGCATGGCCCGAACAGCGTTCGTGCGTGTGCACGCTGGTGCCGGGCACCATCTTGAGCATTTCCTCGGTTTTTTTGCCGATGTTCTGCACCCGGCCGTGGCAGGGAATCTGGTAGCTGACCTTGCCCAGCGGCGCGCTGAACTCCGTCTTGAGCAGGCCGTCGCGCTTGCGCGCCATCAGGTATTCAAACGGGTCCCACATGTGCTCCTTGACGAGCTGCACCTCGGCGTCATCGGGGTACATCAGCGGCAGTTCCTGCTTGAACATCAGGGTACAGCTGGGCACGGCGCTCAGGATGGCGTAGCCGTCTTTCGCGTACTTCACCAGTACCGGGATGTTGGCTTCCTTGCTGCTGTTCACCGAGGCCAGGTCGCCCAGCTCCAGCTTGGGCATGCCGCAGCATTTTTCTTTTTCGACGAGCACGTAGGGCACTTCGTTGTGGTCCAGCACCTTGAGCAGGTCGTGGCCTATGCCGGGCTCGTTGTAGTTGATGTAGCAGGTGGAATAGATCGCCACCTTGCCGGGCGTCTTGGCGCCGTCTTTCACCGCGTGGGGCGGCGATTCGGGCGCGCCGGAGCGGAATTTCTTCGTGGCGAGGTCCGGCAGCCAGGCGTTTTTGTCGACGCCCAGCACTTTTTCCATCACGGCGCGCGCCGGTTTGGTCTTGTTGACCGCATTGGCCACCTGGACCACGATGGGGATGCCGGCGAACTGGCCGTGCACGTCGGTGGAAGACAAAAACCTTTCCCCCGCGCCGACTTCACCCTTCTTGAACTTGATGGCTTTGGCGCGCAGCATGGTGTGGGGGAAGTCGAGGTTGAACTCATGCGGCGGCACATAAGGACACTTGGTCATGTAGCAGAGGTCGCACATATAGCACTGGTCGACCACTTTCATGTAGTCCTTCTTGTCCACGCCGTCGACCTCGCCGGTCTTGCTTTCGTCGACCAGGTCGAACAGCGTGGGGAAGGCGCCGCACAGGCTCACGCAGCGGCGGCAGCCATGGCAGATGTCGAAGATGCGCTCCATCTCGTGGAGGGCCGCGTCTTCGTTGTAGAAGTCCGGATTTTTCCAGTCGATCGCGTGGCGCGTGGGCGCCTGGAGGTTGCCTTCTGTGGCCATGCTTGCCTCTTCTTTTGAATCTCAGGTGGGGTTTGAGAAAAGACTCTCGTACGGAATCTTTTCCAAAACCCGCCACGCCTTGCGGCGCAGCGAGAAGTCAATTAATCGACCAGCTCTGCTAGAGCCTTGGTGTAGCGATTGGCGTGTGAACGCTCAGCTTTTGCCAGGGTCTCAAACCAGTCAGCCACTTCGTCATGGCCTTCGTCGCGCGCGGTCTTGGCCATGCCGGGGTACATGTCGGTGTACTCGTGGGTTTCGCCGGCCACGGCGGACGCGAGGTTGTCGCGGGTTGCGCCGAAGGGCATGCCGGTGGCGGGGTCGCCGCACTGCTCCAGCCATTCGAGGTGGCCGTGGGCATGGCCGGTTTCACCTTCCGCGGTAGAGCGGAACAGCGCCGCGACATCGGGCTGGCCTTCAACGTCGGCCTTGTTCGCAAAATAGAGGTAGCGGCGGTTGGCCTGTGATTCGCCGGCAAATGCGGCTTTCAGGTTCTCTTCCGTCCTGGAGCCTTTGAGAGCAGCCATGGAAATCTCCTTCGTGGGTTGATGGATGAACAAATCGCCAATGCTTCAAGCCCCTGCCCCAAAAGTCCAGGCGCGAAGACCGAAGACCAAAACACCTTAGACCTGTTCGGCCGCTTCGTCTAATTGCCGGAATCAATGCATGGAATTGAGAAAAACTATAAATACGTAAGTATTAATAATAATCATCAATTACAAGCCATACCGTCATGGCGCTTTGGGCTGGAGAGCCGAGGAGGTTGCCTCTCCTGATAATTACGTTATGGTAGATTGATTACGAATAGGTAAACAAGACAAGAGGCACAGCCCCCATGCCCGAGACAACACAAGCCCATGCCAAGCCGCCCGCCGCGCTGGCCGCCGCCTTCACCAACGGCTATGAATTCGCCCAGGGCGCGGGCTACACCCTGCCCGAATACCCTTTCATCGAGTCGCCGGAGCTGCGCACGGGCGAGGTCAAACGCCACGCGGTCGCCATCGTGGGCGGCGGCATCACGGGGCTGACGCTGGCCTGCGCGCTGGCGCAGTACGGCATCCGGGCTGTGCTGCTGGACGAGGACAACACCGTGGGCGTGAAAGGTGCCTCCTCGCGCGGCATCTGTTACGCGCAAAAAAGCCTGGAGATCTTCAAGCGCCTGGGCATTTACGAACGCATCGCGGCCAGGGGCGTGCAGTGGAGCGTGGGCCGCACCTTTGCGGGAAGCGACGAGGTCTACGCCTTCGACCTGCGCCAGCAGCAGACGCACTCGCTGAGCCGGCAGCCGCCCTTTATCAACATCCAGCAGTTTTATGTCGAGGGTTTCCTGGTCGAGCAGCTCTACAGTCCCGCACCCGAAGACCGCCTGGTCGATATCCGCTGGAGCCACCGCGTCACCGGTTTCGAGCAAAACGAGAACTTCGCGACGCTGCAACTGGAAACGCCGGCCGGCGCCTATACCCTGGAGGCTGAGCACGTGATCGACTGCAGCGGCTCGCGCAGCCCGTTTCGCGCCTGGTGCGGCGCCACGGTGACGGCGCAGCAGGGCGACGACCGCTGGTGCATTGCGGACGTGCGCTTCAAGAACCCGCCGCCGGTGGAGCGCCACACCTGGATAGAGGCGCCTTTCAACGAAGGCCGGGCCGTCTGGCAGCACCTGATGGCCGACGGCGTCTGGCGCATCGACTACCAGATGCCGCCGCACGCCAGGCCCGAAGACGTCAGCCGCGAGGACGTGGTGCGCGCCCGCCTCAAGGTGCAGTTCAAGAGCCAGGCTGGCCAGTTGCTGGACGATGGCGACTACGAGATCGTCTGGGTCGGCCCCTATGCCTACCGCAGCGAATGCCTGGACAGCCTGCGCCACGGCCGCGTGTTTTTTGCCGGCGATGCGGCCCATGTGATGAGCCCCTTCGGCGCGCGTGGCGGCAACTCGGGCGTGCAGGACGCCGACAATCTGGCCTGGAAGCTGGCCGCCGTGCTGCAGGGCCGCGCCGCGCCCGCCCTGCTCGACAGCTACCACCACGAGCGGCACGAGGCGGCCACGCACAACGTACGGGTCACCAACCGCACGGCGCGCTTCCTGCGGCCGGCTGACGGCGCCGAGAGGCTGTTTCGCACTGCGGCGCTGGGCCTGGCGCGCGAGCATGTGTTCGCGCGGCAGCTCGTCAACACCGGCCGGATGTCCACGCCGAATCACTACACGCGCTCGGTCGCCTGCGGCCCCTCCGGTGGCCGCGCGACGCAGAACGTGGGTTTTGCCTGGCCGGGCGGCCGCCCCGGCGAACTGCTGGACCTGCTGGCCTGGGCCCAGGGCCGTTTGCTGCTGCTGGCCTTTGGCGATGTCTCCTCCGCCGCGCTGGCGCGCCTGGCGGCGCTATCGGTGGAGGCCGGCATCCGCTGCATGCAGGTGGTTGGCCCCGGCGAGAAGGCTGCGGCCGTGGAACACGTGATTGACGACCAGGGCCACCTGCAGGCGACCTGCCATGTCTTCGGCCACGCCTGGGCGCTGCTCCGGCCCGACGGCCATGTGGCCGCCACCGGCGAGAGTGTGGACGCCTCGCTGGTCCACGCGGTGGCCGCCGCGCTGGGCGCACCCACCGGAAAGGAGACCGCATGAAAGCCGACAGCCCCTTGAGCACGCGCCTGCATTTCCAGGACGCGGACGCGTTTTACGAGTGCCTGCTGGACGCCCACCAGGGCCTGAGCCGCGAGGAATCCGAGCTGCTCAATGCCCGGCTGATCCTGCTGATGGCCAACCAGCTGGGCGATACCGCGGTGCTGCGGGCGTGTATCGTGGCCGCAAAGCCCGCGGCTCCAGCGGGCCAGACGGGGTAAATCAGGTCCGGGCCGCCTCAGTCGAATAAAATCAAGACAGTTTCCCCCAACCCCAAGGCGGCATCCCCTCGATGCCGTTTTTCATTGCCCCCATGACCAACGCCGCCGCCCCCGCCCTTGCCGATACCGCCACCCCCGCCGCGGAGGCCGTCAAAGTCCCGACACCGGGGCTGGACAGCCTGGCCAAATCCTTCGAGCCGGCCGCCATTGAGAGCCGCTGGGGCCCCGAATGGGAGCACAGCGGCCAGTACGAGCCCACGCTGGACGCGGCCAAACCCTCGTTCTCCATCCAGCTGCCGCCGCCCAACGTGACGGGAACGCTGCACATGGGCCACGCCTTTAACCAGACCATCATGGATTCGCTCACGCGCTACCACCGCATGCGCGGCCACAACACGCTGTGGGTTCCCGGCACCGACCACGCCGGCATCGCCACGCAGATCGTGGTGGAGCGCAAGCTGCAGGGCGAAGGCAAAAGCCGCCACGACCTGGGCCGCAAGAACTTCGTTGCGAAAGTCTGGGAGTGGAAAGAAGAGTCCGGCACCACCATCACGCGCCAGATGCGCCGCATGGGCGACTCGGTGGCCTGGAAGCACGAGTACTTCACCATGGACCCGAAGATGTCCACGGTGGTCACCTCGACCTTTGTGCAGCTGTATGAGCAGGGCCTGATCTACCGCGGCAAGCGCCTGGTGAACTGGGACCCCATCCTCAAGTCCGCCGTGTCCGACCTGGAAGTCGAGAACGAAGAGCGCGACAGCTTCATGTGGCATATCGAATATCCGTTCAGCGACGGCCCGCAGAAGGCCGCCGACGGCTCGCCGCTGCGCGGCATGCACATCGCCACCACGCGGCCCGAAACCATGCTGGCCGACGGCGCGCTGGCGGTGCACCCCGACGACGAACGCTACAAACACCTGGTCGGCAAGATGGTCGACCTGCCGCTGTGCGACCGCAAGATCCCGGTGATCACCGACGACTACGTGGACCCGGCCTTCGGCAGCGGCGTGGTGAAGATCACCGGCGCGCACGACTTCAACGACTACCAGGTCGCGCTGCGCCACGGCCTCCCACTGATCACCATCTTCACGCTGGACGCGAAGATCAACGAAAACGGCCCGGTGCAATACCAGGGCCTGGACCGCTACGACTGCCGCAAGGCGGTGCTGAAAGACCTGGAAGAACAAGGCTTCCTCGAAAAAGCCGTGCCGCACAAAAACATGGTGCCGGTCTGCGCACGCACCGGCGCGGTGGTCGAGCCCATGCTGACCGACCAGTGGTTTGTCGCGCTGAGCAAGGTCAGCGAGCAAGACCCAACCGGAAAATCCATTTCGCAGAAGGCGCGCGACGCCGTGAGCAGCGGCGAGGTCAAGTTTGTGCCCGAGCAGTGGGTCAACACCTACAACCAGTGGATGAACAATATCCAGGACTGGTGCATCTCGCGCCAGCTCTGGTGGGGCCACCAGATCCCGGCCTGGTATGACGAAGACGGCAAGGTCTATGTCGCCACCAGCGAAGAAGAGGCGCAGAAGCAGGCGCCCGGCAAAAAGCTCACGCGTGACGAAGATGTGCTGGACACCTGGTACTCGTCGGCGCTGGTGCCTTTCTCGTCACTGGGCTGGCCCGAGAAGACCAAGGAGTTGGACCTCTTCCTGCCCTCCAGCGTGCTGGTCACCGGCTACGACATCATCTTCTTCTGGGTCGCCCGGATGATCATGATGACCACGCACTTCACGGGCCAGGTGCCGTTCAAACACGTGTACATCCACGGCCTGGTGAAAGACGCCCAGGGCAAGAAGATGAGCAAGTCCGAAGGCAATGTGCTGGACCCGGTCGATTTGATCGACGGCATCGAGTTGGCGCCTTTGCTTGAAAAACGTTCGCAAGGCCTGCGCAAGCCCGAGACCGCACCGCAGGTTCGCAAGAACACCGAAAAGGAATTTCCCGACGGCATCCCGGGCTATGGCGCCGATGCGCTGCGTTTCACCTTCGCCTCGCTGGCCAGCCTGGGCCGCAGCATCAACTTCGACAGCAAGCGCTGCGAAGGCTACCGCAACTTCTGCAACAAGCTCTGGAACGCATCCGTCTTCACTTTGATGAATTGCGAAGGCCGGGACTGCGGGCTCGAAGAGCACAGCAAGGAACAATGCGCGCCCGGCGGCGAGTTCCACAACTACCTGAGTTTCTCGCAGGCCGACCGCTGGATCTCGTCGACCATGCAGCGCGTCGAAGCCGACGTGGCCAAGGGCTTTGCCGACTACCGCCTCGACAACGTCGCCGGCAGCATCTACCAGTTTGTCTGGAATGAGTTCTGCGACTGGTACCTGGAAATCGCCAAGGTTCAAATCAGGGATGGCAGTGAAGCGCAAAAGCGCGCCACGCGCCGCACCCTGATCCGCACGCTGGAGGCCATCCTGCGCCTGGCGCATCCGCTGATTCCTTTCATCACGGAAGAGCTGTGGCAAAAGGTTGCGCCCGTTGCCGGCAAGACGGGGAAATTCATCGGCGTCGCGCCCTATCCACAAAGCCAGCCCGAGAAGATCGACGAGAAGGCCGAGGCCCACGTTGCCAAGCTCAAGACCCTGGTCGACGCCTGCCGCAACCTGCGCGGTGAGATGAAGGTCTCACCGGCCACGCGCCTGCCGCTGTTTGTGGTCGGCGACAGCGCCTTCATGACCGGCATGGCGCCCGTGCTCAAGTCGCTGGCCAAGCTCAGCGAGGTCAAAGTGTTCGACGACCAAGCCGGCTGGGCCGCCGCGGCACAGTCCGCACCGGTAGCCATCGTCGGCGAAGCGCGCCTGTGCCTTTTCATGGAAGTCGATCTGGCGGCGGAAAAGATGCGCCTGCAAAAGGAAGAGGCTCGCCTGACGGGAGAGATCACCAAGTCCGAGACCAAGCTCGCCAATGAAGCTTTCGTCAGCAAGGTGCCCCCTGCCGTGCTGGAACAGGAACGCAAGCGCCTGGCCGATAACCAGGCGGCACTGGCCAAAATCCGCGAGCAACTGGCACGCTTGAAATAAAGCCGGAAAACCGTCCACAAAAAAGCCCCGTTCAACGGGGCTTTTTTTATGGCGGCCGCGTGTTCAGCGGATCATGAATTCGGGCTCGGACCATTGGGAGGGTGTTACACCACCCGGCAAATCCAGGCCCATGGAACCGCTGGGCAACTGGTCCATGCCGCTGTGCGGCGCCGAGCCTATGGCCTCATGCATGCGGTGCGCCACATACCAGCTCGAGCGCAGGCGCGCCTCGCGTGTGTGCGAGCCCAGGCGCGGCGTGACGAACAGGTTCTTGAGGCCCTTGAGCGGCGAGGTGTCGCCCAGGAAGCTGGCTTCGGCGCCGTCCAGGATGCAGGCCTCGATGCGGCCGTCGCACAGCGCCGCGGCCAGCGCGGCTTCGTCGAACAGTTCGCTGCGGCTGATGCCCACCCACAGCTGGTTGCGCCTGCAGGCGGCCAGCAGTTTTTCATTCACAAAGCCGCGGAAACGCGTGGCATAAAGCATCTGCACCGAGACCGCGTCGGCCTGGCTGACCAGTTCAGGCAGGGATACCGGCTGTATGCGCAGGCGCTCCCAGATCGGCGCCGTGTGGTGCACCGCCGGGTCGTAGCCGATCAGGCGCACGCCCAGGCCGTTCAGCATGCCGGCCAGCGTGTGCGCCGTCGGCGCCAGGCCCAGGATGCCCACGGTGCTGCCGTGCAGTTCGCGGCCCATCTGCGTCGTCGGGTGGCGGCGCCCCATCAGGGCCGAGACCAGGCCGCGGCGGTACAGCAGCAGCAGGCTGCTGAGCAGGTATTCGGCATTGGAGCGCACATTGGCGCTGCTGGCATGCACGACCTTGATGTCGCGCTCCTTGCAGGCCTCGAGGTCGGTGTTGTCCGTGCCCACATGCAGGCGGCCCACGGCCTTGATTTTGGGCAGGAAGTCAAGGAATTCGCGCGTCACCACGGTCTGGCGCGGAAACACGATACCCTTGGTCTTGTAGGCGATCTTGCGCAGGGAAGCTAGGTCGTCGGCGAGCTCCGGGTGGTAGCCCACGCTGTGGCGGGTCTCGAGCCAGGCCATGGCCTCGGGCACCAGCGCGTCAAGAAGTAAGATGTCCACCCAGTGAGTCCTTTTTCCTGCAGACCGCAATTCGCGCGGATTGACCACGTCAAGTCGGGCGTTTGTCCGACCTGAAGCGATGTATCAACAACGCAACACTCTAGTCTTTTCCCCGATCAAAGTCGATGCAAAAATTTACATTACACAAAGCAGTGTTCCCGGTGGCCGGTCTCGGCACCCGGTTTCTACCGGCCACCAAGGCCCAACCCAAGGAGATGCTCCCGGTTGTCGACAAGCCTCTCATCCAATACGCGGTCGAAGAGGCTTACGCAGCAGGCATCCGCCACATGATTTTTGTGACAGGACGCAATAAACGGGCCATAGAAGACCACTTTGATACTGCTTACGAGCTTGAGAACGAGCTTGAGGTAGCCCAAAAGCACAAGCTCCTGGACCTGGTCCGCTCCGTCCAGCCCGACGACATGAACTTTTCCTATGTGCGCCAGCCCCGCTCCCTGGGCCTGGGCCATGCGGTGCTGTGCGCCGAACACCTGGTCGGCCAGGAGGCTTTTGCCGTGCTGCTGGCCGACGACCTGATGGTCGGCCCCCAAGGCGGCAAATCCGTCCTGGCCCAGATGGCCGAGCAGTTCAAGGAAGTGCAGCAGTCCATCCTGGCGGTGCAGGAAGTGCCGCAGGACCAGACCCGCCGCTACGGCATCGTTGCCACCGACGGCGCCAGCACCGGCCTCATGAAAGTGAAGAAAATCGTCGAAAAACCCGCGCCCGAAGCCGCCCCGTCGCGCATGGGCGTTGCCGGCCGTTACATCCTGACGCCGGCCATCTTTGAGCACATCCGCAGCCAGAACGCCGGCGTGGGCGGCGAGCTGCAGCTCACCGACGGCATTTCAAGCCTGCTCGACAAAGAGAACGTTTATGCCTTTCAGTACGAGGGTAAACGCTATGACTGCGGCAGCAAGGAAGGTTTTCTGGAGGCTACCGTCGAGCTGGCGCTGCAGCACCCCGAGGTGGGCGTGCACTTCCGCAATTACCTCGACAATCTGCAGATCGGCTGGTCGGGCCGGGAACGCCGCAAGCAGGCTTGAACGGCTTGCGGATTTGACGGTCTGGCGGCTCGGCGCCGTCTCAACGCCGTTTGAGCACGTGGATAAAGTCGCTGCCGGCGACCTGCTGCTCGACCAGCTCATTGCCCGTCTGCTTGGCAAAGGCCTGAAAATCCCGGGTCGAGCCCGAATCGGTGGACACCACACGCAGCAACTGGCCGCTCAGCATTTCCGTCAACGCCTTTTTGGCTTTCAGGATGGGCAGCGGGCAGTTCAGGCCGCGGGTGTCGAGTTCTTTGTCGATGTTCATGAAAATCCTTGGGTTGCCGCGATTTTAAGCAAAGCGCAATAGCCCTTTAACGGGCTTTACCCGAGGCCGCGCGGCATGCCCGGTCCTATTCCGTCCTCTTCGCCCATTCCACAAACTCAGGCTCGTGCCCTCGCGTGCGCAGCCAGTCGGCCAGCGCATAGCCGGTGCCTGCGGGCCAGCACTTGAGCTTGTCCAGGTCATAAAGCCTGTAGTCCACCAGCTCGGGCGAGAGGCTGACCTCCCCCGTGCAGACCGCGTGGTAGGCAATGATGATCTGGTTCATGCGCTGGAAGTCGTAGACGCCGATCAGGTCCAGCGAGCTGGTTTCCAGGTTGGTTTCTTCCTTGATTTCCCGCTCAATCCCGCCCTGCGGCGTCTCGCCCGCCTCCATAAAGCCCGTGATCAGCGCATACATCTTGCCCGGCCAGGCCGCGTTGCGCGCCAGCAGCACCTGGCCGTGGTATTCAATCACCGCGGCCAGCACCGGCGTCGGGTTATTCCAGTGGGTGAATCCACAGGCCGGGCAACGCAGCCGCGCTTTTTCGCCGCCGTCCTCCATCTGCGACACCATGGCCAGCGGCGTCGCGCAGTTCGGGCAAAACCGGAATTCATGGGTCATGGTGGGGGATCAGAATTAAAAAGAAGGGAAAGGAAAGAAAGCGCGCCGGCCGCCGGGGCTTCAACAGTTTCGAACGCGCATCAGGCGGGTAAAAGAGAGCAGGCCCTCAAGCCGGAAACACGCCGGTCGACAGGTAACGGTCGCCCCGGTCGCAGACCACAAACACAATCACCGCGTTCTGGACGGTCTTGGCGATCTCCTGCGCTACCCAGAGGGCGCCCGCAGCCGAGATCCCGGCAAAGATGCCTTCCTCGCGCGCCATGCGCCGGCACATGTCCTCGGCGTCGGCCTGGCTCACCAGCACCAGCTCATCGACCTGGCGCGGGTCATAGATCTTGGGCAGGTATTCCTGCGGCCATTTGCGGATTCCGGGGATGCGCGAGCCCTCGCTGGGCTGGGCGCCAATCACCCTGATGGCCGGGTTTTTCTCTTTGAGGTAGCGCGAAACCCCGGTAATCGTGCCCGTCGTACCCATGGCACTGACAAAATGTGTCACCTTGCCTGACGTATCTGTCCATATTTCCGGGCCGGTGGTCTCGTAATGGATGCGCGGATTGTCGGCATTCGCGAACTGGTCCAGCACCCGGCCCTTGCCCTCTTTCTGCATCTGGTCGGCCAGGTCGCGCGAGTATTCGATGCCCGCGCTTTTGGGCGTCAGGATCAGTTCGGCGCCAAAAGCCTTCATGGTCTGGGCCCGCTCAATGCTCAGGTCCTCCGGCATGATCAAAACCATCTTGTAGCCCTTGATCGCCGCCGCCATCGCCAGGGCAATACCCGTATTGCCCGAAGTGGCTTCAATCAGCGTGTCGCCCGGCTTGATGTCGCCGCGCTCCTCGGCCCGCTTGATCATCGAGAGCGCCGGCCTGTCTTTGACCGAGCCTGCCGGGTTGTTGCCTTCAAGCTTGCCGAGGATCACATTGCCCCGTGCGGCGTTCTCGGCGGCGTAGATGCGTTGCAGCGCGACCAGAGGCGTTTTGCCAATCGCGTCTTCAATGGTGGGATAGTTCATGACCACACTGTGCCATAATTTGAGGCTTCGCTCATTCCAGCCCGGGTGGTGAAATTGGTAGACGCAGGGGACTCAAAATCCCCCGCCGAAAGGCGTGCCGGTTCGATTCCGGCCCCGGGCACCATGGCTTTTCTTGAGTCATGGGATTGCAGTTTGCCCGCTGGTGCTCCCGCCAGCGTCGCGGCACCCAATCCAGCATTCATATACGACGCACAAATGCGGTTGATGGCCACCCGTGCCTCGGTCAACCCCTCCCCCGCCAAACCTACATCAACGCGCCGAGCCCTTTTAGTTCGCAGGCTTAAATCCGCCTCGCTTACCGAATCAAGTTCCCAGCATCTTTTGCCGCTTTCAATACGGCGGTCCACTCCGGAAGTTGAATGTATTCAGCGTCCGATAACTTTGTTCCATATCGTTGAAGGACCGTCTCTATAGCTTCAACCAGCTTTGAGATTTCAGCCGCCTCTTCAGCGCTGGCCATATCCATCCAATTGTTGAGGCCGGATCGGATGCCAAGTGCGTATCGTCATACAAATAATGAACGGCATAGTCAAACTCATCGTGAACTACGGTCCCCTCTGAACCTCCAAGAACCCAGACTCTTCGTTGGTAGTCAATATCGGAGAGCTCATTTAGATGCTGAATCAGCTCAGCTCGCATTCCAGGGAATTTAATGTCAATCATCGTTTGAGACTCTGCGACCAATCACAAGCCTCGCAAGCCAAGCCTCAGTTGTTGGACTTGCTCTTCTTCGTCAACTCTCGTAGCGAGTAACGGAGTTCCTCCGCCACTTCTTCGTCGCTCTCAATACGAAGCGCCGCCTTCAAGTCTGGTGCGAGTATCCTTAGGTTCAGACGATGCGCCCAGTCAGCGGCCTTGGTTCGCACTCGGGAGCTCTTGTCTGCCAGACTCTTTCGAATCATGGAGACGGACTCATGAGTTGGAATTTTTGAATTTAGGCACAGAAGCGCATTGTGTCAAATATGAGCCTGCTTCGCGTCCGACATCTGCCTTATCAACAGCATCGCTCTTTCGTCCTTTTCGACAATCTCGCCCAGGAACTCAGTGCTGACGTGGTATACGTTTTCCCGCTTGTCCGATGCTCCTTGTGCTGTGGCATCCAAATCTTCTCCCGAGACCTCAGACCCAGAGGAAAGAGCATCGAATACGGCGAGAAGTGAACGCTCTAAAGCCCGGCTCTTCGGGCGCACAAATCTTTCAAGATATTTCTGAACGTAGGTTCGATCGTAGACCATACAGCTTCCCATCAATCTAGTTCCAGCGGGAATCGAGGTAACAAGATCGCGGAAACATCGGCGCACTTTGAGGGCGATCCACACAACTCAGCCTCAAAGGAGAAGATCAAGAATCTATCCACATCGTGAGCATCTTCTGCTCACAAAAAATGCGGGTCAAGATTCGATGGAAAACTTGGATCAGACTTCAGCGCGATTCTGCACTCAACAGGTCAATTGGACTTATAGCAGCGAAGCGGCGCGCCAAAACCGCACTTCTCGCTCAAGATGAGAACCATCCCTTGAGCCTGGCCAACAGTTGTAATAGCGATCAATCCTGTCTCGCGTGTAAAGAGGAAGCGAAGCCTATGCTGGCCCAGATCTCTCTCAATAAAGTACGTGAGGTACTGCTTTCCGAGAATATGCCGACGACTTGTACCCGACACCTTGTACGAGATATTGTCATAAGTCCACTCCGCATCTTTATCTCCAAATCTCTTCGGTACCGCGAACTGAAAGTCTCCAGCCTTAAAGCATAGGTACGGATCGTCGTTGCCGCAAAACTCTGCGCTGCCACCGATGTCCAGCCAAGCACTACGATCCGGATTGTTTTCAAGAACAAACTGATTTTTAGGTTCACGGATGTCGTAGTAAACCCACGACCGAGCTAACGCCACTGTGGGCGCAATTGACGAGAGCAGAAACACAGCAAAGAGGAGTATTAGTCGCATGGGCATTTTCCATTCATTAGATCGCGAACAAGCTGGTCAGCATCTTTTTCGAAGGGGAGATCGTTCGATGTACCCCTAGTAAACGCATTAATGTACTCTGCCGTAGAGGTGGCACGACTCTTCGCATAGTTGGAATCAGTAAGGTGCATGAACTCATGCATAAAGACGAAAAAAGGGCCCGGTTTTCCGAGTCCATATGTCTTCTCGTCGAAGAATGGAGCCGTGAAATCGGTTGTCCTTTCTTTGTAATTAGTGACGGGGTCAGCCCAGCGTGGCGAGATTTTCGCGACCCATGTATCGAACAACTCTTTTGCCTTCTTATTGCCAGGACAGTTCTTTTTAAGCAGATCCTCCAAGTGCGCCGCGTAGTTATAGAGTTCTTGGACTTTTTTTGGATATTTCCGTTTGTCGAATACCGCGCTCGGATAGCCCTCAACTTCAAACAGTCCCAGCGGATCGGCTGCACTCAGCGGATTTCCACTAACATAACCAAAAGTATTGATACCTCCTCGGAGTCCAATCGGATCGGACTGCATATAACGCCCGATGCGCGGGTTGTATTCCCGATTCCAGTTCTGGAATAAACCGCTCTCGGGCTCGAAGATCTGACCCGGCAAGCGTTGGTTAAAACTGAAGGTCCCAAGACTGCTTGGATTCTGGTCCGGCGCCGAGGCGCCAAAAGCTTCGGCCGAATCCCAGCGCCATACCAAGGCTTCATCGCTCTGCCGCGTGATGATGCGTGGCGCGCCTAGCTGATCCGTCGAGACGTTGTACAGGCTGATGGCGATGTCGTTGGTCGCCGCCGTCCCCGTCTGCTTGACCACCCCAACGGGGCTATCCAGGTAAATGGTTTCATACAAAGGGGTGCCACTAGCATCGTATTCACCAAGCAGCTTGCCCGACTCGTCATAAACGTAGTACGTCGCACCCGTCGGGACGAGAGCCGTCGGTCCTGTCTTGCCAACCCGCATCTCCAGCGCGTTGTAGCTGTAGGTGACGGTTCCGCCAGCATTCGTCATGGTCGCCATGCGGCCCCGATCGCCATAGGTGTAGCTATTGGTCCCATCGCTCGTGATATTGCCCGCCGCATCATGCACCACGGTGGCCGTACCACCCACGTCCTGGGTCTGAGTCAGCTTGTTGCTGGTCGCCGAGATAGTGTTGGGGTAGCCGGTGCCGCTGATGACCTTGGCCGTGCGATTGCCTGTGGCGTCGTAGCTGTACTGGATGGCCGTGGAACCCAAAGTCGCGCTGATCAGGCGGTTCAGGTTGTCATAGCCAAAGTTCTGGTCCAACGAGGGAACTGGGGTTCCATTGTCGACATGCGTGTAACCCGTGATGCGGCCTGCACTGTCACGGAGAATGGTGCGGCGGATACCGGTTGTTGTCGGATCACCCAGGTTGTAAGCGCTGATCTGGCCGTTGGCGTCATAGGCAATCGCCTGGGTCTTGGTGCTGGCCCAGGTCCAGCCGGTGAGCTTGCTTTCGGCATTGCGGGTGATGGCGCCCAGCATTGGCAAAGTGCTGCCGGTATTGGTGCCCACACCGTTGGTGTTCGGCGGATTCACGGTGATGCCGGAAACGTCGCCATAGGCGTCATAACTGTAATTGACCCGGGTTCCACTCGGGTAGGTAATCGCCGTCAGCTTGCCCAGCGCGCCCCCGCTCCCGCTGCGACCCCAGGCATAGCCGACGGTGAAGGTCTTGCCGTTGGTGGTCTGGGTTTTGGAGATCCTGCGGCCCAGGCTGTCGTAGCTGTAAACAGCCTGGCCGCTCGCATCGGTGATCTTGGTGATCTCACCTGTCGCCGCCGGTATCGGGGTGGTGCCGCCGTCGTATTCAAAGACGCTGTCAGTGCCCGTGGCGTAGTGGATACGCGTCAGGCGGTCGATGTTGTCGTAGGTGTACTGGGTGAGCTTGCCCCTGGCGTCGGTTTTGGTGAGCAGCTTGCCGAGCGCGTCGTAGGTGTACTGGCTGGCTCCCGTGTCCGGACTAGTTTGGGCTGTGACATCGCCCAGGCCGTTGGGGCTGTAGGTCGTGGCCAGGTTACGCGGGTCGGTGACCTGGGTCAGGCCGTCGGCGGCGTTGTAGGCGAAGCTGGTGGTGGTGGGCGTGGCGCTGCCGGTGTTGGCCGGCTGCTGGGTCTGGATGGGCCGGCCCAGGCTGTCGTAGTAGGTGTAGCTGGCCAGGCCATTCGGGTCCAACACCGTGGTGGGCCGCCCCATGGCGTCATAGCCGAATTGCCAGGTCATAGGGCCAGGCGAGGCGACGTTGATGACGACGCTGATGCCGGCGGAGGTTGACGGGTCGTTGTTCGTGTCGCCCGCGTAGTCCGCGCTCAGGGTATGGCTGCCCAGGGCCAGGGCGCTGGTGCTCAGGCTGGCGACACCGGCTGTCACGGCGCTGCTGCCGATCGTGGCACCGCCGTCCTTGAAGGTGATGGTGCCGGTCGGGCTGGCGCCTGTGACGGTGGCTGTCAGCGTGACGCTTTGACCGAGCGGGGCAGTGCCGGCGCTGCTGGAAAGCGCTGTGGTCGTGGGATTGGGGTTTATCCGCTAGTGACTTCCCTACCGGAAAAACTCGGGTCAAACCTCAGTGGATTCAATAGCCACTCTAAGTGCAAGGAGGCAAGGCCAAAGGCTCCTCGTTCGATGGAAAAATGGATCAAGCGAGCACGGAAATCCACACGTATAACCTCAACTTGTTTTTTATGGCGTATCAAAGTACCGATCATTGATCCAAAGGATATCTGCTGGGGACATTGCAAGAGCATTTGTGATTTCCTTTAGTAGCTCCTCCCAATTTGGCAATTGAGATTCGAAAAAAAGTTCGAAAGTGTTTTCGTTCATGCCCCGATATGTCAATAGACGAAAAACAAGTCCGCCAGGAAGAAAGAAATCTGCCCGCCACAAGTCGCCTAGGTCATCTGTTTCTTCGTGAAGTGCGCATCGAAGGCGCACGCATAGGGCTGGCAGTTGGCCTCGGTAAGTTGCGACGTGAGCGATATTCCGAGGACGCTTGCTTTCGACACTAGTATTCATGGAACAACCTTTGTTATCCACATCGTGTACACCTTGATTACAAAGAGTGTGGGTCAAGACTCGATGAAAAACTCGGGCCAAACACAATCACCACGCGAGCGGCATTCTTGGTATGCGCAACCGGTCGCACAGAGCGCCTAAAAGGGTCGGAAATTCCCGATTTAGTACCGCGACTTCCAAGACACAGAAACTTATGCAGAGTACGTGCTTGTGGCTTCGGTGATTTGACGAAGCGCTAATTGCTACCCAGTGATTGCCTCAATGATGGAAACAGCCGCTTCTCGCACTTCGACAGAAGGGTCGTTTAGGTAGGGAGTTATCCATTGAAGATCGTCCGCTGAAACCAGGCCTTCCAACTCATCCAGTGAGTTTTGCCGAACAATGGCATCCGGGTCATGCAATGCCTCACGCAAGATTGGCAAAGCACCTGCTCCCATGCGGTCTTTAGCGAACCTTAGAGCGGCACCTCGTACATATGGAGATGAGTGCTTCAGGCAATGCGCGACAGAAGACCAATCGATTGAACCTGTACGCCGCAACGCATCGATAGCGGCAGATGCGACAAAAGGATCAGCATGCGATAGGTACTCACGGATGATTCCGTTGCTCTCGACAGACCCAGCAAGTCCGAGCCCGCAGATGGCAGCCCGAAGCCGTTTACCTGACAGGCAATCAAGCATGGCCTCTAGCTGCTTGCGGTGCCCCCTTGCCAAGTTGCAAGCAAGCACGTCGTAGAAGTCATCATCATTCGCAATATCGCAGAAAAACAATGCCGCCAACTCTTCAAATGGCTTACCAACAATGTTGAGCGTGTCTAGCATAGTTACCTCGACTTTCTGCACAGTTGGCGAATTTCATTTAAGGTCTTTCCTCGCAATGCCGGGGGGAATTCTTGCTGGATATCTCCCGGCAAGTCATTGCTGGTGATCGTGCCATCTTTGATCTTTCTTCTCAGGTCTTCCAGGCGTTTCGGCGGCAACTTCTTGCCCAGTTTTTGCGCTAGTCGCACAACCTGCTCCAAGAGCTTGATCGCCTTAGCGCACTCCGCCTTGGTAGGCACACAGTTTGTATCGCTTGTCGCTAACACGACGCCTCCGGCCACCACTGCAGGAGCGATCACCCACGTAAAGATGTCAGCCGCAATACCACCAATACAAACGGGATTGGGCCCCGCAATGCAAGAAAGCTCCGCAGGATTCGGTACAAGCCCGAGCGGATCTGTATAGCTAAGAGGGTCTCCCTCTACATAGGCGAAAGTATTTATACCACCCTCAAGCCCAATCGGATCAGACTGCATATACCGGCCCACCCTGGGGTTGTACTCCCGATTCCAGTTTTGGAACAAACCGCTCTCGGCATCAAACACTTGGCCTGGCAAGCGCTGGTTAAAGCTGAAGGTGCCCAGGCTGGACGGGTTCTGGTCCGGCGCTGTTGCACCGAAGGCCTCGGCCGTATCCCAGCGCCAGGCAATTGCTTCATCACTCTGACGGGTGATGATGCGCGGCGCACCAAGCTGGTCGGTCGAGATGTTGTACAGGCCGATTGCTATGTCGCTCGTGGCAGCCGTGCCCGTCTGCTTAATCACCCCGACTGGAGCTCCCAGATAGATGGTTTCATACAGAGGCGTTCCATTGGCGTCGTACTCTCCTAGTAGCTTGCCCTCTTCGTCATAGACGTAGTAGGTAGCACCGGTCGACACCAAGGCCGTCGGCCCGGTCTTGCCAACCCGCAGCTCCAAGGCGTTGTAGCTGTAGGTGACAGTACCACCCGCATTCGTCATCGTCGCCAGCCGGCCCCGGTCGCTGTAGGTATAGGTGTTCAGTCCATCACTCGCGATATTGCCCGCCGCGTCATGCACCACGGCCGCCGTGCCGCCTATATCCTGAGTCTGGGTCAGCTTGTTGCTGGTGGCCGAGATGGTGTTGGGATAGCTGGTGCCGCTGACCACTTTGGCCGTACGGTTGCCAGTGACGTCGTAGCTGTACTGGATTGCCGTGGAACCCAGGGTGGCGCTGATCAGGCGGTTCAGGTTGTCATAGCCAAAGCTCTGGTCCAACGCAGGAACGGGAGTTCCATTGCCGACGTGCGTGTAACCCGTGATACGCCCCGCGCTATCGCGAAGAATGGTGCGACGAATGCCGGTGCCTGTGGAGTCACCGAGGTTGTACGCGCTGATCTGGCCGTTGGCGTCGTAGCTGATCGCCTGGCTCTTGGTGCTGGCCCAGGTCCAGCCCGTGAGCTTGCTTTCGGCATTGGTCGTGATGCCCGATAGCAGCGGCAACGTGGATCCCGTGTTGGTACCCACGCCGTTGGTGTTGGGTGGGTTGACCGTGATGCCGGAGACCACACCTTGCGCGTCGTAGCTGTAGTTGACCCTTGTTCCGCTGGGATACGTGATGGAGGTCAGTTTGTCGAGCGCACTTCCGGTGTCACCCCAGGTATACCCAACCGTAAAGCTCTTGGCTCCCGTGGTCTGAACCTTTGAGGTCTTGCGGCTCATGCTGTCGTAGGTATAGACAGCCTGGCCACTGGCATCGGTGATCTTGGTGAGCTGGCCTATGGCGCCTTGGACCGGGGTGGTGCCGCCGTCGTATTCAAAGACGCTCCCTGTGCCCGTGGGATAGCTGATGGTTTTGAGGCGATCCCCGTTGTCATAGGTGTACTGGGTGAGTTTGCCCCTGGCATCGGTTTTGGTGAGCAGCTTGCCGAGCGCGTCATAGGTGTACTGGCTGGCTCCCGTGTCAGGGCTGGTCTGGGCTGTGACATCGCCCAGGCCGTTGGGGCTGTAGGTCGTGGCCAAGTTGCGCGGGTCGGTGACCTGCGTCAAACCATCGGCGGCGTTGTAGGCAAAGCTGGTGGTCGTTGGTGTGGCGCTGCCGGTGTTGGCCGGCTGCTGGGTCTGGATGGGACGGCCCAGGCTGTCGTAGTAGGTGTAGCTGGCCAGGCCGTTGGGATCCAGCACCGTGGTGGGCCTGCCCATGGCGTCATAGCCGTACTGCCAGGTCATGGGGCCGGCCGTGGCGGCGTTGATGACGACGCTGATGCCTGTGGAGGTGGATGGGTCGTTGTTGGTGTCGCCCGCGTACTCAGCACTCAAGGTGTGGCTGCCCAGGGCCAGGGCGCTGGTGTTCAGGCTGGCGACACCGGCTGTCACGGCGCTGCTGCCTATGGTGGCACCGCCGTCCTTGAAGGTGACGGTTCCTGTCGGGCTGGCGCCTGTGACGGTGGCCGTCAGCGTGATGCTTTGCCCGAGCGGGGCGGTGCCGGCGCTGCTCGAAAGTGCCGTGGTCGTCGGGGTGGCGGCAAAGGCCAAGGCCGGGGCCAGGGCGATGAGCAGGACCAAGCGGCTTAGCCACGCGGTGAAAGCTCGGGTAGGGCTAAGGCTGCGCATGCTGACTCCTGCTTGAGTGGTGCTTGTGATGGTTGTGCTCGTGTTCAATTGCTCGCTCCCGTGACTTGTTGCACGCGGTTCAGGGCGTCGTAGACGCGCGTGATATTTCTTTGCAGGTTGCCCGAGGGGTCTTTGACCTGTTCGCCGGTCTTGTTGCCGGTGTTGTCGAGGGTGTAAGTCACCGAATTTCCCTTGGCATCGGTGACGCCGGTCAGGCGATGGGCCGCGTCGTAGCTGTAGCCCAGCGTTGTGCCGTCTGGCAGCGTGGCGACCGTCATCTGGCCTGCGTTGTCGTAGGTGTAGCTTGTGGTTCGGGCGGTGCCGCCGGGTGGGGTTACCGTCACGCTGCTGGTCCAGCCTCTGGGCGCGTACACGCTGTCGGTTACCACGCCATTGGGATCGACCATCTGGCGCACGCGCCCTGCCCTGTCATACAGCGTGAACTGGGTGACATGGCCTGCCGTGGTCGTAACGGTCTGCAGATCGCCGGCCGCATGGCCGGTTTCATTGGGCGCGGTGCCGCTGAAGGCGGCTGCCGTGTAATAGGCGTAGCTCGTGGTGCGGTTCAGCGTGTCCTTGGCGGTCAATACGCGGCCGGCGGCGTCGTAGGTGTACTGGGTCGTCACCGTCGATGCATCAGCCGACAGCGTTGCGACATTGGGCGCGGGATAGGCCGATGGCGTAAATGCGGCTGTGTAGCGTGCCTGGCCTTTGGTCACGCGGATGTCGTCGTAGTAGACGGCATTGGAGGTGCCGTTGTAGCCGAAGGCCATGCCGTTCGTATTGCCGACGGTGGCGGTCCAATCGCAGTCTCCGTTGGCCTGGCCATTGACATAGGTATAAATCTTTGCGCCGATCCTGACGTACGCCACGTGAATCCAGGTATTGGCCAGATTGCCCAGGCCGCCACCCGTCAAGCAGTTGACCCCGTCGCTACCGAAAATCCAGAGGCGGTTGCCAAAAAAAGCGAAATCGTGATACGTCGCACCGCCGCCGCCGAGCCGTACGGCAATCGTGCTGGTCATGGTGCTGGCGGGTTTCATCCAGTATTCGACCGTGAAGTCCCCGGGAAGCGTGAAGTCGCCACTCAGGTTGCCATAGTCGCCGTAGTCGGTCGATGCGGGAATGTAGATGGACGAGCCGCCGAACTTGCTCTCAGCGGTGCTGATCTGCGCATTCCGCTTGAGCGTACCGATGGCCGCCAAAGGGCTGCTGTCCACAATGGCCTTGGAGCCATTCACTGCGTCGCCGTGCAGCAGCAGAATGTTCTTCGCGTAATGGACGTCGGCCACTTTGGGCTGCGCCGGATTGAGGTTCAAGGGATCGCCAAACTGCTGGGTCGGCGGTGTGAAGGCTCCCCAGTAGCGAGCCGCACCATTGGTGATTCGCACTTCGTCCAGGTAACCATTCAAACTGCCCCCCACATTGAATTGCTGGCGGCCCAACTGGAAGCGCCCCAAAGCAAACGAATCCGTGTTGATTTGGCTCACGACAGCGCCCGCCTGCACCCCATCCAGGTGCATGATCCAGCTTCCGTTGCTTCGGCTCAGCGCAACGTGGTGCCACACGCCTGTCGATATGACAGGGCCGACGATGGAACGGCTTTCCGACCAATCACTCGTGGTCAAGTACGCGTTGAGTTTGCCTGTTGAATCGACGCCCACACGACCAATACTTACCGAATTGTCTGATCCCCCCCAACCGAAGATGACCCGGTCCGCGCTTGCCTGCGCGTTGAGCTTGACAAACATCTCAATGGTGAGATCACCGGTCATTTTGAGCGTGTTGTCGGGGCCATAGCCGAAAGCGCTCGCGCCGGTCGTGCTGTCCAGGCTGATGGACGAGGCGCCGAATTTGCTGTGCGCTGTGGTGACCACAGGATTGGCTGCTTTTCCCGAATAGCTTTTCATGTACGAGCTGCTGTCCACAAACACGGGCGAGCCGGCGCTTTCTTCGCCGTGAAGCAACAAAACCACCTTGTCGATCAGGGCATCGCTGCTACCCGCGGACGGATCATCGAAGCTGGCGCCACTTGCCATTTCGACCACCGATTTGCACAGCAGGTTCAAGGGCGCGCCGCTGGCCAGGACGGCAGCGGGCGAGCAGCTGGCGATGGCGCCGCCATTCTTCGGGTCGGGTTGACCCTGGTAGACCAGGGTCGTCATTGAACCGGGCTGGGTGGTCAACTTGGGCACGCGCCAGTTCGTATCCCAGGTGGTCGTGTATTTACGGGCTCCTGCAGGCAAGCTCGCAGCAGCGGCCAGTACCGTGGCGCAATCCACGGTATTGGCCAGGCCCTCGACGCGCACCACCTGCTGGTTTTTGGCGTCATAGGCGTAGCAAGTACGTTCACCCTGGAAGTTGTCATGCGACAGCAGGTTGCCGCGCGCGTCGTAGGTGGAGGCATTGCTGACCGCCGGGGAGCCCGAACCCGCGGGCTGGCTGATGCCGGCCAGCACGGGATAGCCGTTCGGCATCACGACGTTGGTCGTCGAGGTGGTGCCGGTCGCATCGGTCACCTGCAGTCCCGTGGGCGCCTGCCAGGTGTGGTTGCGAACGTAGGTGTTGCCCACCAGAGCCTCAGTGACGATCGCCTGCGGCGGCGTGGTGTAGCCGGCGCTGTAGTGGTCCGTGCCCAGGGCGCCATCGCTCGAGACCGCGCGGCCGGCCGTGTCATAGGCCCAGGTCGCCAGGCGCACATTGTTCTCGTCGGTCTTGCCGGTCAGGGCCCAGGGCAAGCCTGCATTTTCATACTGGAAGGTGCGGGTTTTCCCGTCGGGCCAGGTCAGCGCGGTCAGATTTTTGTTGGTGTCGTAGGCGGCCGACATGGTACGGCCGTCGGGCGTCGTCACGGTAGAAATCAGCCCGTCCGAGGTGGCGCTTCCGCCCACAGGCAGCGTGTAGCCGAAGCTGATGGCGCGGCCCATGTTGTCGGTCACCTGCGTCAGGTAGCCGGCCGCCGGTGCAGCGGCACCTGCAGCGGTGCTATAGGTGTAGGTGAGGGTGTTGCCCTTCTTGTCGGCAGATGAAGTGATCTGGCCCGCGCTGTTGTAGGTCTCAAGCACGCCGGACGCGGAATCGAAGAAGCGGTAGCCGCCGCTGATGGCGGTGACGGTGTCATTGATACTCGTAGCGGCCGCATAGCTTCCGCTGGGCGCGTTCAGCCCAAAACTGGTGATGCGGCCGCTGCCTCGATAGGCCTCCAGGCCCGCGCTTCCCGCCTTGATGTTCAGGCGTTTGTGGAAGCTGCTGCTCCACAAAGGGCCAAACGAGGGCAAGTCCTTCAGCTGGGCGGCTGACGTCAGGCCGTCGGCCTTGGCCGTCATCTGGCGCTGTGTGTCGTAGCTCAGGTACAACGACTGCCCGCCTATGCTGAGTTCGGTGGGCACGAACTCCGTCTTGGCGCCCGTCATGGGGTAGATAGACCCGCCGCCGCTGAGCCGGCCGACGCAGGCGGCACATTCCTGCAGCCCCGGGTAGTGATCGACGATATTGGCGCAAGCCCCTCCCGTGGTGTTGGGGCCCGTCTTCACCAGGCGCGCATCCTGGCAGGAAAATTTGACGTAGGCGTGCATATCGGCGTCCGGGCTATCAGAAACCTGCACGACGCCATTCAAGGCCTGGCAGGAGCCGGAGTTGCAAGTCCAGGTGGTGGTATCGGTCCTCTTCATGCCGCAATAGACATTGTTGTTGGCTGCGGCCGGACTCGAAGGCTCAAGGCAATTGTTGAGCTGGCCTTGGCCCGCTTGCACCCCATAGGCATGCTTGGAAAAAACGGAGGTCGTTACATAGCTGGCGCCATTGCAGGCGCCGAAATCGCATACCCCCGACTTTCCAGAGGGCCAGGCCGCGTTGTAGTTAAGCTGGACCGTCGACACCATCGCGTCATAAAAATCATTGACGGTTGAGAAACAGTTGCCGACCAGAAGCCGGTCGCCATAAATCTCGGTATTGCTGTTTCCCTGCGCACCACCGTTGGTCCAGCAATAGTCCAGCCGCGGGCTGGGCGTTGTCGTCGCGGCCAAGGCCGGCGCCATGCAAGCCAGCAAGACCAGGCCGCAAAGCCATGTTGAGAAAATTCGGCCCTGACGGCTGAGATGTTGCACTGATATCAATTGCTCGCTCCTGTGACTTGCTGGATCCGGTTCAAAGCGTCATAGACGCGCGTGATGTTTCTTTGCAGGTTGCCCGAGGGGTCTTTGACCTGCTCGCCGGTCTTGTTGCCCATGGCGTCCAGGGTGTAGGTGGCGGTGTTGCCTTTGGCGTCGGTGACACCGGTCAGGCGGTGGGCGGCGTCGTAGCTGTAGCCCAGCGTTGTGCCGTCGGGCAGCGTTGCGCCTGTCATCTGGCCTGCGTTGTCGTAGCTGTAGCTGGTGGTCCGGGCCGTGCCGCCGGGTGGTGTCACCGTCACGCTGCTTACCCAGCCGCGCGGGGTGTAGACCGTATCGGTCACCACACCATTGGGGTCGACCATCTGCCGCACTCGCCCTGCTCTGTCGTACAGCGTGAACCGGGCGACGTGCCCTGCTGCGTTTGTGACCGTTTGCAAGTCACCGGCAGTATGGCCAGTTTCGTTGGGTGCCGTGCCGGAGAAGCTCGTAGTCGGGTAGTAGGCATAGGCTCGGGCCACCACGCTGGTTGGCGCGGTTTCCGTCGCGAGCAGGCCTTGCGCGTTGTAAGTCCTGGTAGTGGTGCGGGCCGCGCTGCTGGCGGTGTCGGTCACCGTCCTGGTCAATGGGTTGCCCGCCGTGTCGTAGGTGTAGGCGGTGGTGCGCCCGGCTTCGGTCACCAACACGGGCAGCCTGAGGGTGGCGTGCCACTGGGTGGTGATCGTCTGCACTTCGGGCAAGGCAGCCGCTTTTGTCACGGTTAACGGCAATCGCCGGTTGATGTCCCAGGTGTACATGGTGTTCACACCCAGAAAGTCGGTCTCTTGTGTGACAAAACCATTGGCGTCTTGCACGCGGCTGGCTGCCGAGCTATTGCCTGTGCCGCCCGGCTTGTCGGCGCCGGTGACGGCGAGTTTGCCTTTGGCGGTGCCGTAGTTGTAGGTGCGCTGCGTACCTAGAGGGTCAGTCACGATCGCCGAGCTTGTGCCATAGCTGACGGTATACAGGCCAGCGCCACCTGAGTGCTGGGTGCTGATGCCGCGGCCCTGGGCGTCGTACGCATAAGTGGCCAAGCGCAAGCCGTTCTCGTCAACGACACCGGTCAACAGCTGCGGGAATGTGACGTTCTCGTGCAAATAGGTCTTGCTGACCGCGCCGCTGACATTGCCGGGGTAAGTTACCGTGGTCAGGCGCGCGGCAGCGGTGGTGCTGTCGTAGGCGTAACTGGTGACCTGGCCGCCGCTGGCCGTCACGCTGGCCAGCTGGCTGGCGGCGTTGTAGGCAAAGTTCAGGCTGCGGCCGAACTGGTTGGTAACCGAGATCAGCAGGTTGGGTATGCAATTGCCGCCAGACAGTGTGCTGCCCACGGGGCAGCTGTCGGGAGTCACGCGAGTCGCCGCAGGAATGCTTCCTTCGGAGCCAACATATCCGTTTGGATAGTGGGGTACATAACGGCAGCTTGTGCCCGTCACGCCCGGGATACCTACGGAGTAACCGGGATAGGCGACCGGATAAGCAGCCCCCCATCCCTGGCAGGCGGCCAAGGGCGCAGTATTCCAGGGGCCCGTCACGCCGTCATAGATGTACCGGTACTCGGTGAGAGCAGGCGTCGGCGCAAATGTTGCCAGCGATGGCGGCGGGGCGATGGTGCTGGAGGTGGCTGTGGTGCCGTACGCATAGGTGTTGACCCAGCCATTGCGCTGGGTGACGGTGAGCAGCTTTCCAGCGGCGTCAAACTGCCAGAGGCTGTCGTCGTCAAGTCGCTTGTATTGCAGGCCTGCGCCGTTAGCCGTCAATATGTCGGCGCTGTTGGTAGCAAGCCAGCTGCTGCTTGCTGTCTGCCAGTCGAAGGTACGCACACTACCGTCTCCGAACGTCAGTCTGGTGGTACTGCCGGCCGCGCCTTCACGTTTGATCGATATGGCGTGGTTGTGCGTCCAGGCCCGACCGAGCCCGGCATCGACCACCAAGCCTCGGCCTGTGCTGCCTGCCCAACTGCTTCTGTAGCGCCTCACCAGGTTCAGTGCATCGGGCCCCGTTCCCGCATGGTCCGTCTGACTCAGAACCTTCTCTCCCGTCGCTGGCAGGATGGGATTGCCTACCGCGACACCATCGGGCTTCGCTGGGCAGCTGTTACTTTTTGGGTCTCCCGAATCTTTTATATCTTGGGGATTTCTCGGATCACCCAAATCACCTGGCGCAGAGGATTCGGGTTCCGGTGGAACAGTCACCGACGGTGGAGACGGTCTTAATTCACACGCCGTGTGGCTTGCGTTCTCGTGGTAGTCAGATGTGCAGGTGCATTGGCTTTCAGCCTGCTCACTGTTATTCGGGCAGCCAGGGGGAGCTATGCGGGTGCTTGCACCAATGGTTCCCTCAGAGCCCACAACCCCGCTCGCATAATGCGGAACGTAGCGACAGGTGGTGCCCGTCATGCCCGTGATTTCCACCGTGTTTCCCCCGGGAGGGGGATAAACGACCGGATAAGCCGCCGCCCAGCCTTCGCAAGCCGTCGAAGGCACCTGATGCCAAGGCCCGGTCACGTTGTCATAGGTATATCGATACTCGGTGACACCAGACGAAGTCGCTGGAAACGAAGCCATTGCCTCTGATTGAGAAAAAACAAGAATCACCGCAAGCGAAGCGGTGAGGCCCTTGGAGAACAGCCGCAGGAAGAAATTCACTTGGCTCATTTAGGGACCCCTGCGAGTCCCCGCACCACACTCAAATTCTCGCAAGCATTAGTGGGAAAACATAGTTGATCCGCCCGCACCGTGTCCGATGCAGGCCATTGAAACAATCCCATGGGATCCCTCGTTGATTTTTTCTTGTCGTCTTATCGCGTGCGAGCAAGCAAACGAGCCCGGAGTCTAGTGACTGGCAGTGCGCCTGTCATCCTCCATCTGGAGTAAAAAATTCTTAAGTGTGCGTATAGACAACACAATCTTTGGCCTCCGAAATTTCACCCTTATCAATGCCATACTCTTCTGGCAGAATCCGACCGGCCCAGGAGTTAGTGGGAGTTGCTTCAGCGCAATTTCTTTCTGGATTGAGTACCTTTTCAGTATCGATTTGCGCCGGGTTAAGTAAAACCACAGCGCAGGTCGCGGCAGGCGGCATGGCCGTCGAAAAATAAATATTTCCCATCGCGTCCGCAAAATGCATGGACTCATTTCCCTGGGAGGGGAAACTTTTTGAATCTCTTCACGCATCCAGCGCGAACCCACTCCGTGCCCACCGGCCACAAACGCGCACACGGCTTCACGCTGCTGGAGCTGCTGGTGGTGGTGGTCATCATCGGCCTGCTGGCCGGCCTGGTCGCGCCGCGCTACTTTGATTCGGTCAGCAAATCCAAATCCAAGATCGCCAAGGCGCAGATCGAATCCCTCGACAAGGCGCTGGACCAGTACCGGCTCGACGTGGGCAGCTACCCCACCGCGGAACAAGGGCTCGCCGCCCTCAACGCCCAGCCTTCGGGCGTCGCCAAATGGCAAGGGCCTTACCTGAAAAAAGCCCTGCCGGCCGACCCCTGGGGCAATGACTACGCCTACGTGCTGCAGCCGGGCGCATTGGCCATCGACATCATTTCCTACGGCGCCGACGGCAAGCCCGGCGGCACCGGCGAGGCGCAGGACGTCTCGCTGCATTCGGCCAATTGACGGCAGCTTCCGGCACCGTAACGGTTTCACGCATGTCCGCGGCTCACGCCCTGTATGACGTTGTCACCCGCGACAGCGCGGGGCGTATCGCGTCCCGCCAGGTACGCGCGGCCACGTCCGCCGAAGCGCTGGCGCAAACGGTGCGCGGCGGCTTCACCGTGTTGAGCTGCGAGGCCGCCAGGGAATCCGGCGCGGGCTTCAGCGGCCTGGTGCGCGCCAAATCCGCGGCGCCCTCGCGCTCGGGGCTGGACACCGCCTCCTTCTCGCAGGATTTCGCGGCGCTGATCGACGCCGGCCTCAGCGTGACCGAAGCGCTGCAGACCCTGGGCAGCAAGGAAACCGCGGGCGCGCGGCGCGAGCTCATCGAGCAGGTGGCGCGCGCGGTGTCGGAAGGCCGCAACCTTTCGGCGGCCATGCAAATGACGGGCGCCTTCCCGGAGCTGCTGGTCGCCACGGTGGAGGCCAGCGAGCGCACCGGCGACCTCGGCAAGGGCCTGGCCCGCTATGCGGCCCACCAGCGTGAAATGCAGGCTCTCAAGGACAAACTGATAGGCGCCTCGGTCTACCCCATGGTGCTGCTGGTGGTGGGCGGCCTGGTCGTGATGTTCCTCATGGGTGTGGTGATCCCGCGCTTCGCCGGCCTGCTGGACGGCACCCGCACGCAGCTGCCCATGCTGTCGGCCGGCCTGATGGCCTGGGGCCGGCTGGTGGCCGACAAGCCCTGGGTGCTGGCGCTGTTCTTTGGTGCCGTCTTCGTGCTGGGGGCCTGGGTGGTCGCGCACTTCCGCGCGCATGGCGTGCGCTCACGCTGGCTGCAGGGCATTCCCTATATCGCCGGGGTGATCCGCGAATTCCAGCACCTGCAGCTGTATCGCACGCTGTCCATTCTTGTCTCGCGCGGCATTGTGATCCACCGCGCGATGGAGCACGGCGCCAAATTGCTCAACGACGCGGACCGTGAACGGCTGGAGCGCGCCATCGTGCTGATGCGCGAGGGCCTCAGCATGAGCGCGGCCCTGTCCGGCGCCGGCCTGTCGGATCCCGTGGCCACCAGCATGCTCAAGGTGGCCGAGCGGACCGGCTCCATGTCGGAGATGCTGGAGCGCATCGCGCAGTTTTACGAGCGCAGGCTGCAGCGCTCCATCGACGTCGCCACGCGCGTCATCGAACCCGCGCTGATGATCGTGATCGGCACCGTCATTGGGGCCATCGTGGTCCTCATGTACCTGCCCATCTTCGACCTGGCATCCAGCCTGAACTGAGCTTCGCGCTGCTTCCTCCATGAACGCCCCCCTCCCCCTTGCGCCTCTTGCGCCCCTTACGCCTCTTGCAGCGCCGGCCGCCGGCCAGGTTGGCCGCGCGCTGATGCAGCAAGCCGTGCTGGCGGCGACCGTGGGTTCGCGCCTGCAGTGGATGGTGCAGCAAAGCGGGCTTGAGGCTGGGCGCGTGCTGGCGGATGTCGCGGCCGCGCTGGGCCTGCGCGCCATGGCCACGGAAGACCTGCAAGGCATCACACCGGACTTCGACCTGATCTCCTTCGCCGACTGCCAGGCGCGCGGCTGCCTGGGCGGCTGGTCCACCGGCCCCTCCGGCGCCAGACTGCGCACCGTCGTGGTCAGCGACCCGCTGGACCTCAAGGGCCAGGAGTGGATAGACCTGCGCCTGGGCGGCACCGGCGCCGACGAGGTGGTGCGCGGGCTGGCGCTGGTCGAGGACGTGCAGGCCTGGCTGGCGCATGCCGAGCGCAATCTGATGGCCATGGGCAGCGCCGCGGAAGAAGAAGCCGGCGGCCTGGTGCGAGAGGAATCCGTCGATGCCTCCGTCGTGTCCCTGTCCATCGCGGGCATAGAGACCACGGCCAACCCGCTGGTGCGCCTGGTCGATTCGATTTTGTACGACGCGCTCAAGATGGGCGCCTCCGACATCCACTTTGAGACCCAGCCGGTCGGCCTGCACGTCAAGTACCGCATCGACGGCGTGCTGGAAAACGTCAAACGCATCGACAGCGCCGAGATGGGGCACCAGGCGATCTCGCGCATCAAGGTGCTGTCCGAGCTCGACATCTCCGAGCGGCGCACGCCGCAGGACGGCCGCTTCAAGGTCCGTGTCGAGCGGCGCGAGATCGACTTCCGCGTTTCCATCATGCCCAACCTGTTCGGCGAGGACGCCGTGCTGCGCGTGCTGGACCGCAAGCACCTGACCGGCCAGTTCCAGACGCTGAGCCTGGACACGCTGAGCTTCGCGCAAAGCGCCAAGGACTTTATCCGCCAGGCCTCGGGCCTGCCCTACGGCCTGCTGCTGGTGACCGGCCCCACGGGCAGCGGCAAAACCACCACCCTGTACGCGGCCATCTCCGAGATCAACACCGGCCTGGACAAGATCATCACGATTGAAGACCCGATCGAATACCAGCTCAAGGGCGTGCTGCAGATTCCCGTCAATGAGAAAAAAGGCCTGACCTTCGCGCGCGGGCTGCGCTCGGTGCTGCGCCACGACCCGGACAAGATCATGGTCGGCGAGATACGCGACGCCGAGACGGCGCAGATCGCCGTGCAGGCCGCGCTGACCGGCCACCAGGTGTTCACCACCGTGCACGCCAACAATGTGTTCGACGTGATCGGCCGCTTCAAGAACATGAACGTTGACAGCTACAGCCTGGTGTCGGCCCTGACCGGCATCGTCGCCCAGCGCCTGCTGCGCGCGGTGTGCGCGCATTGCGCGGTGCCCGCCGGCATGACGGCCGAACAGCTGGTGCGGCTGGGCATCCCCGCGGAGCGCCTGGACCTGGGACAGGCGAAGTTCATGCAGGCCGTGGGCTGCGCGCATTGCCGCGGCACCGGCTACAAAGGGCGCCTGGCGATTGCCGAAACGCTGGAGATGGACGACGACATCCGCGACCTGCTGGTGCGGCAGGCACCCATCTCGCAGATCAAGCAGGTTGCGCGCGGCAAGGGCTTCATGAGCTTGCGCGACTCGGCCGTGTCACTGGCCATGGGGGGCCAGACCACCGTGGAAGAGATCAACCGCGTCACCCCCCGCGAGAACCTGCAGGCCACGCAACCCACGGAGGCTTCCCATGCCTGATCGCCAGCCATGAAATCCATGGTTCATCTCGACATAGGCGCCGCCCACCTGCAGGCGACGCTCAAGCCGGCCGCGCCCGGCTGGGGCAGCCGCGTGATGCGCAGCTTGCAAGCAAGGCGCAAGCCGCTTGAGCAGGCACAGGCCGCCACGTTCACCGAAACGGCAAACTGGATTCCTGGTGCGACGCGCGCCGATACCCTTAACGCCCTGCTCGAAGCCGCCGCGCTTGCCCTGCAGGCGCTGCGCGCGCGCCACCCGGCGCCGCTGGATGGCTGCCGCCTTGTGGTGCGCACGGGGGTGGGCACTTCCTACCTCGGCATCGCGCCCATGGATTTTTCTTCACCTTCGGCGCGCTCCGAATCGCAACTGCGAACCGTGGCGAGGGCGCTCTCGCAGGAGGCGCTGGGCATGGAGGCGGCGGGGCATGAAGTGCGCTGGCGCATCCAGGTCGACCAGGCCCATGTGTGCGTGGTCACCTTCGAATCGGCCCTGGTCGCCGGCCTGCAGGCGCTGGCCCAGGCCCAGCGCATGAAGCTCGCGAGCTGCCAGCCGGCCCTGGTGGAAAGGCTGGACAGCGAACTCGAACAAAGCCGGCGCCGGCGCGATGCGCGCACGCTGGTGTGGACGGAGCTTGAGGCCTCGGGCCGCCGGCATGCGGCGCTGAGTTTTGTGCGCCTGGTGAACGGCAGCGCCGTGAATGCCTGGCGCATGGCCACGCCGGCGCTATCAAGCAACAGCGACCCCTGGCTGCAGCCCGCGCTGGACCGCTTCCTGATCGCCTCGGGTGCGGGCCTTGATGAGCAGGTCATCCCCTGTGCCTGGCCCGCCGCCACGGAGCTTGCAGCATGAGCCGGCGCCTGGTCGAGAGCCCTTTTGAATTCGCGCCGGGCGCGGCGCGCTACCGCCCGCTGAGCTGGGCCATCCTGGCCGCGGGCGCCTGTATCGCGCTGGCCGGCCTCTACATGACGTCGCGGGCCGGCGCGCTGCTGGAGGGCGTTCGCTCGCAGCAGGCGAAGATCTCGAAGCAGCAGAACGCGCTGAGCGAACAAATGCGGCAGGCCGAGAACAACCCCGCCATGCTCGAAAAAATCAGGGCCAGGCGCCAGCTCGAAGCCTTGCTGCAAACGCCGTGGTCGCTGATGTTCGAGGCCCTGGAAGCCGCCGCCGACACGGTCGAAGGGCGCGTGACCCTGCTGTCCATGGTGCCCAACACCGCCAACCCGGCCAGCCGCAAGATAGAGCTGACCCTGATGGCCTCGAACTACCCGTCCATGCTGGCCTACACCGAGGCGCTCGGCAGCGTCAGCGGTTTCTCGGACGTGCGCATCGTGAGCCACCAGCTCGACGAGCGCAGCAACCCGGCCACCTTCCGCTTCCGGCTGACGGCGGGCTGGAACCGCTTGAACGAAGGCGTGTTCCTCGCGAAAGAGCCGCCCGCCGGCGCACCGGCCGCCCTCAGCCCGCTGATGCCAGTTGAAGTCTCGGCCCCCGTGCTGAAGCCGGGCATTACCAAGGCACCCACGCCATGATGCGCAGCCCCGCGTTCATCACCAGCTCGCTTGACCGGCTTCGCAGCGGCGCGGGCCTGGAGCCGCTGCGCGCCCTGGGCTGGCCCGTGCTGTGCGGCGCCGGGCTGGTGCTGGTGGGCGCCCTGCTACTGGGCCTTTCCCACCAGTTGCGCCTGCAGAAGAACAAGCTGCAGTTGGAGTTGCGGCAGGCCCAGAAAACCAGCCCCAGGCCCGCCGCGAACGCACCGCGCGGCATACCTGTCATCTTCCCGCCTTCGACCGACTACACGGCCGACCTGGCGCAGATTTTTGACATCGCGAAAAGCCAGGGCATTGTGCTGGCCAGCGGCGACTACCGCGACGCGGACCCCACGGCGCTGGGCCTGGACACGCGCCTGGTGGACCTGCGCATCAACGAAAACTACGGCGCGCTCAAGGAGTTCCTGGCGAGCGTGCTCAACGCCATGCCGCATGCGGCGGTGCAGGAGCTGCGCATAGAACGCAAGGACGGCACGGCCGTCAAGCACCAGGTCTTCCTCAAGCTCGCGCTGGTGTATGCCCCGCGCGCGGAGCAGGCCCAGGGCGCGCGGCCCGCGGCGCCAAGACGGCCGGCCAGTACCCCCGAGCCGGGCGGCACGAAAGGCATGCCGTGAGCGCCGGCCCCTCGAAAGCCGGTACCGCGCAGGGCGGCTGGAAGAAGGCCGCCGTCCTGGTCGCGGCCGGTCTGGCCAGTTTTGTGCTGGCGGCCGCCATGCAGGGCAAGTGGCCGGGCGGCGACGAGGACCTGGACCTGGCAGCGGCGCCGCGCCAGCGAACGGCGGCGATCGCCCCAGCGCAGGCCGCCACGACAACACTGCTTGCCGATGCAGCACCCCAGCGCCTTGAGGTCGCGATGAACAGCCCCAGCCTGCGCATGAACAAGATGGTGGTGCGCGACCCCTTCGGCCCGCTGGCGCCCGAGTTTGTGCCGCCGCCCCAGGTGGTGGCCCCACCCATGCCGCCGCCCGCGCCCGCCAAACCCCGCAAGCCGCCACCACCGGCCGTGGCCGCCGAGCCGCCACCGCCGCCGCCGCCCACGGCGCCGCCGCTGCCCTTTACCGCGGTGGGCGCGATCCAGGGCAAGAAGATCGGCAACGGCCAGCAGCAAGCCTTTATCCAGCACGGCGACAACCTGACCGTCATCCAAAAAGGCGACACCGTCGCCGGCAGCTACCGCGTCGACGAGATCACGAGCGAGCGCGTGGTGTTCACCTACCTCCCCCTGGGCCAAAAACAGTCGCTTCTACTTCTGGACACTCCACGATGAAAACACTCAAGCGAAATGCCGGGCTCTCCGGAAGTGGCGGCAACACAGGGCGTATTGAAGAACGCAGGCGCATGACACCCATCGCGTCCAGTGTGGTGGCCTGTTTGCTGCTGACGGCCTGCGCCGGTGCGCGCTACCACAACGACGGCATGGGCCAGATCGGCGAGGGGAACGTCGACGCCGGCGTCGCCTCGCTGAAAAAAGCGACGGAGCTCGACGAGGCCAACCAGTACTACAAGATCGACTACCTGGTGCAGCGCGACAAGCATGCCGACGCCTTCGTCAAGCAGGGCGACCTGGTGCGCGCCAGCGGAGACATCGCCGGCGCGCGCGACCTCTACGGCCGGGCGCTGGCCCTGAGCCCAAGCAATGCCCGGGCCGCGGCATCCCTGAAGGCGCTGGACCAGGACGTGCGCAACGACCAGTTGCTGGCCGAAGGCGAACGCTACCTCAAGGAAGGCAAGCTCGAAGCGGCCGGCGAACGCGCGGCGCGGGTGCTGGCCGACCAGCCCGGCAACAAGCAGGCGGCGCAGCTCCGGAAAGCCGTCCTCGACGCGAGGGCCGTAGCCGACCTTGAACGCGACCGCTTCAGGGAGGCCAAGTCTGTCATGGGTTCGCCGGTGACGCTGCAGTTCCGCGATGCCACCATGCGCACCGTGTTTGAAGCTCTGTCGAAATCCACGGGCCTGAACATCCTGCTGGACCGCGAGGTCAAGAGCGACGTCCGGGTCACGATTTTTGTGAAAGACGTGGCGGTTGAGGATGCGATCGACCTGATCCTGATGCAGAACCAGCTCGAAAAACGCATCGTCAACAGCAACACCCTGATGGTGTACGCGGCCACGGCGGCCAAGCAGTCGGAGTACCAGGAGCTGACGGTGCGCTCCTTCCGTGTCACCAACAGCGACCTCAAGTACCTGGCCGGCATGCTCAAGACCATGCTCAAGCTCAAGGACGTCTCGGCCGACGAGCGCAGCGGCCTGCTGGTCATACGCGACACACCCGAGACCCTGCGCATCGCCGAAAAACTGATCGCCCTGCACGACGAGCCCGACCCGGAAGTCATGCTCGAAGTGGAGGTGCTGGAAATCTCCGAAGGCCGCAACAGCAACCTCGGCGTTTCCCCGCCCAATGCCATCACCATCAGCACGCCCAGCGCCGGCGCCACCACGCCGGGCGGCACCGTCAGCAACCTCACCATCGCGCAGCTCAGGCAGCTGGGCGTGGGCGGCCTCACCGTCACGCCTATCGCCGGCACCCTCAACTTCAAGCTGCAGGACACCGAGACCCGCATCCTGGCCAGCCCGCGCATACGCGCGCGCAACCGCGAAAAAGCCAAGATCATGATCGGCGACCGCGTGCCCACCATCATCAACAACGTCACGCCGGTCAACGGCGGCTCCTCGGTCGTCACCGGCACCATCACCTACCAGGACGTGGGCCTCAAGCTCGAGTTCGAGCCGCAGGTCTACGCCAGCAACGACGTGGGCATCAAGATCAACCTCGAAGTCAGCAACATCGCGCGGGAGTTCACCGACGCGCAGGGCAGCCGCTCGTACCAGATAGGCACACGCAACGCCAGCACCTTTCTGCGCCTGGCCGACGGCGAGACCCAGGTCCTGGGCGGCCTGATCACCGATGAAGAGCGCAACACCGCCGACAAGATTCCGGGCCTGGGACATTTGCCCGTGGTCGGGCGCCTGTTCGGCAATTCGGGCAGCAACAAGTCCCGCTCCGAGATCGTGCTGGCGATCACGCCACGCATCGTGCGCAACTACGCCAACCTCGGCCTGGACCGCGCCAGTGTGTTCTCGGGCACGGCGCTCACCTTGCGCGACCGGCAGATCCTCGGCGATCCCGTGGGCGGCCTGAGCCTGCCTGGCGGGCTGGGCGGCCGGCCTGCCGCTACCGCCGCGCCCGCCAGCGGCATCTCGCCGGCGCCGCAGGCACCGGGGGCTCCTGGAGCGCCTGGAGTTCCACCATCCGCGCCGTCCGTGCCGCAGCCACTTCCGCAGCCGGCACCCGCCATGCCGCTGAGCGGCGGCGGCCTGCCGGCCCCTCCGCCCATGATCAAGCGTTGACAAGAGGCGATGTGAGTCCTCTCCCCAGCTTCCGCCTGATGAATATGCGAACGGCCGCCGGCCCCTCGCGCGCGGCGGGCTTCACCCTGATCGAACTGCTGGTGGTGTTCTCCATCCTCGCGTTGCTGCTGACGCTGGCCACGCCGCGCTACTTCAAGGCACTCGACGGCGGCAAGGAAAAAGTCCAGGCGCAAAACCTCGCCACCCTGCGCGACGCCATCGACAAGTTCCGCGCCGACCAGGGCAAGTACCCGGCTCAATTGCAGGAGGTGGTCGACAAACGCTACCTGCGCGAGATCCCGCTGGACCCGGTGTCCGGCTCAAGGGCCTGGGAGACCCTGCCCTTCCCGAACAGCGCCGAACCCGGCATTTACGATGTGCGCGCGCCCAATGCGCCGAGCCCATCGCCGGCACCGGCCACGGAAAGCACCGCACCATGAAACAGCCGGCGCAGCGCGGCTTCACGCTGATCGAGCTGCTGGTCTCGCTGGCCATCGTCGGCCTGCTCGCCATGGTGGCCCTGCCCCTGACCCAGGTGGTGCAGACACGCGCCAAGGAAGCCGAGCTCAAGCAAGGCCTGCGTGTCATACGCCAGGCACTCGACAGCTACAAAGCGGCCTCCGACGCGGGTGTCATCGACAAGGGCGTAGGCGCCTCGGGCTACCCGCCGTCGCTCGAGGTCCTGGTCACCGGCGTCCCGCGCTCCGCCGCCTTTGGTTTTTCAGCCCAGCCCTTTGTGCTGCTGCGCAGGATTCCGCGCGACCCCTTCGCTGAAGACCCTGCGCTAGCGGATGGGCAGACCTGGAACACCCGCGCCTACAGCAGCAGCGCCGATGCGCCGCAACCGGGCACCGATGTGTTTGACGTCTCCTCGAAGTCCGCCAAGCGCGCTCTGGACGGCTCGGCTTACAGCGCCTGGTGACGAGGCTCATTCAAGCCATGATAAAAGCCAGCCGCCCGCACAAGCCTTTGGCCATGCAGTCAGGCCTGGTGCTGCTCGCGGTCTTGATTTTTCTGCTGCTCACCACCCTGGGCGCATCGGCCATGGTCGAACTGCAACGCACCCACAGCCAGCGCGCCAAAGAGACAGAGCTGCTCTTCGTAGGCGACCAGTACCGCCGCGCCATCAAGTCTTATTACAGCAGCGTGCCATCCGGCAAAAGCCAGTCCCTGCCGCGCTCACTCGACGACCTGCTGGAGGACAAACGATTCCCCATGCCGGTGCGGCACCTGCGCCGCCTCTACCCCGACCCCATGACGGGCGAAGCCGACTGGGTGCTGATGCAAGGCGCCGGCGGCATTCTGGGTGTGCACAGCCGCTCGACGCAAAGCGCGTTCAAGAAAAGGGAATTCCCGATCCAGTACCGGGATTTCCAGGACAAAGAGACTTATGCGGAGTGGGTGTTTGTGGCTTCGGTGAATTGAGAAGTGACATGCGCCCGAGCCATCCATGATCTCAATGCGTTCACCTATTGCAAATGGCTGTTAGCAACACATGAATGCGCCCAGTCCGCACCATATCGTTGTCGACAACCCCGAACACGCCACCCATAGCGGCAGTGACTTCAACAGGAGGGAGCCCCAAAGGAGAGGAAGGCAAACCATGATTGCGAAGATCCAGAATTCCGCACCATGCCCTCTGCCGAGTCCGAGGCTGGGGCCGGCAAGAAGCCCCAAGAACAAGGTTTCAAAGCTCTTGCCGTCACCAGCAGGATATGCGCCCGAAACGATCCGGCCAAAGAAAAACGAATAACCAAAATAGGCCACCGTGCTCCAGAAGATAACTCGAGAACTGTGGATTTTCGTGCTGGGTTGATCCGTTTTCCCATTGGATGCGGAGCCATTGGTGACACCCTTGCGCAGGGCTGGACATCCACATTTCAGGTTTTTGATAAGGTCAAGCTGCTGCGAAAAAAGCGGGGCACATCGACGTGGGACTCAACACTCATATCTCTTTATCCACCTAAGGTGCCTCGTACAAGTTCTTCAGTTGTGCAAAGATGCAGAACTTCAGGAGTTGACTCATGCTGCCTCTCATTACCATTTTTCTTGATGGCTTGACACTAATCGAGCTGGTACTCGAAGGAGTTGCTGGTTGGCGATTCATTTTTTCCTCCAGATACCGAGCCACAACGAAAAATGCTTGGCGACAAATGGGACGAGGCAAAGCGCTGATAGCAAAAATACTTCTTCTGATCAGTTTCTCGCTTACGGTTGTCTGCCTCTTGGTCGCGGCATTTTTCGTATATCTAATCGTCAAGGCTCATACCCAATAGCCTAATGCCCGGTGTTTTTCTTCTTACGCCGTTTTTCCAACTCATGCAAGATCTCGTCCCTAATTTGATCGCGAACAAAGTCGTCTACAAATTTGTCATCTTTGTCTGAGCCAGGAGAATTCTTGGTCGTAGGGTCAGACCAATCCGCTGTAGCGCCGCCACCGCCAAAATCGCCACCGCCGCCGCTTTGATAATCCGAGGAGGGGCATTGATCCGGTTTCGATTGATGCTTCTCCCACCACCTATAAGCCGTTTGGGCGTCTTTGGCGAGCAATGGGTAACGTATCCACTTGGGAACTATTCTTCTATAAGCGTTATAAACCAGAACTCCGGTTTCCCATGTCAATACCACCCCCTCCCAAATTGCTCCACACCATGGGCAACGTCCCGAAGGATCCGCGTACGAAAGAGGATCCCCTCCCACATAGGCATAAGTATTGATCCCGCCGCGCAACCCAATCGGATCGGACTGCATATACCGACCGATGCGGGGGTTGTATTCCCGGTACCAGTTCTGGAACAGCCCACTCTCGGCATCAAACACCTGGCCCGGGAGACGTTGGTTAAAGCTGAATATCCCGAGACTGCTCGGATTCTGGTCCGGCGCCGTCGCGCCAAAGGGCTCAGCCGTATCCCATCTCCACACCGTCATCTCATCGCTTTGCCGCGTGATGATGCGCGCCGCCCCCAATTGGTCGGTCGAGACGTTATACAAGCTGATCGCGATGTCGCTGGCCGCGGCGGTTCCCGTCTGCTTGACCACCCCAACCGGCAGGCCAAAGTAGATGGTTTCATACAGCGGCGTTCCGTTTGAGTCGTATTCCCCGAGCAGCTTGCCCGCCTCATCATAGACATAGTAGATAGCGCCCGTGGGCACCAGCGCCGTCGGTCCGGTTTTTCCGACCCGAAGCTCCAGCGCGTTGTAGCCGTAAGTGACCGCGCCGCCGGCATTCGTCATGGTCGCCAGACGTCCCCGATCACTGTAGGTATAGGCATTGGCCCCATCACCCGTGATACTACCGGCCGCGTCATGCACCACAGTGGCCGCACCGCCCACATCCTGGGTCTGGTCTAGCTTGTTGCTAGTGGCCGAGATGGTGTTGGGGTAGCTCGCTCCACTCAAGACTCTCGCTGTGCGGTTGCCCGTGGGGTCATAGCTGTACTGAATCGCTGTGCTGCCCAGCGTCGCACTGATCAGGCGGTTCAGGTTGTCATAACTAAAGCTCTGGTCCAGGGTGGAAACGGGGGTTCCGTTGCTGGTGTGCGTGTAACCGGTAATGCGCCCTGCACTATCGCGGACTATGGTGCGCAGGATGCCGGTTGTTGTCGGGTCGCCCAGGTTGTAAGCACTGACCTGCCCGTTAGCGTCGTAGCTGATCGCCTGGGTCTTGGTGCTGGCCCAGGTCCAGCCTGTGAGTTTGCTTTCGGCATTGCGGGTAATGGCGCTCAGCATCGGCAAGGTGCTGCCCGTGTTGGTGCCTGCACCATTGGCATTCGGCGGGTTCACGGTGATGCCGGAAACATCGCCGTAGCTGTCGTAGCTGTAGTTGACCCGGATTCCGCTCGGATAGGTAATGGCGGTCAGTTTGTCCAATGCGCTTCCACTGTCACCCCAGGTGTAGCCAACGGTAAAGGTTTTGCTGCCCGTGGTCTGGACCTTGGATGTCTTGCGGCTCATGCTGTCGTAGGTATAGACGGTCTGGCCGCTCGCATCGGTGATCTTGGTGAGTTCACCTACAGCACCTGGGATAGGAGTTGTACCGCCGTCGTATTCAAAGGCGCTCCCTGTACCCGTGGGATAGTTGATGGTTTTGATGCGGTCAATGTTGTCATAGGTGTACTGGCTCAGCTTGCCGCGGGCATCGGTTTTGGTGAGGACATTGCCTTTGGCGTCGTAGGTGTACTGGCTCGCTCCCGTGTCAGGGCTGGTCTGGGCCGTCACATCGCCCAGTCCGTTAGGGTTGTAGGTCGTGGCCAGGTTGCGCGGGTCGGTGACCTGGGTCAGGCGGTCATTGGCGTTATAGGCCAGGCTGATGGTGGTCGGCGTAGCGCTGCCGATGTTGGCCGGCTGCTGGGTCTGGATGGGACGGCCCAGGCTGTCGTAGTAGGTGTAGCTGGCCAGGCCATTGGGATCGAGCACCGTGGTGGGCCTGCCCATGGCGTCGTAGCCGTACTGCCAGGTCAGGGTGCCGGCGTTGATGGCGACAGTGACGCCAGCTGAAGTCGAAGGGTTGTTGTTGGTGTCGCCTGCGTACTCAGCGCTCAGGCTATGACTGCCCAGGGCCAGGCTGGAGGTGGCGAGTGTTGCCACACCACCAGTCAAGGCGCTGCTACCAACAGTGGCAGCGCCGTCCTTGAAGGTGACAGTACCCGTCGGGCTGGCACCAGTCACGGTAGCAGTCAGCGTAACGCTCTGCCCGACGGGAGCGGTACCGGCGCTGCTAGACAGCGCCGTGGTCGTCGGGGTGGCGGCAAGGACCATGGCCGGGGCCATGGCGATGAGCAGCACCATGCGGCTTAGCCACGCGGTGAAGGCTCGGGTGGGGCTTGGGCTGCTCATGCTGACTCCTCCTGGTTGATTAATGGTGATGGTGGTGGTTTTCAATTGCTCGCTCCCGTGACTTGCTGGACCCGGTTCAGGGCGTCGTAGACGCGCGTGATGTTTCTCTGCAGGTTGCCCGCGGGGTCCCTGACCTGCTCGCCGACTTTGTTGCCCATGGCGTCGAGCGTGTAGCTCACCGAGTTGCCCTTCGCATCCGTCACGCCGGTCAGGCGGTGTGCGGCGTCGTAGCTGTAGCTCATGGTGGTGGCATCAGGCATCGCCACGCCGATCAACTGGTCAGCGTTGTCGTAGCTATAGGTAGTGGTTCTGGCCGTGCCGTCCGGCGGCGTGACGCTGGTGCTGCTCACCCAGCCGCGCGGTGTGTAGACGATGTCGGTGACGATTCCATTGGGATCGGCCATCTGCCGCACACGCCCCGCTCTGTCGTAAAGCGTGAATTGCGTCAGGTGGCCTGCTGCATTGGTGATGCTTTGCAGGTCGCCTGCCGTGTGGCCAAGAGCATTCGGGTCAATAACCGGTGTCGTATCAGAAAATGCCTTCACCGGTGGCGTAAAGTTCGCGGTGTACCGCGCCACGCCTTTGGTGATCCGCAGATCAGAGAGGTAGCCACTCCAAGCTATTCGCCGATCAATGTCCGCACCTACCGTGAGGTTCCGCGTAGAAACGTCGAGACTGGCAGTCAAGGTTGCGGAGCCGGCGCTCACGCCATTGACGTAAAGGGTCACCAGATTGCCACTGCGCACCGCGGCCAGATGAGCCCAGGTGTTCAAGGGCAAGGGATTTACCGCGTCGATGTCCGCCGCCACTGCGTTACCCGACCAGAAGGCGACTCGAGGATACCCGTCAGCAGCGAGCAGCACGAAGCTGACGTCTGAGTTCGCGGCCGCCTGGTACTGCCCCACAACCTGTTGGTAGGCCCAATATGTCCCCGTATTGCGGTTTGTCTGGTACACCCAGGCTTCAACCGTGAAATCCCCGGAGCCAAACTGGAACTCCGCTGATGGTGGAGTGCTCACGGACGATCTGTTTCCATCAAAGTAAAGAGAGCTGTAGCCAAACTTGCTCTGGGCTGCACTGATTTGCGCGTTACCCAGTCTCGTCAATGGCTTGGGCGACGGACTGCTGTCTACGATGATCGAGCCAGGAATACCGATGCCGTTTAGCAGCAGGCTGACGTGACTTAGCTCTGGATCGATGTTGCTTTCGGTGCCGCTGAAGCTGGTGGCGCCGTAATAGGCGTAGGTCTGGCGAACAACGCCGTTAGCGCTCTGGGTGGCCACCAGGCCCCGTGCACCTCCACTGGGGACATAGCTCCAACCAACGGTACGGGCCACATTGGTGGCCGTGTCAGTGACGGTCTGGCTCAGTGGGTTGCCTTGTGTGTCGTAGGTATAGGCGGTGGTTCTTCCCGCTTCGGTCACAAGCACCGGCAGCCTGAATGCGGGATGCCACTGAGTGGTCGTGGTCTGCACTTCGGACAGGCCAGCCGCCTTGGTGGTGCTCAAAGGCAGGCGCCGGTTGATGTCCCAGGTGTACATGCTGTTCACACCCAGGAAGTCGGTCTCCTGAGTGATGAAACCGTCGGCGTCTTGTACCCGGCTGGCGGCGGACGGGGCGCCTGTTCCACTGGGTTTGTCGGCGCCGGTGACGGCGAGCTGGCCTTTGTTGGTGCTGTAGTTGTAAGTGCGCTGCGTGCCCAGGGGGTCGGTGACCGTAGCTGCGCCGGTTGCGTAGCTCACTGTGTACAGATCGGCGCCGCTGGCATAGCCACTGCTGATGGCGCGGCCCTGGCTGTCGTAAGCGATGTTTGCCAGCCGGATTCCTCGCTCGTCGGTGATGCCGGTGACCATCTGGGTGTAGGTGGGATTCTCGTAGTGGTAGCTGCGGGTGACGGTACCGCTGGCAAGGCTCGGGTAGCTGACACTGGTCAGGTGCGAGATGACGGTGGCGCCGTCGTAGGTGTAGCTGGTGACCTGGCCGTCGCTGGCGGTCACACGCACCAGCTGGCTGACGCCGTTATAGGCAAAGTTCAAGCTGCGGCCGAACTGGTTGCTGACCGAGACCAGCAGATTGGCCGCAGGGACAATAGCGCTGCTGCCGGTGCTGTAGGTATAAGTATTAACCCAGCCGTTGCGCTGGGTCACGGTGAGCAGCTTGCCTGCCGTATCAAACTGCCACAGGCTGTCGTCGTCCAGGCGTTTATAGAGAAGGCCTGTGGTGTTAACCGTTAGTGTGTCGGCGCTGTTGCCGGCATCCCAGCTGCTGCTGGTGACATTCCAGCCAAAGGTGCGTACGTTGCCGTCGCCAGAGATGACGCGGGCGACGCTGTTGGCTGTGCCTGCAGTGCCTTCTTGCTTGATGGACACGGCGTGGTTATGCGACCAGGCGCGGGTCAGCCCGGGATCGACTGCCAGGGCCCTGTCTGTGTTGCCGGCCCAGCTGCTCCGGTAGTACCGCACCAGGCTCAGGGCGTCTGCACCTTGTCCTGTGTAGTCGGCTTGCGCCAGAACCTCTTCGCCTGTCGCCGGAATGATCGGCTTGGGGGTTTGTTCTCCGTCAACTTTGACCGTTCCGGTCGGGCACGGGCATATATTGCATACCTTTGGCTTGCTTGATTCCGATGCGCTTGTCACCGGCGGGTTTGGGACCGCCGGCGGAGACGGTAAATTGCAAGCCGTCTGAGCGGTGTTCTCCATCGAAGGAGGCTTACAGACACATTGCCCACCCACAAGATCAGCGCTTAAAGGGCAAGTTAGTACCTCCGTAGCGGGGTAGTAGGCATAGACATCGGTACCAAAAATACTGGTACGCATGATCACATACCCACCCGAATACGCGCCGGAACCCTGCATCGGCCCAGTGCAAGTGGTTTTGTACGGATCGCCAGTTATCGGCGGATCACAGTTTGGCATCTGATAAGCGGTCCATTCCGCGAGGTCGGCGGGCGGTACAAGCTGGGAGGTAGGCGAAAACGCACGTGCAGGCGTCCAGACCAACGCCAGCACGAGGGCAATGACCAAAAGCGATAAGACCGCTAGCGGCGAGTGGTTGACAGGGCGCCTATTCATTAATCGCAAGAGCGCATGAAAAAACTGCCCGCATCCGTTCCTTATTGCCGCCACCCGACTTGCCGCCGGTATGTATCCATGGTTTTCTTCGATGCTATTCAATTGCTCGCTCCCGTAACTTGCTGGACGCGGTTCAAGGTGTCATAAACACGCGTGATGTTTCTTTGCAGGTTGCCCGCGGGATCCCTGACCTGCTCGCCGACCTTGTTGCCCATGGCATCCAGGGTGTAGGCGACGGTGTTGCCTTTGGCGTCCGTCACACCCTTTAGCCGGTGAGCGGCGTCGTAGCTGTAGCCCATGGTGGCGCCATCGGGCGTGGCTACACCCGTTAGCTGGCCTGCGTTGTCGTATTTGTAGTTCGTGGTTCGGGCGGTGCCGCCCGGCGGCGTGACGCTGGTGCGGCTGATCCAGCCGCGCGGCGTGTACATCGTGTCGGTCACCACACCTCGCGGGTCGACGCTTTGCCTGACTCGCCCTGCCTTGTCGTAGAGGGTGAACTGCATGACGTGCCCCATCGCATTCGTGATGCTCTGCAGATCTCCTACCGTATAGCCCACCTCGTTGGGCGCCGTGCCGCTGAAGCTGGTGGTGCTGTAGTAAGCGTAGGTCTGGGTGACGATGCCGTTGGTGGTCTCGGTAGCCAGCAGGCCTTGCGGGTTGTACGTCCAGCTGGTGGTTCGCGCCACATTGGTGGCCGTGTCGGTGACGGTCTGACTGAGTTTGTTGCCTTGCGTGTCGTAGGTGTAGGCCGTAGTTCTTCCAGCCTCGGTCACCAGCACGGGCAGCTTGAAGGTGGGGTGCCACTGCGTTGCCGTGGTCTGCACTTCAGACAGGCCTGCTGCCCTGGTCGTTGTCAACGGCAGGCGCCGGTTGATGTCCCAGGTGTACATGGTGTTCACACCCAGGAAGTCGGTCTCCTGCGTGACGAAACCGTTGGCGTCTTGCACCCGGCTAGCCGCGGATGGGGCGCCTGTTCCGCTGGGCTTGTCTGCGCCGGTGACGGCGAGCTTGCCTTTGTTGGTGCTGTAGTTGTAGGTGCGCTGGGTACCCAGCGGATCGGTGACCGTGGCCGAGCCGGGGGTGGCGTAACTCACCGTGTACAGATCGACGCCACCTGCATGGCCGCTGCTGATGGCGCGGCCCAGGCTGTCGTAGGCGATGTTGGACAGCCGGATTCCCCGCTCGTCGGTGATGCCGGTAACCAGTTGGGGGTAAGCAGCGTTCTCGTAGTGGTAGATGCGGGTGACGATGCCGGAGCTACCAGGGTAGCTGACAGCGGTCAGGTGTGAGGTGACAGTGGTGCCGTCGTAGGTATAACTGGTGACCTGGCCGTCGCTGGCGGTGACGCTTGTCAGCTGATTGTTGGCGTTGTACACAAAGCTCAAGGTGCGGCCAAACTGGTTTCTGACCGTGATGAGCAGGCCGGGCACGGGGGCAACATTGGCAGGTGTGCTGGCGGTGCTGTAGGTGTAGCTGTTGATCCAACCGTTGCGCTGGTTCACGGTGAGCAACCTGCCTGCCGTATCGAACTGCCACTGGCTGTCGTCGTCCAGGCGTTTATAGAGAAGGCCTGTGTTGTTAGCGGTCAGGCTGTCGGCGCTGTTGCTGGCGTTCCAGCTGGTGGTCGCCACATCCCAGTCAAAGGCGCGTACGCTGCCGTCGCCGAAGATGACGCGGGCGATGTTGCCTGCGGTGCCGGCCATGCCATCTTGCTTGATGGAGATGGCGTGGTTGTGCGACCAGGCGCGGGTCAGTCCGGGATCGACTGCCAGGCCCCTGTCTGTTGCACCGGCCCAGCTGCTTCGGAAGTGCCGAACCAGGCTCAGGGCGTCTGCGCCTTGCCCTGTGTAGTCGGTTTGTGCCAGCACCTCTTCGCCCGTCGCCGGAATGATCGGCTTGGCAGTTTGCTCTCCGTCAACTTTGACCGTTCCGGGCGGGCACGGGCATATATTGCATACCCTCGGCTTGCTTGATTCAAGAGGGATTGGGATGGCCGGTGGAGAGAGTAAATCGCAACCCGTGTGTGTGGAGTTTTCTATCTGCGGAGCCGCGCAGATGCAACCATCACCTCCGGGCGACGAACCGACAGGGCAGACGGCCTGGCCCAAACGCATGCTCGGTGCGAGGTCCCCATCATTGCCGGCCTGACCTGAAAGAGTGTAGATATATGAATAAAGGCAGTGATAGTCCGATGAAATCCCGATGGGTGACACAGTGACTTGTTCGGAGTGATGCGAGTTGAAAACATCAGCCCACGCAGCACATCCCGCTAACGCCGGTGTACGGTACGGCCCAGTATCAACGCCCGTGGATCCATACAAATACTCCGTGGGGGAGGGCATCGGAAAAGCATAAACCTTGGAGATACAAAGCATTCCGACAAAGAACCAGAAAATAGCACGGGCCTTTAATCGAAAAACAATCGACTCACCTGTTTTTAATACGATCATTTTTGTTCCCCATTTTTTACAGATTCGCCGCAGCGCTTCAACTTCCCGCTCCCGTGACTTGCTGAACCCGGTTCAAGGCGTCATAGACGCGCGTGATGTTTCTTTGCAGGTTGCCCGACGGGTCCTTGACCTGTTCGCCAACCTTGTTGCCCATGGCGTCCAAGGTGTAGCTCACGGTGTTGCCTTTCGCGTCCGTCACACCGGTCAGCCGATGTGCTGCGTCATAGCTGTAGCTCATCGTCGTGCTGTCAGGCATGACTACACCCGTCAGTTGGCCTGCGTTGTCGTAGCTGTAGATGGTGGTGCGGGCTGCGCCACCTGGCGGCGTCACCACTACGCTGCTGACCCAGCCTCGGGGGGTGTAGCTCATGTCCGTGACGATTCCTTTGGGATCGACCATCTGCCTGACTCGCCCTGCCCTGTCGTACAAGGTGAACTGGGTCACATGGCCCACAGCATTGGTGATGCTTTGCAGGTCGCCTGCCGTGTGGCCTACGGCATTGGGGTCAATGACCGGCGCCGCATTTGGAAACGCCTGTGCCGGCGGCGTGAAGTTGGCGGTGTACCGCGCAAATCCCTTGGTGATCCGCACATCAGCGAGATAACCGTTCCAGCCGCCCGCGCCGATCGAGTCGGCGCCGATGGCCACATTGCGCGAGGAAACGTTCAGGCTGACGGACAGCGCCGCGGAGCCAACACTGACGCCATTGACGTACAAGGTCACCAGGTTGCCATTGCGTACCGCGGCGAGATGGTTCCAGGTGTTCAGGGCCTGTGCACTGGGCGCATTGATGACCGCAACCAGCGAGTTGCCAGCGAAGAAGGCGGCCTGGGGCTGACCCGCAATGGTGAGCAGTCCAAAGCTGGCGTCCCCATTCACACCCAGCTGGTACTGGCCCACGATGCTTTGAATGCCCGATGCATAGCCTGTGGTGTTGTTCGCCTGGTAGACCCAGCTTTCAATGGTGAAGTTTCCCGCGCCGAACTGGAAGGCTCCCGAGGCGGGTGTCGATACATAGGAACTTCCACCGTCAAAAAGAATTGAACTGCTACCGAATTTGCTCTGGGCCGTGCTGATCTGCGTATTCCCCACCATCGTCAAGGGCCTGGGCGACAGGCTGCTGTCGACGATGGGTGAGTCGGCCGCACCGATGCCATTGAGCAGCAAGCTGACGCGGCTCCACTCGGGATCTCCGTTGGACACAGCCTCGCTAAAGCTGGTAGTGCCATAGTAGGCATAGGTCTGGCGGACGGTGCCATTGGCGCTCTGGGTCGCCACCAGGCCTTGTGCGCTTCCACTGGGGACATAGGTCCAGCTGGTCGTTCGGGCCACATTGGTCGCCGTATCGGTCACGGTCTGGCCCAGCTGGTTGCCCTGCGTGTCGTAGTTATAGGCGGTGGTTCTTCCCGCTTCAGCTACCAGCACGGGAAGCCTGAAGGTGGGGTGCCACTGTGTTGTCGTGGTCTGTACCTCGGGCAGGCCTGCTGCCTTGGTTGTTGTCAGGGGCAGGCGCCGGTTGACGTCCCATGTGTACATGGTGTTCACGCCCAGGAAGTCAGTCTCCTGAGTGATGAAGCCGTTGGCGTCTTGTGCCCGGCTGGCCGCCGAGCTGTTGCCCGTGCCACTGGGCTTGTCGGCGCCGGTGACAGCCAACTTGCCTTTATTGGTGCCATAGCTGTAGGTACGCTGCGTGCCGAGCGGGTCGGTGACTGTGGCTGAACCAGGAGTGGCGTAACTCACCGCGTACAGATCGGCGCCACCTGCATAGCCGCTGCTGATGGCGCGGCCCAGGCTGTCATAAGCGATATTGGACAGCCGGATTCCCCGCTCATCGGTGATGCCGGTGACCAGTTGGGTGTAAGTAGCGTTCTCGTAGTGGTAGATCCTGGTGACGGTGCCGCCAGAGACACCAGGGTAGCTGACAGCGATCAGATGTGAGGTGACGGTAGTGCCGTCGTAGGTGTAGCGGGTGACTTGGCCGTCGCTGGCGGTGACGCCCGTCAGCTGGCTGCTGGCGTTGTACACAAAGCTCAAGGTACGGCCGAACTGGTTGCTCACGGTGAGAAGCAAACCAGGCACAGGAGCGATCGTGGTCGGAGTGCTGTTGCTACTGTAGGTGTAGGTAGTGGTCCAGCCGTTTCGCTGGGTCACGGTGAGCAGCTTGCCTGCGGTATCAAATTGCCACTGGCTGTCGTCGTCCAGGCTTTTATAGAGAAGGCCTGTGGTGTTGGCTGTCAGGCTGTCGGCGCTGTTGCTGGCGCTCCAGCTGGTAGTCGCTATATCCCAGTCAAAGGCGCGCACGCTGCCGTCGCCGAAGATGATACGGGCGATGCTGCCTGCGGTTCCAGCCGCACCCTCCTGCTTGATGGAGATGGCGTGGTTATGCGACCAGGCGCGGGTCAGTCCGGGATCGACTGCCAGGCCTCTGTCTGTTGCACCGGCCCAGTTGCTTCGAAAGTGCCTCACCAAGCTCAAGGCATCTGCGCCTTGCCCTGCATAGTCGGGTTGCGCCAGGATTTTCTCGCCTGTCGCAGGAATGATCGGCCGGGGGGTTTGGACTGCTACATCAGCTGTGGCCGTGCCGGGCGGGCAAGGGCATACATTGCATACTTTTCGCTCGGGTTCCACAGGAGTCAAGATCACCGGCGGGGATGCGAGTAACTCGCAACCGGTTCGTGCAGAGTTTTCAGACTCCGGGGCTACGCACATGCAACTGGAACCACTTAAGGTGCCACCATTAGGACAGATATAGACCGGCGATGGCGAAACCTCCGACCGAGTGACAGTCATTGTGCCGTCGCTATGGGCACCGTAGCCGCGCAAATCCTCTACATGAAACGAGCACAGCGTCTCACTCGAGCCGGTGACGGTCCACAACCATCCGCGACCTTCGACAGGGCCATTACGAGTCGAAGCTTCAGCCGCACAAGCAGCAGCAGGCGTCGGACCATTGGAGCCCCACGGGGTCCAATACAGATAGCAAGGCGCAACACCGCATGACGATGGGTCGGTCGACGCTGGGTAGGCGTGGGCCCTGGATGCCCACGTCATGCACAGCATACAGACTAGAAAGATGGCAGCACCTACACGATAAAAACGGGCCATGGTGCCTCCAAAATTAAGCGGTACCCATGCCTTCGCCCGCTCACCTTCGATTTGCAACCCCGGTTTTCTTCAACGTAATTCAATTGCTCGCTCCCGTCACTTGCTGGACCCGGTTCAGTGCGTCGTAGACGCGCGTGATGTTTCTTTGCAGGCTTCCCTGCGGGTCCTTGACCTGCTCGCCAACCTTGTTGCCCATGGCATCCAGGGTGTAGGTGACGGTGTTGCCTTTGGCATCCGTCACGCCGATCAAGCGATGTGCTGCGTCATAGCTGTAGCTCATCGTTGTGGCGTCGGGCATCACCACACCCGTCAGCTGGCCCGCGTTGTCATAGGTATAAGTGGTGGCGCGTGCAGTGCCACCGGGTGGCGTCACCACCGCACTGCTGATCCAGCCTCTGGGGGTATAAGCCATATCAGTGACGATCCCCCTGGGATCGACCATCTGCCGCACCCGTCCCGCCCTGTCGTACAGGGTGAACTGCGTGACATGCCCTGCGGCATTCGTCACGCTCTGCAGATCACCGACCGTGTGGCCTACGGAGGCCGGGTCTACCACTGGCCCTGAGTTGGAGAAGGCTTGGGTGGCTGGCGTGAAATTGGCGGCGTACCGCGCCACGCCTTTGGTGATTCGCACATCATCGATATAGCCGTAAAAAGATCGATTCAGGCCCAGGCCCTGGCCGCCTATGACGTGCCGCTTTCCGGCATCCAGCAGCACGGTGGTGCCCAGCGTGGTGGTGAGGACAGTGCCAACGCCATCAAGGTACAAGGTCACGGTGCCGCCGTTTCTGACCAGCGCCATATGCTTCCACTCGTTGTTGGCCACCGGCAGGCCCGCCGGAGAAGGCCAGGCATTCCAGTCCTGCGTACCGGCGATGGTGCCGTGGGCCTTCAGCTTGCCGCTGGGGTCGATCTGGATGTTGATGTCTGTATAAAAGTCGCCGTCTATATCCCACAGGTTTGACCAGTCGGGATTGTTGCCCAGCTTGTAAATCCACATCTCGATGGTGAAGTCGGAGGCCTTCATGGCCAGCGAGGGCTCCGCCGCCATGGAGATCAGGTCGCGCACGCCGTCCACGCTGAGCGACGCGCCGCCAAATTTGCTTTGCGCGGTGCTGACTTTGGCGTCGGCCTCGGCGGTCACCGGCAAGGGGGCGGCGCTGTTGCCGGGGAGCGCTGTCGAACCATCGGCGCCATCGGCGTGCAGCAGCAGGCTTACATGGTCGAAGTGGGGGTCTGAGCCCGCGATGTCTGTGAAGCCTGCCGTGCTGCCGTAATAAGCGTAGGTGCTTGTGACGTCGCCGTTGGGCGCGGTTTCCGTCAGCGGCAGACCCAGTGCGTTGTAGGTCCAGGTGGTGGTGCGGGCCACGCCGGTAGCGGTGTCGGTCACCGTGCGGGTCAGGGGGTTGCCGCCCGCATCATAAGTGTAGGCGGTGGTCCGCCCGGCTTGGGTGACCAGCACGGGCTGCCTGAAGCTGGCGTGCCACTGGGTGGTGGTCGTTTGAGATTCTGCCAAGCCTGCCGCTTTGGTGGCCGTCAACGGCAACCGCCGGTTGGTGTCCCAGGTGAACAGGGTGTTCACGCCCAAAAAATCGGTCTCTTGCGTCATGAAGCCGTTGGCGTCCTGCACGCGGCTGGCTGCGGAACTGACGCCGGCGTCACCCGCTTTGTCGGCGCCGGTGACCAGCAGCTTGCCTTTGGCGGTGCCGTAGCTGTATGTGCGGACGGTGCCCAACGGGTCAGTGACCGCCGTCGCACCGGGCACGCTGTAATTCATGCTGTACAGATTGGAGCCCAGCGCGTAACCGCTGCTGGTGGCGCGGCCCTGGTTGTCGTAGACAACGGTGGTCAGGCGGTTGCCGTTTTCGTCAACGATGCCGGTCATCAGTTGCGGAAAAGCCGCGTTCTCATAGACGTAGCTTCTGGTAACGGGGCCGCCAACCCCGGGATAGACCACGCTGGCCAGGCGAGAGCCAGCCGCCGTGCCATCGTATTGGTAGCTGATGACGCGGCCGTCCGACGTAATGACACCGGTAAGTTGCTTGCTGCTGTTATAGGAAAAACTGATGCGGCGCCCAAAATGATTGGTCACGCTGACCAGTGGCCCCGTCAGGGGGGGCGTGCCACCGTTGAGGTAGCCGTAGGTGGTGACCCAGCCGTTTCGCTCGGTCATGGTCAGCAGTTTGCCGTTGGGGGTGAACAGCCACCTGGAATCGTCTTCGGTCAGCGTGAAGATGTAGTTGCCGGAGCCGTCAGGCGCCAGGACCAGAGCGTTGACCCCTGAATACGAAGTCCATGGCGCCGTATAGCCGCTTCGGATAAAGGTGTGAATGCTGCCATCGGCAGAAAACACGCGCGCCATGCTGGCAGCGTCACCCTCAAGAACCAGGGACGTGGAGAAGTTGTGCGACCAGCCCTGGCCAAGCCCCGGGTCGGTCGGCAAGAAACGGGGAGCTCCCGTACCCCACGTGCTGCGGAAGTACCTGACGAATTCGAGGTCCTGAACGCCACCGCCCGCGTAGTCGATCTCGGTGGACATCTTTTCCCCGGTAGCCGGCACGACAGGACTTAATGTCTTGGCGCCGGCCTGCGCAATGCAATCGCACTTGGGCGGCTTGCTGACAGGTTTTGGTGCCGGCACTTTATAGACAGCCATCAACTCTTTTGTTTCAGGCTTCGGCTGTCCCTGTAGGCCCGTATCGTCGGCGGTTGCGCAGCTGGACAGGCTTGCCATATAGCTGAATGCCGAGGATCCACCGCTTGAGAACGTGACATGCGCCTGAACCAGAAAATTGGGCACTGTCGTGACGGTGCAGGAATCTCTGTAATAGGCATTTCCCGGGACCGTCGTGGTGTCGGGATTCTGAACCGAGCAGACGAAGGACTTGGCGGCCTCAAAAGACGAGAGACAACCAGCGCTACCGGCATACCATCCTGGCGCCGTATGACCCAGCAAGGGCAGAAGTAACAGCAACTCAAAGACTCGCCGTGCAACAAACCTGCCAGGCAGCTGTTCACCGCGCTCAAAAAAATACGTACGAGCTCCCGCTGAATTCGGACGGGTCATGCGATCTTCCAAAGCGCTCATTCCGGCCTGAATAATGGTTGTGTTCAATTGCCCGCTCCCGTAACCTGCTGGACCCGGTTCAAGCTGTCGTACACACGCGTGATGTTTCTCTGCAGGTTGCCTGCGGGATCCTTGACCTGCTCGCCAACCTTGTTGCCCATCGCGTCCAGGGTGTAGGCGACGGTGTTGCCCCTGGCATCGGTGACACCGGTAAAACGGTGGGCTGCGTCGTAGCTGTAGCTCATGGTGGTTGTGTCAGGCATGACCACACCCGTCAGCTGGCCCGCGTTGTCGTAGGTATAAGTAGTGGTCCGGGTCACTCCACCCGGTGGGGTCACCGCCGCGCTGCTGACCCAGCCACGGGGGGTGTAGGCCATGTCAGTCACGATTCCCTTGGGGCCGACCATCTGCCTGACCCGCCCTGCCCTGTCGTACAGGGTGAACTGCGTGACGTGTCCTGCTGCGTTGGTCACGCTTTGCAGGTCGCCCGCCGTGTGGCCCACGGCATTGGGATCAATGGCGATGGGTGCGCTAATGGGAAAGGCCTGAGTCGGCGGCGTGAAGTTGGCGGTGTAGCGGGCAAACCCCTTGGTGATCCGTAAATCAGCGAGATAACCGTTCCAGCCGCCCGCGCCAATCGAATCGGCGCCGATGGCTATATTGCGCGAAGAAACATCCAGGCTGGCGGAAATGGCCGCGGAGCCAACACTGATGCCATTGACGTACAGGGTCACCAGGTTGCCATTGCGCACCGCGGCGAGATGATTCCAGGCGTTCAAGACCAGTGCACTGGGCGCATTGACAACAGCCACCACCGAGCTACCCGCGAAGAATGCGGCCTGGGGGCGCCCCTCAATGGTGAGCAATCCAAAGCTGGCGTTTCCACCCACACCCAGCTGGTACTGGCCCACGATGCTTTGGATCCCCGACGGATAGCCCGTGGTGTTGTTCGCCTGGTAGACCCAGCTTTCAATGGTGAAGTTTCCCGCGCCAAACTGGAAGGCTCCGGAGGGAGGCGTCGAGATGTATGAACTTCCACCATCAAAAAGAATTGAACTGCTGCCGAATTTGCTCTGGGCCGTGCTGATCTGCGCATTGCCCACCACGGTTAAAGGCCGGGACGACAGGCTGCTGTCCAAGATGGGAGAACCGGCAATACCAATGCCCTTGAGCAACAAACTGACGCTACCGAACACAGGATCGGTATTGGCTTCGTTGGGCACCGTGCCGCTGAAGCTGGTGTTGCCGTAATAGGCGTAGGTCTGCTTGACGATGCCGTTGGCGGTCTCGGTGGCCAACAGGCCTTGCGGGTTGTAAGTCCAGCCGGCGGTACGCGTCACATTGCTGGCCGTGTCGGTGACGGTCTGGCTCAGCTTGTTGCCTTGCGTGTCGTAGGTGTAGGCGGTGGTGCGTCCTGCCTCGGTGACGAGCACGGGCAGCCTGAAGGTCGCGTGCCACTGGGTGCTGGTAGTTCGTGCTTCTGGCAAAGCAGCCGCCTGCGTCGTCGTCAACGGAAGCCGCCGGTTGATGTCCCAGGTGTACATGGTGTTGACGCCCAGAAAATCGGTTTCTTGCGTGATGAAGCCGTTGGTGTCTTGCATCCGGCTGGCGGCTGAGCTGTTCCCAGCTCCGCTCGGCTTGTCGGCGCCGGTGACCGCGAGCTTGCCTTTGGTGCTTCCGTAGTTGTAGGTGCGTTGTGTGCCCAGGGGGTCGGTGACCGTGGCTACTCCGGCGGCACCGTAGCTCACCGTGTACAAATTGGCGCCGCCTGCTTGCTGGGTGCTGATGCCTCGGCCTTGCGCGTCGTAGGCATAGGTCGCAAGCCGCACGCCCAGCTCATCGTTGATGCCGGTGAGCAGTTGCGGGAAGGTGGTGTTCTCGTAGAGGTAGGTTTTGCTAACCGTGCCTCCCGTGAGTCCGGGGTAGGTGACGGTTATCAGGCGGGGTGCTGCTGCGGTGCCGCCGTAGGTGTAGCTGGTGACCTGGCCGTCGCTGCCGGTCACGCTCGCCAGCTGGCTACCGGCGGTATATGCAAAGCTTAAGGTGCGGCCGAACTGGTTGCTCACGGTGATGAGCAAACCGGGTACGGGAGCCATATGAAAGGGAGTGCTGGCGGTGCTGTAGGTGTAGGTAGTGGTCCAACCGTTCCGCTGGGTCACTGTCAGCAGCTTGCCCGCCGCATCGAACTGCCACTGGCTGTCGTCGTCCAGGCGTTTGTATAGAGGGCCCAAAGTATTGACCACCAGTGTGTCGGCGCTGTTGCCGGCACTCCAGCTTCCGCTGCCCAGATCCCAGTCAAAGGCGCGTACGCTGCCGTCGCCGAAGATGATCCGGGCCACGCTGTTGGCGGTGCCCGCAACGCCTTCCCATCTGACGGACACGGCGTGGTTGTGCGACCAGGCCTGACCCAGTCCCGGGTTGACGGCCAGATCCCTTCCGCCAATACCTGCCTGGCTGCTTCGGTAGTGCCGCACCAGGCTGAGCGGATCCGCGCCTTGCCCGCTGAGGTCTGTCTCGCTTAGAACTTTCTCTCCTGTTGCCGGCAAGATAGGGTTACCAGCTTGGATTCCATCAAGTTTGGGTTTATCGGTCGGGCACGGGCATGCCTTGCATGGCTTGGGGGGGCTCGAAATGACCGGAACTATGGGCTCAGGCTCCGGTGGGACAGGTGGCACCGGCGTGCACACCATGTGAATGCTGGAAAGTACCGGGCTGTTGTACAGGAAGGACGGATTGCTGACCAGCGTATGGGAGTAAGTCCAGGATTCACCTGGCACGCAACTGGTGACCCATGCAGGTTTGTCTGGTTCGACTGAGTTGCTGTAATCAATTGCCTTCTGGGCGGCATCACACCAGCTATCGCCATGGAAATACGGCGGGTCCGAGTAGTAAAAAAAATAATTCAGCGTTTCACCAGCGGGGCACGCGGTGAGATTGGTGTTCTGACGCTTGACCGGTATCAGGCTGATGCTGGGTGTCTGGGCGATTGCGCTGGTAGCGAGCGCTATGGCGACACCGCATGCGAGTGAAAGCGTTTTGCAAACGGCAACACAGCTTCTTGCGAGCACCTTGGCCATAGTCCCCCTCCCAGAGGTTGCTGATCGTCGTTGCCTTGGCTGGCAATCTTTTGGATGCAGCGTGTCGGCGAGTCACTTGAAGGACGTCGCCATTTGTATTGAAGTTGGAAGGGAGTTTTGACGAGGCGTGTTGGCCTGTCAATGCGCAAATGTTGTCAGTGTGCTTTTAACAACTGCAATTATTTACGTGGGTAAGTAGAAAGAATTGGAAGCGTACGCGGAAAATTTTCAGTGCATTGGATAGTTCTCAATTGCTTGCCGTCTGTGATTTTTCGGGGCACGGTCAAGTGTCGTCAATACGCGTGGCATTTTCTGCTCTTGCAATGTGGTTGTTAACTTGCTAGACAAGCTTGTGTCCCATGAGCACCTGTGCCGTCTCCACAACGACCCCATGACGGGCGAGGCCGACTGCATGCTGATGCAGCGCAACACTCGGCGTGCACAGCCGCGCCACACTCATCGCCATCTAGAAAAGGGAGTTCCCGATTCAGTACAGGAATTTCCAGGACAAGGAGACTTATGCGGAGTGGGCACTTGTGGCTTCGGTGAATTGAGGCTGCGCCCTGACCTCAATGTTCGTATTCCTCTGCACGATTGAATCTGATCTCATCTCTCGGAAAGTTGTTCGAAATCATTTTCCATACTGGCTAGCGCTCCTTATTTAGCAGGTATTGGCGATATGCCGTGTCGTTTCGCATCAGGAAATCCCAACTAAACATATTGAAACCAGCCAGTCGTATCGAGTTGCGTAACCTCTCAGTCCGGCGATTACACAACTAAGACGTTGTCACCATTTTGTCGCGTACACCGCCACCCACAACGCAATACTTAAGAGGGAAACCAGTTGACCCCGTTTGCAGAGTCGCTGACCTTTCTCTTCATATCTTGTCAAATCTACACACCACCAAAGTGTCCAGCCCACAGCCTTATCTACCTGATCGGGAGTACGCAGATACTTAATCGCCGTCAATCCAAGAACGGCGTAGTAAACGCCGAGAGCCGTTGCCAGCGAGCCCATAGCAATTTGAGTTGTATTCATTTCAATTCTTCAATCCACCAAGATCAACAGAAGGCACAAGAGGAACAGATGCATGTGGCCCGATGCGGAGACAGAACTGGCCGTTGGCCTTCACTGAAGGTCCAAAGAAGGCGCCTCCAAACCTCGCTGGCACGGGAACTCCAGGCGGCTGTACCTGTGGGGGTGCAGTGGTTGCATACATGCCACGACTTTTATAGTCATTCTTCGAGCATACCTCTGGATCGGGTTTTGGCGGTGGTGGTGGCGGTGGTGGATCACATATTTCAATGCCGCCGCCAAAGCTAAGTTCCGCGCTTAACTGAGGACCGCTATCATGCGTCCCTCCGCTCACACACATGAGCCCCATGCAACCAAACGCAGACACCGTAGGCGCCCCCCTTCCAGCGCCCGGTCCTCCACCGCCCATCAAACCTTCGAGGTCAAAGTAGCTCAGGGGATTTCCCTCCACATAAGCAAAGGTATTGATTCCGCCAGCGAGCCCGATCGGATCAGACTGCATATATCGCCCGATGCGCGGGTTGTACTCCCTGTTCCAGTTCTGGAACAGGCCGCTCTCGGCATCAAACACCTGGCCAGGTAAGCGTTGGTTAAAGTTGAAGACTCCAAGGCCGCTTGGATTCTGATCTGGTGCCGTGGCCCCGAAAGCTTCGGCCGAATCCCAGCGCCATACGATGGCCTCATCGTTTTGACGAGTAATGATGCGCGGCGCACCGAGCTGATCCGTTGAGACGTTGTACAGGGCGATTGATATATCGCCGGCGCCCACCGTCCCTGTCTGCTTGACCACTCCCACTGGACGACCGAAATAGATGGTTTCGTAGAGCGGAGCTCCGTTGGAGTCATATTCGCCGAGCAGTTTTCCTTTTTCGTCGTAGACGTAATAAGTTGCACCCGTCGGCACCAACGCCGTCGGCCCAGCCTTGCCAACCCGCAGCTCCAGCGCGTTGTAGCTATAGGTGACTGTGCCACCCGCATTCATCATCGTCGCCAGGCGACCCCGATCACTGTAGGTATAGGTGTTGATCCCATCACTTGTGATATTGCCCGCCGCGTCATGCACCACGGTGGCCGTGCCGCCCACGTCCTGGGTCTGGGTCAGCTTGTTGCTGGTGGCCGAGATGGTGTTGGGATAGCTTGTTCCACTAACGACCTTGGCCGTGCGATTACCGGTGGCGTCATAGCTGTACTGGATGGCCGTGCTGCCCAGCGTGGCACTGACCAGCCTGTTCAGGTTGTCATAGCCAAAGCTCTGGTCCAGCGCGGGAACAGGCGTTCCGTTGCTGATATGCGTGTAACCCGTGATACGCCCTACGCTGTCGCGAAGAATGGTGCGGCGAACACCGGTACCCGTCGAATCACCCAGGTTGTAGGCGCTGATCTGGCCGTTGGCGTCATAGCTGATGGCCTGGGTCTTGGTACTGGCCCAGGTCCAGCCGGTGAGCTTGCTTTCGGCATTACGGGTGATGGTGCTCAGCATCGGCAAGGTGGATCCGGTATTGGTGCCCACGCCATTGGCGTTCGGCGGGTTCACGGTGATGCCGGAGACATCGCCATAACTGTCGTAGCTGTAATTGACACGCGTGCCACTGGGGTAAGTGATAGCCGTGAGCTTGTCCAGCGCGCTACCGGTATCGCCCCAGGTATAGCCAACCGTGAAGATTCTGGTGCCCGTGGTCTGGGTTTTACTGGTCTTGCGGCCCATGCTGTCGTAGGTATAGACAGCCTGGCCGGAGGCGTCGGTGATCTTGGTGAGCTGCCCTATGGCGCCTGGGACCGGGGTCGTGCCGCCGTCGTATTCAAAGACGCTTCCTGTACCCGTGGGGTAGCTGATGGTTTTGAGGCGATCCCCGTTGTCGTAGGTGTACTGGGTGAGCTTTCCCCTGGCGTCGGTTTTGGTGAGCAGCTTGCCGAGCGCGTCATAGGTGTACTGGCTGGCTCCGGTATCCGGGCTGGTCTGCGCGGTGACATCACCCAGGCCGTTGGGGCTGTAGGTGGTATTGAGGTTGCGCGGGTCGGTGACCTGGGTCAGGCCGTCGGCCGCGTTGTAGGCAAAGCTGGTGGTCGTTGGCGTGGCGCTGCCGGTATTGGCGGGCTGCTGGGTCTGGATGGGGCGGCCCAGGCTGTCGTAGTAGGTGTAGCTGGCCAAGCCATTGGGGTCCAACACCGTAGTGGGCCTGCCCATGGCGTCATAGCCGAATTGCCAGGTCATGGGGCCAGGCGAGGCGGCGTTGATGACGACGCTGATGCCGGCGGAGGTGGATGGGTCGTTGTTGGTGTCGCCCGCGTAGTCGGCGCTCAGGGTGTGGCTGCCCAGGGCCAGGCTGGAGGTGGCGAGTGTTGCCACGCCGCCAGTCAATGCGCTGCTGCCCACCGTGGTACCACCATCCTTGAAGGTGACAGTACCCGTCGGGCTGGCACCCGTGACGGTGGCAGTCAGCGTAACGCTCTGCCCGACCGGGGCGGTGCCGGCGCTGCTGGAAAGCGCCGTGGTCGTCGGGGTGGCGGCAAAGGCCATGGCCGGGGCCATGAGGATGAGCAGCACCAGGCGGCTTAGCCACGCGGTGAAGGCTCGGGTGAGGCTAAGGCTGCTCATGCTGATTCCTCCTGCTTGAGTAATGGTGGTTTGATAGTTTTCAATTACTCGCTCCCGTGACTTGCTGGACCCGGTTCAAGGCGTCATAGACGCGCGTGATGTTTCTTTGCAGGTTGTTCGATGAATCCTTGACCTGCTCACCGACCTTGTTGCCGGTGTTGTCGAGGGTGTAGGTCACCGAGTTGCCTTTGGCGTCGGTGATGCCCGTCAAGCGGTGCGCGGTGTCATAGCTGTAGCCCAGCGTCGTTCCGTCGGGCAGGGTTGCGCCTGTCAGCTGGCCTGCGTTGTCGTAGGTGTAGCTGGTGGTCCGGGCGGTGCCGCCGGGTGGCGTCACCGTCACGCTGCTTACCCTGCCGCGCGGTGTGTAGGCCGTATCGGTGACTACGCCATTGGGGTCAACCATCTGCCTGACCCGCCCCACAGCGTCATACAAGGGGAACTGGGTGACATGGCCGGCCGCGTTGGTGATCGACTGGAGATCGCCTGCCGTGTGCCCGGTGGTACCGGGGCCAGGAGTAACGACGATAGGTCCAACATCCGGAAATGCCTGCGCTGGAGAGGGAAAATCAGAGGTGTAGCGAGCCACCCCCTTGGTGATACGGAGATCATCCAGATAACCATTAAAGTAAGCAAAGTTAGTCGCGTTACTCGAGCCGCCAATCCGGGGCATGCCCGCGTAGGTGATATTCGTCGAGTCGGTCACGGATGACTTTTGAACACCGCCGATAAAGACTTTAAGCGTCGTCCCTGCGCGCGACACTGCAATGTGTTGCCACGTGTTTGCGGCGACCGGCCCACCCCCGGCAATTCCCGCAACATAGAAACGCCCGACCTCAACCGTGGTGTTGTTCAGGAGAAATATGAACTCTCCGCTGCCACCTCCAAAAATCGCCTGGTATTGGGGACTGGAAAGAGATAGAGGATATATCCACGCCTCTATGGTGAAGTCCCCGGTTCCAAAATTGAAGTCCGGGCTATTGGGCGCGGTGAGGTACGCATCGCTGCCGTTAAACGAAATTGCAGAACCACCAAACTTGCTCTGCGCTGTACTGAGTTGCGCACCGCCAACTGCGCTCACACTCTTCGGGTTGAGGCTGCTGTCAAGCATGGTGGTTGAGCCATGGGCACCATCTCCATGCAGCGACAAACTCACAGCGTTCAAATGCGGATCGAATGACCCAGGCGGCTGGCCACCAAAGTTGGTGTCTGCATAGTAGGCATAGCTGGTGGTGCGGTTGTTCGCATCTGTGCTGCTGAGGACGCGGCCGGCAGCGTCGTAGGTAAAGCTGGCATCGGGGCCTGAAGCCGGGAGATAGGCCGCGACACCGGGGAACTGTGCCGCAGGCGGCGTGAAGGCCGCGGAATAACGGGCCACACCTTTGGTAATACGGATTTCATCCATGTTACCGGTGAACGCGACGGTTTCTCCGCCCTTGCCGAGATACAAAGGGCCTGTGAGCGCCGCGAAAGGCGTGTAGGCGGCGGTGCTGGCGGAAGGGACGCCGTTCACGTACACCCACATCGTGGTCCCGTTTCCCACAATGGCGACGTGCTGCCAGACATTGGCAGTAATTGACGTACTGGGAAATACGCCAACAATCTCCCAATTGTTCACGGCCGCATTGCTCTTGAGAATACGGACAGCGTTGTTTTCAAGGTCGATTTCAAATGGCGAGTAAACAGCGCCGAGTCGCGTGGAGATAAGGCTCTGGATACCGCCAATGGAACTAGGCTTCAGAAAAAATTCGATGGTGAACGGCGACGACCCGAAGTTGAAGTCAGCTCCGGCAGGCACCGAGATGTACCCGCCGTTGGCGAAAGCGGCAGAGCCGGTGCCGAATACTTTCGAAGCGGTCGATATTGACGCGCTACCGGTGACGGAAAGCGTTTTCAGGGCCGCGCCATCGTCCACAAAGGCCGCCGAGCCGTTCGTCCCGTCCATGTGAAGCAACAGCGAATTGGATGCCGCATTGGAATCGGTGGAACCGGCTCCGGCGGCCGCAAGGTTCGCGAGCTGGACAACCCGCTTGCACACCACGGGTAAGGGCTTTCCATTGGGCAGCGCCGGCGCGCTGGTGCAATTGGCGGCAGCATCGGTGTTTAGAGGGTCCGGCCGGCCCTGGTAAACCAGCGTGGTCAGCGTGCCGGGCGTAGCGCTGGCAACAGGAAGCCGCCAATCCGGGTGCCAGGTGGTCGTGAATTTCCTGGCTCCCGCCGGCAGGGTGGTGCCAGCAGGCAGCACGGCACTGCAGGTCGCGCTCGTGGGCAAACCCTCCACCCGCGTAATCTCCCGGTTCGAACCGTCATATGCATAGCAGCTGCGCACGCCGTTGAAGTCGTCTTGCGAGAGCAAATTTCCAGCGGCATCAAAAGCGGATGTGCTACTGGCCGCGGCGCAACCCGAGCCCGCCGGCTGGCTCAGGCCCGTGGCTTTGTTCAGGCCGCCCACCGTGGTGGACGCGATGTCCGAGCTTTGCCCGTTGGGCAGGGCGAGAACCACGTTGCTGGGCGACACCATGCTGTGGGCGCGGGTGGTAATGGTCGTTGCGGCATCGTAGGTTTGCGTGACAGCCACGGAAGGTGGAGTGCCGTAAGCCACGCTGTAGCGGTTAACGCCTCCGGCGAGTTCGGTGGAGATGGCACGGCCGGCGGCATCGTAGCCATAGGTGGAATAGCGGTTCCCCAGCTCGTCCACCGACCCCGTCAACGCCCACGGCAGGCTGGAGTTCTCGTAAACAAAAGTCTGCGCCGTGTTGTCGGGCCAGGTGAGTTGCACCAGGTTGCGATTGGCGTCGTAAAGGGCGCTGATGGTCTGGCCCATGGAATTGCTGATGGTGCTCAGCAGCCCGTCGGTGGCGGCAATGCCGCCGGAGGGCAATGTGTAGCTGAACCTGATGCCGCGGCCCACGTTGTCGGTTGCCGACATCAGGTACCCGGCGGCCGGGGCACCGGTTCCCGCCGCCGAGCTGTACGCGTACGTTATCTTGTTCCCGCGGCCATCGGCTTCAGAGGTGATCCGCCCCGCGGTGTTGTAGGTCTCCTGGATCTGCGAGGAAGTCTCCACGTAGCGATAGCCGCCGGAAATGACGCTCAGTGAGTCTTTGTGGTTACCCATGGGTGCATAGGAAGCGTTCGTCGGGTTGTAGCGGAAGCTCACGACGGTGCCGTTGCCGCGCATGACTTGTATGCCGAACCCACCTGAGCCTATGACGATGTTCTTGTGCAGTGAGCTCTCCCACAGCGCGCCAAAGGCAGGAATGTTGCCGAATGCCGCGGGCGTTTTGCCCATGGATGCGGCAGCGAAGACCTTGCGGTTGTCATAGGTCACACGCCATGGCTGGCCGCCAAGCGCAAAGCCCGTGGAGACGGTGTGTGTCTCGGCACCCACCAAAGGCGTGATGGGCTTGCCGACCGTCACCACCCCGGGAGCCGGACATCTTTCCGGCTGGGAGCTTACAGGCACATCAACGATGTTGCTGGTGCTGCTGTTGAAGCAGCCATCTTTAAGAGGATTCTCCGAATAGCCCGACTTGCAGACGCAGCTTGTTCCGCTGGCTTCCGCGCCTTCTGGGCATATCGTGGGCGTCAGAACACATTTGCTTGCCGTGTAGCAGGTAACGCCTTTGTTCGGAATGGTGCAAGTAAAGCCCACCCAGTTACCTATGGGCGGAAGCACTGGTTCAGCGGACTGGGCAACGCCGAACACCCCCTGGAAATTCCAGGCGTTACAAGATTGGGCCGCTGTGGGCATGCAAACGCCTCCACAGTCAATTGCCCCTCCATAAGTTTCCACCGCCAAAGGCGTGACCGCGGCGATCGCGAGGCCGGAAACCATGGCCGCCATCAACACCAAACCAGAAAATGCTTTTTTCAACACGTCGACTTCCTGTCTGTTTTAGGTGAATTCACACAATGATTGAGATCGCACTGGCCGGCTCAATTGCCCGCTCCCGTGACTTGCTGGACCCGGTTCAGCGCGTCATAGACGCGCGTGATGTTTCTCTGCAGGTTGCCCGAAGGATCCTTGACTTGCTCACCGACCTTGTTGCCGGCGTTGTCGAGCGTGTAGCTCACCGAGTTGCCCTGCGCATCCGTCACGCCGGTCAGGCGGTGCGCGGCGTCGTAGCTGTAGCCCAGCGTTGTGCCATCGGGCGGCGTTGCGCCTGTCATCTGGCCTGCGTTGTCATAGCTGTAGCTGGTGGTCCGGGCCGTGCCGCCGGGTGGCGTGACCGTCACGCTGCTGGTCCAGCCGCGCGGGGTGTATGTCGTGTCGGTGACCACGCCGTTGGGGTCGACCATCTGCCTGACCCGCCCTGCCCCGTCGTACAGCGTGAACTGGGTCACGTGGCCGGCGGCGTTCGTGACCGATTGCAGATCTCCCTTCGTATGGCCCACGGCATTGGGGTCAAGCACCGGCCCCGTATCTGCAAACGCCTGCGCCGGCGGTGTGAAGTTGGCCGTGTAGCGAGCCAGGCCTTTGGTGACGCGAAAGTCGTCCAGGTAACCATTGAATGCGCGATCAATTCCCGAAGCCTGGCCACCAATCAAATGCGCCATTCCTTCGTCGTACAACACCGTCGCCCCAAGGCTGGTGGTGAGGACCGTGCCCACTCCATCCACGTACAGGGTCACGGTGCCACCCAACCTCACCAGCGCCACGTGCGTCCAGACATTGTTGGGAATGAAAACGCCCGGCCCGTTCCAGGCATTAAAGCTGGTGCCATTGGACGATCCGGCGCTGACAAGGTTTCCGTCAGCTGCGATGGTCAGGTAGGTGCCCGTCATCACATCCCCGTCAGGATTCCAGAGACGGGAAGTGTTGGGATTGTTGGCGACTTTGTACATCCACATCTCGATGGTGAAATCAGACGACTTCAGGGCCAGGGACGGATCGGCAGGCACGGAGACATAGTCGCGCACGCCGTCGAAATACAGGGACGAACCGCCGAACTTGCTTTGGGCGGTGCTGACCCTGGCGTTGCCTCCGGCGGTGACCACCTTGGGCGCCAGGCTGCTGTCTGCGAATGAGGTGGCCCCGTCGGCGCCATCCCCATRCAACAGCACGCTCACAGAATCAAAACCCGGATCGGAGCTGACCGAAGGATTGTTGAAATCCGTTGAATTGCTGTAGTAGGTGTACGTGGTGACGCGGTTCAAGGGGTCTTTGCTGGTCAGGAGCCGGCCTGAGCCGTCATAGGTAAAGACGGACACCTTCGCCTGGACGCTGGGGTCCAACGCCGCCGGCCCTGAATAGGTTGCGGTTGGTGCGGCAAACGGTCCTGTATACCTGGCCAGGCCTTTGGTCACGCGAAAGTCGTCGATGTAGCCGTTGAAGGGGCGGTCAGCACCTGTGCTTTGCCCGCCTATTAGGTGGGTCCCGCCCGGGTCATACAGGGCGGTATCGCCCAGGGACGTTGTCAGGACGGTGCCCACGCCGTCAACGTACAAGGTGACGGTGCCGCCGGCCCTTACCAGCGCAAGGTGCTTCCAGACGCCGTTGGGAATGGCAATACCTGTCGCGAATGCCCATGAGTTCCAGCTAGTCCCAGTCGAAGAGCCATAACTCCACAGGTTTCCGTTCGCATCAAATCCGAGATGTACGTCCGCATATAGATCGCCATCGGGATTCCACAAGCGTGAAGTGTTGGCGTTGTTTCCCAGCTTGTAAATCCACATCTCGATGGTGAAGTCGGACGCTCCCATGGACAGAGAAGGGCTGGAGGGCAAGGTAATGTAGTCGCGCACTCCATCGAAATACATGGACGAGCCGCCGAACTTGCTCTGCGCCGTGCTGATCCTGGCGTTGCCCCCCGCAGTCACCGCTTTGGGCGCCGTGCTGCTGTCCAAGAACAATGTTGATCCATCGGCGCCATCGCCGCGCAGCAGCAAGGCAACGTTGCCGAAGTACGGGTCGTAAGTAGACGCAGACGCTCCATTCACATCCTGCGTTGCCTGCTCAACACGCTTGCAGACCAGCGGCAATGGTTTGCCGTTGGCAAAGTTCGCCGCGGTGGTGCAGCTCGCAACCTCATTGTTGTTGAATGGATCCGGTTGCCCGTGATACACCAGGCTGGTGATCCTTCCTGGAGCATCAATTCTTGCCGGGACCTTCCAGTCAGGGTGCCATTGGGTCAGGGTCCTTCTGGCACCCGAAGGAAGTGTCGCGCCTGCCGGCAGCACAGCCGAACAGGCGACCGTTGTGGCAAGGCCATCGACCCGGACGGTTTCACGGTTGGCGCCGTCATAGGCGTAGCAGGAACGTTCGCCCTGGAAGTTGTCATGCGATAGCAAGTTTCCGCTGGCGTCATAGCTTGAAGCATTGTTGGACGCCGCACAGCCGGACCCGGCAGGCTGGCTCGAGCCGCTGAGCGCCGGCGAACCGAAGACGCTGATAGCCGACAAGCTCACCATTTGCCCCGTCGGCTGGGTCAGCAAGGTCGATGCAGGCAGTTGCACTTCATGGTACTGGTGCTTGATTTTGGCCACCGGATCCAGCACTTCATTGACCACCATGGATGGCGGCGTTGCGTAGCTCACGCTGTAGCGATCCACGCCACCAGCCTGTTCAGTTGAAGTGGCGCGGCCCGCGGTGTCGTAGGTGAATGTCAGGAAACGACTGGCGTTCTCGTCGATGACACCGGTCAGCGCCCAGGGCAGGCCGGCGTTCTCGTACAACAACTGCCTTGTCCTGCCATCCGGCCAGGTGATAGAGGCAAGGTTGCCCGCGACGTCATAGCCAACGCCAATGACGCGCCCGTTGGTATGGGTGATCTTCGAAATGCGGCCATCAAGCACCGTATTGCCACCGGCTGCAAGGGCATATTCAAACCTCAGTACACGGCCGGCACTATCCGCAATCTGTATCAGGTACCCAGCATCGGGTGCAATCGTTGTACTCGACGCGCTATAGGTGAAGGACAAGGTATTGCCGGCCTTGTCGGCGATGCTGGTGAGCTGCCCCGCGGAGTTGTAGAGTTCGACCTTCTGCTCGGACGCGTTGGTGTACGCATATCCACCTGGAACCACGGCGATGCGATCATTGATGTCGGCGTCCGGGGTATAGGCTCCACCCTTGAGCACAAAGGTCACCATACCGCCATTGCCCCGGTAAGCCTTGATGGCAGCCGCACCGGTTGAGATGCTCAGGTTGCGGTGCAGGCTGCTCACCCACAGGCGACCGAGGGACGGGAGATTTCCCGAAGTCAGACCGCCCAGCTGCCGCGCGGTATCGTAGGTGAACTGCAATGATTCCGTGCCGATGCCAAAACCGGTGTCAATGCTTTCCCGATTCGCGCCGGTCAGCGGATAGATGGGATCCCCAAATCCCGGGTTCTTTGCCGGACAGCTGGCACCTGGTTTAGCGGTGTTGCGCCACTGCGGAAGCTTCAGAACACATGAACTGAGTGAACCGTTCCATTCCATGTCTGGAGCGCAGTTGCTGCCAGACACGGGAGGCTTGCAAGAGATCAGTTCATTGGAACCATTGATTAATTTATAAACCCCGGTATGTCCTGCGGGGCAAGATGGACTCTCGGACCGGAGAAACATCATCCCAAAGCTGCTGACAGAGTCTTTCGCCCACCCCGAGACATAGTGGCCGTTCACAATCCTGGATGGAACTTCCGACCAGCACAAATTGTCAACCGGGCTTTTCAGGCCCGCAGGCGCCCATGGGACCGGACCGCTGTACCCCGAACCCGCCGCATTCGACCTCAGTTTTCTGTCGGCGCAGTTGGTGACAGCAATAACCTGGCTATCACTGGTCAACGGCGAACTCAGACCGAGCTCGCCGAAGCAAGCATTAAAGGCGTTGTCAATGTAGAGGTATGAGCCGGTCTCCGTGCACAAGCTGTAAGTTGCCGGTGCATATGTAGGCGAACTACAAACAGCCTGCCCGTCCAATGAGGTTCCAACGCAATCCGAAGGTGCGGCGGCTACAGGAGAAAGCACGCCTGTCGAAGCAAAAATTGCTCCGGCCAGCGTTTTTACCAGGTGATTCAATTGCTCGCTCCCGTCACTTGCTGGACCCGGTTCAAGGCGTCATAAACGCGCGTGATGTTTCTTTGCAGGTTGCCCGAGGGGTCCTTGACCTGCTCGCCGACCTTGTTGCCCATCGCATCCAATGTGTAGCTCACGGTGTTGCCTCTGGCATCGGTGACGCCCGTCAGGCGATGGGCTGCGTCGTAGCTGTAGCCCAGCGTTGTGGCGTCGGGCAGGGTCACGCCCGTGAGCTGGCCTGCGCTGTCGTAGGTGTAGCTGGTGGTGCGTGCCGTGCCGCCGGGCGGGGTCACCGTCACGCTGCCGACCCAGCCCCGGGGGGTGTACACCATATCGGTGACCACGCCACTGGGGTCGACCATCTGGCGCACACGCCCCGCCCTGTCGTACAGCGTGAACTGCGTGACGTGGCCGGCCGCGTTCGTGATCGACTGGAGATCTCCTGCCGTATGCCCCACGGCATTTGGGTCAAAGACGATTCCCCTGCCTGGAAAAGCTTGCGTGGGTGGCGTGAAGTTGGTCGAATACCTTGCGACGCCTTTGGTGACGCGCACCTCATCGATGTAGCCGTTGAATGACTTGTCAGCATGCACGCCTTGACCGCCGATCGCATGCCGGTTTCCGCTGTCGTGCAGAACCGACGCGCCCAGGGCCGTGGTGATGACCGTGCCGGCGCCATCCACATACAGGGTCAAAGTCCCGCCCGACCTCACCAGCGCCACGTGTTTCCAGACGCCGTTGGGTATCGGTATGCCCGTCGTATAAGCCCAGGCATTCCATCCCGTCCCGCTGGATGATCCATGCGTCACCAGATTGCCATTGGGGTCAATCTGGAGGTTGATGTCCGTATAAAAATCACCGTCGGGATCCCACAGGCGCGAGTAGTTCGCGTTGTTTCCCAGCTTGTGGATCCACATCTCGATGGTGAAGTCGGAGGACTTCATGGCCAGCGAAGAATCGGCCGGCATGGAAACATAATCGCGCACGCCATCAAAGCGCAGGGACGCGCCGCCAAATTTGCTTTCGGCCGTGCTGATCACGGCGTTGCCCACCACCGTCACGGGCTTGGAAACCGCACTGCTGTCGGTGACCGCGACGGCACCGTTGAGGCCGTCCCCGTGCAGCAAAAGGCTTACCGAATCAAAGAAGGGATCCGAGCTGGCCGACAGGTCGGTGAAGTCGGTTGACGTGGTGTAGTAGGCGAAGCGGGTGGTGTCATCGGCATCGGTCCGAGGACCTTTGGCGGTAAGAACCTGTCCATTGGCGTTGTAAGTCCAGCTGCTCATGCGGCTCACATTGCCTACTGTGTCCGTCACGGTCTGGCTGAGCCTGTTTCCGGCGCCGTCATACACATAGGCAGTGGCCCTCCCCTCCTGGGTGACAAGCACGGGAAGCCGGTAGTTGGCGTGCCACTGCGTCGTGCTGGCTTGCGCTTCGGGCAAACCAGCCGCTTTGGTGGTTGTCACGGGCAGACGTCGGGTGATGTCCCAGGTGTACATGGTGCTGACACCCAGGAAGTCGGTCTCCTCGGTGATGAAGCCTTTGGCATCCTGCACCCGGCTGGCTGCGGAAGCGTCTCCGGTCCCGCTGGGCTTGTCGGCGCCCAGAACGGCAAGCTTCCCTTTGGCGGCTCCATAGCTGTAGGTGCGCTGGGTACCCAGGGGGTCCGTCACCGTCGCTGAACCGCCGGCGCCATAACTGATGCTGTGCAGCCCGGCACCGCCGCTGTACTGGGTACTGACGCCCCGGCCCTGGCTGTCGTAAGCGTAAGTGGCCAGGCGGTTGCCCTTCTCGTCAATGATGCCGGTCAGCAGTTGCGGGTAACCGCTGTTCTCGTAGAGGTAGGTCTTGCTGGCCGTGCCTCCTGCGATGTTCGGGTAGCCCACGGCCGTCAGCCGGGCTGTGGCGGCCGTACCGTCGTAGCTGTAGCTGATGACCTGGCCATCGGAGGCCGTGACGCCGGCCAGCTGGCCGGCCGCGTTGTACTTGAAACCCAGGGTGCGGCCGAAATGGTTCTGCACCGCAATGAGAAGGCCTGCGGCGGGTGCAGTGCTCGCGGGGGTATTGACGGTGCTGTAGGTATATGTTCTGACCCAGCCGTTTCTCTGCGTCACAGTCAGCAATTTCCCCGTCGCATCGAACTGCCATACGGAGTCGTCGTCCAGCCTCTTGTATTGCAAACCCGCCGGGTTGGATGCCAGGGTGTCTGCGCTGTTGGCAGGCTTCCATTGGTTGCTTGCCGTATCCCAGTGGAAGCCCCGCACGCTGCCGTCGCCAAACATCACCCGGGCCATGGTCCCGGCCATGCCGCTGATCCCGTCCTGCTTGAGGAAGGCGGACTGGCTGTGCGACCAAGGTTTACCCAAACCGGCAGGTATGGCCCCGGTGGCCGCACCGACCACCCGGCTGCTGCCGTAGTACCTGACAAAGCTCAATGCATCAGGGCCCGAACCCGCGATGTCCTGTTCAGTGAGGATCTTTTCTCCGGTTCCCGGAACGATGGGATTGCCTGCTTTGAGACCATCCGGCGGTGGAGGCGGGCAAGGGCAGGCATTGCATGGTGACGGTGAGGATTTTTCTTCCGATGCGGATTCGGGGCGAATGGGGACGCATATTCCCTCATCGTTCCGGAATTCCCTTGGATCGCTGCAGTTGGGACGCGTACAGCTTGTCCCGCCGGGGTCCAGGGCGAATCCCGACGGGCATACAGTCCAGCCGAATCCGGTTCCGGCCAACCTGTTGTCGGCGGTGTACATATTGCAGGCGGCCTTGCCCTGAAACGGCGAATAACCCGCCTGCCCCCTGTTGGGGTGGCATTGCGCCGCAATAGGCGCACATCCAAATTCATCTTTGGTAATGAACTCATAGGTGGCGGCAGGGCAATTAGGACTGCCCCAGGGGGAGCCAGCGCCTTTGGGCCAGCCCCAAAATTTTTCCCCCGGAATCGTTTCGCTCCAGGCGGATGAGCCCATGGTGAAAAATGAAATCACCATGCACAGGAAAAAAAACCGCCTCATCATTGACGCAGGCGCCTTTCCCCCGCCATAGCCTCTACCACCTTGCGTTTTAGCAACCCCCGCCAATTCCATGGCGCTGCCGCCAAGCTGCGGGCCCGCATGGCCATCGGTGCAAGTGGAGGTTCGGGCGTTTCCGCCCGGCAATATTGCCGTCATGTCCCGAGCCCGGGCTCTAGGGATTCAGACGGTATTCGTCAAACACCCTGGGGGATGCGTGCGGGCTCGAAGGGGAAATCGGAAGCAGGGATAAGGGCTGGCGTGCCACATGCAGTGATGCCGGAGCCGCAATGGACCGCCGGCCGACGCGCCGAAAGAATTGTCTTGTCATGCATCCCACCCTCTGTTGCTGTTTGAGAGGAAGTGTTGATGAGGCTCCGGGGCCTGTCAATGCGAAAGCCATGACAGTGCACTTTTTACAACTGACATTATTTACGCGAGGTAAGTAGAAAGAATTGAATATCTGCGCCGCTGATTTTTACTGCATTGGATAGTTCTCAGTTGCTCGCACCGGTGATTTTCTGGACCCGGTTCAAGGCGTCATAGACGCGCGTGATGTTTCTTTGCAGCTTGCCCGACAGGCCTTTGACCTGCTAGCTGATCTTCTGTCCAACGCCGCCGGCACTCCACTCAAGGTCTCTGCCCGCACGTCGAGCCGGCGGCAAGCCCGGGCAGCGCTGGCGCCCCGGTTTGCGCGCGCTTACTCTTTGCTGCGGTTTTTTGACCCTGCCGCTTGCAACACCATTTAATAAAGCGCATTCTCCCAACGCGGCCGGCCCATTTTCTTCTGTGCCCACGCCCCTGGCCGCGTCTGGAGTCCGTCATGTGCACCCTGCATCTGCGTCATTGGCTCTACCTCCTCCTCTCAAGCAGCTTGCTGGCAGGCGCGGTCCATGCGGCCACGCCACCGCCGCCGCCTGCGCAAGCCATGATGGACGCGCTGAACCGGGCCACGACGGCGGTGGTGGGGGTCAAGGTCACGGCGACGGAAGACGCTCGCTCGGCCGAGACGCTGGGCTTGCGGCGCGCCGGTTCGGGTGTGCTGATCAGCCAGGACGGGTTGATCCTGACGATCGGCTACCTGATGCTGGAGGCCGAGCAGATCGAGATCGTCACCCAGGACAACAGGACGCTGCCGGCACGCGCCGTGGCCTACGACCTGGCCACGGGTTTCGGCCTGCTGCGCCCGCTGTTGCCGCTGCGCAATGTGGCGGTGGCGGCACTGGGCAGCAGCCGGGACTTGCAGCCGGGCGAGCCGCTGATGGCGGTGACGGGCCCGCAGCCGGACGAGGACGGGGACGTGAGCATGACGCGGCTGGTCAGCCGGCGCGCGTTCTCGGGCAGCTGGGAATACCATATTGAATCGGCGCTGTTCACCAGCCCGCCGGTGCTGGCCAGCGGCGGCAACCACAGCGGCGCACCGCTCTTCAACCAGCGCGGCGAGCTGATGGGCATAGGTTCGCTGTTCGTGTCGGACGCGACGGGCGAGAACCGCCGCCTGCCGGGCAATATGTTTGTGCCGGTGGACCTGCTGCGGCCCATCCTCGCGGAGCTGCAGCGCGCGGGTTACAGCGCCAAGAGCCGCAGGCCCTGGCTGGGCATCACCTCCAACGACCAGGGCGGGCGCATACAGATCCTGCGCGTGAGCAAGGAAAGCCCAGCGGACCTGGCCGGGCTGTCGGCGGGCGACGTGGTGCTGGCGGTTGACGACGCGAAAGTCGCGACGCTGGAAGCCTTTTACAAAAAGCTCTGGGACCACGCCGCACCGGATGCGGAAATCCGCCTCACGGTGCTGCAGGGCGCGGAGATCAAGACCATCGTGCTGCGCGGCCAGGACCGCATGCAGACGCTCAAAAAACCGCCCGGTATCTGACCGGCGCCACGGCGCTATGCCGGAAGCGGCGCCGTGCGGTGCAGGTTCTTGCCTATCGCCTGAAAGTGCAGCGCGGTGGACGGCGCGGTTTCGGGTTCCGCGTCCAGCTTGAACTCATCGACCGCGGCCTGCAGCTGCAGCGTCTGCTCGGCCAGCGAGGCCGCGGCCGTGGAGGCCTGCTCGACCAGCGCGGCGTTCTGCTGGGTCGCCTTGTCCATCAGCACCATGGCCTGGTTCACGTGTTCGATGCCGTTGCTTTGCTCGACCGAGGCGGCGGAGATTTGCTCGAGCAGGCTGCTGACGCGCTTGACGGCCTGCACGATGTCCTGCATGGTGCGGCCGGCCTGGCCGACCAGCTCGGAGCCGTTCTCGACGTGCGCCACGGAGTCGGCGATCAGCGCCTTGATTTCGCGCGCGGCTTGGGCGCTGCGCTGGGCGAGGCCGCGCACTTCGCTGGCCACCACGGCAAAGCCGCGGCCCTGCTCGCCGGCGCGCGCGGCTTCCACAGCCGCGTTGAGCGCCAGGATATTGGTCTGAAAAGCGATGCCTTCGATGACGGCGATGATGTCCACGATTTTTTTGGAACTGCCGCTGATGGCCGCCATGGTGTCGACCACCTGGGCCACGACCGCGCCGCCTTGTTCCGCGGTGCCCGAGGCGGTGGCCGCCAGCCCGCTGGCCGAGCGCGCATGCTCGGCGTTGAGCCTGACGGTGGAGGTCAGCTCTTCCATGCTGGAGACGGTTTCCTCCAGCGAGGCGGCCTGCTCTTCGGTGCGGCGCGACAGGTCGGCGTTGCCGGCGGCGATGTCGCCGGACGCCAGGGTGATGGAGTCGGTCGAGGCCTTGATGCGGCTGACCAGGTCGGTCAGCGTGTCTTCCATGTCACCGAGCGCGCCCAGCAGCCGGCCGAAATCGCCGCCGCGCTCAGTGGAAAACTCCTGGCTGAGGTCGCCGGCGGCCACGGTTTCGGCGATGTAAATCGCTTCATTGAGCGGCTGCGCGATGCTGCGGCCCAGCCGCCAGGCTACGGCCGCGCCCACCAACAAAGCAGCCAGTGCCAGGCCCAGCATCCAGCGCTGCGCCGATGCGATGCCGCTTGCGACAGCCTCACCGCCCGACTTGGCTCGCCGCGCCTGCAGCTGGGCCAGTGCCGCCAGTTCCTGCTGCAGCCGATCCAGCGCGGGGCCGGCTTCGCCCGCCCAGGCGCGGGAGGCCCCGTCGCGGTCGCCCGCTTCGAATTGCCTGGCCGTTTTGGCAAGCGCCTGGGCATGGGCGGCCTGCGCGCCGCGCACGCCAGCCAGCAAGGTTTTCTCTTCGGCCGGCGGGGCGCCGGCCTCCAGCACCGCAAGTGCGTCCGTGATGTTCTTGTCGCCAAGCGCCAGTTGGCGGCGCGCGGCGGCCGCCTGCGTGGGATCGCCCGCCAGGGACAGTTCCAGGGTGGCGCGCGCATTGGCCTGCGATGAAGCGGCCAATGCCGCCACGGCGCCGGCACGGGTCCAGGCGTCACCGCTCACATCGCGGCTGAAGGCGCCGGCGCCGGCGAGGTGGCTCAGGCCCACGGCCAGCAAGCCGCCGGTCAGCAGCAATACCAGGCCAAAACCCGCGCCCAGCCGCGTGCTGATCTTTAAATTGTCCAGTTGCATGGTGTTGTCTCCTGCAAGCCGCTTCCGTCTGAAGGCGCGGGAGAGGCCAAGCTCATGCACGGTATCAAGAAAAGTTCGGGCGCTTGTGCCCGAACAAGACGCAAAACAGGGCTTTGTTCATGGAATTGAAAGGGATTGGTGGCCGGGTCTTGCTCCGGCCTTTGCGCTTTTGTTCTCTCTGCTGAGGGCTGCTGGCCGGGGGTAGCCCGGCAGCTACTCACTTTTCTTTTGCTTCGCCAAAAGAAAAGTAAGCAAAAGAAAAGGCGACCCTGGTTGCTGCGTCCCTGCGCTTCGCTACGGGCAACCTGCGGTGCTCGGTCCAGACGGGGTCTCGCTAAACTCGCTTCGCTCAAACAACGCGATCCCTGATCCGTCTGGACCTCCGCTCCTCGGCGCATCCACAAGGGGTGGGGAAGGAATACCAATACCGAAGACCTGAAGAAACAAGGACTCGCCTTGGCGAGTCCTTGTTTGTCTTGGTTTATTCTTTGGTGTTTGTCTTCTGTCCCCGTTCCCGCTTGCCCCGTCCTGGCTGGGCCGAGGAGCGCAGAGACAAGCGGATCAGGGCCGGCGTTGTCTGAGCGAAGCGAGTTTAGCCGGACCCCGCTTGGCTCGAGCACCGCAGGTTGCCCGTAGCGAAGCGTAGGGACCCAGACTGCGGGTCGCCTTTTCTTTGGTGACTTTCTTTTGGCGAAGCAAAAGAAAGTTACTTGCCGCCGGGCAACCCCCGGCCAACCGCCCTCAGCAGAGAGAACAAGAGCACAAGGGCCGGAGCAAAACCGGCCAGCAAGCCTAAGCAAAAAGCAGCAGCGCTCATAAGAACAAAGAACATCAGAACCGGTAAGCGACTTCTGTCCACATCCGCATCGCATCCGGCGCCTTGACCAGCTCAGGTGCAGGCCCCAGCGGCGAGGCGAGGTAGGCCCGAGCTCGCCACTGGTTGAACCCGGTCCAGTCAAGCCCGACCCCGGCGCCGCTGAAGTTCGCGCTGTTGGCGCCGGCCGTCCAGGGGCGCTGATTGACCTTGAGGTAAGCACCGTCCCAGAACGCCAGCGCCTGGAGTTTCCCGCCGCCGGCCTGACCCAGGTCGTAGCGCAGCTCAATGCTTGCGCGGTAACCGGCATCGCCCGACAGCGCGCTCACGTCGTAGGCACGGACGGAATAGGGCCCGCCCACGGACATTTTTTGCGACGAGTCGAGGTTGGTGTTCGCCCATTGGCCCGCCCAGGACAAATACACCGTGCCCTTGTCTCCCCAGCGCTGCAGCCGGGAGAAGTTCAGGTTGGTCTTTGAAAACCAGCCTTCAGTTCTTGCGCCGGCCGCGTCCGCCAGTTGGGCCTCCGCTGCGTCAAAGCCCACCCGGCCCCGGCTCCATGTCAGGCTCCAGGTGTTGATGCCGCCGGACAACAGGGTGTCGCGCCAGTCCCCGCTCAGGCTTGAAACCCAGCTGCCGAGATGCCGGTCGGTCTTCATGCCCGCCATATCGATGCGCTCACGCAACTGCAGGTTGTCGTACTGGACCTGGCCGTAGACATTGGCCGTCTGGCTTCGCAGCAGCGGATGCCTGCCCCACAGGCTTTTGGTTTCGGCGGAACCATGCGCGCCTAGCTCCTGCAAGGATCCGCCGATTTTGTAGTTCAGCATGGAATAGGCGGCGCCGCCGCGCGTGCCCTGCCCGTTCAACAAGGACTCGTAACTCACGCGCCCGTAGTTGACCCCGGCGCCTGAACTCAGGCCGCCCACGCCCAGGACATCGCCACGCCGCAAGGGGTTGTTGAAGTACACCGTGCCACCGAGCCGGCCCCTGCCCGTATAGCTGTTGCCGTAGTCGTCCAGAACCAGGCTTCCGGAGACCGCCTGGCCGGGCGCGACCTGGATGCTCAGGTCCGAGCTTCCCATGCCGTCGCCGGGCCTCAAGGTCGCCTGCACCACCACGCCGGGTATGTCCGACATCAGCAGCAGGGACCTGTCGAGCAAAGCCTGCTCGACCGGCTGCCCGCCTTGCAGCGGCGCCGCCGTCGCCTGCAGCAGCAGGTCGTTCACGCGCGTCTGGTTGTCGATGCCGACCTTGCCGTAGCGCGCCTCTATCACCAGAAAACGCACAATGCCCGACTGGATCACCTGCGCGGGCACCACGGCGCGCGCAAAGGTGTGGCCGCGGCCGCGGTAGTACCTGCTGATGCGCGTCGCCATTTCATCGAGCTGGTCAAGCGTCAGGGTTTTGCCTTCCGCATCGGCTACCAGCCCATGCAGGGTGTCCGTCTCGACCACGGTGTTGCCGAGGATCTGGATCGATTTGACGTCCACCGAAACCGGGGGACGTACGGGCGGCGCCGGGGCACTTTCCTGGTTGTTGAGGGACGGCCCTTCCCCGCGGGGCGGCGGCGCGAATGGCTGGGACGGCTGGACCTGCTGCAGGATGCCGCCGATATCGACCGGTGGGGGATCGGCCGCCTGGGCCGCCAACAAGGGCGCGGCGGCCAGCAGCAGCACCACGTGCTTTCGGGATACGAGGCATTTCATGAAAAACTTCCGTGGGGCGACCGGTTTTATTTTTTGGCGGAGAGCACACCGATCCGCAGCTGCACGCCGCCGTCAACGATGTGCAGGCGCGGGTCTTTTCTTCCCGCGGCAAGGGGCGTGTCCTCCACCACCACCTCGGCGGGCCGGCTGGACAGCTCCAGCGCCTCACCGCCCGACGATGCGTCGGTGCTTGCGCTGTGCGTCACGCGCAGGGTTGACGATGCCTCGGTCGAGCTGGCGTTGGGATTGGATTTGGCGTTGGAGTTGGCGTTGGCGTTGGAGCTGGATGTAGAGCGCTCCGTATCCAGGGCCTGTTGCATGGCCGAACGTATGCCGTCACCATCCGCTCCCAATCCCCGCCCGGACGTCGCCGGCGCGGGAGCGGGCACAGGTGCCGCGGGCAAAGGCGTGATGGCGGCCGTCAGCCCGGTGGGCTGCACCACCGTGTAATTGCCGGCATCGACACCACCCAGGGTAAAGCCGGTCACGGTCACGGCTTTGCCATTGCCCACGTTCGGGTCGGCAAAAGCACCGCGGCCGCCGCCGCCGACGCTGACCACATCGCCGGCCAGGGCGGTGACGGCGGCGGTGCCGCCCAGGGTGGCTGCGGTTGTGCCGTCAAACACCTTGTTCTGGGCGTTCACACCGGTGACGGCCAGGCTGGCCTGGGTGATGTTCGCGGTGACGCCGCCGGGCTGCGCGATGACGTAGTTGCCTGCGTCGGCGCCGCCCAGCGTGTAGCCGGTCACGGTCACGGCCTTGCCATTTCCTGCGTTCTTGTCGGCGAAGCTGCCGCTGCCGGTACCGGCCACGCTCACCACATCACCGCCCAGGGCCGTGACACCGGCCGTACCGTTCAGCGTGGCGGTGGTCGTGGTGTCATAGACCTTGTTGTTGGCGCCCACACCCGTGACGGCGAGGGTGGCCTGGGTGATGTTGGCCGTGACGCCGGCAGGTTGCACGACGGTGTAATTGCCGGCATCGGCACCACCCAAGGTGTAGCCGGTGACGGTGACGGCCTTGCCATTGCCCACGTTCTTGTTGGCGAAGGCGCCGCTGCCGCCGCCAACCGTCACCACGTCACCGCCCAGGGCCGCGACGTTTGCCGTGCCATTGAGGGTGGCGGTGGTCGTGCTGTCGTAGACCTTGTTGTTGGCCCCCACGCCCGTGACGGCCAGGCTGGCCGGTGTGATGTTGGCCGTGACAGCTATGGGTTGCACCACGGTGTAGTTGCCGGCGTCAGCGCCACCCAGTGTGTAGCCGGTGACGGTGACAACCTTGCCGTTGCCAACATTCTTGTTGGCGAAATTGCCGCTGCCGGTGCCACCCACCGTCACGACATCACCGCCCAGGGCCGCGACGCCGGCCGTGCCGTTCAGCGTGGTGGTGGTGGTAGTGTCATAGACCTTGTTGTTGGCACCCACGCCGGTGACGGCCAGGCTGGCCGGGGTGATGTTGGCCGTGACAGCTGTGGGCTGCACTACGGTGTAGTTGCCGGCATCGGCGCCGCCCAGCGTATAGCCGGTGACGGTGACAGCCTTGCCGTTACCCACATTCTTGTTGGCGAAGCTGCCGCTGCCCGTGCCACCCACAGTCACGACATCACCGCTCAGGGCCGTGACACCGGCCGCACCATTGAGCGTCGCCGTGGTGGTGGTGTCATATACCTTGTTGTTTGCACCTACACCTGTGACCGCCAGGCTGGCCGGTGTGATGTTGGCCGTCACCGCCGTGGGCTGAACCACGGTGTAGTTGCCGGCATCGGCACCGCCCAGTGTGTAGCCCGTGACGGTGACGGTCTTGCCGTTGCCAACGTTCTTGTTGGCAAAGCTGCCGCTGCCGGTGCCGCCTACCGTTACCGTGTCGCCACCCAGCGCCGCCACCGCTGCTGTTCCGCTGAGCGTGGCCACGGTCGTGGTGTCGTACACCTTGTTGTTGGCATTCACGCCTGTGACCGTGAGGCTGGCGGGGGTGACGTTGGCGGTCAGCCCCGTGGGTTGGACCACGGTGTAGTTGCCGCCGTCCGCACCGCCCAGTGTGTAGCCGGTGACCGTGACGGCCTTGCCATTGCCCACATTCTTGTTGGCAAACGCACCACTTCCACCGCCAACCGTCACGACGTCAACCCCCAGGGCCGTAACAGCCGCCGTTCCGCTGAGCGTGGCGGCGGTCGTTGCGTCGTAGACCTTGTTGTTTGCACTCACACCCGTCACCGCCAAGCTGGCCGGTGTGATGTTGGCTGTCACTGCCGTGGGCTGAACCACGGTGTAGTTACCGGCATCGGCACCGCCCAAGGTGTAGCCGGTGATGGTCACGGCCTTGCCGTTACCCACGTTCTTGTTGGCGAAAGTACCGCTGCCGGCGCCGCCCACAGTCACGGTATCGCCGCCCAAGGCCGTGACGACCGCCGTTCCGTTGAGCGTCGCCGTGGTGGTCGTGTCATAGACCTTGTTGTTGGCGCCCACACCCGTGACGGCAAGGCTGGCTGGCGTGATGTTGGCGGTCAATCCCGTGGGTTGCACAACGGTGTAATTGCCGGCATCGGTACCGCCCAATGTGTAGCCGATGACGGTGACGGCCTTGCCGTTGCCCACGTTCTTGTCGGCGAAAGTGCCGCTGCCACCGCCAACCGTCACCGCATCGCCACCCAAAGCTGCCACCGCCGCTGTTCCGCTGAGCGTGGCCGTGGTGGTGGTGTCGTACACCTTGTTGTTGGCGTTCACACCCGTCACCGTGAGGCTGGCCGGTGTGATGTTTGCAGTCACCGCCGTGGGTTGAACCACGGTGTAGTTGCCGGCGTCGGCGCCCCCAAGTGTGTAGCCCGAGACGGTCACGGCTTTGCCGTTGCCCACATTCTTGTTGTTGAAATTGCCGCTGCCGGTACCGCCCACGGTCACGGTATCGCCAGCGAGGGCCGTAACGGCCGCTGTTCCGCCCAGCGTCGCCGTGGTGGTGGCGTCGTAGACCTTGTTGTTTGCGTTCACACCCGTGACCGCCAGGCTGGCCGGTGTGATATTGGCCGTCACCGCCGCGGGCTGCACCACGGTGTAGTTGCCGGCATCGGCGCCGCCAAGGGTGTAGCCGGTGACAGTGACGGCCTTGCCGTTGCCCACGTTCTTGTTGGCGAAGGTGCCGCTGCCGGTGCCGCCCACCGTCACAACATCACCGCTCAGGGCAGTAACACCAGCAGTGCCATTAAGGGTAGCCGTGCTGGTGGTGTCGTACACCTTGTTGTTCGCGCCTACGCCGGTCACAACCAGGCTGGCCGGCGTGATGTTGGCCGTGACAGCCGTGGGCTGCACCACGGTGTAGTTGCCGGCATCGGCACCACCCAGCGTGTAGCCGGTGACAGTGACGGTTTTTCCGTTGCCTACATTTTTGTTGGCGAAGTTGCCGCTGCCGGTGCCGCCCACCGTCACGGTATCGCCAGCCAGGGCCGAGACGGCCGCCGTTCCGCTGAGGGTGGCGGTGGTGGTGGTGTCGTAGACCTTGTTGTTTGCGTTCACACCGCTGACAGTCAAGCTGGCGGGTGTGATGTTGGCGGTCACCGCCGTGGGTTGAACCACGGTGTAGTTGCCGGCGTCGGCGCCGCCAAGGGTGTAGCCGGTGACGGTCACGGCTTTACCCGTGCCAACGTTTTTGTTGTTGAAATTGCCGCTGCCGGTCCCGCCAACCGTTACTGCATCGCCGGCCAAAGCCGTCACGCTGGCCGTGCCATTGAGCGTGGCGGTAGTGGTGGTGTCATAGACCTTGTTATTCGCCCCCACACCGGTGACAGCCAGGCTGGCCGGCGTGATGTTGGCGGTCACTGCCGTGGGCTGCACCACGGTGTAGTTGCCGGCGTCGGCACCACCCAGTGTGTAGCCGGTGACGGTCACGGCTTTGCCGTTACCCACGTTCTTGTTGGCGAAGGCGCCGCTGCCCGTGCCGGCCACGGTCACCACATCGCCGCCCAAAGCGGCAACACTGGCCGTGCCATTGAGCGTCGCCGTGGTGGTTGTGTCGTAGACCTTGTTGTTCGCGCCTACGCCGGTCACAGCCAGGCTGGCCGGCGTGATGTTGGCCGTGAAACCTGTGGGTTGCACCACGGTGTAGTTGCCGGCATCGGCGCCGCCCAGCGTGTAGCCGGTCACGGTAACCACCTTGCCGTTGCCCACGTTCTTGTCGGCAAACCGGCCGATGCCCGTGCCGGCCACGTTCACCGTATCACCGGCGAAGGCTGCAACGCTGGCCGTGCCGTTGATGGTGGCGGCGTCGTTGGCGTTGTACACCTTGTTCTGGATCGTCACACCGCCAACGGCAAGGCTGGCCGGCGTGATGTTCGCGGTCAGGCCCGTGGGCTGCACGATGACATAGTTGCCGGCATCGGCGCCGCCCAGCGTGTAGCCGGTGACGGTGACGGCCTTGCCGTTGCCCACGTTCTTGTCGGCGAAAGCACCGCTGCCGGCGCCGGCCACGCTCACCGTGTCGCCGGCGATGGCCGTGACGCTGGCCGTGCCGTTCAAGGTGGTACCCAGGCCCGCGTCATACACCTTGTTGTTTGCGCCTACACCTGTGACCGTGAGGCTGGCGGGATTCACCGTCAGCACGCCATTGACAATGTTGATGTCATAGCCTTGCTGGTTCGAATACAGGCCGGAACCCGTCACCGTGTAGCTGCCGGCATTGACCGCTCCCTGCGCGGTTCCGCCGAAACTGATGCTCCCCGACAAGCTGCCGCAGGCCACGTTGGAGCAACTGATGCCGGTTCCGCCGTTCCAGGACAGCTTGTCGTAGGTCTTGCTGGCATTGCCAACGGTGACCGTGGTGGCCTTCATCAGTGATTTGAGCAGGGGGCGGCTGTTGCCCTCATAAATGCGCCAGACGTTGCTGAGGTCCCAATTCGGGTTGACGTTGCCGTTGGCGGCCGTGGCTGAGTTGAAGTTGGCCTGTTGCTGCATCTGGGCTGTGGTCATGCCCGTGCCGCCGCCCGAGCTGGTGGCCTGGCCGGTCGTGGTGCTATCCCAAAAGCTGCCGCTGATCGTTCCTGTCGTCCGGCTTCCCACCAACCCGCCAACACTGCCGGCCGTACCGGTCACCTGCCCGGCGGCATAACTGTTGCTGAGAACACCACCGTTATTGCTCATGTCCCCCACCAAGCCACCCGTCTTGGTGGTGCCGGTGACGGTGCCAGTGGCGTAACTGTTGCTGATGCTTCCGCCGCTGCCGCTCCACAACCCAACCAGCCCGCCACTGGTGTCGCCGGAATTGTTTACGGTGGCGCTTGAATAGCTGCTGCTGATGGCGCCGGTATGGAGCATGTAGCCCACCAGGCCGCCGGCATTGTTTGAGCTGGTCACGGTGCCGGTGGCATAACTGCTGCTGATGTCGCCCTGGTTGTAGCCGGCCAGGCCGCCGGTAAACACCGAGCCGCTCACAGCGCCTGTCGCGTAACTGTGGTCGATTTTTGAGCTGCCGCTGGTTCCCCCCACCAGTCCGCCGGCATCGCCTCCTCCGGATACGGTGGTGCTGGCGTAGCTGTTGCTGATAATGCCGTCGTTCCATCCTGCCAGCGGGCCCGTGTCGCTGTCGGTGCTCTTGACTGAACCGCCTACCAGTCCCACATTGCGGATGACGCTGGTCGAGCCGGTGGAACCAAACAGGCCGGTGAAGCGGGTCGTGCGATCTATCGTGAGGCCGGTAATGGTGTGGCCCAGGCCGTCAAAAGTGCCGTAAAAACAGTTGGGGGTGCAGCTGACATTCCCCGTTCCGATCGGTGCGAATCCCGCGCCGCTGTTCCAGGTGCTGGTGGGCGCGGCATTGATGTCGGCGCCCAGTACATAGCGCCCGCCGAGATTGCCGCTGATCCCCTGCAGGTCGGTGGTGGTGGTGCTGCCCGCGGCGCCCAGGTCGGTGATGACGGTATACGCGAGGGTGGCGCCGGTGCTGCCTCGTTTGGTGCTGAAGTTGTTGCCCGCCGGCAGATTGACTTTCGCGCCGTTGTTGACGGTGTAAGTGTTGCCGGTACCGCTGGTCGTGCCCTGGCCGTATTCCAGCGCCAGCTTGCCCGTGCCCGAAGCGTTGAGGTTGGCATTGATGTTGATGTTGTTCTGCGCGTTAAGCGTCAGCTGGTTGGCGCTCCAGCTCACCACGTCGTTGACGTTCACGTCGCCTGCCGTGCCGGTGTTCCCGCTGCTGCTCTGGATGACAACGTTGCCTGCGCCCAGGTTGGCATCCAGAGTCGCGCCGGTGATGTTCCCACCCGAGGCGGCGATGGTGAAGTCCACCGGATCGATCAGCCAGGTACCGCTGTTGCCCGCGGGGGCCGCCGTGGAAATCCGGGCGCCGCCGGCAATGTTCACCTGCGCGCCCGAGGTCTCAACGAAGCCGCCGTTGCCGCCGTTGGGCGCTGAAGCGTCCAGCGTGCCCGCAACATTGGCCGTACCGGCGGCCATGCCGCCCAGCAGGATGATGGTGCCGCTGCGGTTTTCCACGGTGCGCGCCTGGATCACCCCGCTGTTGTTGACCACGCTGGCCAAGAGCGAATCCCGGGCGCCGGCGCTCATGAGCGCCTGCCCGCCGTCGGCCAGGATCAGCCCGCCGTTCTCGGCCAGGCTGTTGAGAACGCTCTGGTCCACTTCGATCTTGAGCAGCTGGTTGCCCTGAAATGTCAGGGTGGCGGCGCTGCCGGCCGCCAATGCCACGGTGCCCTTGGCGGCATTGATGCTTCCCTGGTTGCGCACGGTGTTGCCGATCAGGGCGACATAACCGCCCGTGGCGGCATTGATGCTGCCCTGGTTAACCACACTGCCTGCGCCCGCGCCGCTGAAGCTGCGCTTGCCGCCGCCGAGGTCCGCATCCTTGACATCCAGTGTCGACGCCACCAGTCCGCCCACGTTGACCTGCGCGCCGGCGCCGAACAGGATGCCGTTGGGATTGATCAGGAAGACCTGCCCGTTGGCGTTCAGCTGGCCCAGGATCTGGCTGCCGTGGGTGTCCAGGATGCGGTTGACCGCGATCGCGCTGGCCGAGGGTTGCACGAAGTTGACGCTTTCCTGCGCGCCGACGTTGAAGCTTTTCCAGTTCAGGGAAGCGTTCTGGCTGGACTGGGTGATGGTGGTGGCGGAGCCGTTCCGGGAGATGGTGGCGGCGCCCGAGGTGACCTGGCCGTCCACCGGCCCGGCCTGAGCCGTTGCGGCGCCGAGCAGCAGAACGGCGGTGACGGGTTTGCGCAAGGTCCATCTGCCCGCCGCGCGACTGGCGTTCCGGCTCAATCCATCAGGGACCGACGGAGCGGTGGGAAGCACCCGCCAGCCAATATTTGTTACAAGTTCCGCAGCCTTTGGTGCACTGCCCCTCGAATTTTTTTTGTGCATTTTTCACACTCCGCAAAAACCCTTTTTTCAGCTAATTGCTGGAAAGGGCCGTCAAAGTGATGGTATGCAGAATGGAATCACCGCAGATCAGTGCAAAAAAAGATCTTTTAACGGTTAATAGAAACGGCTCCAAGTGAGGTCTGCAAGTTTCAAATAGTTACTTCTTTTGTAACAATATTCATAAATATGAATGTTGCAAAAAACATACAAATGAAAAAGCGACTTGCCCGGGAACGGCTCCGCCACGCACCGGGCATGCGTTTTTAATGCTCGCGCAGGCCGATTTTCACCGTCGGGTAGCGCAGGCGAAGCCGCAATTCCCGCTTCAGGCGGGTGTTGTCGAGCCGGCGCGATTCGCTCATGAAGCTCAACAGCACCGGCGGTAGTTCCTCGTGGGCGCTGCCGCGCGCCAGGCGCGGCGGCCGCGGCAGGCCGTAAAGGTCGGCGGCCAGGTCGAAGTAATCGCCCATCTTGAGCTGGCTGTCGTCGCTGGCGTTGCTCACGCGCTGCGGCTTGCCGCGCCACAGCGCCGCCAGGCAAGCGCGGGCCAGGTCGTCGGCATGGATGTGGTTGGTGTAGACGTCGTCTTCGGCGCGCAGCACCGGCGTGCCCTTGAGCAGCCGGCCGCGCGGCGTACCGCCTTCGCGGTCGGGCGCGTAAATGCCCGGGATGCGCAGCAGGTGCACGCGGGTGCCGGTTGCCCGGCCGAACAGCCGCACATGCGCCTCGGCATGCGCGCGGCGCGCGGCGCGCGGCGTGTGGGGGCTCAAGGGCCGGGTTTCGCGCACCCATTCGCCGCCGCAGTCGCCGTAGACCCCACTGGTGGAGGCATAGACCAGGGAGCGCGGCAGGCTGCGTAGCCGCAGGGCGCGCAGCAGGGCCAGGGTGCGCGGGTCGCTGCGCTCGTCGGGTTTGTCATTGGGGGGCGGCGCCAGGTGCAGCACCCGGGTGGCCAGGCCGGCCAGCCGGCGCAGCGAGGCGCCGTCGTCCAGGTTGCCTTGCAGCGGTGTGATGCGACGGGCCCGCAATTCGGGCGCGCGCGCGGGCGAAGACGTGAGTGCCATCAGCCTGGCATTGCGCGGCAGTTGCCGGGCGGCGCGCAAGCCCACGTCGCCGCAGCCGACGACCAAAATCCGCTCCCGGCGGAAACGGAAAGGCAGCGCACCTAGGGGGTTCAAGTTTGAGGGCAAAATTGGGGGGTTGCCGGGAAAACCGGCCGAGTCGAGAACAGATACCGCAAGGATACCGAATATGAGCTTTAACGTGACCGTGCAGCCCAGCGGCCGGACTTTCATTGCCCAGGTGGACGAAGCCCTGCTGGCCGCCGCCATACGCCAGGGCATAGGCCTGCCCTACGGCTGCAAGGACGGCGCCTGCGGTTCCTGCAAGTCGAAAAAACTCGAGGGCACGGTGACCCACGGCGCGCATCAGGTCAAGGCCCTTTCGCCCGAGGAGGAAGCCGCCGGCTTCATCCTCACCTGCTGCGCCACGGCCCATTCCGACGTCGTCATCGAGTCGCGCCATGTGACCGATGAAAGCGCCTTCCCTGTCAAGAAGATGCCGGTGCGCATCAACAGCCTGGCCAAGGCCTCGCATGACGTGATGGTGGTGCGCCTGCAGTTGCCGGCCAGCGACGTCTTTAAGTACCACGCCGGTCAGTACGTGGAATTTTTGCTGCGCGACGGCGACCGCCGCGCTTATTCCATGGGCAACGCGCCGCACACCCAGGCCGAAAACCCGGGCGTGGAACTGCATATCCGCCACATGCCGGGTGGCAAATTCACCGAGCACGTGTTCGGCCCCATGAAGGAAAAGGAAATCCTGCGCATCGAGGGCCCCTTCGGCAGCTTCTACCTGCGCGAAGACAGCAACAAGCCCATGGTGCTGCTGGCCTCGGGCACCGGTTTTGCGCCCATCAAGGCGCTGATCGAGCATCTGCAGTTCAAGGGCAGCACGCGCCCGGCGGTGCTCTACTGGGGCGGCCGCCGCCCTGCCGACCTGTACATGGACGAATGGGTCAAGGCCAGGGCCGCGGAAATGCCGAATCTGCGCTACATACCCGTTATTTCGAATGCCCTGCCCGAAGACAACTGGACCGGCCGCACCGGCTTTGTCCACCAGGCGGTGCTGGAAGATTTCGCCGACCTGTCGGGCCATCAGGTGTATGCTTGCGGCGCGCCCATCGTGGTGGACTCGGCCCAGGCCGCGTACACCGCGGCCGGCCTGCCGGAAGACGAGTTTTATGCCGACTCTTTTGTGACCGAAAAAGAAAAAGCCCAGGCAACCGTGCCTGCGGAGACCTGAAACCTGAAACTTTGAATCAGGCGGGCACCCTCCCGACAAACAAGAAGAATAAAGAAGAAGAACAAGAAACGCCCCGGCTGATGCATCAGCCGGGGCTTTTTTATACGCGGGTCAAGCGCTGCGGTGCGAACGCTCAGCCGGCTTTGGCGGGCGCGACCTGCCGGTCATGCTTCTGGCGGCGTATCGCGGTGCCGGCGCGGTTTTCTTCGCGTTTCAGTTTGCGGCGCTCGGCTTGCGTGACCTTGCCGTCGGATTTGGCGGCCAGCTTGTCGGATTCAATTTTCGTTTCGCGCTTATCGAGTTTGGCCGTCTCTTTGGCGGTCAGCGCGCCGGAGCTGATGCCCTGGTCGATGTGCTTTTCCTGGTTGGCCTGGCGCTGGTCGATGCGAGGCGTGGCCAGCGGGTCTTTCGGCGCCGCGGGGGCGGCAGGCGCCTGGGCAAAGGCCGCGCCACCGGCAACCAGGGCGAAAGTGGCGACAAGGGTATGGATCTTCATGGGGTTTCCTTGGGCTTGAAGGTTGAAAAACATGAAGCGGGCGCCTCATGAAATCCCAACGCCCGGCGGCCGCCGGGCGGCCATGTCTGGCAGGTAAAGATGCTGTAACGGCATGCGCCAGGCCGGGCAGCCATGGCCCGGCCAACTTTTTGCAACAATAGGGTATGAATATTCGACCTCTCACCCTCCCCTCCCTGCTGGCAAAAAGCCTGGCGGTATGTTTTATGGCCGGCGCGGCCCTGTCGCCCGCCCCGGCGCTAGCCCAGGCCAAGATCATGCGCATCATCGTGCCGTATGCGGCCGGCGGCCCCATCGACGCGACGGCCCGCCTGATGGCCGAGCGCGTGAAAGACTCGCTGGGCACCGTGATCATTGAAAACAAGCCGGGCGGCGGCGGCAACATCGGCGTCGACGCGATCGCCAAGGCCCAGCCCGACGGACTCACGGTCGGCATTTCGGCGGTGGCCACGCACGCCATCAACCCCTGGCTTTACAGCAAGATGCCGTACAACGCGGCCACCGATTTCGCGCCCATCACGCAGATGGTGCGTGTGCCCAATGTGCTGGTGATGAACGCCGAGACCGCGCGGCGCCTGAACATCAACACGCTGGCCGACCTGATCAAGTACGCCAAGGCCAACCCAGCCAAGCTCAACTACGCCAGCGGCGGCAACGGCAGCGCGGGCCACCTGGCCGGAGAGATGTTCAAGGCACGAGCCGGCATCTTCGCGCTGCACATTCCCTACAACGGTGGCAACCCCGCGCAGCTGGCGCTRCTCAGCGGCCAAGTGGACTACAACTTTGACAACCTCGCCACCGCCTCGGCCAACATCAAGGCCGGCAAGCTCAAGGCCCTGGCGGTCACAACAGCCCAGCGCAGCGCCATGCTGCCCGACGTGCCGGCGGTTGCCGAGACGCTCAAGGGTTTTGAGATCGACACCTGGTGGGGGCTGGTGGCGCCCGCGGGCACGCCGAAAGACGTGGTGGCCAAGCTCAACCATGCTTTTGTCGCCGCGCTGAACTCCCCCGAAGCCAAGGCCCGCTTCGCCACGCTGATGGCCGAGCCCGTGGGCAGCACGCCCGAACAGTTCGGCACCTTCATGAAAAGCGAACTGGCCAAGTATGAAAAAGTGGTGAAAGCCTCCGGCGCGAAGGTGGACTGATCCCGGGGCGCCTGGAGTGATCCAGCGCCCTTAAAAAAGGCCGGTACCCACAAAGGGGCCGGCCTTTTTAATTGCTCACCGTCGTGGTCTCTTAAACCCAGCAGGGGCCGCGGGACTGGCTTTGCCAGACCGCAGGCGCAGCGCCCCCTTGGGGGGCAGCGAACCACACGCAGTGGGGAGCGTGGGGGCTTATTTCGTGACCCGATCCCCGTAGCGAATGCTCTTGAGGGACCCGCCTTCAAACAGCAGCATGGTCATGAACTGGCCGTAGCCGGGGTTGTAGGTCCACTCTTCAACTTGCTGGCAGGTGTTAACCGTGACATTGGTGGTGCCACCGGAGGTAGTGGGCACTGTCGGCGTGGTGACCGGCGCGCTGGACACGGTTTCCTGAACAGGTTTGCAGAAGCTGTCTTTCAGGACGGGCTCGCCGCATTTTTGCAGGATGGTGCCTTTGGAGTTGCCGATCTGCGCAAGGTCGCCCTTGCAGCGCAGCGACTGGGCGGAGGCGCCGGTAAACGCGGAAGAAGCCAGGAAGGCCAGGGTCACGGCGGCGGCGCGGACAAAGATTGGATTCATTTTTTGCTTCCCAGGGTTCGGTAAAGGTGCGCGCGCGGCGCACCCTTTGAACTTTATGCGCAAAGATTTGGCGCGGCAAGGCATTTATGGCCCCGGGCCGGCCCGCCGGTGTTACGGCTGCAATGCGCATCCCGCGGCGCCGTGCGGCGCGCGGGCTGGCGCAATGCAATGGCTTACTCGCCGAGGTAGGCGGCGCGCACGCGCGGGTCGCTGAGCAGCTGTTTGGCGTCGCCGTTCATGGTGACGTTGCCCGACTCCATGACGTAGCCGCGGTTGGCGATGCCCAGCGCGCGGCTGGCGTTCTGCTCGACCAGCAGCACCGTCACGCCGCGGGAGGAGACGTCTTTCACAACCTCGAAGATCTTGTCGACCATGATGGGCGACAGACCCATGGAGGGCTCGTCGAGCAGCAGCACCTTGGGGCGGCTCATCAGCGCGCGGCCCATGGCCAGCATCTGCTGCTCGCCGCCGGACATGGTGCCGGCCAGCTGGTCCTTGCGCTCGCGCAGGCGCGGGAAAAGCACGAACATCTTCTCGATGTCTTCGGCGATGCCGGCCTTGTCGCTGCGGATGTAGGCGCCCATCTGCAGGTTTTCGGTGATGGTCATGCGGGTGAACACGCCGCGGCCTTCCGGCACCATGGCCAGGCCTTCCTTGACCAGGTCCCAGGCGCCGCGGCCCTTGATGCTCTTGCCGAGGTATTCGATGTCGCCGTCCAGCATCGGCAGGGTGCCGGTGATGGCCTTCATGGTGGTGGTCTTGCCGGCGCCGTTGGAGCCGATCAGCGTGACCAGTTCACCGTCGTGGACTTCGAAGTCCACGCCCTTGACCGCCTGGATGCCGCCGTAGGCGACCTTCAGGCCGGTGACCTTGAGGAGTGTGTTTGCTGCCATGTTCTTGCTTTCCTTCAATGACCTGTGCCCAGATAGGCGGTGATCACTTTTTCGTCTTTTTGCACGTCGGCGGGCGCGCCTTCGGCGATCTGCTTGCCGTAGTCGAGCACGGTGACGCGGTCGCACAGGCCCATGACCAGCTTGACGTCATGCTCGATCAGCAGGATGGTGCGGTTGTCCTTGCGGATGCGGTCTATCAGTTCGCGCAGCTGCACTTTTTCGGTGGCGTTCATGCCGGCGGCCGGCTCGTCGAGCGCGATCAGCTGCGGGTCGGTGGCGAGCGCCCGGGCGATTTCCAGGCGGCGCTGGTCGCCGTAGCTCAGGGTGCGCGCCTTGAAGTCGGCGTATTTGCCTATGCCCACGTAGTCGAGCAACTCCTGCGAACGCTTGGCGATGGCGGCTTCCTCGTGCTTGAAGCCCGGCGAACGGAACACGGCGCCCAGCAGGCCGGACTTGGTGCGGATGTGGCGGCCGACCATCACGTTTTCGAGCGCGGTCATGTCGGCGAAGAGGCGGATGTTCTGGAAGGTGCGGGCGATGCCGGCCTTCGCGACTTCATGCACGGCGGTGGGCTTGTAGGCCTTGCCGGCGAGCTCGAAGCTGCCGCTGTCGGGCGTGTAAAGGCCGGTCAGCACGTTGAAGAAAGTGGTTTTTCCGGCGCCGTTGGGGCCGATCAGGCCGTAGACCTGGCCGCGCTCGATGTGGATGCCGACGTCGCTCAGGGCCTGCAGGCCGCCGAAGCGCTTGGAGACACCGGAGACTTTAAGAATGGTTTCGCTCATGTCCATTCTCCTTAAGGGTTGATTGACTGAATGGGGTCTTTGCCGACGACCTTGTTCAGCGACTTGCCGTGTTCCGCGGACGGCCACAGGCCGCGCGGACGCATCAGCATGATGGTGATCATGGCCAGCGCGATCAGCAGCTGGCGCAGGATGGCGGAATCAAGGCGGCCATCGGTCATGGCCTGCAGCGGGCCGGCGACGTGGCGCAGCACCTCGGGCAGCGCGGCCAGCAACAAGGCGCCCAGGATGACGCCGGGCAGATGGCCGATGCCGCCCAGCACCACCATGGCGACGATCATGACGGACTCCATCAGGCTGAAGGATTCGGGCGAGACAAAACCCTGGAAGGCCGCGAACATCGAGCCGGACACGCCGCCGAAGGTAGCGCCCATGCCGAAAGCCAGCAGCTTCAGGTTGCGGGTGTTGATGCCCATGGCCTTGGCGGCGATTTCGTCTTCGCGGATGGCCATCCAGGCGCGGCCGATGCGGGAGTTTTCGAGGCGGTGGCAGATGACGACCGAGACGATCACCAGCACCAGGAACAGGTAGTAATACATGGACACCGAGTTGACCTCGAAGCCGAAGAACTCATGCGGCTTGCCCAGGTCGAAGCCGAAGAACTTCATCGAGTCGATCTGGTTGATGCCCTTGGGCCCGTTGGTCAGGTTGATGGGGCGGTCCAGGTTGTTCAGGAACACCCGGATGATTTCGCCGAAACCCAGCGTCACGATGGCCAGGTAATCGCCGCGCAGCTTGAGCGTCGGGGCGCCCAGCACCACGCCGAAAAAGCCGGCGAGCGCCGCGGCGGCCGGGATGATGGCCCAGATCGGCAAATGCAGCCCGTTCGGGAACTGCGCGGCGATCCAGGGGAAAGCATCGGCAAGATGCGGCGAGCCCAGCAGCGCGAACAGGTAGGCGCCGACGGCGAAGAAGGCGACATAGCCCAGGTCCAGCAGGCCGGCGTAGCCGACCACGATGTTCAGGCCCAGGGCCAGCAGCACATAGAGCAGCGCCATGTCGACGATGCGCACCCAGGCGTTGCCGCCCTGCTGCAACAAGAGGGGCAGCACCAGCAGCGCCGCCGCGACGACCAGGAAGGTCACCAGTTTTTTGGATTGTGTGGAATTCATCAAAGTTCTCCTTGTGTACCGGATGGAAGGGCCTTACGCCCGGTCCGCCACACGCTCACCCAGCAAGCCCGAAGGCCGCAGCGTGAGGACAAAAATCAGCACGATAAAGGCGAAGATGTCGGAGTACTGGCTGCCCAGCACGCCGCCCGTCAGCGGCCCGATGTAGCCCGCGCCTATCGATTCGATCAGGCCCAGCAGGATGCCGCCCAGCACCGCGCCGCCCAGGTTGCCGATGCCGCCGAACACGGCCGCCGTGAAGGCCTTGAGGCCGGGCAGGAAGCCCATGGTGTGCTGTACGGTGCCGTAGTTGGAGGCGTACATCACGCCGGCCAGCGCGGCCAGGACGGCGCCGATGATGAAGGTGGCCGAAATGACGGTGTCGGGCTTGACGCCCATCAGTGCCGCCACGCGCGGGTTCTCTGCGGTGGCCCGCATGGCGCGGCCCAGCTTGGTGTAGTGCACCAGCCACATCAGCACGGAGAGGGAGACGGCGGTGGCGCCCAGGATGAAGAGCTGGGTCACCGTGATGACGGCGCCGCCGACCTGGAAGGGCTCGCTCGGCAGCAGGGTGGGATAGGGTTTGTAGTTGGGCTTCCAGATGATCATGGCCAGTGTCTGCAACAGCAGCGACATGCCGATGGCGGTGATCAGCGGGGCCAGCTTGGGGGAGTTTCGCAACGGCCGGTAGGCGATTTTTTCAATCGCGAAATTGAGGGCGCCGCAAACGACAAAGGCGATCAGCAGCGATATCAGCAGGATCAGCCAGCCCGGCGTGCCCGGCATGGCGCTCTGCATCAGGCCGATGATGGTCCAGCTGGTGAGCGCGCCCACCATCAGTACCTCGCCGTGCGCGAAATTGATCAGGTTGATGATGCCGTACACCATCGTGTAGCCCAGGGCGATCAGGGCATACATGCTGCCCAGGACCAGACCATTGATGATCTGCTGAAGCAATATTTCCATAACTCACTCTCCCGTCCGATTGATTGAAATTGCAAACTCCGCCTGGCGGCCGCCCTACGCCGGGATCACCGGCGGCTGGCGCGAGTTAACAAAAAGCCCGCCCATCAAAGCCGGTTGGCTGGTGAAGATGGCGAGCTAATCCGCAAATTGTAGCCAAGCGTCTCTAGCGAGAATCGAGCCAGCGCTGCGGTTTACGCGGGGTTTACCCTTGAGAAAGGGGATTTTTTCGGCCGAAGCAGCCTTTATCAGCGGCTTTTGTTTTTTATTAGCCTTTCTTATTGTTCTTTAATTTCAGCTCATTCAACTTATCAGCGATGCGTATCTCCAGCCCCCGGTTGACGGGCCGGTAGAAGCCCGGAGCCTGCATGCCTTCGGGAAAGTAGTTCTCACCAGCGGCAAAGCCGTCTTCCTCGTCATGGGCGTAACGGTAATTTTTGCCGTAATCCAGCTGTTTCATGAGCTTTGTTGGTGCATTGCGCAAATGCAGGGGCACCGGCCGGGTGCCGTCCCTGGCGATAAAAGCCTTGGCTTCGTTGAAGGCCTTGTAGACCGCGTTGGACTTGGGCGCCACCGCCAGGTAAATCACGCACTGGGCCAGCGCCAGTTCGCCCTCGGGCGAGCCCAGGCGTTCATAGACTTCAGCGGCATCCAGCGCCATGCGCAGCGCCCGCGGGTCGGCCAGGCCGATGTCCTCGCTGGCCATGCGCACCAAGCGGCGCGCCATGTAGCGCGGTTCGGCGCCGCCGTCGAGCATGCGCATGAACCAGTAAAGCGCGGCGTCGGGGTCTGAGCCGCGCACCGACTTGTGCAGGGCCGAGATGGTGTCGTAGAACTGCTCGCCGCCCTTGTCGTAGCGGCGCAGGCGCTCGCCCAGCACCTTGAGCAGCCAGGCGTCGGTGACCTCGGTGACTTTTTCAGCCTTGGCCGCGACGCTGAGCGACTCGAGCGTGTTGAGCAGGCGCCGGGCATCACCGTCGGCATAGGCCACCAGGCGGTCGGCAGCCTCCGCCGCGATGGTCTCGATGGCCGGCAGCGCTTTTTCGGCCAGGACCTTGGCCACGATCTGCTTCAGGTCGACCTCGCCCAGCGGCTGCAGCACATAGACGACCGCGCGCGACAGCAGGGCCGAGTTAACCTCGAACGAGGGGTTTTCGGTGGTGGCGCCAATAAAAGTAAAGAGTCCGCTCTCGACATGCGGCAAAAACGCATCCTGCTGGCTTTTGTTGAAGCGGTGCACCTCGTCGACGAACACGATGGTGCGGCGACCGCTTTGCGCCTGCCAGATGCTGGCCTGCTCCACCGCCTCGCGGATGTCCTTGACGCCGCCGAGCACGGCCGAGATGGTGATGAAGTGCGCGTCAAAACTGCTGGCCATGAGCCGCGCGATGGTGGTTTTGCCCACCCCCGGCGGCCCCCAGAGGATGCAGCTGTGCGGCTGGCCGGATTCGAAGGCGATGCGCAGCGGCATGCCCTCGCCCAGCAGGTGCTGCTGGCCTATGACCTCACCCAGGTTCTGCGGGCGCAGGCGTTCGGCCAGGGGCTGGTGGGTGGAGGAAGCGGCTTTCACGGGAGGGCAGGAAACAGTGGAGACCAGAAAATCGGAAACTGCGATGGCAGAAGTCTAAGCCACCGAGCCGGGTCGGCGGCAGGGTTACGGCAAGTCGTGTAAAACGCCATCATCCCCTTCCAAGGAAACGCCATGCCAAGCCCCGAAACACTGGAACGATTTATCGCGCGCGTTGAAGAAAACGCCCACGCCGAAGCCATTGAAGAGTTCTACACCGAGAATGCCTCCATGCAGGAAAACCAGGCCGCCCCGCGCGTCGGCCGCGCCACCCTTGTCCTGGGCGAGCAGAAGGTGATGGAAAGGGCGAAATCGCTGACCTCGACCTGCGTGCGCCCCGCCCTGCTCAACGGCGACCACGTGGTGATCCGCTGGATCTTTCGCTTTGAGTGGCAGGACGGCAGCCGCACCGAGATGGAGGAACTCGCCTGGCAACGCTGGGAAGGCGAGCGCATCGCGGAGGAAACGTTCTTCTACGACCCCGCGCAGCGGCTTCCCAAACCTCCGACGGTCTGAGAAAGCCTTGCCTATTGCCGGATCACGTCAGCGCCCTTGGGCGGCGTGAAGCGGAAGGTGTCGGGCGGCAGGCTGGGATTGACCTCGACCTTGCTGAAACTCAGCACCGAACGCTGGCCGAAACTGTCGATGATCTCCAGCGCGGCCAGGCCCGAGGATTTTTCACCGGGGCGAAAACCCACACGCACGGCCTGCAGCTGGCCCTCTTTGCTTTTGGGCGTGGCCACTACCCATTGCAGGCCGTCGGCATCGGGTGCGGCGGCAAGGGTGAAGTCGGCTTGCAGGGCGCGCAAATCGGGGGCTGCGGCAATCAGGGCCGCGGGTGTGGAACCCAAGGCGCTGGACTGCTTGCGCGAGGTGACTTGGTTCAGGTCCACATCGTGCAGCCAGAGGGTCTGGCCGTCGGCCACGATGCTTTGCTCAAACGGCTTTTTATAGACAAAACGAAAGCGATTCGGCCGGGAAAACTCGAACGTGCCGGTGGAGGTCTTGCTGCGCGCGGCCTGGCCGTCCCTGGCCGGCGCGGTGACCACCTGGGTGAACTCGGCGCGGCCGCTGCTGACGGTCTTCACGAAAAGCTCCAGACTGTCCAGGCCGTTGGCCCAGGCGGGATGCGCACAAACCGCCACCAGTATCGTTGCAATAAATTTCTTCATGATCGTCACTCCGCCCTTGCAGGCACCAGGATGTCGCGCTGGCCGCTACCACTCATGGCGCTGACCAGCCCGGCTTTTTCCATGTCTTCGACCAACCGCGCGGCGCGGTTGTAGCCGATCTTGAGATGACGCTGCACCAGCGAAATGCTGGCCTTGCGGTTCTTGAGCACGACCTCGACGGCCTGGTCGTACATCGGGTCTTTCTCGCCGCCGCCGTTGCCGCCACTACCACCTTCTCCCAGCAGGTCGCCGTCTTCGCCGTCGACGGTGCCGCCTTCGAGCACGCCGTCAATGTAGTTGGGCTCGCCCTGCTGCTTGAGATAGGCCACCACGCGGTGCACTTCGTCATCACTCACAAACGCACCATGCACCCGGATTGGAAAGCCTGTACCACTCGGCATGTAAAGCATGTCACCCATTCCTAACAAAGCCTCGGCGCCCATCTGGTCCAGGATGGTGCGGCTGTCGATCTTGCTGCTGACCTGGAAGGACAGTCGGGTCGGGATGTTGGCCTTGATCAGGCCGGTGATCACGTCGACGCTGGGGCGCTGCGTGGCCAGCACCAGGTGGATGCCTGCGGCCCGGGCTTTTTGCGCCAGGCGGGCGATGAGTTCCTCGATCTTCTTGCCGACCACCATCATCAGGTCGGCCAGCTCGTCGATCACCACCACGATGTAGGGCAGGCGCTCGAGTGGCTCGGGCTGCTCGGGCGTGAGGCTGAAGGGGTTGTAGATGAATTCGCCCTTGGCCTTGGCTTCGTCGATTTTTCCGTTGTAGCCGGCCAGGTTGCGCACGCCCAGCTTGCTCATGAGCTTGTAGCGTTTTTCCATTTCGGCCACGCACCAGTTCAGGCCGTGGGCTGCCTGGCGCATGTCGGTGACCACCGGGGCCAGCAGGTGCGGAATGCCTTCGTAGACGCTCATTTCCAGCATCTTCGGGTCTATCAGCAGCAGCCGCACGTCGCGCGCATCGGCCTTGTAGAGCAGGCTCAGGATCATCGCGTTGATGCCGACCGACTTGCCCGAACCGGTGGTGCCGGCCACCAGGCAGTGCGGCATTTTTGCGAGGTCGGCCACCACGGCGGCGCCGCTGATGTCCTTGCCCAGGCCGATGGTGAGCAGGGACTTGGCCTCGTTGTAGACCTGCGAGCCCAGGATTTCGCTGAGCTTGATGGACTGGCGCTTGGCGTTGGGCAGCTCCAGCGCCATGTAGTTCTTGCCGGGAATGGTCTCGATCACGCGGATGGAGACCAGGCTCAGGGCGCGGGCCAGGTCCTTGGCCAGGTTGACGACCTGCGAGCCTTTGACGCCGGTGGCAGGTTCGATCTCATAACGCGTGATGACGGGGCCTGGCGCGGCGGCGACCACACGCACCTCGACGCCAAAATCCTTGAGCTTTTTCTCGATCAGGCGCGAGGTCATCTCCAGCGTCTCGGGGGCCACGGTCTCCTGGCGGCTCAACGCGCCGTCGAGCAGGTCGACCTGCGGCAGCTTGGAGTCGGGCATTTCGCTGAAAAGCGGCTTTTGCCGCTCCTTGGCGACGCGCTCGCTCTTGGGGATGTCGACCAGCACGGGTTCGATCAGCACCGGCACCGGATGATGTTCCTCGATTTCGATGCGTTCGTCGATCAGCGTTTCCTCGCGCTCGCGGGCCGCCAGCTTGCCGAAGGCCAGGTCTTCGGCGATCTCGCGCTTTTCGCGGCGCGAATCGATCAGGTTATCTATCCAGGCGCCGACGCGCAGCGCCACATGGGCCCAGGAAAAACCGAACACGGCCGACACGGCAATGACGCCCAGCGCGATGAACACCAGGCCGGAGCCGGCGAATCCCAGCCAGTTCTCGCCCATCGAGCCGACCAGATAGCCCAGCACCCCGCCCGCATGGCCGGGCAGTTTCAATTCAAAACGGTAGAGGCGCGACCATTCCAGCGCCGTACAGGCTACCAGCAACAACGCCAGGCTGAGCCAGAAACGGATGCGGTGGGACTCCCCGTCCGCCACCGGTTCGCCGCGCAACCACCTCGCCAGCGACTGCAGCCAGGCCTGGCCGCCGGCGGCCAGCGCCCACCAGACCGAAAAACCGAGCAGGTAATAGCTGGCGTCAGCCAGCCAGGCGCCCACACGCCCGCCCCAGTTGACAAGGCTCGTGGCGTGGCCGCCGGCCGCGGCTTGAGCCGTTCCGGAAGTCGACCAGGCCGCGTCCTGCGGCGAGTAGCTGAGCAAGGCGGCCAGCCAGAAAACCAGGCCGAGCAGGCCCAGGATCAGGCTGACTTCATGGGCAAAGCGTTTGATGCCGCCGGGCGCGCCCGTGGCGGGGGAGTTTCTGGAGTTCAGGGTGTCGAGTGAGTAAGTCATGGCCCGGCTTGAAGCTTAACGCAGTTGGGCGAGGGCTCTGAAGGGCGCCAGGGGCGCCAAAGCGGATGGCGGGCGGCGGGCTGGGCGCGTTAACCCAGGGTGTGCAGGCGTTCCTTGACCAGCACGGAGCCGTCTTCCCGGGTTTCGATGAAACCGCGCTCCTCCAGGTCTTTCATGACCCGGCTGACCATTTCACGCGAGGCGCCGACCATCTTGGCCAGATCCTGGCGTGAGACCTTGTCGCGGATCACGGTGTTGCCGGTGCCGTCGTCGCTGGCAAATTCCAGCAGCGCCCTGGCCACGCGGCCGTAGACGTCCATCAGGGCCAGCGACTCAATCTGGCGGTCGGCGTGGCGCAGGCGCTGCACCAGCCCCTTGAGCACGGCATAGGCCATGGAGCTGTTCTCGGGCAGGCAGCGCGCGAATTCGAGGCGGCCCAGGATCAGGGCGTCGGTCTGGATCTCGGCGCGCACCGTGGCCGAATGGGGTTCGTTGTCGATCAGGCTCATCTCGCCGACGTAATCGCCCGGGTGCATGGTGGCCAGTATGACCTCGCGGCCGCGGGCGTCGGTGGTGACGACGCGGGCCCGACCCGTCAGGATGATGGACAGGGCATTGGATTTTTTGCCCTGCTCGACGATGGGCTCGCCCCGCTTGAAGCGGCGCTTGACCACCGTATCGGCGACGGATGCGGCCTGGGCGGCCGTCAACACGGAGAAAAGGGGCACCCGGCGAATCAATTCCAGGTTGGACACCATCGTCGTCATATCTGATATCTCCCAACCTCACAAACAACGGGACGTCGCGTGAGTTCTTACAATGGCACGTAATTTATAAAACCAAATGCCGCAAAAGTATTACCCGACGGTTTTTACCTTGCGCTGCGCTTATGCGGCACGACTCTACCTGAGTTCTTACACTTTCCCAATCAGTTTTTCAACATGAAACATTCAAGAGTCTTAATCCTCGGTTCGGGACCTGCCGGCTATACCGCAGCCGTCTACGCGGCGCGCGCCAACCTCAACCCGGTGCTGATCACCGGCATTGCGCAGGGCGGCCAGCTCATGACCACCACCGATGTCGACAACTGGCCGGCCGATGTTCATGGCGTGCAGGGGCCGGACCTGATGCAGCGCTTCCTCGAACACGCGGAGCGCTTCAAGACCGAGATTATTTTCGACCACATCAACAAGGTCGATTTCAGCAAGCGCCCCTTCACCCTGACTGGGGACAGCGGCACCTACACCTGCGACTCGCTGATCATCGCCACCGGCGCCTCCGCCAAATACCTGGGCCTGGAATCCGAAAGCGCCTTCATGGGCCGCGGCGTTTCCGGCTGCGCCACCTGCGACGGCTTCTTCTACCGCGGCCAGGAAGTCTGCGTGGTGGGTGGTGGCAACACGGCCGTGGAAGAGGCCTTGTACCTGTCCAACATCGCGAGCAAGGTCACACTGGTGCACCGCCGCGACAAATTCAAGGCCGAGGCCATCCTGATCGACAAGCTGCACGACAAGGTCGCGGCCGGCAAGATCGAGCTCAAGCTGCACCACACGCTGGACCAGGTGCTGGGCGACGCCTCCGGCGTGACCGGGGTGCGCCTCAAAAGCACCCAGAACGACGCGACTCAGGACTTGACCCTCAAAGGCTGCTTCATCGCGATCGGCCACCAGCCCAATACCGACATCTTTGCCGGCCAGCTGGAGATGAAAGACGGCTACATCATCACCAAAACCGGGCTGCAGGGCTTTGCCACCATGACCAGCGTGCCCGGCGTGTTCGCCGCCGGCGACGTGCAGGACCACGTCTACCGCCAGGCCATCACCAGCGCCGGAACCGGCTGCATGGCCGCGCTGGACGCCCAGCGTTTCCTGGAACAAGCGGAGTAAGCCAAAAATCCCTTATAATTCAAGGCTTTGCTAAATTCGCCCCAAAAAGGCCGTGTTTGGCAGTCTCGGGTTACCGCCACCCTATTCTGGCGAGGTGAGGCAGGAATGACGACAGGCAGCAAATGCCTTCGACACGACTGCTGTTGAAAAGTACTGGAGTGCACATGGCACGCGTATGTGAAGTCACGGGCAAAGGCCCAATGGTCGGAAACAATGTTTCCCACGCCAACAACAAAACCAAGCGCCGGTTCCTCGTGAACCTGCAATACCGCCGCTTCTGGGTCGAGACCGAAAACCGCTGGGTTCGCCTGCGCGTTTCGAGCGCTGCACTGCGCCTGATCGACAAGAAGGGTATTGATACCGTGCTCGCAGACCTGCGCGCACGCGGCCAAGCTTAAGGAGCACCATCATGGCAAAAGGCGCACGCGAAAAAATCAAGCTGGAATCCACCGCCGGCACCGGTCACTTCTACACGACCACCAAGAACAAGAAAACCACGCCCGACAAGATGCTGATCATGAAGTTTGATCCCAAGGCACGCAAGCACGTGGAATACAAAGAAATCAAACTGAAATAAATGGCTACGAATCCGTGTGCAGTAAAAAACTACCACTCGGTCAGTACATCCAATAAAGGACACCTCGGTGTCCTTTATTTTTTTGGGATTTAGAAAGCACAACTCCCACCAGACAAGCAGCTTGCTACGTGGTTCGCTTGAATCCTGTCGAAATCTGATCCACATAAGCCTTATCTGTGATTTAGGCTTTGCCAAAAGGCGGCGCATCACGCACAGCGTCACAGCGCAACTACCTGGCACCCAAATAGGGCCAGAAGGTTATGACGCCGATTGCCGCTGCTGCACAAGCCGCAATTAGCACGCCGCCGGCGGCAAGATCCTTTGCGCATTTGACTGCCAATGAATAGTGTGGCGACACAACATCGCAGAGCGACTCCACTGCTGTGTTCATGGCCTCCGCCATCCAAACCATGGTCATCGCACCAATCAGCCAGCGCCAATCGCCGGCGTTCACTCGGCACCAACCGGCCAGTCCCGTCACCAGCGTTGTGGCGATTAGATGCAGCCATGCGTTGTGCTGTGTTTTAAGCATCAAAGCTATCCCCTCAAAGGCATAACCAAAGCTCTTGAAGCGTGCGGTCAGAGTGAACCGCTGCGGAGCGCAGGCATGAGGGATTTCTTTCATTTCTCATCCTTCTTATTTACCAACCGCCAAGCCTGGGCAACACATGAACGTCGAACAGTGCACGCCCGTATAGCCTGCAACCCATACAAGCAGCCCCATACCGTGGCCATCAAAATACAGCAACCCATCACAATGCGCCGGCCGGCTCCAGCGTCAAACAGGTGCGCCCAGCAAGCGGAATCTGCAAGCACACCTTTCCCATGTCGTCAGCCCGAACCTGCGTCAGGCATGCACCTGTGACCCGATAGGGTGCCAACGGGCGCAAGCCCGACACGCCCAAGCTTTTAATGCCATCGCCGGCTCCGCCGTACAGCACCGCTTGCAAAGAGCTGCTCACATCATCGGAGTGCGCAGCCGCAACCAGCACATCGGGATAGGACAGGGGTTCCAACCTGGGACCTTTTGATGAAGGTGGGTTACTGATCAAGTTTCGAAAACTGTCGCGCCCTCCGGAATGCGCCATCAGCTCGACACCGTGCGCCCATACCGAAGCCTTACTCCGGTGGGCGACCCCATGACTGAGCGTGGTTGGACACGCGCGCTCCAAGGCATCCATGCAGTTTTGATACACACACTCATCGCCTAACTCTGCCGCCGCCAAGGCCGTCGCTGCGTAGGCACTGCCTCTTGAGAAACCATAGTTTCCTGTGTCGATGGGCCAGAACACCCTGCGTCGAAGCCGCTCATGACTATCGAACAGCTGACGTCTCAACAACAGCCATTGGCGACGCGCCAAGTCAGGTTCCAGCGCATTCAAAAAGTAGCAGGGCATCGCCAGAGGCATCGCGCCACCAATGGCGGGCAAGGCCAATCCCGTATACGTCGAACGGCATGGCACGTAGCGACCCATGCCATCCAGAAACTCCGCGTCCAGATGCCGGTGAAACTCTGGCGCGTGACCGGCCCATTTCATCTCACCGTGCTGCGCATCGTGGGCACGCAGCGCTGCGGCTCCCATTGTGTTGCACAGGGGATAGACCCAGTTGGGCTCGCAGGCCATCAAATAAAAGGGTGAGCGTTCGTATTCTTTTTCCAACCTGGACAGCAAGGACTCGAAACTGTGTTCATAGCGTTTTCCGTTCGGATGCACCAGCGTAAAGGCACCTTTTTTTGAAAATTCCTGATTTCCCGTGCTGGCCTGGAACAGGGCCATCTGCAGCGCCACGAAGCCCGTGTACATGATGTTTTCACGGGCAGTAGGGTCGGAGTTCCACCGGAAGTTTCCCCATAGATTTTCCAGCCACCAGTAGGCCCACGCGCGATGCTGCGTCTGCTTGTTCAGTAGCTTGTTTTGCGCATCGCTCATGTATCCGCCTAACGCAGGCGTGAAGCGTGCCTGCGTCAAGGCAATGCCATAAGCCAGAAAGTTGACTTGATACCGAAGCGCCGCCGTCTGAAATTGATCGCGTTGCTCGAACCCCGAAAATTCATCCAAAGGCTGCAGGGCCCGATCGAGCGCGAACCTCACACGATGCAGATGCGCCAACGACATTTCCGGTTTTTGCCTTGATGGTTGGGCTGTGAAGATCGTGTCTAATCTAGCCGCTTGCAGGACCAGGTAATCGTTATCGATGCGCCTTTGCCGGCCTGAAAACATAAACCAGCCCAGCATCGACAGGCAGCCCGCCGCTGCAGACAGCGCGAGCACGTAGTACACATTAAGGACCACACCTGGCTGAATTGCGCCATGGTTCATGCTCGCGGCCCAAAATGCCGAGCCGAGCCATACAAACGGAGGCAGCAACACATTACCCGTGCCAAACCAGACCAACAGTGCAAACGCCAAGGCACCCACCGAACACAGCCAAGCGGCCAAATGACCTATACCACCGCCTGTGCAAATACCAGCATGCGCCAGAAATCCGCCGCCCGGCACCATCAACCCCAAGCCGAAAATCTGCAAAGCATCCTGATGCGCAAAAAGCAGCAAAACCGAGCCTCCCGCAACGAGCAGCAGATACAGTTTTAAAAGCTGGACAGTCTTTCTTGTCGTTGCCGGGCCAAAAATTCGTGTGTATGGCGGAAGAGTAGCGACGCTATGGATTGAACTCACAGACCGACCTTTCTTCGAAACGAAAACATCAGATTGATGTACTCGTCTTTCGATAGGTGCAGTCTGATACGCGCCTGTGAGGTCTTGATGAGCTATATGAAGTAGGTGTGAAGTCGCCTGCCAGACGACCAATTACGCTGTGGAACATCGACCCGATAACCCGTTTTAAGCTGCAGGCGTGTGGGTTTCGCTCGCCGAGCGCCACTTCAAGGCGACCCGTTTGCAGGTGGCGGCGCGCCGACGTGATGTCCAGCACGGCCCCGTGGCCACGCGCCTTTGGGCCATGCTGGCCCAGCATGGCATGGCGCCCGCTGCTTCGGTCGCGTAGAGCGCTTCGTTGGCGGCACGTCGGCGGGAAGGGGGCAAGGATTCCCCTTCTTGCCCATCGGCAGGTCAAATTCGCACCGTTTCATTCCACTGCATATTGCACCACTTCGAGCGAGTTTGGCGCAGCCACTGCGGGCGCCTTCTCTTCAACCCGATAAATCGTATTGTCGGGTGCGTTGGCAGTGACGGGAATGGTTTGGTTCGGGCAATGAAACGTGATCGTAGTCAAGGGAACTTCGATGACAGCTTCAACTTGGGGAACCATTTGGAAGTCCGGAGTGTTGTTGATCTGAACGGAAATGTTGTACGCGCCCATACCGAGGTCTTTTTGTGCATAACGCATGTTAGTGCTCCTAAAAATAGTTAAAAAAATGCACCGGTCTTGCCTATCTTTTTGTCAAGAAAGCTTGGGTGGAAGTGCATCTGCAGTATGGGCAAGCGGGCCAGTTGTTGCGATTACAAGCGATTACGTTCGATATCTGCATCAAGGAGCGCTGCTGTTTCCGCGATTCTTGCCTCGATGGCCTGGTGGCAAATAGCCAGCTTCCTGGAGGAAGAAACTCAAGCACTATCGCCTGTTGGCAGCGTTTGGCTCGGCGCGACAACAAGCTGTCGAATGTGGGGACAGCACTTTTACTTTGAGAGTGGGTCAGGCTTCAGCGCAATTCGCATGAAAGTGTTCTTCCGTGTGCAGAAGATGACTAATCTCGGACGCGCTGACCAGTGCGCTGGTAGCGACCCAGCCCATTACCAAATCTTGAGGCGCTCGACCACGGAGTTCGTACTTTGAGCCGAACAATAAAAAACCGCTCTCGGATTTCTCCGGAGCGGTTTTGAAGAGGTATCGACCTGAACCAGGCCGACATGTAAAGCCAGGTCAGGCGCGGGCGGCGCGCAGCTTCATGGAAAACTCGCGCAGCGCGGCAATGCCGCTTTCTTCCGCGCGGTGGCACCAAGCCTGCAGGTCGGTTGCCAGCTGCTCGCGGGAGGCAGAGGTGCTCATCCACATCTGGCGCAACTCTTCGCGCATGGTGACCATCTTGTCGAGCACAGGGTGTTCGGCACGGGCCTGGGCCAGTTGTGGCTTGGCGGCCGCGGGCACCTTGTCGTCGTCACGGTGCAACCAGCGGTTGGCTGCGCGCAGCACGGAGACGTCGGCTTTTTTCGCCTTCAGCACTTCGATTTCGGCCTTGCCGGCACGGCGCAGTTCGCGCGCGAAGCCGGCCATCACTTCGTAGCGGTGAGCGATCAGCGCTTCCAGCGTTTTCTCGTCAGCCACGGGCTGGATGGAGCCCAGCTGAAGCTTGGGCGGAACCTTCTTCACGGAAGCCAAGCCGACCTTTTCCAGGGCACGGATGTAGATCCAGCCGATGTCGAACTCGTAGGGCTTGACCGAGAACTTGGCCGAGGTCGGGTAGGTGTGGTGGTTGTTGTGCAGTTCTTCGCCGCCAATCATGATGCCCCAGGGCGAAATATTGGTGCTGGCGTCGGGCGCCTCAAAGTTGCGGTAGCCCCAGTAGTGGCCGATGCCGTTGATGATGCCCGCAGCCGTCACGGGAATCCAGGCCATCTGCACAGCCCAGACCGCCAGGCCTGCCGCGCCAAAGAAGGCCAGGTCGATGATCATCATCAGGCCCACGCCCTGCCAGCTGTAGCGGGAATAGACATTGCGCTCCATCCAGTCGTTCGGCGTGCCATGGCCGTACTTGGTCATGGTTTCCTTGTTCTTGCTTTCGGCGCGGTACAGTTCGGCACCTTCCCAGAACACCTTCTTGATGCCGTGAGCCTGCGGGCTGTGTGGATCTTCAAGGGTTTCGCACTTGGCGTGGTGCTTGCGGTGAATGGACACCCATTCCTTGGTCACCTGGCCCGTGCCCAGCCAAAGCCAGAAGCGGAAGAAATGCGAGGGGATCGCGTGCAGATCCATGGCGCGGTGCGCCTGATGGCGGTGCAGGTAAATCGTCACGCTGGCGATGGTGATGTGGGTGGTCACCAGGGCGTACAGCACGATTTGCCACCAGCTGGCGGCGAGCAATCCATTTGCCAGCCAGTCGAGGGCGGCATCAAACAAAATCATAAAAATCCTTTAAACAAGCTGCACCAGCGCCATCCAAATTTGTCTCCGGGCGCTGCACCAGACGAGGCCTTATTGTAAGGCGAACCCCCATAAATACCAAGTCTCCTGGGGTACAGGGCCAATGGTCAAATCAGTGCGAAAAGTCACGAATGAATATGTAACATCGGCCTATCTGTCGTTATTTGCTGGCAAAAATATCAGGACTTTTGCCAAACTGCCGCGAAAAACCCGTCAGTCTGGTGCAAGTAGGGCCAGAGGCGAAGGTAGGGACCGCGGCACAGTTTTTCCGCATGTTCCACCCCCAGATGGGTCAACAAAGGCCCGGTTTCAAGGACGTTGAACCCTGTATTGGCCGCGCTGAAGGCTTCGGCGATGGCCTCGTTTTCTTCCCGCAAGACGCTGCAGGTGGCATAAACCAGCCGGCCGCCGGGCTTTAAAAGCCGCGCGGCGCTCTGCAAAATCGCGGTCTGCTTGGCCCTGAGCTCTTCAATGGCCTTGGGATTTTGCCGCCATTTGAGGTCGGGGTTGCGCCGCAAGGTGCCCAAACCCGAACACGGCGCATCGACCAGCACACGGTCTATCTTGCCGGCCAGGCGCTTGATGCGGTCGTCGCGTTCATGGGCAATGGCCACCGGGTGTACATTGGACAGCCCGCTGCGCGCCAGCCGGGGCTTGAGCGCATCAAGCCTGTGGCCGGAGGTGTCAAAGGCATACAGCCGCCCGGTGTTGCGCATGGATGCGCCCAGGGCCAGCGTCTTGCCGCCGGCGCCGGCGCAGAAATCGACCACCATCTCCCCGCGTTTGGCGTCCACCAGTAGAGCCAGCAGTTGCGAACCCTCGTCCTGCACCTCAATGGCGCCGCGGGTGAAGGCGTCCAGCTTGGCCAGTTGGGGCTTGCCGTCGATGCGCAGACCCCAGGGCGAATACGGCGTGGCGACGGTTTTGATCGCCGCCTTTGAGAGTTCTTTCTGGATTTCGGCGCGCTTGTCCTTGAGCGTGTTGACGCGCAAATCCAGCCCGGCCGGCACGTTGAGGCTTTCCACCAGCGGCCAGAAGTCCTCGCCCAATTGCTCCTTGAGCGGTTCCACCAGCCACTGCGGCAGGTTGTGGCGGTGCAACTCCATCAGGTCGGCCGGCTTGACCTGGTCGCAGCGGGACAACCAGTCTTTTTCCTGGTCGGTCAGCGCGCCCAGCAAAAAGTCGCGGTCGGCCGCAAAGCCGAGGATGGCCAGGCGGCGCTCCGGTGCGCCGCTGCCGTGCTGGGCCAGGTAGGTGTAAAGGTTCTTCTTGCGCAGCACGCCGTAAACTGTCTCGGCCACGGTGGCGCGCTCTCGCGGGCCGAGGCGGTAATCGCGGAAATAGCGCGACACCACCATATCGGCGGGGTGATCAAATTTAAGGACCTGCTTGAGAAGCTCGGAACAACTATCGAGTAAGGCTTTAGGATGCATAGCCCCCATTGTCCCACTCCGGTCTTTCCGAAGCCTTTTTAAAACCCTTCACCGCCCCCGACCGACATGCCCGAAACCTCCGCAGAAGCACTGCCGCCCCTGATTGAAACCCCGCCCGGCCTGTACCGCCACTACAAAGGCATGCTCTACGAAGTGGTGGGCACGGTGCGCCACAGCGAAAGCCTGGAGCCGATGACGCTGTACCGCGCGCTCTACGGCGAAAAAGGCCTGTGGGTAAGGCCCGCAGCCATGTTCAATGAAGAGGTGGTCATCGACGGGGTGAAACAGCCACGATTTGCCCGTCAGCCCGGCCCGGCGCCTCAATAGGCGCCGTCACCGATAATCGTGGGTTATGTCCGAATCCACTGAAATTGAAAAGCAGGTCAAGCGCCGCCGCACGTTTGCCATCATCTCCCACCCCGACGCGGGTAAAACCACGCTGACCGAAAAGCTGCTGCTGTTCTCGGGCGCGATCCAGATCGCCGGCAGCGTCAAGGCGCGCAAGGCCGCGCGCCACGCCACCTCCGACTGGATGGAGATCGAAAAGCAGCGCGGAATCTCGGTGGCCAGCTCGGTCATGCAGATGGAATACCGCGACTGCGTCATCAACCTGCTGGACACCCCCGGCCACCAGGATTTCTCGGAAGACACCTACCGCGTGCTGACCGCCGTGGACGCGGCGCTGATGGTGATCGACGCGGCCAACGGCGTTGAGCCGCAGACACGGCGCCTCTTGCAGGTCTGCCGCGCGCGCAACACCCCTATCCTGACCTTCGTCAACAAGATGGACCGAGAAGTGCAGGACCCGATGAGCGTGATGGACGAGATCGAGCGCGAACTCGGCATGACGGTCATTCCCTTCACCTGGCCGGTCGGCATGGGCAAGCTGTTTCACGGCGTCTATGACAGGCGCGAGGACCGCATGCGCGTCTTCAGCCCCGGCGAGGAAAAAGCCGGCGGCGACGACGAGATCCTGGCCGGCCTGGACAACGCCGAAGCCGCCAGACGCTTCGGGGCCGAATACACGCAGGCCCAGGGCGAGATCGAACTGGTGGCCGGCGCCACGCCCGAGTTCAACCGCGCCGAATTCCTGGCCGGCAAACAGACGCCCATGTTTTTCGGCTCGGCCATCAACAACTTCGGCGTGCAGGAGGTGCTGGACGCGCTGGTCGACCTGGCGCCCGCACCGGCCGAGCGCGAGTCCATCCAGCGCGTGGTGCACCCCGAGGAGAAAAAATTCTCCGGCGTGGTCTTCAAGATCCAGGCCAATATGGACCCGGCCCACCGTGACCGCATCGCCTTCCTGCGTGTGGCCAGCGGCGAGTTCACCCGCGGCATGCGCCTGAAGGTGGTGCGCAGCGGCAAGGAGCTGCGCCCTAACACCGTGGTGAGCTTCATGAGCCAGCGCCGCGAACTTCTGGACACCGCCTTTGCCGGCGACATCATCGGCATCCCCAACCACGGCGTGCTACAGCTCGGCGACACGCTGACCGAAGGCGAAGCGCTGCAGTTCACCGGCTTGCCCTTCTTCGCGCCCGAAATGTTCCGCGCCGTCGAGGTGGCCGACCCGCTGCGCAGCAAGCAGCTGCGCGCCGGCCTCACGCAGCTCGGCGAAGAAGGCGCGATCCAGGTGTTCCGGCCTATCGCCGGCTCATTGCTGCTGCTAGGCGCGGTCGGCCAGCTGCAGTTTGAAGTGGTCGCTCACCGCCTGGAACATGAATACGGCGTCAAGGCCCGCATCATGGGCAGCAACTTCAACCTCGCGCGCTGGGTCACCAGCGACGACGCCAATGAACTGAAAAAATTCATGGATGCCAATGCCCACCGCGTGGCGCTGGACGCCGTCGACGCGCCCACCCTGCTGGTGGACCACAGCGCCACCCTGCGCGCCGTGGAGCAGCAATGGCCCAAGATCAAGTTCCATGCACTGCGTGAGCACGCCGGGCTGGTGTTCCAGTCCAAGATGTAGGCGATTTCACCTCGCTCCATCCAGACGTAGAACGGGCGTCAGTCGCTATCCCATGGATAGCGACTGACGCCCGTAGCTTTTTATGCGTTGATGCTGCGCCGGCCTATTTAGCGTTCAAAAGCTCGCCGACTTCAAGCAGGACCAACTCGTTGTCGTCAGCCTTGTTCGGCTCGCGGCTGCTGGAAAACGGCAGATTGTTGTCGTTGCCGACCACGATGTGCGTCGCGTCCACCACATCCACGTTTTCAATCGTGAAGAAGGGGAACTTGAGTACGCCCTCGTTCAGCGGCTTGCGCGCCAGCTTTTGCGGGTCCGCGATGTTGAGCAGGTCGATGTAGCCGACCTTGCGCACCGGCCCGCCCACGTTGGCATCCGTCATCTCAATCTTGTAGACACGCTTGAATTTCGCGATGTCGTGGAAGCAGTCGCTGCGTTTCTGGCCTTCGGGGCAGGCCTTGTCGGCCGTGCCTTCGCCGTTGTCGCGCTCGATGATCAGGCCCGTGGTGCCGTCGATCATGTTGAAGTCGCCGATGGCATGGCCGTTGGCCTCCAGCGGGTACATCCACGAACGGCCGCTCCACTTGCCGGCTTGCACGTCGAACTCCAGCACGCGCAAAGCCTCCTTGCCGGCCACACGTTCATAGTCTTTCGCCTCGGCGTTCCACACCGGGCCTTCCAGCAGCGCGTACAGCTTGCTGCCGTCCTTTGACGACGCCATGCCTTCGAAGCCCTTGGAACGCTTGACCTGGAAATCGACCGCGCCGCCGGGAGCGCCCGGCGTGGTGATGGCGGGATGGTCGGGCGAACGCACCACCTTGCCGTCCACTAGGGTCTCGAACACCGCCAGCACCTTGCCCTTGAGGTCGGCCTTGATCAGGAAGGGACCGAACTCGTCGCCTATCCACAGCGCGCCGCCGGCGAACTGGAAGCTTTCGGTGTCAAAGTCGCTGCCCGTCAGGTAGCGCTTCTTCGTGCCTTCGTGGACGATGCGAAACGGCACTTTTTTGTCCGGGTCATGCAGGAAAACGGTTCCCAGCCTTGTCATGTTGCCAGCCTTGAAGTCGATCCTGTAGTGGTTCAGGTAGAGCATGGCGTCGGGCGAGTTCGCCTTGGCGCCGAAGCCGTTGTCCGTGAGGATCCAGAAGGTGCCGTCGGCCATCTTCTTGATACCGGAATGGCCCTGCAGCGGCTGGCCCTTGAAAGGCAACGAGACACCGGTGGGCCGGCCGGCCGACATACCCTCCACCGTGCCCGGCGCTTCGGTGCGCTGGCCGTTGCTGAACTTGCCGCTGACCTGCAGGTCTTGCGGCGCATCCTTGGGCGCGGCGACAAAGGACTTGGCGGGCATCACGGCATGGCCGGCGAGCGTGGCCGGGAAGGCCGTCTGGGCCTGCAGCGGCGACACCAGCGCGGCGGCGGCCAGCGCAAAGAAGAGGGCTTTGACGGGAGCGTTGAAGGCAGGGCGCCGCGTTGCGGAAAAACGGGAAAAAGGCATTTGCAATCCACAGTTGATGAAAAGCGGATGGTGTGCAACTCGTGTGACGCCGTCATTACAGAAGGCGGAGGGCCGCCACCCTCAAGAAACTCTTCGGGACGACGCTGGTTTCCGGTTTAAACAGCTGTTCACCGTATAAATTGCCCGAATCGGCCGGCCGCCGGTTGTGGTCACGCCGCTCTTTTGCCATAAGCTATGCCCATGTCCCTCAAAGCCAGCCTGCGTTGTCTCCTCCTCATGCTGCTCTGCGTCATTTTCGGCGCCAGCCATGCGCAGGTGTTTGACCGGCTGTATGAAAACAGCCCCCAGATCACCTTGGCCCAGCCGCTGCAATGGGTCGCTGTGCCCAAGGACTCCGTCACCTCGCCCGACGCCTTCAGCACCGCGGAATCCGGCGCCGAAAAGCGCGTCTTCCAGCCCTATACCGACGACACCATCCTGCCGACCTCGGACAAGCAGGAAGTCTGGGCCAGCTTCGCCTTGCCGGTCACCGAGAACCTGCAGACCTGGTATATCCGGCTGCCCGCCCAGGCGATCTTCAAGGTCAGTCTTTATGCGCGCGACCCGCAGGGCGGCTGGCAGGTCCACTCCGCGGGCGAGGCGATCGCCCCGGCCTACTGGGCATTGCGCACCCGCGTCCCGAGTTTTGAGCTGCAATCGCACGCCGACCAGCCGCAGGTTTATTACCTGCGCTTCGAGCATCGCCGGCCCATCACCGAACGGCCCATGCTGCTCACCCCCATTGAATACATCGACGGCGCCTCGCGCGTCGGCGTGGTGATTGGCCTGATGTGGGGCATGTTCAGCGTGCTGGCCCTGCTGTGCCTGGCCGCGTTCAGCATGTCGCGCAGCAAGGTCTTCCTGTGGTTCGGCGCCGTGGTGGTCACCCTGATGTTCACGCAGCTGGTGCTGATCGGCTATGGCGGCTGGCGCATCTGGCCCTACAGCGTGCACCTGAACCAGGTCATGGGCTGGGTGTCCGCCACGGTCACCATGGCCGCGGCCGCCTGGTTCTGCGCCCAGGCCAGCTATGCCCGGGACGGCCATCCGCGCCTGTACCGGCTGCTGGGCGGCGTTACGGCGGGCAGCCTGCTTTTGGCCTGCGTGATGATGGTCCGCCTGGACTTCGTGCCGCGCGACCTGCGCAACCTGTGGCTGGCGCTGGCCACCATGGCAATCCTGGCGAGCCTGGTCTGGATATCCCTGCGCGGCCAGGCATGGAACCTCCTGTTGCTGCTCGGCGCCGCGCCTATCGGCCTGGCCGCGCTGGCGCGGCTTTCCTACAACGCGGGCTGGGTGCTGAATGTGGAATCGGCGCAGGCCGCGGGCGTGCTGTCGGCCATGGTCGGCCTGCTCTGGGTTTTCGGGGTGCTCGCATGGCGCAGCCGGGCGGCGCTGTTCTCCAATCACCGCGGCGCCACCCTCGCGACCTACGACGCCGCCAGCGGCTTGATGCTGCCGCGCATCATCGAAGCCAGGCTGCCGGCCATGCTGCTGCGCGGCCGCCGGCAGAAGTTGGCCTGCGGCGCGCTGATGCTGCACTGGCTCAACCAGGCGCCCAGCCATGACGAGGTGGGCGACCAGAAGCGCGGCGCCGCGCTGTCGCGCATCGGTGAGATCCTGCGTCGCGCCGCGCGTGACGTGGATACCGTGGCGCGCTGCGACGAAAACCATTTCCTGGTGCTGGTCGAAGGCCCCGTCAGCCGCGCCGTCCTGTCGGAGGTTTCCACCAAAATCCTGGCGGACTGCATACGCGCCTCCGAAAAATTCGCCGATGCGGGCGCTTTCAGCCTGCACATCGCCATATGGCACGACACGCCTCGCGAACAAACCGCCGCGGATGTGACCGATTCACTCAAGGTACGCCTGCACCACATGGCCTCCGGCACCAAACGCCCGGTGCAGTTTGTCGACTCGCCGCTGGAGCCCGGCAGCGCCGCGGCCGAGGGCGCCAACCGGCGTGAGGACCTGCTGGCCAAGATCAATGCGATTGAAACCTCGCATCCCTCGCTGGCGGGCGAGCGCGGCTCCCGCTGAGCCCAGTCCGTAGATTTTCCGCCCAGGGCCGTTCACAAAACCCAGCGCAGCGGTCCTGGCTAGGCGCGGCGCCGCAAACGGTGCACCAGCACGGCAAGGCGACTGCAACAACGCCAGGAGGGTTTTGTGAGCGGCCCTAGCGCCTGGGCAGCGGCAAGGCGGTTTTATATCTGACCTGCTTGAGCGCAAAACTCGAGCGGATTTTTTCAATCCCTGAAATCGGCGACAGCTGCTCGAGGATGAATTTCTCCAGCGCACCTATGTCGGCCACCGCCACGCGAATCAGGTAATCGCTGTCGCCCGACATCAAATAACACTCCATCACCTGGTCGTGCTCGGCGATGCGCCGCTCAAAGTCGGCCAGCGACTCCTTGCTTTGCGTGCGCAGGCTGATGGAGATAAAGACATTGAGGCCCAGGCCCAGCGCTGCGGCATTGGCGATCGCCACATAACGGTCAATCACACCGCCGGCCTCCAGCGCCTTGACGCGGGCCAGGCAAGGCGAGGGGCTCAGATGCACACGCCGCGACAGCTCCACGTTGGACAGCGAGCCGTCGCGCTGCAATTCGTCGAGGATTTTCAAATCAAGGGCGTCAAGCTGCATCATCTGTAAAAATCCATTTCTACGGCATTTTATGCCTCTGAATCACCTTAAACCCCGATATTGAGGCTACACCTTCCGGGAAAAGCTGCGTACAGTCGTTTCTGCCATGAACGATTCCACCCCCCACCATTTGCTGATGCAGGCCGTCACGCCGACCGATCCGGACCCACAGGAAACCGCCGAATGGCGTGAAGCCTTTGAGGCGCTGGCCCTGACCCACGGCCCCGCCCGCGCGCGGCACATGCTCAACGAATTGAGCCGCGTCGCCCGCAAGCAGCGCATAGGCTGGCAGCCCGAGCTGGCCACGCCCTATATGAATACCATCGCCGTGGACGAGCAGCCCGTGTTCCCCGGCGACCTCGCGATGGAAGAGCGCCTGGCTTCGCTGATGCGCTGGAACGCGCTGGCCATGGTGGTGCGCGCCAACCAGGCCGAAACCGGCGGCTCCGCCGAACTCGGCGGCCACATTGCCAGTTACGCCAGCGCGGCCGACCTGTTTGAAACCGGCTTCAACCACTTCTTCCGCGCGCGTGAAGGTGTGGGGGAAGGCCAGCACCGCGGTGACCTCGTGTTCTTCCAGCCGCACAGCGCGCCCGGCGTCTATGCACGCGCCTATCTCGAAGGCCGCCTCAGCGAGAAAGACCTCGGCTTTTACCGCCAGGAACTCAGCGCGCCCGGCCAGGGTGCGCAAGGCCTGTGCAGCTACCCCCACCCTTATCTGATGCCGGACTTCTGGCAGTTCCCCACCGGCTCCATGGGCATAGGCCCCATCAGCTCCATCTACCACGCGCGCTTCATGCGCTACCTCACGCACCGACGTTTGCTTGATTGCACCGGCCGCAAGGTCTGGGGTGTCTTCGGCGACGGCGAAATGGACGAGCCCGAATCCATGAGCGCGCTGACCCTGGCCGCGCGCGAGGGGCTGGACAACATGGTCTGGGTCGTCAACTGCAACCTGCAGCGCCTGGACGGTCCGGTGCGCGGCAACGGCCGCATCATTGACGAGCTCGAAAAGCTGTTTGCCGGCGCCGGCTGGAACGTCATCAAGCTGGTCTGGGGCAGCGACTGGGACGGCCTGTTTGCGCGCGACCTGACCGGCGCGCTGACCCAGGCCTTCGCGCAAACGGTGGACGGCCAGATGCAGACCTTTGCCGCGAAAGACGGGCGCTTCAACCGCGACAACTTCTTCGGCCAGAACGCCGAACTCGCGCGCCTGGCCCAGGGCATGACCGACGAGCAGATAGACCGCCTCAAACGCGGTGGCCACGACCTCGTGAAAATCCACGCCGCCTACGCCGCAGCCGCCAACCACCAAGGCCAGCCCACCGTGATCCTGGCCCACACCAAAAAAGGCTACGGCATGGGCAGCGCCGGCCAGGGCCGCATGACCACGCATTCGCAGAAAAAATTCGACGGCGAAGACCTCATCGAATTCCGCAACCGCTTCAACCTGCCGCTCAGTGACGAGCAGGCCAGAAACCTGGCCTTCTACAAACCCGCCGCCGACAGCGCCGAGATGCAGTACATGCACGCCAGGCGCGCGGCGCTGGGCGGTTATTTGCCGCGGCGTGAAACCGCGGCCGACACCGTGGACATCCCGGCCCTGCCCGCCTACGCCCAGTTCGCGCTGGCCGCCGACGGCAAGGAGATGAGCACCACCATGGCCTTTGTGCGCATGCTGGGCGGCCTGCTCAAGGATTCAGCCTTGGGCCCGAAGATCGTGCCCATCGTCGCCGACGAGGCACGCACCTTCGGCATGGCCAACCTGTTCAAGCAGGTCGGCATCTATTCCAGCGTGGGCCAGCGCTATGCCCCCGAAGACATAGGCTCGGTGCTGAGCTACCGCGAGGCGCTTGACGGCCAGATCCTGGAAGAAGGCATCAGCGAAGCCGGCGCCCTGGCCAGCTGGACGGCCGCCGCCACCAGCTACAGCGTGCACGGCTTGGCCATGCTGCCCTTCTATATCTATTACTCCATGTTCGGCTTCCAGCGCGTGGGCGACCAGATATGGGCCGCCGCCGACCAGCGCGCGCGCGGTTTCCTGCTGGGCGCGACCTCGGGCCGCACCACCCTGGGCGGCGAAGGCTTGCAGCACCAGGACGGCAGCAGCCACCTGATCGCCGCCACCATTCCCAACTGCAAGGCCTACGACCCGGCCTTCGCCGGCGAACTTGCCGTGATCCTGGACCGCGGCATGCGGGAAATGATGGTCGAGCAGAAAGACGTGTTCTATTACGTCACGCTGATGAACGAGAACTACGCCCAGCCCGACCTGCGGCCCGGCGCCGAGGCCGACATCATCCGCGGCTGCTACCGCTTCGACAGTTTCCCGCCCACCGGCAAGAAGGCGGCCGGCGAAGTCACCCTCATGGGATCAGGCGCCATCCTTACCGAAGTCATCAAGGCCGCGCAGCAACTCGCGCAGCAGGGCATCGCCGCCACGGTGTACAGCGTGACCAGCTGGAGCGAACTCGCGCGCGACGGTGCAGCCAACCAGCAAGCGGCGCTCAGCGGCGAAGCGCACGCTGAAGCCTTCGTTGCGCAGCAGTTGAAAGCCAGCACCGGCCCCATCATCGCCGCCACCGACTATGTGCGCGCCGTGCCCGAAAGCATTCGCGCCTTCCTGCCCGAAGGCCGGCGCTACCTGACCCTGGGCACAGACGGCTTCGGCCGCAGCGACACGCGCGCCGCGCTGCGCGAATTTTTCAGCGTCGATGCGCAAAGCATCCTGAAGGCCGCGCTGCACCTGCTCAAGCCCGCCTGAGCGAATGCAAACAAGCCCGTGCACGACGCACGGGCCTGGTCAAAAGCCCCGCCTTACTTGGGCAACAACACCTTGTCGACTACGTGGATCACGCCGTTCGACTGGTAGACGTCGGCGATGCTCACGGTGGCCACACCGCCTTTTTCATCGGTCACCGTGACCTTGCCGCCGTTTGATTTGGCCACGAGCGTGCCGCCGGCTACTGTCTTGATGGAGGCCATGCCCTTGCCGTCGGCAATCATCTTGCTGATGGCGGCGGCATCCCATTTGCCGGCCACCACGTGGTAGGTCAGCACGCCGGTCAGCATGCCCTTGTTCTCAGGCTTGAGCAGCGTGTCCACGGTACCGGCGGGCAGCGCCGCGAAGGCCGCGTTGGTGGGCGCGAACACCGTGAAAGGGCCTGGACCCTTGAGCGTGTCGACCAGGCCCGCGGCCTTGACCGCCGCGACCAGCGTGGTGTGGTCCTTGGAGTTGACGGCGTTGTCGATGATGTCCTTGCTTGCCAGCATGGGCGCGCCGCCCACCATGACCTGCGCGAACGAAGGAATCGTGGCGAGCGACAGGGCCAGCGCCACACCGAGGGAAGCGAGTTTGTGTTGGATCTGCATGTGAAGTCCTTTGAAAGAAGTTGAACTGAGATGAACCAGGAGCCGAAATCACAGGGATTCAAGCGGCTGTGATGAATACGAAGCACAGGCCCCGCTGGATTCAAAACAGATCCGGTTTCAACTTTTTTCAAGGCCGTCACTGGCAACCAGAAGTAAGCCCGCTTGCCTGCGAGCCGGCAAACCTCAGCCGCCGCATTCGAAAAACCCACGCACGGCTTGCGGGAAGATCAGGTGCTCCTGCGTGAGCACACGCGCGGCCAGGGTTTCGGCTGTATCGCCCGGCAGCACCGGCACCACGGCCTGCGCCAGGGTGGCACCATGGTCGAGTTCGGCCGTCACCTGATGCACCGTCGCGCCCGCCACCTTGCAGCCGGCGTCGATCGCGCGCTGGTGCGTGTTGAGGCCGGTGAAGGCCGGCAACAGCGAGGGGTGGATGTTGATGAGCCTCCCCGCGTAGTGCCGCACAAAGCCGGGCGTCAGGATGCGCATGAAACCGGCCAGCACCACCAGCGCCGGCGTGTAGCCGTCTATACGCACCATCAATTCGGCGTCAAAGGCCTCGCGCGAATCAAAGGCCTTGTGCGGCACCACAGCGGTGGCGATGCCCAGGCCTTGGGCCAGTTCCAGCCCGGCGGCGTCGGCGCGGTTGCTGATGACGGCGGCCACCTGGGCGCCGTAAAGGCCGCGCCAGCCTTCTTTCTCCGCCGCCCGGGCAATGGCGGCCATGTTGGAGCCACTGCCGGAAATCAGGATGACGATGTTTTTGTTCGGTTTGTTCGCGCTGGCCATAGCCCTCTAGTTTAGAGGGCCCCGGCCGGCCGGCCACCCGCCTCCAGCCCCATGTCCCAACTGAGACATAAAATTGCGAACGACCGTGCTAAAAATAAGAAATTGACCGCAGGCGACCGGCTGCGGACACCCCGATAACCTGGAGACATCCCACCATGGATTTAGCTTTCACCCCTGAAGAACAGGCTTTCCGCGAAGAGATTCGCGCCTGGGTTCATGCCAATCTTCCGGCCGACATTTCACACAAGGTGCACAACGCCCTGCGGCTCACGCGTGACGACATGCAACGCTGGGCCAAGATCCTCGGCAAAAAAGGCTGGCTGGGCCACGGCTGGCCCAAGGAGTTCGGCGGCCCGGGCTGGAACGCGGTGCAAAAACATTTGTTTGAGGAAGAATGCGCGCTGGCCGGCGCGCCGCGCGTTGTGCCCTTCGGCCCGGTGATGGTGGCGCCCGTGATCATGGCCTTCGGCAGCCCCGAGCAGCAAAAGCGCTTTCTGCCCGGCATTGCCAGCGGCGAAGTCTGGTGGAGCCAGGGCTATAGCGAGCCGGGTTCCGGCTCCGACCTGGCCTCGGTCAAATGCCGGGCCGAACGCCAGGGAGACAAATACATTGTCAACGGCCAGAAGACCTGGACCACGCTGGGCCAGTACGGCGAATGGATTTTCTGCCTGGTGCGCACCAGCACCGAAGGCAAGCCGCAGACAGGCATCTCCTTTCTGCTGATCGACATGAAGTCGCCCGGCGTGACGGTGCGCCCCATCGTGCTGCTGGACGGCGAGGCCGAGGTCAATGAGGTCTGGTTCGACAACGTCGAAGTGCCGGCCGAAAACCTGATCGGCGAAGAGAACAAGGGCTGGACCTACGCCAAGCACCTGCTGAGCCACGAGCGCACCAACATCGCCGACGTGAACCGCGCCAAGCGCGAGCTCGAGCGCTTGAAGCGCATCGCCAAGGCCGAAGGCGTCTATGACGACCAGCGCTTTCGCGACGAGATCGCCAAGCTCGAGGTCGATGTGGTGGCGCTCGAAATGCTGGTGCTGCGCGTGCTCTCGGCCGAAAAATCGGGCAAGAACTCGCTGGACATCGCCGGCCTGCTCAAGATACGCGGCAGCGAGATCCAGCAGCGCTACAGCGAACTCATGATGCTGGCCGCCGGCCCCTTCAGCCTGCCCTTTATCGAAGAGGCCATGGAAGCCGGCTGGCAAGGCGACTTTCCCGGCGGCCTGCCGGGCGACGCACCGCTGGCGTCCACTTACTTCAACATGCGCAAGACCACGATTTACGGCGGCTCCAACGAAGTGCAGCGAAACATCGTCTCGCAAGTCGTTCTCGGCTAATACCGGCTCTAAGGAAAACACCATGGATTTCGATTTCACCGACGACCAGGAACAGCTGCGCGACGCCGTGCGCAAATGGGTGGACAAGGGCTACGACTTCGAGCGCCGCCGCGGCATCGCCAAAGCCGGCGGTTTCTCGCGCGAGGCTTACGGCCAGATCGCCGAACTGGGCCTGACCGGCCTCTACATCCCCGAAGCCGACGGCGGCCTGGGCATGGGCCCCGTCGAGGGCATGGTGGTGATGGAAGAGCTGGGCCGCGGCATCGTGCTGGAACCCTTTGCCCAGGCGCTGATCGCCGGGGCCGTGCTCGCCGGCTATGCGCCGGCCGCCCTCAAGGCCGCCTGGCTGCCCAACATCGCTTCCGGCGAAAGCCTGGTGGTGCTGGCTTACCAGGAACGCGCGGCCCGCTACGATTTTGAGAAATGCGAAGCCGCAGCCACCGCGGCCGGCGACGCCTGGACGCTGAACGGCACCAAAAGCATAGTCCCGGCCGGCGACCAGGCCGACGCCTTCATCGTGCCCGCCCTCGTCAAAGGCAAACTCGCGCTGTTTTTAGTTGAACGCACGGCAGCCGGCGTGACGACGCGCGGCTACGGCACGCAGGACGGCGGCCGTGCCGCCGAGGTAGTGCTCAAGAACGCGCCGGCCGCATTGATCACGCTGGACGGCCTCACGGCCCTGGCCCAGGCGGTCGACATCGGCATCGCCGCCGCCTGCGCCGAAGCCGTGGGCGTGATGGATAAAACCCTGGCCATCACCGTCGAGTACATGAACACGCGCAAGCAGTTCGGCGTGGCCATCAGCAGCTTCCAGGCGCTGCGCCACCGCGTGGCCGACATGAAGATGCAGCTGGAGCTCGCCCGCTCCATGAGCTATTACGCCTCGCTCAAGCTCAACGCCCCGGCCGACGAGCGCCGCCGGGCCCTGGCGCGCGCCAAATACCAGCTCGGTGTGTCCATGCGTTTTGTCGGCCAGCAGGCGGTGCAGCTTCACGGCGGAATCGGCGTGACCGACGAATACATCGTGAGCCACTACTTCAAGAAGCTGACCCAGCTGGAAATGACCTTTGGCGACACGCTGCACCACCTGGGCGAGGTGTCGGAGCGGATGCAGGAGACGGCTGGCGTATTTGCCTGAGCCGCCCCCAGAGCCTCACGCGTGCAGGCGTGAGGTTTTGGGAATATGCGCCATCAAAAACTCCATCTGGTCCGCCAGGATGCGGCGGTTGCGCAGGATGAAGTCTTCCCAGAGGCTGGGCACATAAGGCGTGTAGAGCAGCGGCATGTGGGCCTGTTCGGGCGTGCGGCTGCTTTTGCGGTGGTTGCAGGCGCGGCAGGCCGTCACCACGTTCATCCAGGTGTCTATGCCGTTCTGGGCGAACGGGATGATGTGTTCGCGCGTCAGGTCTTCCTCATGGAAATGCCCGCCGCAGTAGGCGCACACATTGCGATCGCGGGCGAACAGCTTGCCGTTGGTCAGGCCCGGTTTAAGGTCAAAGGGGTTGATGTTGGGCACGCCCTTGGTGCCGATGATGCTATTGACCGTGATGATGGACTGCTGGCCCGTGATCGCGTTGTGGCCGCCGTGGAAGACCACCACCCGCGCGCCCATCTCCCAGCGCACCTCGTCGGCCGCGTAGTGCAACACGGCTTGTTCAAGGCTGATCCACGACTGTGGCAATCCCTGGGCTGAGAGCTTCAAGACCTTCAAAACGAACCTCCATCAAGGTGGACGACGCATGGAAACACGGTACTGGGCTGACTGTGTATCAATATACAGTGAAATCATGAAAAACGCCCCCAAATCCCCCATTAACCACGTTCAAGCCCCGTTTGGCCGGGCTCCCGCGCTACAAAAACGATAATTGCCCCCATGAAAGTTTTCCGTGGCTACCACCATCCCCAGCTGGCCGAACACTGCGCCCTGACCATAGGCAACTTCGACGGCGTGCACCGCGGCCATCAGGCCATGCTGGCGCTGCTGAAAAACGAAGCCCAGCACCGGGGCGTGCCCAGCTGCGTGATGAGCTTCGAACCCCATCCGCGCGACTATTTCGCGGCGGTGGCGCGCAAGCCGGAACTGGCGCCGGCGCGTATCGCCACCCTGCGCGACAAACTCACCGAACTGGCGCGCTGCGGCATAGACCAGTGCGTGGTCCTGCCCTTTAACGCCGCATTGGCCGGCCAGCCGGCCGAGGCCTTTATCCAGGACGTGCTGGTGCGCGGCCTGGGTGTCCAGTACGTGCTGGTGGGCGACGACTTCCGCTTCGGCGCCAAGCGCGTGGGCGATTACGCCATGCTGGACGCCGCCGGCGAACGCCTGGGTTTTGACGTCGCCCGCATGAACAGCTATGAAGTGCATGGCACCCGGGTGTCCAGTTCCGCCGTGCGCGAAGCGCTGGCCCAGGGCCGCATGGACCGCGTCGCCGGCCTGCTGGGTCGGCCCTACAGCGTCTCCGGCCACGTAGTCCATGGCCGAAAACTCGGGCGTGACCTCGGTTTCCGCACCCTCAACCTGCGTTTTTCGCACTGGAAACCGGCGGCCGGCGGGATTTTTGCGGTGCAGGTGCACGGCCTGGGCGACAAGCCCATCCCGGGCGTCGCCAACCTGGGCATACGGCCCTCGCTGGACCCGGCCGACGTCAACGGCGGACGCGTGCTGCTGGAGACCCATTGCCTCGAATGGCCCGCCGGCCTTGGGCCCGAGGGGGCATACGGTAAAATCATCCGCGTGGAACTGCTGCACAAACTGCACGACGAACTGAAATACGACAGCCTGGAGAGCCTGAAAACAGGCATCGCCAAGGACTGCGACGAGGCTCGGGCGTTTTTTGCCCAGGCGCCGCAGTCGTTTTCAGCCGCCATGCACACGGAAACCAGCCGCCAGACCACGCGCGACCGAATTTAGACGATCTCGTCGCCTCTGGCCCCGCCCTGCTCTCACGGCGGATGGCTTTCCTCCCCACCGTATTGCCGGCGGCCCCGCTCCCTCAGGCCGCCCTAACAAAAGCATCCCATGTCCGAAACCAAAACCGATTACCGCAGCACCCTGAACCTGCCAGACACCCCGTTTCCCATGCGCGGCGACCTGCCCAAGCGCGAAGCCGGCTGGGCCAAGGAATGGGACGACAAAGGCATTTACAAAAAGCTGCGCGACGTGCGCGCCGGCAAGCCCAAGTTCGTGCTGCACGACGGCCCGCCCTATGCCAACGGCAAGATCCACATCGGCCACGCCGTCAACAAGGTCCTCAAGGACATGATCGTCAAGGCGCGCCAGCTCAAGGGCCTCGACGCGATCTACGTGCCCGGCTGGGACTGCCACGGCCTGCCGATCGAAAACGCCATCGAAAAACTGCACGGCCGCAACCTGCCGCGCGACGAGGTGCAGGCCAAGAGCCGCGCCTTCGCCACCGAACAGATCGAAGGCCAGAGGTCCGACTTCAAGCGCCTGGGCGTGCTCGGCGAATGGGACAACCCCTATCGCACCATGGATTTCGCCAACGAGGCCAATGAAATCCGCGCACTCAAACGCATCATGGAACGCGGCTTCGTCTACCGCGGCCTGAAGCCCGTGTACTGGTGCTTCGACTGCGGCTCCTCGCTGGCCGAGTTTGAAATCGAATACGCCGACAAGAAGTCGCAGACGCTGGACGTCGGCTTCAAATGCGCCGAACCGCAAAAGCTGGCACTGGCTTTCGGCCAGGCCACGCTGGGCAAGGACGCCTTCGCGGTCATCTGGACGACCACCGCCTGGACCATCCCCGCCAACCAGGCGCTGAACCTGAACCCGGAGCTCGCATACTCGCTGGTGGACACCGAGCGCGGGTTGCTGGTGCTGGCCTCGGTGCTGGTCGAAAAATGCCTGGAGCGCTTCCAGCTGCAAGGACGCGTCATCGCCGTCACCAAGGGCGAAAACCTCGCGAAGATCAACTTCCAGCACCCGTTCTACGACGTCGACCCAGGCTACCAGCGTTTCAGCCCGGTGTTCCTGGCCGACTACGCGACCGCCGACGACGGCACCGGCATCGTGCACTCCTCGCCCGCCTACGGTGTAGAGGATTTCAACTCCTGCGTGGCCAACGGCATTGCCTATGACGACATCCTCAACCCGGTGCAGGGCAACGGCCGCTATGTCGACGAGCTGCCCATGTTCGGCGGCCTCAACATCTGGAAGGCCGCGCCGCTGGTCATCGAGAAGCTGCGCGAGCACGGCCGCCTCTTCGCCACCCAGGACATCCTGCACAGCTACCCGCACTGCTGGCGCCACAAGACGCCGGTGATCTACCGCGCGGCGGCCCAGTGGTTCATCCGCATGGACGGCGAAACCGCCGGCACCCAGGGCGTGTTCGCCAGCGACAAGGCCGGCAAGACCCTGCGCGAACTGGCCCTGGCGGCCATCGAGGAAACCAGCTTCTACCCTGAAAACGGCAAGGTCCGCCTGCGCGACATGATCGCCGGCCGGCCCGACTGGTGCATCAGCCGCCAGCGCAACTGGGGCGTGCCCCTGCCCTTTTTCATCCACACCGCCACCGGCGAGCTGCACCCGCGCACCATGGAGATCATGGACCAGGCCGCCCGCATGGTGGAGGCCGGCGGCATCGAGGCCTGGAGCAAGGCCAGCGCCGAATCCATCCTGGGCGCCGAAGCCGCCGACTACATCAAGAGCACCGACATCCTCGACGTCTGGTTCGACTCCGGCACCACCCACGACCACGTGCTGCGCCACAGCCACGCGGCGCAATCGACCTGGCCGGCCGACCTCTACCTCGAAGGCCATGACCAGCACCGCGGCTGGTTCCATTCCTCGCTGCTCACCGCCTGCGCGATGTACGACCGCGCGCCCTACAAGGGCCTGCTCACGCACGGCTTCACCGTCGACGGCAAGGGCCGCAAGATGAGCAAGAGCGAGGGCAACGTCGTGGTGCCGCAGGAAGTCAGCGACAAGCTGGGCGCCGAGATCATCCGCCTGTGGTGCGCCTCGACCGACTACTCGGGCGACCTGGGCATCGACGACAAGATCCTGGCCCGCGTGGTCGACGCCTATCGCCGCATCCGCAACACCCTGCGCTTCCTGATGGCCAACGTCAGCGACTTCGACCCGGCAAAAGATGCCGTGCCGCTGGACCAGATGCTGGAAATCGACCGCTACGCGCTGAGCCGCGCGGCGCAGCTGCAGGCCGACATCCTGGCGCACTACGAGGTCTATGAATTCCACCCGGTGGTCTCCAAGCTGCAGATCTATTGCAGCGAAGACCTGGGTTCTTTCTACCTCGACATCCTGAAAGACCGGCTCTACACCACCGGCCCCAAATCGCTGGCCCGCCGCAGCGCGCAGACAGCGCTCTGGCGCATCACGCACGCCATGCTGCGCTGGATGGCGCCTTTCCTGAGCTTCACGGCGGAAGAGGCCTGGAAGGTCTTCGGCGCTTCGGAATCCATCTTCATGGAAACCTACGCCGAGTTCCCCGCACCCGACGCGGCGCTGCTGGCCAAGTGGGCGCGCATCCGCGAGTTGCGCGATGCGGTCAACAAGGACATCGAAACCCTGCGCGCCGACGGCAAGGTCGGCTCCTCGCTGCAGGCCAATGTGGTGCTGGAAGTGCCGGCCGAAGACCACGCGTTGCTGGCCGGCCTCGGTGAAGACCTGAAGTTCGTCTTCATCACCTCCGCCATCGAAGTGGCCGCCGCAAGCGCGGTTTCGACGAAGGTGAGCCCCAGCAGCGACGCCAAATGCGATCGCTGCTGGCACTACCGCGCCGACGTGGGCCACGACCCGGCCCACCCGACAATCTGCGGCCGCTGCACCAGCAACCTGTTCGGCGCCGGTGAAGAGCGGAAGTTCGCCTGATGCCAAAAACCACCTTCACCCGCTCCCCCAGTTCGCTGCTGCCCTGGCTGGGCCTGGCGCTGATCATCCTCATCGCCGACCAGTTCACCAAGGTGCTGATCCTGGGCTACTACCGCCTGGGCGACTCCACCTATGTGACCAGCTTCTTCAACGTCGTGCGGGTGCACAACACCGGCGCGGCCTTTTCCTTCCTGGCTGAAGCCTCGGGCTGGCAGCGCTGGTTCTTCACCGCCATCGGCGTCGCCGCGGCGCTGTTCATCATCTGGATGCTGCGCTCGCATGCCGGGCAAAAGCTGTTCTCCTTCGCGCTGGCCTGCATCCTGGGCGGCGCGCTGGGCAATGTCATAGACCGCACGCTGCACGGCTACGTCGTGGACTTCCTGCAGTTCCACTGGGCGGGCTGGTACTTCCCCTCGTTCAACATCGCCGACAGCGCCATCACCATAGGCGCGGTCTGCCTGATCCTGGACGAGCTGCTGCGGGTTCGCAAAACCAGCTAGGCCGCGGCCCCAGCGAGTCCATGACAGCCTCCATCCTTGAGCCGCTCGCGGCCGAATGGGCCGGTGAGCCCGCCCTGCATTCCAGGGCGCAGAGCTGGAGCTGGTTCAGGCAAGCCTTCGGCCAGGCGCTTCAAGGCCATGCCGTGACGCCCTCCACAAGCTGGGCGGTCGATGAAGAAAGCCTGGCAAAGGCATTTTTTTCCTGGGCTGAACTGGTCGAGCTGTATGCGCCTTACGAGGCGCTGAACGCAGCCGATTTCCGGCATTTCATCCTGGGCCTGCTGCTGCAAAAACTGCTGGAAGCCCAGCCGCCCGTGCTGCGTGATGTACCCGCGGCCGCCGCGGCCATTCCCCTCACAAGCTTTGTGCTGACCCTGCTGCAGGCGCTGCACAAAAACGCCGGCACGGCCGCGCTCACGCTGGATGCGGCCGCCCTCAGCGGCCCGCGCTGGGACAGCTTCCTGGAAAACATCGCCGAAGACAGCTCGACCGCGACCTGTTTTCTCGACCAGATGACCGGCCTGCAACCGGCCTGGCAAAGCCGCTCGCTGATAGAGCACCGGCCCGCCATGCAAAAAGCGCTGGCACTCGCGCGCCAGCGCTCCTGAATCCCGCAGCGCCCCGGCTCAACCGAGCTTCATATTGGTCGAGGTGATCAGGTGCTTCCAGCGCTGGTAGTCGGCCGCCACATAGGCTGAGATCGCCGCGCCTTCGAGCAGGGTCGGCTCGGTCGCGTCCTGGCGCAGCCGCGCGGCGACGGCTGGCTGTGCGATCAGCTTGTTGATCGCGGCGTTGAGCTCCGAGGTGATCGCGGCCGGCGTGCCCGGGGGCGCCATCAAACCCCAGTAGTTGTTGACGTCGAAGTCCTTGAAGCCGAGCTCTTCCATGCCCGGCACACCGGGCACGCTGGGCGCACGATCCTTGGAGGTGAGCGCCAGGGCCTTGACCTTGCCGTCCTTGATGTAGGGCATCAACGCCGGCACGCTGCCGGTCATGAACTGGAGCTGGCCGGCCAGCAGGTCGGTGGTCGCAAACGCGATGCCGCGGTAGGGGATGTGAACAATGGCGGTATGGGTGCGCTGCTTGAGCAACTCGACCACCAGATGGTTGATGCTGCCGTTGCCGGCCGAACCGTAGTTGTACTTGCCCGGGTTGGTCTTGACGTGGTCCATGGCTTCGCGCAGGTTGTTGCCGGGCAGGCTGGGGTGCGCGGCAAACAGCAGCGGGCCCGCGCCCATGATGGCCACGGGCGCGAACTGCGTCGGGTCGTATTTGGGCGTGCCGCCCGAAGCCGCCACCGTGGTGAAGGGCGAGGCGATGAACAACAGGGTCTGGCCGTCGGGCGGCGCCTTGGCCACCAGGTCGGCGCCCACCGCGCCGCCGGCGCCGGTGCGGTTGTCGATGACGAACTGCCGGCCCAAGGACTTGCTCAGTTCGGAGCCGAAAAACCTCGCCATCGCATCGCTGCCCGCGCCGGGCGCGAAGGGCACGATGATTTTGCAGATCGCCGAAGGCTGGGCCCGCAGCTGCGCCGCGGCGCAAACCGCGGCCAGCCCACCGGCCGCCTGGATCAGGGAACGTCGTTTCATCTTTGTCTCCTAGCTATCTATTTAGTTATCAAATGCGGTCACGGAAAACCTGGCAACTTCGGCTATTGGGGCGCTATGACCTCCGTGTGGAGCACGACCCCCTCGAGATCACAGAGCTTGACGGTCAGGCAGCGCGAGACGGGATCGATCTCGACCTCGCCGAAAAACTGGTAGCCGGCGGCCGGGCTGGCACCGCGCACCGGCGAGGCGCGCGAGTAGCGCACCTGGTTGCCGAAGGTCGCATCGGGGTTGAAGGGGCCGTAGGAGCCCGCATGCAATGGCCCCGAGACAAACTCCCAGAAGGGCAGGAAGTCCTTGAACACCGCCTGTTCGGGATCGAAATAATGCGCGGCCGTGTAATGCACGTCGGCGCAGAGCCAGACGATGTTGTGGATGGCATTCGCCTTGATGAAGGACAGCAGGCCGGCCAGTTCGATCTCGCGGCCGCTGGGCTCGCCGTCGTCGCCGTTGGCCACGCCCTGCCACTTGACCCGGCCCTCGGCGTCATGGCCGTCGGCGACGTTGGTGCCTATGGGCATGCCCGCCGCGATGACCTTCCATTGCGCGGTGGAGGCCAGCAACTCCTGCTGCAGCCATTGGACCTGCGCTTCGCCGAGGAAGGCCGTTCCCGGGCCTTCGGTCTGCGTGTTGTGCGAGTTCGGCCCGCGGTGCGTCTGCATGTCGACGACAAACACGTCAAGCAGCGGCCCGTACTGCACGCGCCGGTACAGCAGGCCGGCGCCGCCAAAGCCTTCCAGCGGCATGGGCGAGTATTCGCGGAAGGCGCGGGCGGCCGTCGCGGCCAGCAGCTTGAGGTCCTTGCCCACATAGCGCTTGTCGCGCATCAGGTCCAGCGAGGGCGACCAGTTGTTGACGACCTCATGGTCGTCCCACATGATGATTTGCGGCACCTCGGCGCAGAACTTCGTGAAATGCGGGTCCAGCCAGTTGTAGCGGAAGTTGCCGCGGTAGTCCTCAATGCTTTCGGCGACGCGGGTCTTGGCCAAGGTCACCACATTGGTCCAGCTGCGGCCGCGCTCGTCGTCAACCCGGTGCTGCAACGGATGGTCGGCGTAAATCGTGTCGCCGCAGTGCACGAAGAAATCGAGCTCGCGCCGGCGAATGGTCTCGAACATCTTGAGGCCGCCCCACTCGGGGTTGATGCCGAAACCCTGGCCGTTGACGTCAGCCGACCAGGCAAAACGGATGGGCCGCGCGGTATCGGGTGCGGAGCGGAAACTGGAGCGCCTGACCCAGGGCCCGGCATGCGCGGCCTCCAGCCCATGGGCGGTGACGGCCAGTGAAATCGTCGCATTGCGCGGCAGGCCGGCCAGTTGGATACGCGTGGTGTAGTCGGTCACTTCAAGTGCCTGCGGCGCGCGCAGCGTGTGCCACGGGCCGGCTTCGCCATCGGCGCTCCAGGCGATTTCAACGTCGGCCGCATAGGGCAGGCGCGCCCAGATGATGGCCGCGTCGCCGCTGACCTCGCCGATCTGTATGCCGCTGACCTGGCTGTCGTCGACCAGCGGCAGGTGCTTCTTCGCGGTAACGGCCGGCCGCGGCCCCACGCGTGCCCGCATGCCGTCCGACAGCTCCTTGAGCGCCAGGGGCAGGTCCAGCGGGCTTGGCAGGTGGCGCAAGACCTTGAGGGGCAAGTCGAAGGGGTTCATGGCCAAAGCGGTCTCGTCATGAGTGGGTGGTGGATTGCAGGGCGGCGTCGTTGATGCCGTCCAGCAGCGAGTCTTCCAGGCTAGCGTAGCCATTCCAGCGCAGTCGGTAAACCGTCGCAAACCCTGCTTCGAGCTGCGTTTGCTCGTCGCCGGCCTGGGCCGAACTGGCGCGACCCTTGTCGTAGCGCAAGACCGTCGTGTCGGGCCCAGCTTTTTCAGCCGTGATCGCGGCCGCGATCTTGGCCCGGCCCGGCGCCGCATGGCGCAGGGGTGCGGGCAGCACGGCCGGCAGGTTGACGCTGAGCCAGGTGTCGGGATGGTGCCAGTCCTCAATGGACTCGCCGAAATGGCGCACCAGGCGCGCCAGCCATGCAGCGACCTCGGGCGATTCAAGATCGCTGCCCTTGGGCGCGGAAAAACCTATCGCGGGCACACCCCAGAAGCTTGCCTCGCGCGCGATGGCCATGGTGCCCGAGTAGGCGATGTCTTCGGCTATGTTGCGGCCGTCGTTGATGCCCGAGAGCACCAGCGTGGGTTTGTGCGAGTCGGCGAACAGCCAGGCAAAGGCCGCGATCGCGCAGTCAGCCGGTGTGCCCGAGCAGGCATAACGCCGCACGCCCAGGCGTGTCATGGTGAAGGGTTCATGCAGCGAAATGCTGTGGCCCTTGCTGCTGCGCTTGTCCTGCGGCGCGACCACCCAGACGTCGTCGCTGAGGCTGGAAGCGGCGCGCTCCAGGGCGGCCAGCCCCGGCGAGAAATGTCCGTCGTCGTTGCTGACAAGAATTCGCATGGCCGTTCTCACGTGGGTTGGAGGGAAGATGCAGCGAAAGCCGCCGCGCCCAGCTGCTGCCGCACCAGGGCCGCGACCAGCGACGCCGCCTCGATCTGCGGCAGATGGCCCATAGCCGGCAAGGTGTGCAGCGCCACATTGCCCGGCAGGCCCTCGGCCTGCTGTATCGGCAGCACGCGGTCCAGCCTACCCCAGAGCAGTTTCACCGGCATGACAAGCCCTTCAAGGCGGCTGCGCAAGGACTCGGCCTGGGTACCGTCGGGCAGCAGGCTGGCCGCCATGGCGGCAAGGCCGGCGCGTTTGGTCTCGTTGCCGAGTTCCTGCAGGGCCGTCGCGACAAAAGAGCCGCTCAGGCGCGAGGCGTCGCCGAACAATTGGGCCAGCCAGGGGCGCAGGCTGGCTTCGCTGTTCGCGCGCAATATGCCGTCCACAAAAGCGCCGTTGATCTCGGGGCCCAGCCCGGCCGGGGCCACCAGGGTCAAGGAGCGCAGGCGAGAACCCAGCAGGCCTGTGAGTGCCAGTGCCGTGCCGCCACCCATGGAATGGCCCAGCAGGTGGACTTCGTTGATGCCTTCGCTGTCCAGCCGGTCCAGCACGGCCTGCGCGACGGCGGCGAAATTGGGCGTTTCGGCGCGCGGCGACTTACCGTGGTTGGGCAGGTCCACGCCCAGCACCGGAAGGTCGCGCAGCTGGTCGGCCAGCAGGCGCCAGGACCCCTGCGAGGTGCCGAAACCATGCAGCATCACCAGCGGCGCGCCCTCATGGCGCGAAAACCAGTGCAGGTTCAGGGCGCCAGTGGTGACTTGGCTTGCCGGACGTTTCGTACTCGCCAGGTCGGCGGCCACCACGCGACCTTCGGGACCGGAGCCGCTGACCTTGTTCAAATCAATGCCGCGTTCACGCGCGAGGCTGCGGGCCAGCGGTGTGGCGCGCAGCAGTGTGGATGTTCCCGCGGCAGCCACTGTGGGTGCGGCTTGAGCGACAACCGGCGCAGGTGCTTCAGCCACGGCCTGCGGCGCATCGGGTGCCACACCGGCAGTGGGAACCGCCTCACCAGGCTGCAGGATCCAGCCGACGATCTGGCCCACCGGCATGGTGACACCCACCACGCCGTCTATGCCCTGCACAATGCCGTCGGCCGCCGCGTCAATCTCCATGGTCGCCTTGTCGGTCTCGATCTCGAACACGACCTGGCCCTTGGTGACGGTGTCGCCGTTCTTGACATACCAGTGCGCGATCTTGCCTTCGCTCATGTCCATGTCGACGCGCGGCAGTATCAGTTCCACCGCCATGCTCAGGCCCTCACCAGCAGCGAGCGCCGCGCCGCCGCGACGATGTCGGGCACCTGGGGCACCGCGGCTTTTTCGAGTTCGGGGTTGTAGGGCAAGGGGCAGTCGGCGCCGCCCAGCCGGATGATGGGCGCGTCCAGCCGGTCGAAGGCCGCACTCTCGGCGATCATCGCGCTGACCTCGGCGCCTATGCCCAGCTGCTTGGTGCCTTCGTAGACACAGACCAGGCGCGTGGTCTTGCTCACACTCCTGATCAAGGTGGAATGGTCCAGCGGCCGCAGCGAACGCAAATCAACCACCTCGGCCGAAATGCCCTGAGCGGCGAGTAGCTCGGCGGCCTCCAGCGCGCGGTGCACCATGATGGCGGTTGCGGCGATGGTGATGTCGCTGCCCTCGCGGCGCACGCGCGCCTCGTGCAGCGGTTCGGTGTAATAGCCTTCGGGGACAGGGCCCTTCATCTTGTAGAGCAGCTTGTGCTCGAAGAACATCACCGGGTCCGGGTCTTCGATGGCCGCCAGCAACATGCCCTTGGCGTCGTGCGGCGTCGAAGGCTGCACCACCTTGAGGCCGGGCACGTGGGCAAACCAGGCTTCCAGGCTCTGGCTGTGCTGGGCCGCGGCGCCGGTGCCGGAGCCACTCGGGAAACGCATGACCAGCGGCACCGAAGCCTTGCCGCCCAGCATGAAGCGCATCTTGGCGGCCTGGTTGACGATCTGCTCCATCGCCAGCGAGGCGAAGTCGGAAAACTGGAATTCATAAACGGGCCGGCGCCCCATCAGGGCCGCGCCGACCGCGACGCCCGCGCCGCCGAGTTCGGAGATGGGCGTGTCCATCACGCGCTCCTCGCCGAAGCGCTGCACCAGGTCGCCGGTGACCTGGAAGGCGCCGCCGTAGACGCCGATGTCCTCGCCCATCAGGAAGACGCGCTCGTCGCGCTCCATCGCGATGCCCAGGGCTTCGTGGATGGCCTGCGAGTAAGTCAGTTCACGCACCGCTTCAGCCATGGGCGGCCTCCGCCACGGGCGCGGCATAGACAAAATCCGTCAGGCTGGCGATGTCGGGCGCCGGGCTGTCTTTCGCGAACGCCACCGCGTCCTCGATTTCCTGTTCCACGCTTTTCACCAGTGCATCCACTTCATCCTGTTGAATCATTCCGTGCCTGAGCAGGTCCTGCTCGAAGAGCGCAATGGGATCGCGTTCGACCCAGGACTCGATCTCTTCCTTGGTCCGGTAGCGGTTGCGGTCGCTTTTGGAGTGGCCGCGGTGCCGGTAGGTCAGGCATTCGATCAGGCTCGGGCCGCCGCCGGCTCGCGCGCGTTCAATCGCCGCGTGCGCCGCTTCGGCGACGTCGGCAAAGCTGTTGCCGTCGATCGTGAGGCCGGGCATGTCGTAGGCCAGCGCGCGCGTGGCGATTTTTTTCACGGCGGTGGAACGCTCGGTCGAGGTCGACATGCCGTATTTGTTGTTCTCGCAGACAAAGACCACGGGCAGCTTCCAGATCGCCGCCATGTTCAGGCCTTCGTGGAAGGCACCTTCATTGTTGGCGCCATCGCCGAAGAAACAAATCACGACGTTGGGCTTTTTCATCTGCTTGAGCGCCAGCGCCGCACCGACCGCGATCGGGATGCCGCCGCCCACGATGCCGTTGGCGCCCAGGTTGCCGCCCGCCACGTCGGCGATGTGCATGGAGCCGCCGCGGCCGCGGCAGTAGCCGGTGTCCTTGCCGAAAAATTCGGCGAACATGTATTTGGGCTCCGCGCCCTTGGCAATGCAGTGGCCGTGGCCGCGGTGCGTGGAGGTGATGCAGTCCGCCGCGCCCAGGTTGATGCCGACGCCGACGGCGCTGGCTTCCTGGCCAATCGACAAATGCATGGTGCCGTGCACCAGGCCGCGCATGTAAGCCTGCTCCGCGCCTTCCTCAAAGCGGCGTATCAGCACCATCTGGCGCAAGGCCTTGTGCAAGGCGGCTTTGCCCAGGCGGGTATAGGCCTCAGGGATTGTGGGTTTGAGCACGGCGTTCATGCGTGCTCCAGCACGCCGTAGACCAGTTCGTCCTGGCGCCGGCGCAATTCGACGATGCGCGAGTCCGGGTCGACCGCGACATTCGCGTAGGTCAGCAGCTCGCCCTTGCGGATGTGCGCCGTCACCGTGCCGCGCTCGATCAGGCCGCAGGGCACAGCGTTCTTCGCGCGTGCATCACCGGCCGCCATGGCCCAGGCGCGGTAGGTGTACTCACCGATCGCGTCCAGTCGGTCGCCGGGCTTCAGGTCGCACTTGGCCAGCGCGCAGACCTCGGCCGTGGGTCTGGGCAGCGGCGCCATGTCGGCGCGGCCGTAAAGCACGGCGCGCGCGCAGGTCAGCGGCACTTCCAGGCTGCACAGGTGGTAAGGCCGGTAGAAGGTGTAGTAAGGGCCGGTGCCGAGCTTGAGGTAGTCCATGCGCTCGCGCAGCCGCGGGTGCGCCATCTCGGCGACCACAAACACGCCGGGCGCCACGCCCTTGCCGACGGTGTAGTCGACCACGCCCTTGCGCGTGAGGATGCCGCCGTCGGCGACCGGACACAGCACCTTGTGCAGGTCTTCCAGCGAGGCATTGGGGCCGTGCATGCCGGCGACGTCGGGCACCAGGCCGGTGGCGTTGGCGATCGCCGACATCTCGACGGCGGTCTTGGAGCCGTCGACGAACTCGACCAGCATGCGCGGGTTCAGCCCCTTGCCCAGGGCTTCCTCGGTGTAGTCGTCGGGCGTCGCGTCGACGTTGAGCGGGTTGTTCTTGCCCTTGCCGGCGGCAATCACCGGGTAGCCCAGCGCCGAGACGAAGTTGATCAGCTCGATGGCCGCGCTCGGCTCGTCGCCCGCGCCCAGCGAATAGATCACGCCCAGGCGGTCGGCCTCGTGCTTGAGGTAGGCGCCTATGGTGACGTCCGCCTCGACGTTCATCATCACCAGGTGTTTGCCGTGCTCCATGGCGGTCAGGCCTATCTGCGCGCCGACGGCGGGTTTGCCGGTCGCGTCGACGACCACGTCGATCAGGCCGCAGGCGCAGACCAGCTGCGCGTCCTGCGTGATGGCGATGCGGCGCTCGCGTATCGCCTGCTCCAGCGCGCTGGCCGTGTTGACGACGCGATGCGCGTCGGGGTTATGGCCGGCCGAGGCCAGCGCGGCAACGGCGGCCGCCACGTTGATGTCGGCAATCGCCGCGACGACGATGCCGCGCATCTGCAGCACCTGGGTCACGATGTCCGTGCCCATCATTCCCGAGCCGATCAGGCCTATGCGCACCGGTTTGCCCGAAGCCTCGAGCCTGAGCAGGTCAGCGGCCAGGCCGCTGGGCGTAAAACCATTCATCCAATACCCCATTTCGTCGATTTGAAAGACCGGTACGGCGCCGGCTCAAACCCCCGCGCTTGTGTACATTTGATCTTAATCTTATACTTATGTACATTATGAGCGCAAGCAAAAACCACCGGCTGATGTCGAATCAGCCGCGATTTAGGGGTAATCCCCGAAAGGTGGGAGAGGCCTGGGCCGGCGCTTCAGCCGGCCTGGCCGGCGAGCTTGATCAGCGCCCTGGCGGCGTGTTCATCGGTGATCAGGGTGGTGGGCTTCATCAGGCGCAAGGCGCCCAGCAGGGCCTCGGCCTTGCCGACACCGCCCGAGGCCAGGATGCGCTGCGGCACGGCCTTGAGCGTCTCGACGGGCACCGACATCACGCGGCCCTGGACAGGGTCATTGATGAGTTCGCCCTTGCGGTCGTAATAGTGAAACAGCAGATCGCCAACCGCACCCATTTTCACGACGCGGCGGCGCAGCTCTTCGGGCATCACGCCGTAGCGGTAGGCCGTGCCCTCGGGCGACACGTCGCCGACGCTCACCAGCACGGCGTCCAGCAGTTTGGCGTTGTCGAAGACCTCGCCCAGGCCGCAATGGTCGATCAGCGTCTGCCGCGTCTGCGGGGAATCGACAACGGCGGGCGCCGTCATCAGATAACACTCGGCCTGGAACAGGCTGGAAAACCGCCAGGCGAACTCGGAAGGGTTGAAGCGCCTGACCTTGGTGATGCCGCCCAGCAGTGAAATCACGCCGAGGTCGGCGACCGGCGCCTCGCTCATGAAGCGCAGCGACTCATGCAGCGTGCGGCCCCAGCCCAGGCCTATGCGCATGCCGGGGCGCAGCAGGCCGGCCATGTACTGGCCGGTGGCCGCGGCGATGGGAACGGTGGCATCCATGTCCGCATCCGACACCGGCGCCACCACCGCCTCGCCCAGGCCGAAGAGTTTTTCGAGCTCGCGCTCCAGCGCGATGCATTCGGGCACACCGGTCTCTATGCTGAACTTGATCTCGTTGCGCTCGCGCAGGTCGGACAGCAGCCGCACCACGGTGACCCGGCCTATGCCGAGCCGCTGCGCGATCTCGTTTTGCGTCATCTCCTCGACAAAATACATCCAGGCCACGCGCAGGCGCATGCGCTTGTTGCGCTGGCTGGGCCCCGCGCCCGCGAGCGGCGCGTCCGCTTCGGCCGCGACGGTTTGCGGCTGCGCGGCGGCTTTGCCTTCGGCTGGGGTTTTCGCGGGTTTGGGCAAGGCGGCTCCTGATTCTGGGGAAGTGACCGATTTGGCCAATTTGGTCAATTTAGGCCGGTTTGGGGTGCAAAATCAGGCTTCAGGCCCTCTCCGTCCGGCTGTCATGCTAACGTAAACCATTGATGGGATTTTCATGACACACAACATATTGCCCACCGCCCGCCCGGCCCGCAGCGTCCAGCCGACGCGCACCGCCGTGCAGCTGGCGCTCAAGGACGAACTGCGCACCTTCGGCTTCAACCTGCAGCGCGGCGCGCACTGGCTGTTGCAGGATGTCGGCAGCAGCCTGGTCAAGCAGGCCGAGCCGCGCAACGAGGCCGGCACGCTGCACAAGCTGCACCACCTGATCGACTCGACGGCCCAGGCCACCTTCTCCACGCTGCAGGTCGCGCAGCAAGCCGCGGCCGTCGCGGTGCTGCCGGACGCCGCCTACCGCACCCTGCACTTTGAACTGCAGCCGATCGCCGACTACTTCCTGCAGCAAAGCGACCCGAAACATCCGTCGCAGCATTTCACCAATGCCTTTTACTGGCTGTTGCGCCACGCCCTGGCGGCCAAAGCCGGCAGCGCGCTGATCGCGCGCCAGCAGGCGATCGACGAGGCTTTCTGGCAGGTGCTGGAGCAGCATGCCGGCCTGGTCGCCCGCGCGCAGGAGGCCAAAGCCTCGCCGCGCGACCACGCCGCGCTGTGCGCCGCCGTGCTGCGGGCACTCGCCGCGGCGCGCCCGGTGCGCGACGCCAGCCTGCCGCCCTGGGCCGGCCAGCCGGCGCAGCAGCCCGAAGCATCCACGGCCCTGCCCGAACTGCTCACGGTCGTGGTCGCCGTCGGCCTGGCGAAAAGCGGCGACAATCCCACCCCCGACGTCGGCGAACGCCTGCACATGGCCGCACAACTCGTCACCGCGCGCCTGCCGCTGCTGGAGGCCGCGCTGCAGCAACCCGACGACCAGCACCTGACCGTAGAACTCGCTTTTTTATTCCGCCACGCTTGATGCCCCCTGAGTCCTTCCCTTCCTTTCTTGCCGACACGCGCCGACACGCAAAACACTGGCTGTTTGAGTCTGCCCTGCCCCTGTGGTGGGAGCGCGGCGCGGACCACGAGGGAGGCGGCTTCCATGAAAAGCTGGGCCAGGACGGCCAGGCCATCGGCAAGCCGGTGCGCGTGCGGGTGCAGGCGCGGCAAACCTATGTCTATGCCCGCGCCGGCGCCCTCGGCTGGACCGGCCCCTGGCAGGCGGCCATGCGGCACGGCCTGACTTTCATGCTGTCGCGTTATCCCCGGCCCGACGGCCTGTTCCGCAGCACGCTGGACACCACCGACGAAAGCGTGGACCTCTACGACCAGGCTTTTGTGCTGTTCGCGCTGGCCCATGCCTATGAAGCCGAAGGCCGGCCGCAAGCATTGCTGGACACCGCGCAGACCCTGCTGCGGCAAATCGACACCGCGTTGGCGCATGAGGGCGGCGGCTATTACGACGGCTTGCCGCATCAGCCCATCCTCAAATCCAACCCGCTCATGCATTTGCTCGAAGCCCTGCTGGCCTGGGTGGCCCTGGGGGTTGAGGGCGGGTTCCGCGCGGCGGCCCTGGCGCTGTGCAAGCTGGCCACCACACGGTTGATCAACCCCGCCAACGGCGCGGTCGGTGAGCTTTTCACGGCCGGCTGGGCCCCGCTGGGCGAGCCCCGTGAGCGCCTGTACGAACCCGGCCACCAGTTCGAATGGGCTTACCTGCTGCTCCAGGCCGAAGCTTTGCTGGGCATTGAAGCAAGCCGCGAAGCCATCGCGCTTGAGGCCTTCGGCCGCGGCTTCGGCATTGACTCCGCACGCCAGGTCGCGCTGTTCGCCGTCAACGAAGCCGGCCAGCCCGTGGACCGCCGGGCGCGGCTGTGGGCGCAGACCGAGAGGCTCAGGACCTCGCTGCTGTTCGCCGCGCAAGGCATGGGCGACACGGCCGGGACCGGGGCTTTCCAGGCCGCCGCGGCCGGCAGTTATTCCGGCTTGACGCGTTTCCTCGCCACCGGCGTGCCCGGCCTCTGGCATGAATGGCAGCGGGAAGACGGCGGCTTCGACCTCGCGCCCTCGCCGGCCTCCTCGCTTTACCACCTGATGACCGGCCTCGAAAGCCTGTTGACTCCCCTGCCTCCCCTGCCTCCCCTGCCTCCCCTGACACCTGCGGCACATCGCCCGGGCCCTGTAGAACGGACAATCACCGCATGAAGCATTTGTTGAATCTCCTGGCGGCCATCGCGCTGCTGGTCTGGGGCACCCACCTGGTACGCACCGGCATCCTGCGCGTCTTCGGCGCCAACCTGCGCCACGTACTGGCCGTCAGCATCAGCAACCGGCTTGCCGCCGCGGTCTCGGGCATAGGCGTCACGGCGCTGGTGCAGTCCAGCACCGCCACCTCGCTGATCGTCTCCTCCTTCGTCGGCCAGGGCCTGGTCACCCTGCCGCTGGCGCTGGCCGTCATGCTGGGCGCGGACGTGGGCACCAGCCTGATGGCCGTGGTGTTCTCCTTTGACTTGTCCTGGCTGTCGCCGCTTTTCATCTTTGTCGGCGTGGTGCTGTTCATCTCGCGCCAGGACACCAACGTCGGCCGCGTGGGCCGCGTGCTGATAGGCCTGGGCCTGATGCTGCTTGCGCTGCGCCTGGTCACGGCCTCCACCGAAGTCCTCACGCAGGCGCCGGCCGTCAAGGCCCTGCTGGCCTCGCTGAGCAGCGACCTGCTGCTCGAGATCACCGCCGGCGCCTTCCTGGCCGTGGTGTCGTATTCCAGCCTGGCCATCGTGCTGCTCACGGCCACGCTGGCCGCCTCGGGCGTGATCCCCATCGACGTCGCGCTGGGCCTGGTGCTGGGCGCCAACCTCGGCAGCGGCCTGCTGGCCGTACTGACCACGTTGCGCTCGCCCGTGGAAGTGCGGCAGGTGCCCCTGGGCAACCTGCTGTTCAAGCTGCTGGGCATCGTGATCGCCGCGCCCCTGATCGGCCTGTGGCTGCGCCATGTGCGGCCCTACCTGGGTGAGGCGGCCACCGTGGTCGTGTTGTTCCACCTGGCCTTCAACATGCTGGTGGGCGCGGTCTTCATAGGCTGGACGCAGGTGATCGCGCGCTGGGTCGAAAAACTGCTGCCCAAGCCCGAAAAGAACAAGGCCGGCGGCCGGCCCCAACACCTGGACCCTTCCGCGCTGGCCACGCCTTCGCTGGCGATCTCCTGCGCGGCGCGTGAGGCGCTGCACCAGGCCGACGTGGTGGAGAGCATGCTGCTGGGCGTACTGCAGGTCATACGCAACAACGACCTCAAGCTGGCCGAAGACCTGCGCAAGATGGACGACGCCGTCGACGAGCTGTATTCGTCGATCAAGTACTACCTGACCAAGATCTCGCGCGAGGCGCTTGCCGAGGAAGAAAGCCGCCGCTGGACCGACATCATCAGCTTCACCATCAACATGGAGCAGATCGGCGACATCATCGAGCGCGTGCTGATCGACATCGAGGACAAGAAGATCAAGCCGGGCCGCAGTTTCTCGGAGGCCGGCATGGCCGAGATCGTCGAGCTGCACGAGCGCCTGGTGGACAACCTGCGCCTGGGCATGAGCGTGTTCCTCAACGGCACGGTGCGCGACGCGCAAAAGCTGCTCGAGGAAAAAGCCCGTTTCCGCGACCTGGAGCGCGCCTACGCCACCACCCACCTGGGCCGGCTCTCGGCCAACACGGTGCAAAGCCTGGAGACCAGTTCGCTGCACATCGACCTGATCAGCGAACTCAAGCGCATCAACTCGCACATCTGCTCGATCGCCTACCCTATCCTCGACTCGGCCGGCGCGCTCGCGCCCAACCGGCTGCGCGCTTCCGCACTGACCGACCAAGTCTGAGAATTTGTTCTAACGCCTCAGGCCGTGAGGCCCATGGCGTCTGAAAGAATCAGCGCCGCTTCGGTCGTGAACTCGCCGCGTTGCAGGGCAGCCACCAGTTCGCCGGCCTCCATCAGGCGGAACTGCTCGACCTCGCCGTCCTGGTTGTCCGGCGCCATGTCTTCGGGCACGGTGCAGACATACCAGTCGATGTCCTCCACCACATAACCCGCGCCGTTACCGTCCGTAGCCGGCCGCCGCGTCGCCAGGCGCCCGCCGTAGCGCATGGCCTGCAGTTGGGCCGTGTGCAGGCCGGCTTCTTCCCAGGTCTCGCGCACCAACGCGGTTTCCACCGTGTCGGCAGCCGACACCATGCCGCCCATCAGCGTGTCCCACAGGCCCGGGTCGTTGGATTTGTTGAAAGCCCGCTGCTGCACCCAGAAGCGCCCGTCCGGTGACTGCCCCACCAGGTGCACCGCCAGCGTAGTGATGCCCAAAGGCCGCACCGCCGCGCGCTCCACCGTGCCCTTGCGGTGGCCGAACTGGTCCGGCACCGCGAGCTGCTCGTCACGCCAGGCGCCGGCCAGGCCCGCCTCGTGCAGCGCGACCGCGATCTTGTTCAGGCTGGTCGTGACGTCCCCCATCACACGCCAGCCCAAGGTTCCGGGGCGCTCTTCCTTGAGGAGGGGGTGGTCGCCGTCGGTCATGGTGTGGAGGGCCAGCTTGTGGAAGAAGCCGGGTTCTACTGAGCCGATCATGGATTCGCCGGCCCACAACGGCACTCGTGGGCGTAACGGGGGTACGGTTGCGCCTGCGCGGAGGGTACGTAGCCACTGCTGGTCGTAAGGGGGGGTTGTCATGGTTCTTGGGGTTGGGTTTTAGTTTACTTCGGTGGGCTTGTTGTGAGTGTGTTTTCTGCTTGGTTCTGCTGGCCGGGGGTTGCCCGGCGGCAAGTAACTTTCTTTTGCTTCGCCAAAAGAAAGTCACCAAAGAAAAGGCGACCCGCAGTCTGGGTCCCTACGCTTCGCTTCGGGCAACCTGCGGTGCTCGAGCCAAGCGGGGTCCGGCTAAACTCGCCTTCGGCTCAGACAACGCCGGCCCTGATCCGCTTGTCTCTGCGCTCCTCGGCCCAGCCAGGACGGGGCAATCGGGAGCGGGAACAGAAGACAAAGAAACCAACACCAATACAAACAAGGACTCGCCATGGCGAGTCCTTGTTTCCTCAGGTATTCGGTATTGGTATTCCTTCCCCACCCCTTGTGGATGCGCCGAGGAGCGCAGGGCCAGACGGATCAGGGCAAAAACTTGTTTGAGCGAAGCGAGTTGTTTTTGACCCCGTCTGGACCGAGCACCGCAGGTTGCCCGTAGCGAAGCGAAGGGACGCAGCAACCAGGGTCGCCTTTTCTTTTGCTTACTTTTCTTTTGGCGAAGCAAAAGAAAAGTGAGTAGCCGCCGGGCTACCCCCGGCCAACCGCCCTCAGCAGAGAGCGCACCGCAGGAGCAAGACCAGGCTCCATCAAGCCTTATTAAACAACCCATCCAACCGCTTATCCCACTTGGCCCCGGGCAACACCTCGGAAAGTTGCGAATCCCCAAACGCAAAGGTCCCGCGAAGGACCTGCGCCAACACCGCCCGATAGTCATGATGCGCAGGCAGATCCCGCCCTTCATTAAGCTGCGAAAGACCCGTCCATTGCCCATGCCACCGCCCACCAGCAACCCGACTCCCCATAAGCCACATAGCGTTACCGAAGCCGTGGTCGGTCCCACGGGTACCGTTCTCCGCACTGGTGCGGCCAAACTCGCTCATCACCACGACCACGTCACCGGGTTCGGAAAAATCCTGCCGCAGCTGCGCGATGCCGCGCGCCAGGTTACCGAGGTTGTTGGCGAGCTGGCCGGTGGCGGCGCCCTGGTTGGCGTGGGTGTCCCAGCCGCCGGCCGACAAAAATCCCAGGCGCAGTTTCCGGTCGTTGCGCATCAAGGTGCCGAGGTGCTGCGCGTCCAGCTGCAGCCCCACCGGGTCAGACGCGCCATTGCTGGCTGCCAGCATCTGGGCGTTCAGGGCCTGCTGGTTCGCGGGCGTGCCGTCGCGGTCCAGGTTTCTGTCGGCCATGCGTTTGGCGTCCTGCGCCATCTTTTCGGCCCTGGCGGTTCTTTGCTCGGTGAGCTCCTGCGCGCTCTGCATGCGGCTGCCCGCGCCCTGGCGGAAGGCCTCGCTGAGCTTGTCGTCGCCGGCGTACAAATCCATCAGCGCCTGGCGGGTCTTGTCGTTGGCCAGCACGCCGGTGCGTTCGGCCGACTGGCCGCGCGGGATCAGCCTGACGGCGGCGGCCTGGCCGGCCAGGATGGCGGGATTGGCCTCGCCCACGCCCAATGCGACCGCACCCGGTGCGGCGCTTTTGCCAACACCCGCCGTGGTGTTGAGCCAGCCGGGCGCGCTACTGGTCTTGCCGCCCTGCGCGATTTCCATCTGGTACTGCGCGTCGAAGTGCGAACGGTTCGGCGCGGGCAGGCCGGCCGCGGGCACAAAGCCCAGCACGCCTTGCTGCCACAGCGGCAACAAGGGGGCCAGCGCGGGATGCAGGGCAAAGGTCTTGTCGAGTTTGATCGCGGTCTGCGCCGTGCCGTCGGGCGCCGCAATCGCGATATTGGGTCGCAGGGCGTAGTAGTCCTTGTCGGCATAAGGCACAAAGGCCGACAGGCCGTCATAAGCGCCGCGCAGAAAAACGACGACCAGGCGCCCGTTGTTCAGGCTCCCAGGCACGGCTTGCGCCCAGACGCCGGGCACGGCCAGAGACAAGGCGGACAAGGCGCCCATGCCGAGCAGGCCGCGGCGTTGCAGCAGCTTGAGCGACGAAGATTGGTTTGAGCTCATGGGGGTTCTCGCTGCCGGTTTATTTACGCATGAAATCGGGACTCGCCAGCATCAGGCCGGTGCGCATCTGCGCGGGTTCCTGCGCGATGCGCTCACGCGTCGCGACACTGAAAAACGCATTGAGGTAAGCCGGCTCGGCCATGCGCTGGCCCAGGCCCATGGCATAGTCGGCACGCCGCGTGAGCGCCTCGGGCGCGAGCCAGGTGTTCGCGTCGGTCTTGTAGCCGTCGGGCGTCTGCCAGCCATGCATGGGCTGGCCGGCCTGCGCGAGAAAGCCCAGGGTCTGGACAATGTCGCGGCGCTGCTTCACGCCGCCGGTCGCGGTGAGCGCCGAGCAGGCGAAGTCCAGCGGCGTCTTGAACAGCTGCTTGTCCTTGGCCCAGAATTCCGGCGATTCGATCAGGGCACGCATCACCACGCGGATGTCGCCCTGCGTGTCCGTAAAGGTGGCGGCCAATTTGTCGACCAGTGCGGCCGGGGGTTTGTCGGCAACAAAAAAACTCGCCAGCCGTGTGGCCACGCGCCGCGCGGTCTCGGGCCTGCGCGCCAGGTAGCGTATGGCCTCCTCGCCCTCGGCCATGCTTTCGTTGCCGAAGGTGCGGCCCAGCAGGACCTTGCCTTCCTTGTCGTGCAGGCGCTCGGCGAAACGGAAGCCTTCGCCGTCCTTGAGGTTGACCGTCCAGCCGGTCAGGATGCGCGCCAGTTCACGCACGTCCTTCTGCGTGTAGCCGCTGTTCACACCCAGGGTGTGCAGCTCCATCAGTTCGCGCGCATAGTTTTCGTTGAGGCCGCGGCTGTTGCTCTGCGCCTGGTCCAGGTAGAACAGCATGGCCGGGTGTTTGGCGCTGGCCAGCAATAAGTCTTCAAAGCGGCCCAGGGCATTGGCGCGTATCACGTTGATTTCATAGTGGCCGACGAAGGGGCGCACTGGGCCCTTGCCGACAAAAACGTTGAGGTGGTTGAACCAGAACTCGGTCATGCGCGCCAGCAGCGGGTTTTCGAGTGCCGGATCGCTGCAGGACATCAGGCGCCAGGCGGCGGCGTCCTGGGCCATCTCGCGGCTGAATTTTTCATCCCCCGCGCCCGCCGCGGCGGCCATACCGGGCTTGGCGGTTTTTTCGCGCATCGTCCTGCGCGCCTCTTGCTCAGCCCGGAAGCTGCGCGCGATGTCATTGAGCGGTGCGTTAATGCCGGCGAGTTCGGCGGGAAGCGTTGGCGGGCGTTTGCTGGCGGCATAAGCCGCGTCCAGCTGCCGCAACGCCCAGGCGCGGGGCGAGGCCGCCGCGGCCTGCGCCGAATCCGGCGTGGGCGCATAGCCCAGCCGCGAGGCGGCGCGCCAGGTGTCGGCCATCCTGGCCGTCGGGGGTGCGGCTTCAAGCTGTCCCTCGGCCTGCGCCGCGGGGCCGGCCAGGCCAGCCAGCAAGGCCGCGAACAGGCCGGCCTGGGTGATCGTCGCTGTGGGCATGTTTTTCTCCTGCGACTCCTTGTAACGCATGCACCGCGGCTTGCGTTGAACGCGGCCCCCGGCTTTACACAGGTTTTTTCCGCTTACAGCGTCAGGATGGTGCAACCCGTGGTCTTGCGGGCTTCCAGCGCGCGATGCGCTTCGGCCACGTCGGCCAGGGCAAAGCGCTGGTCGATCGGGATGTTGACCTTGCCGCTGGTCACCATGGCGAACAGTTCGTCGGCCATTTCCTGCGTGACCTCGCGGGTCGCGATGTGGGTGAACAAGGTGGGCCTGGACACATACAGCGATCCCTTGGCGGCCAGCAGGCCGATGTCCAGCGGCGGCGTCTTGCCCGAGGCATTGCCGAAGTTGGCCAGCAGGCCGAAGGGGCGCAGGCAGTCCAGCGACTTGAGGAAGGTGTCCTTGCCGACCGAGTCATAGACCACCTTCACGCCCTTGCCGCCGGTGATCTCCTTGACACGGGCCACGAAGTCTTCCTTGGCATAGTTGATCGCGAAGGCCGCGCCCTGCGACAGGGCCAGCGCGCATTTCTCGTGGGAGCCGGCCGTGCCTATCAGCTGCAGGCCCATGGCCCTGGCCCACTGGCAGGCGATCAGACCCACACCGCCGGCCGCCGCGTGGAACAGCACGAAGTCGCCGGCCTGCAGGCCGCCCTGCGGCTGCGTGCGGCGCAGCAGGTACTGCGTGGTCAGGCCCTTGAGCATCATGGCCGCGCCGGTCTCGAAGGAGATCGCATCGGGCAGCTTGCACACGCATTTGGCGGGCATCACGCGCAGCTCGCAATAGCTGCCGGGCGGCTGGCTGGCATAAGCCGCGCGGTCGCCGGCCTTGAGGTGCGTGACGCCTTCGCCCACGGCCTCGACGACACCCGAGGCTTCCATGCCGAGTTGCAGCGGCATGGCAAAAGGATAGACGCCGCTGCGCTGGTAGACGTCGATGTAGTTCAGGCCCACAGCCTTGTGGCGTATGCGTATTTCGCCAGGGCCGGGCTCGCCCACCGTCACGTCCACCAGCGTGAGTTCTTCGGGGCCGCCGTGCTGGTTGATGTGTACGGCTTTGGAGGGATAGGAGGCCATGGGTGTTCCTTGCAGAGGGAGAAGTAAAAAACAAAAGCGAAAAGCGTGGCCGCCATGGTGCCATGAATCCGAAGAGGCCGCAGGGACTAAGGCCGGCCCGCACGCGGCAAAAGGTGGCGCTTGGTAAAGTCGACCGCATGACTCAACGCCTGACGCCCGCCACCGCCTCGCTGCTGGTGATCCCTCCGATGCTCTGGGCCGGCAATGCCGTGGTCGGCAGGCTGGTCACCGGCCTGGTGCCGCCCATGACGCTGAATTTCCTGCGCTGGGCCCTGGCCTTTGTGATCCTCCTGCCGCTGGCCTGGCGCCTGCTCAAACCCGGCAGCAGCCTGTGGCCCCACTGGAAGCGTTTCGCGGTGCTGGGACTGCTGGGCGTGGGCTGCTACAACGCGCTGCAATACCTGGCGCTCAAGACCTCGACCCCGCTCAACGTCACGCTGGTGGCTTCCAGCGTGCCGATCTGGATGCTGCTGGTGGGTGCACTGTGTTTCGGCCAGGCCGTGTCGCGGCGCCAGGTCGCCGGCGCCGTGCTGTCGATTGCCGGCGTGCTGGTGGTGCTCTCGCGCGGCCGGTGGGAGCTGTTGATGCAGGTGCAGCTGGTGCCCGGCGATCTCTATGTGCTGCTGGCCACGCTGGCCTGGGCTTTCTACAGCTGGCTGCTGTCGCAGCCGAAAGAGCCCAAGGAAATCCGCAGTGACTGGGCGGCTTTCCTGCTGGCGCAAATCGTGTTCGGCCTGGCCTGGTCGGGCGCTTTCGCGGCCGGCGAATGGGCCGTGACGGATGCACACATCCAATGGGGCTGGCCGCTGGCTGCGGCCCTGGCCTACGTGGCCGTCGGACCCGCGGTGATCGCCTACCGCTGCTGGGGCATGGGCGTGCAGCGCGTCGGGCCTGCGATTGCGGGTTTCTTTTCCAACCTCACGCCGCTGTTCGCCGCCCTGCTCTCGGCGGCCTTCCTCGGCGAACTGCCTCACCTCTACCACGCACTGGCCTTTGTGCTGATCGTGGGCGGCATCGTGGTGTCGTCACGGCGCTGAAGCGCGCGAAAAAGCCGAATCAGCGGCTAGCGTTCGCCCGCAAGCCGGTTTTGGATGGACCCGATGTCCAGATCAAACTGCAGAGGCCAGATTGAATTGCATATTGCGGCATACATTACCCTGGATGGAACCGCTAGATTTCAGTCAATTTCCCCAGCCCGAGTCCAATGACGAGGGTAGCGTCGAAAGCGCAATTGAGGCGCTGCGCAATGCCCACGACCAACAGTCTTCGGAAGAGGCCCGCGACGAATTCCTTTGGGCAATGGGAAACAATCACGCAGGCACTTTTTATCCGGTCGTCCTGGCTGCCTTGCCGCAGATCCAGCAAATCCTGAGTGACGGTGACCCCTGGTCTCAACGCGCGGCAATGGAATCACTCATCGATCTTGGCGGGTCGTTCGTTCCGGAAAAAGGACACGAGTTGTACCTTGGGGCCTCAGTTCAAAAAACACTTCGGGCATTTATCCATTCAATGCGGCCCAAAGTTGCGCTGCTGGCGCAGGGGACTGGCGCAGTCTCCAGGAGCGCAGGCGAGTTGCTCGAGCTCATCGATGATCAAGCTGTCTAACCCCTCCGTCGAAGAAGTGGCCACAGGCAGCCTGCTCACGACCAGCAACGTCGCATCGCAATGATCCCACTCGGCCTCACCATCAAGACAATCTGGCTCGACGAGTACATACTTGAGTTCCAAATACAAGCCGGCAACGACTAGCCATAAACAATGCGCGAACACTTGAAGTCCGACAAGGCTCAGGCCAACGATTCCAACGAATTTAGTCTGTTGGGCTTCGCGGCTTTTCTTGTGGTCGTTTTGCTATTTTTGTTCGTGAGCACCAAAGCCGGAACACGCGGAGTCGGCGTCTACATGATGGTGGGCGCGCTAATCCAGCAATTTTCCGGCCGGATCGAATACGGATGGGAGGGCCGCCCGCCTTCCGGCTACATCACGGGATGGACAGCCTTGGTGTTGAACCTTATCTTCGGGATGTGCGGCTTGGCCACAGTTATCTGGCCCGACATTGCCATGGGCATTCTGGGGTGGGACAAAAAGTGACGCACTTTGACAGGCGCCGCAGCGGCAACGCCAGGCATTTGGAGTTCGTAATCAACAAGCCCAATCCTCTACCTGCACTCGCCGCCCATGGTTTGATTTTCACAACACATTGCGAAAAACCATCGCATAAAACTTGCCAAGCCCGCGCGGGCTCTTCAGAATCCGTTCCTTGCTTTGAGCCGCCGCGTAACGAATAACCTTGCGCGGTCAACACCTTGAAGCCACCAAGACCCATGACTTTGTTCACTCACACCTGACGCACCCTCCACTGCCCCCGGCTGGATGTGGTGCCAACCATACCCAGCCCTGCGGGCAGTCGGTGCCGTGCCTTCACGTGTGAAGCGCGCTCCGCGAACCCCAGGCTGATTTTTTCGCCGGGGTTTTTTGCTTTCTGGAGCGTGCACATGAGTGCCAAAACTTTTTCCCGTGACTTCGCCGACGGCAAGGTCAAGCATTTGCGGCGCATGAAGCAGCCGCTTGCCTTGACATTGCAACTGCCCGCCCCGCGCAACCCCGTGGTGCGGGCCCTCGCCCAGCGTGCCATCACGTCCGGCGCGGGCAAACATATTCGCAGCACCGGCGCCAACCGCCGTGCTGAAACCGTGGCCCTGCACAAGGCCCTTAAAAAATTGATTGACTGACATGAAGAACGATATGACAACCGAAACGGTGGCCGCAGCCCGCGTGCCGCCCGAAATCATGCGAGAACGCAGTGCCCACCTGGCACTGGTTGCCGCCGAACTGAAGACCGAGCTGTTCGGCATTGACGACATCATCGACCGGGTGATCGAATCGATCCGCGCCTGGTATGTGCTGCCGCACATTATTCGCCGCCCGGTGATCGTCTGCCTCTGGGGCCTGACGGGCACCGGCAAGACGCAGCTCACGCGCCGCCTGGCGCAAAAGCTGGGCTTTTACGACCGCTTTGTCGAAGTGCAGATGGACGGCTTCAGCAACGGCAGCAGCTGGCGCAGCGCCGACTCCATCAGCGCCATGCTGGCAGAGTCCGGCGTCGCCGAGAGCGAGCCCGGCATGCTGGTGCTGGACGAATTCCAGCGCTTTCGCACCGTCAACGAGAAGGGCGACGATGTCGCCGTCAAGCGCTACCAGGATGTGTGGCAACTGCTGTCCGACGGACGCCTGCCGCCATCGCTGTCGTTTCTGCAGGAACTTGATGAGTCACTGGCTTTCTCGCAGTACGAGCTTGAACGCGAGGAGCAGGCGGATGAAAAGCCCGCAAAGGATGGTGCTCCACCCAAAAAAATGAAGTTCAAACTCTCGCCCTACCAGGCCCAGGAGTTCAAACAAAGCCTCAAGATCAATGAGCCCCTGCAGGAAGTGATGACCTGGACGCCTCAGCAACTGCAAGAGCGCATGCTGGCGTTCAGGGCATCCACCGACTCGTGGGAAACGGATTACAGCCGCCTGCTTATCATTGTCTCGGGCAACCTGGACGAAATGTACGAAGGCACTGCCAAACGCGTGGAAGACTGCGACACCGACGCAGACATTTTTCACGCACTGACAAAAAAGCTGTCGCTCATCGACGTCAAAAAGGCCCTGGGAGAGCGCTTCAAGCCCGAGCAGATCGCCCGGCTGGGCAACAACCATGTGATCTACCCGTCGCTGAGCCAGTCTACGTACGAGCGGCTGATCCGCAGCACCTGCGCCAGATATGTTGACGAAATGCAGGCGAGCGCCGGACTGTCGTTTGACCTGCATGAATCGGTGTACGAAGGCATTTATGCCAACGCGGTTTTTCCGGCCCAGGGCACACGCCCGCTGTTCTCGTCCATCCACGCCATCCTGAGCGCGCCGCTGGTCAATGCCGTGCTGTGGGCTTTCGAGCACGGCGTGCCGGATGGCGCCACGCTGCAGGTCAGCCTGGACACAGCCACACAATCGCTGCGCATCGACCTCGGCCAGGCCGGCGGCCCCGGCATCGCCTACCCGGTGCCGCTGGACCTGAACCAGCTCAAGCAGCGCGCCAGCCCGGACTTCCGTGCCCTGCTGGCCGTGCACGAGGCCGGTCACGGCCTGGCCTACGGCCGGCTGTTCGGCCACGCACCGCAGGAGGTGAAGATCAACGTGGCCTCTTTCGAGGGCGGCTACAACAGCTATGTGCGCCTGAAAGCCGAGTCCCGGCAAAGCTGCCTGGACCGCCTCTGCGTGGGCCTGGCGGGCCGCGCCGCCGAAACCCTGGTGTTCGGCGAGGACGCCAGCACCACCGGCAGCGAAAGCGACTTCAAGAACGCCACCGCCCTGGCCGCGCGCTTTGTGCGCCACTTCGGCTTCGGCAACCGGCTGAGCCGCACCGACGTAACCGACAGCACCGATGAAAATCTCAACACGGACGTAGCGCCGACCAACGCCGAGATCGAGGCCCTGCTGGCGCAGGCCTATGCACGCGCCCAGGCGCTGCTCAAGGCCGACTCGGCCCTGCTGCTGCGCATCGTGGACGAACTGCTGGCGCAGGGCCAGGTCAGCAAGGAAAAAATGGCCGGCCTGCTGGGTGTGGGCATCGCGACGGAAGAGAAGATGCTCATGCCTTATGCCGAACAGCTCCAGGTGTTCAGCCTGCAGCACGGGCTGATGCAACGGGTCAGCGCTACGGCAGTGGAGGCTGTCGAACCGGCGCTTGAATGATCTTCCCGGACAAAAAAAAAGCACGGAGAACAGCCCAGCTGTTTCCGTGCCCAATTTCCACCAACGGAAATTTTTTGCAGGCGCCTATTCAGCGAATCAAGCCTTGCCCGGATGCTCCTTCACGCGGCTGACCAGCTGCGTCGGGTTGACGAAACGCAGCGCAATCAGCAACCACAGCACCGTGATCGCCATGTAGATCATGGCCATGGCATCCACCGACTGGCCGGCGCGAACGCCCGCGGCGAACACCGCGTAATACAGCGCCACCACCAGGGTCTGCGTGTCGGGGCCGGCGACCAGAAAGGTCAGCTCGAACATCGCCACCGTGCGCACCAGCACCAGCAGGCCCGCCGCCAGCACGCCGGGCGCCAGCAAGGGCACCAGGGTATAGAGAAACATCTGCCGCGTGTTGGCGCCGAAGACGCGTGCGGCCGATTCGATGTTGGTGTCCACCTGCTCGACGAAGGGCGTCATCACCAGGATCACAAACGGCAAGGCCGGGATCATGTTGGCGATGATCACGCCCGGCAGCGTGCCGGCCAGGTGCAGCTGGTACATCACCGTGGCCAGCGGAATGCCGTAGGTGATGGGCGGCACCATGAGCGGCAGCAGGAACAGCAGCGTGAGCAGCTTCTTGCCGCGAAAGTCCTTGCGCGCCAGCGTGTAGGCGGCGGGCACGCCGATCAACAGCGACAAAAAGACCACCGAGAACACCACCACCACCGTGACCACCAGCACATGGCCCAGCTGGAACTCCTTCCAGGCCGACACGTACCAGCCTAGGGTGTAGGCCTCGGGCAGCCAGGTGCCCAACCAGCGCGTGGCGACCGAGTTGGTTCCCACCGCCAGGATCATCATGCCGACGTTGACCAGGAAGAAGGCTATCAGCCCCCAGACCAGGGCGCGCCAGGCGCGGTCGCGCAGCGGGTCTTTCTCGTGCATCTGTTGTGTGCTGATCGCGCTCATCCCTTGCCTCCCGCCACCGGGCCGCGGTAGAACAGCGAGCGCAGGCCCAGCGCCGCGACCACGATGGCCAGCTGGACCAGGCCCATGATCATGGCGACGGCCGAGGCCAGCGAATAGTCGTACTGCTCAAAGGCCGCTTCATAGGCGGCAATCGCGATCACGCGCGTGGTGCCGGCCGGCGAGCCCAGCAGCACCGCCGAAGGAAAGACCGAGAAGGCCTGCACAAAACACAGGCAGAAAGCCATGACCAGGCCCGGCGTGAGCAGCGGCAGGTAAATGTGGCGAAAGCGGTTCCAGCCGTCGGCGCCCAGCGTGGCCGCGGCGCGCGGCAGCGCCGGGTCTATGCCGGTGATGTAGGACAGGATCAGCAAGTAGGCAAACGGAAAGCCGGTGATGATCAGCGAGATCAGCACACCCCAGTAGTTGTGCGTGAGCCGTATCGAGCCCTCATACAGATGCAGCCAGCGCAGCGTCTGCGCCAGCCAGCCCTGCGGGCCGAAGTAAGTCAGCATGCCCTCGGCGATCAGCACCGTGCCCAGGGTCAGCGGCACCACCAGCAGGGTGGACAGGAAGCGCTGGTAAGGGCCCTTGGCGCGCGTCGCATAGGCAATGCCCAGCGCGCAGGCAATGTTGATCAGCGTGGCCGGCAGCGCCAGCTGCATGGTGTTGCCTATGGTCCTCCACAAATCCTGCGTCTGGAAGAAGTGGATGTAGTTCTCAAACACCCCGCCCTGCTGCGGCTGGAAGGACAGCAGCAGGCCGTAGGCAAAGGGATAGACGAAAAACATCACCATCAGCGCGGCGGCGGGCGCCACCAGCATGACGGCCGGGTCGAAAGGCGGGCGCCGCGCGGCGCCTTGCGGCGGCAGGGTCATCGCGCTCATCTCACGCATCCCCTGCATAGACCAGCACGCGCTCGGCCGGGGCCGAGAGCATGACCTGGTCGCCGGGCGCGACGACGCGCGAGGAGCGCACATAGAGCAAATCGTCAAACGAGGTCCTGACCTGCAGCAGCCATTCGCGGCCGCCATACTCGGCGGTTTCCACCACGCCGGGAAAAGCCTGCGGGCCGTCGCCGATGATCAATTCATCGGGCCTTATCGCTGCCATGGCCGGGCCGGGCTGCAGCGTATGCATGGCGGTACCGGCCAGTTGCACGCCGCCGGGGCCTTCGAGGTTCAGCCCCGCGCCGTTGGCGGAAGCCACCCGCACCGGCAGCACATTGCGGTAACCCATGAAGCGCGCGATGTCCAGCGTGGCCGGCCGCGCGAACACCTCTTGCGGCGTGCCGATCTGCTGCACCACGCCCAGCTTCATCACCACGATGCGGTCGGCCATGGCCAGGGCTTCGTCCTGGTCGTGCGTCACGTAGACGGTGGAGCAGCCCTGGGCGCGGTGGATGCGGCGGATCTCGGAACGCATTTCAATGCGCAGCTTGGCGTCCAGGTTGGACAGCGGCTCGTCCATCAGGATCAGCGGCGGCTCGATCACGATGGCACGCGCGATCGCCACACGCTGCTGCTGGCCGCCCGACAGCTGGCCGGGCAGCTTGTGGGCATGGGCCTGCAGCTGCACGGTATCGAGGGCCGCGGCGACGCGCTGGTCGATCTCGGCCGCCGGCACGCCGCGCATCTTCAGGCCGAAGCCCACGTTGCGGCTGACTGACAGGTGCGGGAACAGCGCGTAGTTCTGGAACACCATGCCGAAGCCGCGTTTTTCGGGCGGCAGGGTGTCTATGCGCCGCTCATCCAGCCAGATGCTGCCGTCCGACAGCGGCATCAGGCCGGCCATGCAGTTGAGCGCGGTCGACTTGCCGCAGCCCGAGGGGCCCAGCAGCGCGATGAATTCGCCGCGCTCTATGGTCAGCGAGAGTTTTTCCAGCGCGTGCGCGCCTCCGAAGCTGCGGCTCACGCCGTCCAGGCGCAGCTGCCTGAACTCGTTTTTTCCCGCGGGCCGTCCCGCGGTGTTGGGCATCACCATGTCAGAAACCTTTTCATGCCCGCACCGCGGGTCTGCTTGTTATTTAGAGTTGCTCATAAAACCCAGCGAAGCGGTCCTGGCTAGGCGCGCCGCCGCAGACAGTGCTACAGCACGGCAAGGCGGCGCAACAACGCCAGGAGGGTTTTTGAGCGACTCTTACTTGCCTTTGCCGGAACCGATCTCTTGATCCCACTTCTTGAAAGCGGCGACCATGGCCTTGTCTTCCAGCGGCTGGACGTGCGGCTGCTTGGCGATCCAGTCTGCGTATTCGGGGCGGCCGTATTCCTTGATGATGTCCTGGCTCTTTTGCGGCGCCGCAGTCAGCGGCACGTTTTTCACGGCCGGGCCGGGGTAGAAGTAGCCGGAGTCATAGGTCAGCGCCTGCTGCTCGGGTTTGAGCAGGTAGGCCATCAGTTCCATCACGGCCGCCTGGCGGGCGGCGGGCAAGCCCTTGGGCATCGCCATGTAGTGCGCGTCGTTGACCCAGGTGAAGCCATTGAGCGCCGCCACCTTGAACTGCTTGGGCACCACGCCGAGCGCGCGCGGATTGATGTCCCAACCGGTCACCGTGACGGTCATATCGCGTGAGCCTTCGCCGAGTTCCTTCATGACGGCGCCCGTGCCTGTGGGGTAGTACTCGATGCAGCTGTTGAGCTCTTTCAGGTAGGCCCAGGTCTTGTCCCAGCCGGCCATGGGGTCCTTGGGATCCTTGTCGCCGAGCAGGTAGGGCAGGCCCATCAAAAAGGTGCGGCCCGGGCCCGAGTTGGCCGGTCGCGCGTAAATCAGTTTGTTGGGATTGGCCTTGCACCAGGCCAGCAGCTCGGCCGGCGTTTTAGGCGGCGCCTTGACCTTGTCGGGGTTGTACTCGAGCAGCGGGCCCGCGGGCATATAGGTCACCATGACGGCCTGGCCGTTGGCCAGGTCCTGCATCTTGCGGGCGCTGGGCAGGTAGTTGTCCATCAGGTTGGGGAACTTCGCGGCGTGCGCCGGCAGCAACGGCTCCCAGAGGTTGAGCGCGATACCCGCGGCCAGCGCGTCGGTGCCGGTCAGCACCAGGTCGATGTCGGTGCGGCCCGCGGCCTGCATGGCCCTGATTTTTCCGGGGAGCTCGGGCGCGGGCGCCTTGGTGAAGGTGACGCGCGAAACCAGGTTGGGGTTTTTCGCGGCAAAACTTTCCAGCGCTTCCTGAGTCAGTGCCAGGTTGCCGGCCACGTCGACGACGTTGAGGGTCACGGGCTGCGCATGCGCGGCAACGGCCGCGAACGCCGCCAGAATGCCGGCGGCCCGCAGGCCCTGGGCCAGCCGGGACATCAAATGCTCGAACTTGATCATGATCTTGTCTCCTTCATTGTTGGTGTGAATAGCGAACGATGAACTGTCAACGGAAATGCGAGGCTGCTGCCGGCCTCTTAAAAACGCGGGCTGATGCCGGAAAATTCCGGCTGGTACTTGCGCATCTGCGCCAGGTCGTTGCGGTTGCGGATGCCGCAATCCAGGTATTGCCGGTGCAGCTCGGCCAGTTTGGCCGGGTCGAGCTCCACACCCAGGCCGGGCGCCGTCGGCACCTTGACGGCGCCCTGGTCAAACTGGATCCGCCCGCCCTTGATGACCTCCTCTTCCTGCCACGGGTAATGCGTGTCGCAGGCATAGGTCAGGTTGGGAATCGCGGCGGCCGCGTGTGTCATGGCCATCAGGCTGATGCCCAGGTGCGAGTTGGAATGCATGGACATGCCCATGCCGAAAACGCCGCACATGCGCGCCAGTGCGGCCGTGGCGCGCAGGCCGCCCCAGTAATGGTGGTCCGACAGCAGGATGCTCACCGCATGCGTGGAGGCATTGCGCTTGAACTCCTCCATCGTGGTGACGCACATATTGGTCGCCAGCGGCATGCGGCAGTGCCGGGCCAGCTCGGCCATGGCCTCCTGGCCGGGTGCCGGGTCTTCGTAATACTCCAGCAAGTCGTCGAGTTCTTTCGCGGCGGCAATGCTGGTCTCCAGCGTCCAGTTGGCGTTCGGGTCCAGCCGCAAGGGCACACCGGGGAAGGCCCTGGACAGCGCCTTCATGGCGGCGATTTCTTCAGCCGGCGGGAACACGCCGCCCTTGAGCTTGATGCTCTTGAAGCCGTAAAGGCTCACCATGCGCTGCGCCTGCTTCACAACCTGCTCGGGCGTGACGGCTTCGCCCCAGGCGTCGGGCGCATAAGGTTTGCCGGCGTGCTCCGCGTATTTGTAGAACAGGTAGGCGCTGTAAGGGACCTCGGCGCGCACCGCGCCGCCCAGCAAATCGCACACGGGCATGCCCAGGATCTGTCCTTGCAGGTCGAGCATGGCGACTTCCATCGCACTGATGACCTTGTCGGCATTTTTGGCGGTGTGCGAGCCGGGCGCAAGCTCGAACTGCACGCTGCCGTCGCTGGCGTGTCCGGGCTTGATGGCTGCGCGTACGCGCTCTTCCATGACGTTCAGCTCAAACGGGGACAGGCCGAGGACCAGGGCACGGGCCTGCTCCAGCACTTTCACCATGGGCTCGTCGCCGTAGGTTTCAGAGATGCCAAGGCGCCCGTCCGAAGTTTCCAGTTCGACAATGCTGCGCAGTGCCCAGGGCTCGTGGATACCGCTGGCGTTGAGCAGCGGTGCATCGCGAAACGCGATGGGCGTAATCCGGACTGCGCTGATTTTGATATTTTTCATCCGCCCAACCATTATTCGCCCTTGATTCCGGCGATCTTGATGACCCGCGTCCAGCGGTCCAGCTCCCGTGCCACGAACTGCGTGTATTCGGTACTGCCCTGGGCCGGCACCACAAAACCGTTGGCCTCCATCCGCGCGCGGATGGCGGGGGACTGCATCGCCTTGACGGCGGCGGCTTCTATTTTTTCCACAATGGGCTTGGGCGTGCCTTTGGGGACGGACAGGCCGGACCACGACAAGGCCGAGAAGCCGGGGTAACCCGATTCGTGAATGGTGGGCACGTCCGGGAACAGGGGATTGCGCGCCAAGCTGGTCACAGCCAGAGCCCGGAGCTTGCCCGCCTTGATATGCGGCAGCGCCACGTCCTGGTTGATGAACATCAAGGGGATCTGTCCGCCGAGAATATCCGTCAGCATGGGGCCGCCGCCCCGGTAGGGAATGCCCACCATGAACAGGGGCTTGCAGTTTTCTTTTTTGACGCCCGAGCAGGTGCCAACGGTTTGCTTGAGCAGCTCCATCGCCATGTGGCCCGAAGCCGCGGGCACATAGCCATAACTCAGCTTTCCGGGATTCGCTTTCCCGTAAGCGATCAGTTCCTGGAAGGTATTAAAGGGCGCAGAAGGATGGACCACCAGCACATTGGGTCCCGAGTGGACTTGCGTGATGTGAATGAAATCCTTGAGGGAGTCGTAGCCGAGCTTGGGGTTGAGGCCGTGCGCCACCGCATTCTGGCCAACACCTGTCTGTATCAGCGTATAGCCGTCGGGCGCCGCTTTGGCGCCCTTCTCGGTGCCGATGACCCCGCCCGCGCCGCCGAGGTTCTCCACGATCACGGGCTGCTTCAGGGCTTTGGTCAGCTCTTCCGCAATCATGCGTCCCATCACATCGCTGGTGCCGCCCGCCGGAAACGGAACGATAAGCTTGATCGCCCTCGACGGGTAGTCGGTCTGGGCCTGAACTGGAAGGGCCAGCAGGCCGGCGGCCGCAGCCACGCACGCAAGCGCGGCGGAAAACATTTTCTTGGTCATTTCTGCTCCTTGTCGGGGTTAGACGGCTCCGTGGGATTCCACATAAAGCGCATAGAGAGAGTGGCTGCTGGCCATATAGAGGCGGTTTCGCTTCGGGCCACCAAATTCCAGGTTGGCGCAGCGCTCGGGCAGGCGTATGAAACCGATGGGTTTGCCGGCGGCATTGAACACTTTGACACCGTCAAGGTCTTCGGTTCTGGCATTTTGCAGATGCGCCTTCATGCCGCCGCCTACATCGGTTGCCGTCTGCTGGAACGACCCGTTGTAACCCCAGCCGCACCAGAGGTTGCCATCCCGGTCAACGCGGAAACCGTCGAGCGATCCCGGGCCGTCCGCGTCGATCAGCTTGGTCTTGTTGCTGCACGATCCGTCGGCGGCAACGTCGTAGCTCCAGATGCTGCGGTTGGGCGAGCCCCGCCATTCGACGACATAAAGTTTTTTCTCGTCGGGCGAAAACGCCAGGCCGTTGGGGTTGCCCAGGTCGGTGATGACTGCCTGGAGCTTGCCGTCCGCCCCCATACGGAAGACATTGGTAGAGGCCTGCTCGGGCTTGGCGCGCGAGCCTTCCCACTCGCCATTGATGCCGAATACCGGGTCGGTAAACCAGACGCTGTCGTCGGACTTGACGACGACGTCATTGGGCGCGTTGAGGCGCTTGCCTTCAAAACTATCGGCCAGCACAGTCATGCGGCCATTTTTTTCGGTCCGCACTACCCGGCGCGTCACCGAATGCTCACAGGTGACAAGGCGTCCCTGGCGGTCCCGGGTGTTGCCGTTGGCGTAGTTCGCGTTTTCCTTGTGCACGGTAAAGGCGTTGGTCGCCTCGTCGTACTTCATCAAGCGGTTATTCGGAATGTCGCTGACCAGCAGATAGCCCGGCCTTCCGGCGACTTCATTGGGAAAATAGACCGGGCCTTCCGCCCAACGCATACCGGTGCCCACCTGCTCCAGTGTGCTGCTGTAGATGCGGTATTTGGCAAATGATGGATCCAGGATCAGCACAGCCGGGTCCGGATAGCGCTGATAGGGCTTGAAATCAAAAGACTGGGCGAACGCGGAAGCGGCCATCGCAGCCCCGGCACCCGCAGCGGTTTTGAGAAACCCGCGGCGCGCGCGCATAGTGTCCTGACGCATGTTTTGTCTCCTTTTTTATTTTCCGACGGCGAGGTCGGCGGCCTGCATTGACAGGAAATCAATTCGCTGTGGCCTAAACCAATTTGTTAGCGCTAACAAATCAATATTAGGGGAAAGGCCTGCCTCGCGTCAAGTCAGGCACTGGCTCTTTTGACTATGAGAAACCCTAGGTCCCGCACCCGCGCGCCGACGTCGCGATTTTCAGCGACGTCGAGGATGAATCGGGCCGCCTGGCGACCTATGGAGGTGCCGTCGATACGCACCGTGCTCAGGGAGGGATGGGTAAAAGCAGCAAACGGGAGGTCCCCAAAACCCATGACCGCCACATCGCCCGGAACAGACAGGCCCAAAGCCTGGGCCTCGGTGATGACGCCGTGGGCAATGACGTCGGAACCACAAAAAACCACATCAATATCAGGATGGCGCGCGCGCAGATCGGCGAAACCGGCTCTGCCGTTGGCCAGCGATGAAGGCGCAGGCACGGTACAGACCGGGATGCCGTGCACGTCCAGTTCGGCCAGCCGCGCCTCAAATCCGGCGCGGCGGCGCATGGCGCGCTGGTCTTCCGCGATGACCACGCCTGGCCGACGGAAGCCCTGGCCGTACAGATAGTCCGCTACCGCCGCACCGACCTTCTCGTGGGAGAAGCCCACGATCATGTCGATGGGCGTGGGCGTGATGTCCCAGGTCTCGACGACGGGAATGCCCGAGGCCAGCAGGCGGCGGCGCCCTTCCGGCGAATGCATGATGCCGGTCAGCACGATGCCGTCGGGCCGCCGGCCGACGATGGCGTCTATCAGCGCATCCTCGCGCGCGCCGCTGTAGCCGCTCTGGCCCAAAATCAACTGGCAGCCGGCCTCGGCCAGCGCGTCGGTCAGCGCCTGTATGGTTTCCAGGAACACCGGGCCGGCGATGGTGGGCACCAGCGCCGCCACCAGCCTGCTGCGGTTGGAAGCCAGGCCGCCGGCCACCAGGTTGGGCACATAGCCGCTGCGCGAAATCGCGCTGCGCACGCGCTCCAGGGTTGCGGGTGAAACGGCTGCCGGCGTGTTGAGCGCGCGCGACACCGTGATGGCCGACACGCCGGCCAGGCTGGCCACGTCGCTGAGGGTGATGCCGCCGGTTCCGGGGCGCGGGGCGCGCTTGGCCTTGCGCAGCATCTCTGTGGGTGACTTCATGCCCGGATGTTAACGCTAACTTTTGGCTGCGGGGTTCTTTTCATCGAAAGGTGCCAGACATGACTTCCATCGGAAAAGCATGCCTCAGTACAGGTGCAAGGCTAGGTTCAAAAAGAAGCTGCGACGACCGGCTGATGGCCGGCGATGCCTGGTGCTCTTGCTCCTTCCCCCGCTGGGGGAAGGCTGGGATGGGGGCCGGCGGTGGCTAATGGTCGCCGTGCTTGTTCGAAGGCTGCTGGCCCCCACCCCTACCCTCCCCCAGCGGGGGAGGGGGCTGAATCGGGAGGGAGTTAATCGTGATTTTTGGCCCTGGCCCGATGCTAGTCCGCGCCCAGGCCGAAGTGCCGCCTGAAGGCCTCGCAAAACTCCGCGGTCCCGCTGAAGGACAGGGTCAGCGTATGCCGCGGCTTGCCGGGCGTGCCGGCTTCCACCTTGAGGCGATGCGCCGCCTCGTCATAAAGCAAGGCCTCGGGCGCCGTCAGCTCCTGCATTCCATGCAGGTCGTAGTCCCAGTCAAAACCATCCTCAAGCGGGCCGCGCCGCCCGGGGAATTCCGCGTGGACCCAGGCCAGCACCTGCACCACTTCGGCATGCACGGCTGGTACTTGGTCCGGCCAGGTGGAAGCCATGGCCTCCAGCGTGCCCGTGCCGTCGCTGCCTTCCGCGTAGTCGAAGTGGAGGTAGTCCAGGCTCAAGGGCGCGCGCTCAATGCTCAGTAAGTGCCCGGATAGGCCCCGCCGTCGGCCAGCACGTTCTGCCCCGTCATGTAGGCGGCATGCGTGCTGCACAGGAAGGCGCAGATGGCGCCGAACTCTTCGGGCGTGCCGAAGCGCTGGGCCGGGATGTTCTTGCGGCGCGCGTCCATGATGGCTTCCAGCGGCTGGCCGGTTTTTTGCGCCGCGCCGCTCATGGTGCCGCGCAGGCGGTCGGTGTCGAAGGCGCCCGGCAGCAGGTTGTTGATGGTCACGCCTTGCGCCGCGAGCTTGGTGCGCGCCACGCCAGCCACGAAGCCGGTCAGGCCGCTGCGCGCGCCGTTGGACAGGCCCAGGATGTCGATGGGCGACTTGACCGAACTGGAGGTAATGTTGACGATGCGCCCGAAACCGCGCGCCGCCATGCCGTCGACCGTGGCCTTGATGAGCTCGATCGGGGTCAGCATGTTGGCGTCCACCGCCTTGAGCCAGGCGTCGCGGTCCCAGTCGCGGAAGTCGCCGGGCGGCGGGCCGCCGGCATTGGTCACCACGATGTCAAAGTCCTTGCGCAACGCGAACACCGCGGCCCGGCCTTCAGGTGTGGTGATGTCGGCGGCGACGTACTGGACGCCAGCGCCCGCGGGTTTGCCCTTATCCGCCTTCAGTTTTTCAGCCGCGGCCTTCAGCGTTTCTTCGCCGCGCGCCACGATCAGCACATTGACGCCTTCGCGCACCAGCGCCTCGGCGCAACCCAGGCCCAAACCTTTGCTGGCGCCGCAGACCAGCGCCCATTTGCCTGCAATACCCAAATCCATAATAATTCCTCATTACAACCACGGGGGAGATCGGCTCATGATACTGAGTAAATACAAAACACAGGCGGGGATGGTTATCGCTCCGCTGCTCACATCACTGCTGGTTTTCAGCGCCGCGGCACAGGCCCAGGAAGCCGTACTGATCAAGCGCGAGGCGCAACTGCGTGACGCGCCCGGCGACTCGGCCCGCAGCCTCGCGCCGCTTCCCGTGCAGACCGCCGTGACGCGCCTGGGCGACCGCCAGGGCGCCTGGATCAAGGTGCGCACGGCCGACGGCACCAGCGGCTGGGTCCACATGTTCGACATCACCTCGGCCAGCGCGCCCTCGGGCGGCGCCGCCGGCGGCGCGCTGCGCAGCCTCTCGAGCTTTTTCAACAAGGGCAGCGCACAAGCGCCTTCGAGCACGGTCTCCACCTCCACCGTCGGCATACGCGGCCTGGGCGCCGAAGACCTGGCCAACGCGCAGCCGAATGTGGCGGCCGTGGCGCAGGCCGACGCCAACCGCGCGAATGCCGCGCAGGCCCGGCAGTTCGCCGGCGGCGCCTCGCTGAACAGCCGGCAGGTCGAGCCCCTGCCCACACCCGCCCCGCCGGCTCCCGCACCCGGCAGCGCACCGGCCGAGCAGTACGGCCGTTGAGCCGCCACAAGAGACAACAAGAGGCCACGCCATGAATCTTCACCACCTCCCCCAACCCGCACGCCATGCGGCCTGTGCCCTGGCCCTGCTGGCCGGCCTGCTCCCGCTCGGCGCCCACGCCCAGGATGCCGGCAAGGCGCTGGGCGGCCTGTTCCAGTCGCTGATTCGCCCCAACCAGCCCGCGCAGCCGGCGCAGGCACAACCCAATTCGGCGGCCGGCTTGGCCGGCGCGCTGCTGGGCGCCAGCCTCTCGCCGGGCGGGCAGCAGGCGGCCCAAGGCGGCGACCTGTTCAAGCTGCTGTCGCAGTCACTGGACCAGATCGACGAACCGCGCGAAATCCAGATCGGCCAGCAACTGGCCGCCGTGCTGCTGGGCAGCAAGCCGCTGTACCCCGACGTCGCCATGCAGCGCTACCTCAACCAGCTGGGCCGCTGGATCAGCCTGCAGTCCTCGCGCCCCGACCTGCCCTGGACCTTCGCCATCCTCGACGATCCCGGCTTCAATGCCTTCGCCACGCCGGGCGGTTATGTCTTCGTCACCAAGGGACTGATGGACCGCGTCGCCGACGAGGGTGAACTGGCCGGCATCCTGGCCCATGAAATCACCCACGTCACGGCCAAGCACCACCTGATCGCGCTGAACAAGAGCGCGCGCGCCGGCCTGCTGACGCAGGTCATCGGTTCGCAGCTCAAGAACGACCTGGGCGGCATGGTGTCCTCGCAACTGCTGGCACTGGGCCGCAACATGTACACCAAGGGCCTGGACCAGCAGGACGAATTCGACGCCGACCGCACCGGCGTGGCCCTGGCCACGCGCGCCGGCTTCGACCCCTACGGCCTTGTGGGGGTGCTGCAGCAGCTTCGCACCGCCGCGCCCGACGACGCGCTGTTCGCCCTGTCGCTGAGCACGCACCCGCCCGCACAAACCCGCTTGAACCAGCTCGAGCAAGCCATGGGCACACGCCTGGACGCCTACGCGGGGCAGCCCGCCGTCACCGTGGCACAGCGCCTGGGCGCCGCGAACCGCCGGCCTACGGCACAGGCGCCGGCAGCAGGGAAAGCACCCGCCAAAAAATAGGCCGACAATCCGGCTCTGATTCACGGGCAGGACAAAGGGCGGTATGGGATTCTGGAGCCGGCTGGGTAAACAACAAAAAGCGGAAGAACGGAGCGTCGCGGATCCACAAGCGCCGCCTCCCGCCGGCGCGGCCGGTTCCGCCGAGCTGAAAAAACAGGGCAACGCACTGCTGGCCAGGGGCGATCTGCAGGGGGCCGGCTTGCGCTATCGCGCCGCCACCCTGGCGGACCCGCATAACGCTGCCGCCTTCGTCAACCTGGGTTACGTCCTTTGCGAACAGCAGGACTTCCGCGAAGCGCGGCTTGCGCTCGAACAGGCGCTGGTTCTCGACCCGTCCCAGTTCGACGCACATTTCATGCTGGCGACCCTGGCGCAAGACCAGGGCGACATGGCCCTGGCGGCCTCCCACCTTCGGGAGGTCCTGCGCCTTCGGCCCGACTTCGACTTCATGACGCAGGCGTCCTACGAAGGCCAGTACGACAAAACGGTTGAGCGCTACAAGGCCATCCTGGAAATAGACCCTCACAATGCCCCGGCGCACTGGGGCCTGGGTTTCGCCAGCCTGCTGCTGGGTGACTATGAACGGGGCTGGACGGAATGGGAGTGGCGCTCCAGGGTGAGCCACGGCGCCTACGACCGCCACTTTGCCCAGCCGCTATGGCTCGGGGCCGAACCGGTCGCGGGAAAAACCGTCCTGCTCCATTTCGAATACGGTTATGGCGACACCCTGCAGTTCTGCCGGTACGCGGCTGCTGTCGCCGCGCTGGGCGCGCGCGTGGTCATGCAGGTGCAGCGTGGGCTTGGCGACCTGCTCTCGGGCCTGGCCCCCGGCGTGCTCGTCGTTGAAGAGGGCGAGCCGCTGCCGGCATTTGATCTCCACTGCCCCTTGATGAGCCTTCCGCTGGCGCTCGGCCTCCACACCCGCGAAATCGTGTCGGCGCCCGGCCCCTACCTGCGGGCCGCACCCGAGCGTGTCGAACACTGGCGCAAGCGGATGGATTCCCCCGGCATGCCGGCCCCGCGCATAGGCATCGTCTGCTCCGGCAATCCCGCGCACAGGCGCGACCAGCAACGCTCCATTCCCATGGGCCATTTGTTGCACGCCCTGCCGGACGGCATGAAAGCGGTATGCCTTCAGCCCGATTTACGCGAAACCGACGCGGCGGCGCTCGAAGCCGATGGCCGCGTCAGCTTCCCGGGCCGGGAACTGGCCGATTTCGCGGACACCGCCGCACTCATCTCCACGCTGGACCTGGTCATCAGCGTGGACACCAGCACCGCGCACCTGGCGGGAGCCCTGGGCAAACCGGTCTGGATCCTGCTGCCCCATGCGCCGGACTGGCGCTGGCTGCTCCAGCGCGAGGACAGCCCCTGGTATCCAGGCGCGCGACTGTTCAGGCAGGAAAAAGCCGATGACTGGAGCGCTCCCCTGGAAAGGGTCAGGCAAGCGTTGAGCCAGATGCAGATGGGCGAGCACTCCGCAACGCCACAGTAGGGACCGTAGAGCCCGGGTCTCCTACCAGCAGGGGCCGCGGAACCGGCTTTGCCGGGCCGCAGGCGCAGCGGCCCCCTCGGGGGGCAGCGACCCACACAAAGTGGGGGAGCGTGGGGGCTATCTTGTTCGAGTAAAGACGAAGATCCCCGCAATGACCAGCACAGTCCCCGCCGCCACCCAGGCCGTGAAGGGCTCACCGAGGATCAGCACGCCCATCAGGATGGTGGACATGGGCCCCACCATGCCGGTCTGTGCGGCCATGCCGGCGCCGATGCGCTCGATGGCCATCATCACCATGAGCACCGGCACGGCGGTGCACAGAGTGGCATTGAGCAGCGACAGCCAGATCACCTCGGGCGCGACGGCGGCCGCGCTCAGGGGCCGCAGCAGCACGAACTGCAGCAGGCAGCAAAGGCAGGCCACCGTCGTCGCCAGACCCACCAGGCGCAGCGCGCCCAGGCGCCTGACCATCTCGCCGCTGTAGACCAGGTAAAGCGCGTAGCTCACCGCGCTCAGGAACACCAGCAGCGCGCCCCAGGCCGCGTCCGAGCCTTGCAGTGTGATCTCGTGGCCGAACACCAGCACCACGCCGCAGTAGCTGATGGCCATGCCGATGATTTGCGGCGCCTTGACGCGGCGCTTGTACATCACCAGGCCCAGCAGCAACACCAGCGTCGGGTTCAGGTAGAGGATCAGGCGTTCGAGCGAGGCGCTGATGAAGGCCAGCCCCGCGAAGTCCAGGAAGCTCGCGAGGTAGTAGCCGGTGAAGCCCAGCCACAGCACACCCAGCCAGTCCTTGCGCGTCAGCGGCGCCTTGCCGCGGCTGGCCCACCAGGCCATCACCGCGAAGATCGGCAGCGCGAACAGCATGCGGTACATGATCAGCGTGACCGCGTCCACGCCGTAGCGGTAGGCCAGCTTGACGATGATGGCCTTGCCGCTGAAGGCGATGGCGCCGAAGGTCGCCAGCAGCAGGCCGGGCGCGAGGCTTTTGGGGGTGGCCGCTGGGGTGGGAGCGTCGGGTGGAGAGCTCAAAATCGCCCGCTTAAAAACCCACGGCCTGGCCGTCGCGCCGCGCATCGCTGGCCGCCACGTAGCCTTCGGCCTGGGGGTTGCCGGCACGCCAGATAAACTGGCCCGCGCCGAAATCCTGGTAGGAATCGTTGATGACTTCCACGCGGTGGCCGCGTTCCTTCAGGCCCTGCACGGTGCGCGCGTCCATCGCGGCTTCGACGTTGATCTCCATGCCGGCGTTGTAGCGCCAGCGCGGCGCGTCGCAGGCGGCCTGCGGGTTCTGGCCGTAGTCCAGCATGCGCACCAGCGTCTGCATATGGCCCTGCGGCTGCATGTTGGCGCCCATCACGCCGTAGCTCATCACCGGCTGGCCGTCCTTGCTCAGGAAAGCCGGGATGATGGTGTGGAAGGGGCGCTTGCCCGGTGCGACCTGGTTGGCGCCCGGCTGCAGGCTGAAGCCGTGGCCGCGGTTCTGCAGGCTGATGCCGAATTCCGGCTCCACGCAGCCCGAGCCGAAGCCCATGTAGTTGCTCTGGATGAAGCTCACCATCATGCCGTTCTCGTCGGCCGCCGTGAGGTAAATCGTGCCGCCCTTGACGGGGTTGCCCGCGCCAAAGTCCTGTGCCTTTTTCATGTCTATGAGTTTGGCACGGGATGCGAGGTAGGCGTCATCGAGCATTTGCTCGGCCGTCACCGCCATTGACGAAGGCTCGGCCACGTATTTGTAGGTGTCGGCAAAGGCCAGCTTCATGGCCTCTATCTGCAAATGCTGGGAATCCACGCCGTCCACCGGCAGGCCCGCCACGTCGAACTTGTCCAGGATGCCCAGCGCGATCAGCGCGGCGATGCCCTGGCCGTTGGGCGGAATCTCGTGCAGGGTGTAGCCGCGGTAGTCCTTGCCGATAGGCTTGACCCATTCCGGCTTGTAGCTCTCAAAATCTTTGGCGGTGATGCTGCCGCCGTTCTGCGCGGAGAACTTTTCAATCGCCTGGGCAATCGCACCGCCGTAGTAGGCCGCGCCCTTGGTATCGGCAATCGCGCGCAGCGCCTTGGCGGCAGCCTTGAACTGGAACAGCTCGCCGACATTCGGCGCGCGGCCCCAGGGCAGGAAGGACTGCGCGAAGCCTGGCAGCGACTTCAACTCATCCGTAGCGGCCGCCCACTTCTGCTGCACCACGGTCGGCAGCAGGTAGCCGCGTTCGGCGATCTCGATGGCCGGCTCCATGAGGTCGGCAAAGGGCAGCTTGCCGAAACGCTCGCTCATCGCCATCCAGCTGGCGACCGCGCCCGGCACGGTGACTGAATCCATGCCGCGCTTCGGCGGCGTGGATGCATCCGCGCCGTACTTGCGGCTGAAGTAATCCGGCGTCCAGCTCTGCGGTGCACGGCCCGAGGCGTTGAGGCCGTGCAGCTCCTTGCCGTCCCACAGGATGCAGAAGGCATCGCTGCCCAGCCCGTTGCTCACCGGCTCGACGATGGTCATGGCGGCCGCGGCCGCAATGGCCGCGTCCACTGCGTTGCCGCCCTTGAGCAGCATGCGCAGGCCGGCTTGCGCGCCCAGCGGGTGCGAGGTCGACACGACGTTGCGCGCGAACAGCGGCAGGCGGGTGGAGGTGTAGGGGTTGCTGTAATTGAAGTTCATGATGGGATGACCTGGTGAGGGCAAACAAAGAGCGGCCGCACGCCGCCAGCCCAAAGAGCGAAGAGCGATGACGCGCCGGCCCCGGGCAGGCCCGGCGCGCGCAAGGGAATCAATCAGCCGTGATTTTCCGCTCGGCGATGATTTTTTTCCACTTGGCGGTATCCGCCTTGACCATGGCCGCGAAGGCCGCCGGGCTGCCGCCCGTGGGCTCCGCGCCCAGCCGGGCGAAGCGGTCCTTCACGTCGGCCTCGGCCAGCGCGGCGTTGACGGCCTGGTTGACCTTGGCCGCCAGCTCCTGCGGCAAGCCCTTGGGGCCGTACACGCCGAACCAGGTGACCGACTCGAAGCCCGGCAGGGTTTCCGACACCGTCGGCATGTCGGGCGCGAGCGAGGTGCGCTTGAGCGTGGTCACCGCCAGCGCCCGCAGCTTGCCGTCCCGGACATGCGGCATGCCGGTCACAAAGGAATCGAACAGCACGTCGACCTTGCCGCTGATCAGGTCTGGCATGGCCAGCGCAGTGCCGCGGTAGGGAATGTGCAGGATGAAGGTGCCCGACTGGGCCTTGAAATACTCGCTTGTCAGATGGACGATGGTGCCGTTGCCGCTGGAGGCGTAGTTCAGGCGCCCCGGGTTCTTGCGCGCGTGGTCTATGAACTCCTTCATGTTTTTGGACGGCGAGGAATTGGGCACCAGCACCACGTTGGGCGAGCTCGCCACATAGGCAATGGGCGTGAAGTCGGTGTCGGCGTTGTAGGGGATTTTCGGGTTGATGGCCGGGCCTATGCTGTGCGTGCTCGAGGTCGCCAGCAACAGCGTGTAGCCGTCCGGCGGCGACTTGGAAGCCGCATCGGCGCCTATGGTGCCGCCCGCGCCCGGCCGGTTGTCGACCACCACCGTCTGGCCGATTTTCTCGCCCAGCTTTTGCGACAGCGCGCGCGCCAGGATGTCGGTCGCGCCACCGGCCGGGAAAGGCACGATCATGCGGATGGGTTTGGAGGGATAGGCCTGGGCCATGGCGGGCCCGCTGAACGCCGTGGCCAGAACCGAGCTAAAAGCCGCCGCGAGCTGAATGATATGTTTACGTTTCATTCAGCGATTGTGCAACGGTTTTGGAGGCCGATTAGGCTGCGAACAGGCAAAACAAAAGGCACCCGAAGGTGCCTTTTGCGTGGGCGGGGCCGGGGCTCCGAAAGGGTTCGCGGTCACTCCTCGACGAAGGCTTCCTCGCGCTTGTTCTTGACCGAGGGCAGCAGCACGATGATCAGCAGCAGCAGGGCGGCGCCCAGCAAGCCGGCCGACAGCGGACGCGTGACGAACACGCTCCAGTCGCCGCGCGACAGCAGCAGGGCACGGCGCAGGTTTTCTTCCATCATGGGCCCCAGGATGAAGCCCAGCAGCAAGGGCGCGGGTTCGCAGCCCAGCTTGACGAACAGGTAGCCGATCACACCGAAGATGCCGACCATCCAGATGTCGAAGGTGTTGTTGTTGGTCGAATACACGCCGATCGCGCAGAACAGCACGATGGCCGGGAACAGGTAGCGGTAAGGCACGGTCAGCAGCTTGATCCACATGCCGATCAGCGGCAGGTTCAGGATGATCAGCATCGCGTTGCCGATCCACATCGAGGCGATCAGGCCCCAGAACAGTTCGGGGTTGCTGGTCATGACCTGCGGGCCGGGCTGGATGTTGTGGATCGTCATGGCGCCCACCATCAGGGCCATCACGGCGTTGGGCGGAATGCCCAGCGTCAGCAGCGGGATGAAGGAAGTCTGCGCGCCGGCGTTGTTGGCCGACTCGGGTGCGGCCACGCCGCGGATGTTGCCCTGGCCGAATGGCACTTCGCCCGGTTTCATCCTGATCTTCTTTTCCAGCGCGTAGGCCGCGAAGGCCGCCAGCAAGGCGCCGCCGCCCGGCAAAATACCGAGCGCCGAGCCCAGGAAAGTGCCGCGCAATACGGCGGGCAGCATGTCCTTGAAATCCTGCTTGGTCGGGAACAGGCCGGACACCTTGGCCGTGAACACTTCGCGTTCATGCTCGGGCTGTGCCAGGTTGCTGATGATTTCACCGTAGCCGAACACACCCATGGCGATGGTCACAAAGCCGATGCCGTCGGTCAGTTCGGGAACGTCAAAGCTGAAGCGCGCGACACCGGAGTTCACGTCTGTGCCGACCAGGCCCAGCAGCAGGCCCAGCACGATCATCGCGATGGCCTTGAGCAGCGAGCCCGAAGCCAGCACCACGGCGCCGATCAGGCCCAGCACCATCAGCGCGAAGTATTCGGCGGGGCCGAACTTGAAGGCCAGTTCGGTCAGCGGCGGCGCGAAAGCCGCCAGGATCAGCGTGCCCACGCAACCGGCGAAGAAGGAGCCCAGGCCGGCCGCGGCCAGCGCCGGGCCCGCTCGCCCTTTTCGCGCCATCTGGTAGCCGTCAATACAGGTGACCACCGACGAAGATTCTCCCGGCAGGTTGACCAGGATGGCGGTGGTGGAGCCGCCGTACTGGGCGCCGTAGTAAATACCGGCCAGCATGATCAGCGCCGACACGGGCGGCAGTGCGTAGGTGGCGGGCAGCAGCATGGCGATGGTGGCGACCGGGCCGATGCCGGGCAGCACGCCGATCAGCGTGCCCAGCAGGCAGCCGATAAAGGCATACACCAGGTTGATGGGCGTGAACGCCACGCCAAAACCCAGCGAGAGATTTGCAATCAGATCCATTTTTTATATCTCCTTAGCCGATGAAGAAAGGCCACACCGGGAACTGCAGCTTGAGCAGGACGACAAAGGCGAGGTAACTGCCGATGGCCAACACGGTCGCAAGGATGAAGGTGTTTTTGACTTTCCAGCCGGCTTCGGCCATGCTGGAAATAAAAGTGAGCGCGTAGATGGCGACGATCATGCCCATGGGGGGCAGCTTGATGCTGGGCAGGCCGCCCAGCAGGACGCCGAAGATCAGGTTGGCCAGGATGATGTAGGCCAGCGGCTTCCAGGCCCATTTGCCGATCTTGTCACCGCCTTCGGTTTCGACGACCAGCGACTTGAAGGTGATGCCGGCGCCCAGGAGGGCCATCAGCACGCCCAGCATCAGCGGGAAATAGCCGGGGCCCATGCGGGCGCCTTCGCCCACGTTGTAGGTGGTAGCCCCCCATGCGAACGCCACGCCGACGCCCATGAACATGAGGCCGGAGAAAAAGTCTTTCTGACTCTTGATATTCACGGCTGTCTCCTCAATACATAAAAGAAAGAATCGGTGGATTGTGCATTCAATCCCCCAGGCCCGACATGTGGCTTTCACTTACCTTTCATCAATCTTTCACTTACCCCTCACTTACATAAAAGCAGAGTGCCCTGAAAGAGTGCTGAAAATCCGTGAAAACCCGCAGTCCAGGACCTGTTTACGGCCAGAACAGGCACCGTATTGAGGCCTCTGAACAGGTTTCAGGATAAAGGTGGTGTGGAGGCGAGTATTTCGTCGATGGTGGTCAGGCCTTCCGCCACTTTCAGCGCACCCGCCAGCCGAAGCGGGCGCATGCCTTCGCTGACCGCCTGGCGGCGCAGTGCATCGATGTTCGGCTCCTTGGAGACCTTTTCCTTGAAGCCTTCGGTGACCGTCAGCAATTCATAGAGGCCCATGCGGCCCCGGAAACCCGTCATGCGGCAGTCCACGCAGCCCACCGGTTTGTAGGGCCGGTAGCCGCCGCTGATCTGCCAGGGCTTGACCAGCTCGGCCAGGGTCTCGCGCGCGGCGCTCTCGTCGGGTTCGCGGCAGCTGGGGCACAGGGTGCGCACCAGCCGCTGGGCCAGCACGCCCAGCATGGTGGCGTTGATCAGGTAAGAAGGAATGCCGAGCTCCATCATGCGCGAGACCGCCGACGGCGCGTCGTTGGTGTGCAGCGTGCTGAACACCAGGTGGCCGGTGAGCGCCGCCTGCACCGCCATCTCGGCGGTCTGCAGGTCGCGGATCTCGCCCACCATGATGATGTCCGGGTCCTGCCGCATCAGCGCGCGCAGGCCTTCGGGGAAATCGAAATCCAGGTGCGCCTGCACTTGCGTCTGGTTGAAGGAGGCCTCGATCATCTCGATCGGGTCCTCGATGGTGCTGACGTTGACTTCCTCGGTCGCCAGGCGCTTGAGCGTGGAATACAGCGTGGTGGTTTTGCCCGAGCCGGTCGGCCCGGTGACCAGGATGATGCCGTGCGGCCGCTTGACCAGGCTTTCCCAGCGGTCGGCGTCGTGCTGCGAAAAACCCAGCGCGTCGAGGTTCTTCACCGTGGTGTCCGGATCGAAAATCCGCATCACCATTTTTTCGCCGAAGGCCGTGGGCAGCGTCGACAGGCGCATTTCGATCTCGTCGCCGCGCGGGTTGCGCGTCTTGATGCGGCCGTCCTGCGGGCGGCGTTTTTCCACCACGTCCATGCGGCCCAGCAGCTTGATGCGCGCCGTCATCGCGTTGTGCACGCCCATGGGCAGCTGGTAGACCGGGTGCAGCACGCCGTCGATGCGGAAACGGATCACGCCCTGCTCGCGGCGCGGCTCCAGGTGGATGTCGCTGGCGCGCTGGTCGAAGGCGTACTGCCAGAGCCAGTCCACCACCTGCACCACGCCCTGGTCGTTGGCGTCGAGCTGCTTGTTGCTCTTGTTGAGCTCCACCAGCTGCTCGAAACTCGCCGAGCCCGACGCGCTGCCCGATTTGACCGCCGCCTTGACCGATTTGGCCAGCGCAAAAAACTCGGCCGTGAACTTGGTGATCTCCTGCGGGCTGGCCACCACCAGGCGCACGCTGCGCTTGGCCTGGCGCTCGACTTCCTGCACCCAGTCGGTGATGAAGGGTTCGGAGGTGGCGATCACCACCTCGCTGGGCGTCACCTGCACCGGCAGCACCTTGTGGCGCTCGGCATACATGGCCGACATGGTGTCGGCCACCTTGCCCACGTCCACCTTGAGCGGGTCTATGCGCAGGTAGGCCAGGCCGGCCCGGCCCGCCAGCCACTGCGACATGGTCTCGATGTCCAGCGGCTTGCCGTCGGCCAGCCGTGTCATGCCGACGCTGGCCAGCCGCATCAGCGGCGGCTGCGCGCTCTGCACCTGCGAGCAGCGCGCGATGGTGCGCTGCGCTTCGGCGGCGCTGATCACGCCATCGTCGCCCAGCCACTCCACCAGGATGCGCCAGTCCAGGGGGCCGGCGTGGCCTTTTTTCGCATGCGCATCACGGTGGGGCTTGGGGTGGGTCACAGCGCTCATGGGTGGCACTGTACCCCATCCCTCATGGCTTTTGCCACCCTGCCCGCCCCGGCTTCTTCACCGGACCTTAAGCCACCGGCTTGAACAGCCGCAGCCACTTTTTGGCCGGCAGGTCCCAGCGCGACTCGATCACGCCGGCCTGCAGCAAGAGCGCGGCGCGCTCGGGCCGCGTGGGCTCGCGCTGTGCCAGCACCACGGTGTTGCCTTCGCGCGTCGGCGTGAAGGCCCACACCGCTTCGGGGCCAAAGGCTTCGGCGATCTTGGTCAGCGACTGCAGGTAGCTGGAATCGCGGCCGAAGAGGTTCACCGTCATCACGCCGTCCTCGGCCAGCAGCGCGCGGCAGTCGGCGTAGAAATCGGCGCTGTCCAGCACCGGCGCGGCGGCTTCATGGTCGTAAAGGTCCACGTGCAACAGGTCCACCGTTCCATGGTGGGCCGGCTTCCTGATTTCAGCGGCGGCATCGGCCTCGATCACATGCAGCCGCAGATCGTCGCGCGGCAGCTTGAACCAGACCCGGCAGGCCGTCACCACCTGCGGGTTGATCTCGACGGCCGTCACCTTCATGCGCAGCTTTTTGTAGCAGAACTTGGTCAGCGCGGCCGAGCCCAGGCCCAGCTGCATGGCGTGTTTTTTGGGCATGGCCGCGGCGTCCATGAACAGCAGGCCCGCCATCATGCGCTGCACATACTCGAGCTCGATGTCGTAGGGCGCGTCGCGCAGCATGGAGCCCTGCACCCATTCGGTGCCCAGGTGCAGAAAGCGCACATCGCCGTAGTCCGAGAAATTGACCTCGGGTAACTCCAGTTCCGCGCTCACTTTGGCCACCTGTTTGGCCATTTCTTTGGCCGTATCTTTTCTTTGCATCAAACCAGTCCGTGTTTTTCAAAAACTTCCCGCCAGGCCGCGAGTTTGCGCTCAAAACTCCAGGAGGCGTTCGCCGGGCTGGTCGAGGGTAACTTGTAGACCGGCAAGCCCAGCGCCAGTGTGTGCTTTGAATGCTTGAAGCTTTCGCCGCCGTTGTGGGCGATCGCTTCCAGCGCCGGGCACAGCCGGCGCAGGCTCGCCAGGTCGTTCACTTCCGCGTTGCGGATCGCGCTGTCCAGGCTGCCCTCGCGCTCGCAGGCCGCGTACACGTCCCACAAGCCCAGGCCTTTGGACAGCAGCCATTCGCGGCGGACCTTATAGCCATCGGGCCCCGCATCCGAAGGGCCGGGCGGCCAGAGCGCCTTGAGGATTTTCCAGAAATGGTTTTGCGGGTGGCCGTAGTACTGCTGCGCCGCCAGCGAGGCCGCACCCGGAAAGCTGCCCAGGATGAGCAGGCGCGTATTGCTGGAGACCAGCGGCGCCAGGCCTTCCAGAGGCACCGCCTTCATGCGAGCAGCGCCCCCAGCTTGGGCAGGGCGTGCCGCGCATTGGCCGTGGTCGCGGCCGCCAGCGCGTCCACGCTGATGCCGCGCAGTTCCGCCACCTGCTGCGCGATGCGCGGCAGCTCGCCCGGCTCGTTGCGGCCTTGCGGCTTGCCGGCCTCGCGCTCGGCCGCCGTGGTGTAGATCCAGTGAGGCGGGATGTCGGGCGAATCGGTTTCCATCACCAGCGCCTCCAGCGGCAGCTCGGTCGCCAGGCGCCTGAGCTGCAGTGCCGGCTCAAAGGTCACGGCGCCGCCGAAACCGAGCTTGAAACCCAGCTTGAGGAACTCCTCCGCCTGCTGCGCGCTGCCGTTGAACGCGTGGCCTATGCCGTGCCAGCCGCCTTCGGGCGCCAGATCGCGCAGGTGCTTGAGCAGCTTGTCGGCCGAGCGCCGCACATGCAGGATCACCGGCAGGCCGTGCTTACGCGCCAGCTTGAGCTGCTCACGGTAAAAGTGCTCCTGGCGCTCGCGCTGGGGGCTTTGCGTGAGCGCCGGCACAAAATAATCAAGGCCAATTTCACCGACCGCCACCAGCCGCGGGTCCTCACGCCTGAGCGCGAGTTCCGCGTCCAGCGCCTGCAGGTCCTCATCACGCGCCTGCGGTACGCACAGCGGGTGTATGCCCAATGCATAGCTGTCCGAGAAGCGGTGCGCCAGCACGCGCACCGCCTCAAAGTTGAACACACCCACCGCCGGCAGCACGCAGTGCGCCACGCCGTTTGCGGCGGCCCGCGCGCGCACCTCGGCGACGTCGGCGGCCAGTTCCCCGGCGTCCAGGTGGCAATGGGTGTCTATCCAGAAAGTCATGCGCTACGTAGAGGATAAGTAGATGGTGGAAGAAAAAACAACGGAGCCCGGCCAGTCGCCAAAGATGTTGACACAGAAATGAAATCGGGACACCCTATGCTTTTTTTCAGGCGGAACATCTACCCGTTCGGCACCGTTTTCGCTCCGGTTTCTTTCACTGCTCCTTTTCGTCAACCCCCGTCCAAGCGGACATCCCAAGGAAAGCCATATGAAATTATCCCGCCTGATGAGCCAGATTCTCGGCGCCGGCCTTGTTGCCTCCAGCCTCGCCGGCACCGCCTGGGCACAAGACCAGAAGTTGCGGCTGATCACCTGGGCCGACTACGTCCCCGCCGACGTCGTGGCGCAGTTCAAGAAGGAAACCGGCATCGACGTCGAGCTGACGCTCTCGAACAACGAGGAAATGATCTCCAAGCTGCGCGCCACCGGCGGCGCCGGCTTCGACCTGGCCCAGCCCTCGCAGGACCGCATCACCGGCCCGCAGCAGGAGTTCGGCATCTACAAGCCCATGGACCTCAGCAAGATCAAGTCCGATCTCTTCATCCCCTCCATGCTCGAAGCCACCAAGAAGAACACCACACTGGACGGCAAGGTCTACGGCCTGCCGCACATCTGGGGCACCGACGGCCTGGTCGTCAACACCAAGCTGGCCAAGATGGCCGACTACCCCGACCTCTGCAAGGCCGAGTTCAAGGGCAAGACCGCCGTGCGCCTGAAGCGCCCCACCCTGCTGGCCTTCGCCTTCGCCTCCGGCAAGGACCCCTTCGCGCTGTACAAGGACCCGAAAGCCTACGGCGCGCTGATGGATGAAGTCGGCAAGACCATGATCGCCTGCAAGGGCAACATCAAGTTCTACTGGGACAACAAGGACCAGCTGCTCAACGGCATGCGCGCCGGCGAAGTCGTGGGCGCCATGATGTGGGACACCGGCGGCTGGAAGCTCAATGGCGAGAAACCCGAGATCCAGTTCATCGCGCCCAAGTCCGGCGCCCTCGGCTGGATAGACACCTTCGCCATCCCCGCCAAGGGCCGCAACGATGCCGCCGCCTACGCCTGGATCAACTTCAACATGCGCCCTGAAATCGCCGCCAAGGTCGCGGGCTCGGCCGGCAACTTCACCGCCTCCAAGGGCGCCGACCAACTCGCCGACCCCAAGCTCAAGGCCCAGTTCGCCGCCAGCTTCCCCGAGGCCGCGCTGAAAAACGTCAAGTGGTACCCAGCTGTGCCCGCCGGCATCGAGGACATCGAAGGCCGCGTACTGGACCGCATCAAGGCCGCCCAGTAACCGCCACCTCCGCGCCCACGGTGCACGCAGACCTGCAAGCCGAGCACGTCGGTAAAACCTACGCCGGCCAGCCCGCCGTGAAGGATTTGTCCTTCACGGTGGAGCGCGGCAGCTTTTTCTCCATCCTCGGCCCGTCGGGCTGCGGCAAGACCACGCTGCTGCGCATGATCGCCGGCTTTCTGTCGCCCGACGCGGGCCAGATCCACATCGGCGGCAAGCCCATGAACGGCGTGCCGCCCAACCAGCGGCCCGTCAACATGGTGTTCCAGCACCTGGCGCTGTTCCCCATGATGTCCGTCGGCGAGAACGTCGGCTACGGCCTGGCGCGGCGCGGCCTGTCGCGCACCGACATCGCCGCCAAGGTCGGCGCCATGCTGGAGCGCGTGAGCCTGCCCGGCATGCAGGACAAGCGCGTCGACCAGCTCTCGGGCGGGCAGCGCCAGCGCGTGGCCATCGCGCGCAGCCTGGTGCTCGAGCCCACGCTGCTGCTGCTCGACGAGCCGCTGGGCGCGCTCGACCTCAAGCTGCGCGAGCACATGAAGGTCGAGCTCAAGCAGCTGCAGGCCGCCTTCGGCACCACCTTTGTCTACATCACGCACGACCAGTCCGAGGCGCTGGTGCTGTCCGACCATGTCGCCGTGATGAACGCCGGCAGCTTCGAGCAGGTCGGCACGCCGCAGCAGCTCTATTACCAGCCGCAAACCCCGTTTGTGGCCGGCTTTGTCGGCGCCAACAACAAGCTGGCCGCCAGCACCGGTGCGGCCGGCGCGGAGGCCGGCGCCGTGGTCGCGCTCATCACCGGCGACGGCCTGGCCCTGCGCGCCCGCGCAGCCGGCCGGCTGCAGCCCGAGCAGGCGGTGCAGGCCTTCGTACGGCCCGAGGCCATCAACCTGGCACGCGACGCGACCGAACTGCCGGCCAACCACACGGTCTATGCCGGCCAGGTCGAAAGCCTGCTGTTCGACGGCGCCAACTCCGCCGTGCTGCTGCGCGAAACCGCCAGCCGCACCGAGTTCCGCATCGCGCTGCCGCAGACCGGGCGCTTCGCCGATCTGCGCATCGGCGAGACGGTGGCTTTCAGCTTCGACCCGGAGCAGGCCGTCTGCTTCGGCAATACCTGAGGCCGCAGCCATGCAAGCCGCGGCCGTCCTGCCCTCCACCGGTGCGCCGGGTTCGGGCCAGTCACAGGCCCGGCTGATCCTGTTGTTGCTGCTGGCGCCGGCCCTGGTCTGGCTTATCGGCCTGATCGTGCTACCGCACATAGACCTCGCCGTGCTGTCGCTGCGCGAGCGCATCGCGCCGCGCCAGTACGCGCCCAGCCTCGCGCAGTACCGCACCTTCATCGACGAGCCGCTGTACTGGCACACCTTTGTGCGCACCGCGCTGATGTCCATCCTGGCCACAGTCATCACGCTGCTGCTGGCTTTCCCCATCGCCTGGACCATCGCCAAGCTGGTGCGCGGCCGCGTCAAGTCGCTGCTGCTGGTGATGTGCCTGATCCCTTTCTGGGTCAGCGAGACCGTGCGCACCCTGGGCTGGATGATTTTGCTGCGCGAATCCGGCGTGCTGCCCGCCGTGCTGGTGCAACTGGGCATCACCGGTGCGCCGGTCGAGCTGCTCTACCGCGACGCCACCATCCTGGTCGGCCTGGTCTACACCTCCATGCTCTTCATGGTGGTGCCGCTGATCAGCGCACTCGAAAGCCTGGACGACACCCTGATCGAAGCCGCCTACGACCTGGGCGGCAACGGCCCCTCCATCCTGCGCCAGATCGTGATCCCGCATGCCGCGCCCGGCATCCTCGCCGGCTGCATCGTGGTCTTCATGCTGACCCTGGGCAACTACCTCACGCCCACGCTGCTGGGCGGCAAAAATTCGCTATGGTTCACCGAGCAGATCTACACGCAGTTCATCACGCGCTTTAACTGGGAACAGGGCGCGGCCTTTGGCTTTTTGCTGCTGGGTTTGTCCACGGCTATCGTCTGGCTTGGGTTGAAACTCACCGGCCAGAAGTTCGGCGAAGTGATGCGGCGTTCATGACCATGAAAGCTTCCGCATGATCGCCTCCCTGCCCCGCCCCGCCTGGCTGCGCGCCGGCACCTGGGCCTATGCCCTGGCGTTTTTCGCCTTCCTGTTCCTGCCGCTGGTGGTGGTCGCCGTGTTCGCCTTCAACGACGCGCCCTACCCGGCGCCACCCTGGCGCGGCTTCACGCTCGACTGGTTTTTCGGCAGCAAGGCCGGCCGCAGCGGCCTGTTTTCCGACGGGCCCATGCTGGCCAGCCTCTGGACCAGCGTGGTCGTGGCCGCCTGGGTCACGGTGCTGGCCGTGCTGGTCGGCACCACCAATGCTTTTTTGATCGAACGCGCGCGCTTCCCCGGCAAGCAGGCCCTGTCTTTCCTGATGCTGGCGCCGCTGGTGATCCCCGGCGTCATCCTGGGCATCTCCATCCTGGCCTTCGCCAGCCGGATGGCGCAGCTGGCCGACGACTGGTGGGGCCTGGAACTCGACTTTTTGCGCCCCGGCCTGCCCCTGGTGGTGATAGGCCAGTTTTCCTACATCGTCTCCATCGCCACCCTGGTCATCACCGCGCGCCTGAAACGGTTTGACATGACTTTGGAAGAAGCCGCCTACAACCTGGGCGCATCCCGCGCCGCCGTCTTCACCACCATCACCCTGCCCTACCTGAAACCCGCGCTCATAGGCGCGGCCGCGATCTCGTTTTTGATGTCCTTCGAGAACTTCAACACCACCCTGATGCTGGTCGGCTCGGACGCGCCGCTCACCGTCATGATGTACGGCCGCATGCGCGAAGGCGCGACGCCGGTGCTCAATGCGGTGAGCCTGTTCCTGATGCTGGCTTCGGCTGCGCTGGCGCTGACGCTGCTGCGCAAACCCGCGGATTCCCCCGGGCACTGATGACGGCTTCTTGCCCCCTCTCCCTCTGGGAGAGGGTTGGGGTGAGGGCCGGCGGCCGTAACAAGCCAGGCAATCGTTCGACCGCCGCAGGCCCCCACCCCCAACCGCCCCCAGCGGGGGAGGGAGCAAAGACCTAGCATCAACGCCAAGAGGTTTTTTTGAAGGTTTCCAGCACCCCGAGCGCTTTACAAAGCCCTTCCAGCGGATAGCCAAATGGCGTGCATGGATGAAGGAATCGTGATACGGTGCATCTGTAAATACAGGGCCTGGAAACCGCCTTCCAACCGATTTTTCGCCCCGTATCAGCCCGGTTTTGACACTTTGACCTCAGAGGTGAACGGATGCGCAGGCCAGCCCTTTACAGCAGTTCAAACCGTCCGGCGCAGGGCGCGGATGACGCCCAGGCGCAGCCGCCCGGCGAAGCCACCACCGCGGACGCCGTCCCAGCTTCCCCTCCCCCACCTTCCCGCTTCCCCCGCCTTGCCCGGCTCAGCCAGCGGCTGGCGCGCCACCAGCTCTACCTGCTGTGGTCCGTCGTCGGCCTGCTGGCCCTGCTGCTGGCCTTCAGCTTTGCCTCGCCGCTGCGCAACCCGGCGCGCAAGCTGACCCAGGAAGACATCAACGCGGCCGTGCTCAAAACCCTGGAAACCACGGTGCTGCCCTCGCCCGGCACCAAGGCCTATGACACCATCATTCCCTCGGTCGTGCGCATCGTCGGCCTGGGCAAGGACAAGGACGGCAAGGAAGACGGCGAGCGCAGCGTCGGCACCGGCGTGGTCATCGTCGACAAGGGCATCATCCTGACCAACCTGCACGTGGTGCAGAACGCCCAGACCATCAAGATCACCTTCGCCGACGGCCTGGAATCCACCGCCAGCATCACCGGCGTGCAGCCCGAGAACGACCTGGCCGTGCTGCAGGCCCACAAGATCCCCGACGACCTGATCGCCGCCACCATGCGCTCCACCGCCGACCTGGCCCCCGGCGACCAGGTCATGGCCGTCGGCTATCCCTTCGGCATAGGGCCCTCGGCCTCGCAGGGCGTGATCTCCGGGCTCAAGCGCAACTTCCGCTCGCCCGAGGGCAAGCAGATGATGAGCAACCTGATCCAGTTCGACGCCGCCGCCAACCCCGGCAACTCCGGCGGCCCGCTGGTCACCATGGACGGCGAGGTCATCGGCATCGTCACCGCCATCTTCAACCCCAACCAGCAGCGCACCTTTGTCGGCATCGGCTTCGCCGTGCCCATCGAGAACGCCGCCTCGGCCGCCGGCATGCCGCCGTTCTGAACACCTTCCACACCTCCTGACCCCAGCCTGCAAGGACCCCGCCGCATGGAACAGACCACTCCGCAAAACGCCAACCACGACACCGCCCAGCTCATGGAGCAGATCCTTTACGAGGTCAAGCGCGTGGTGGTCGGGCAGGACCGCTTCCTCGAGCGCGTCATGGTCGCCATCCTGGCCCAGGGCCACCTGCTGGTCGAGGGTGTGCCCGGCCTGGCCAAAACCCTGACCATCAAGACCCTGGCCAACACCGTGCAGGGCCAGTTCAAGCGCATCCAGTTCACGCCCGACCTGGTGCCGGCCGACCTGGTGGGCACCCGCATCTACAACCAGAAAACCGGCGAGTTCAGCACCTCGCTGGGCCCCGTCTTCACCAACCTGCTGCTGGCCGACGAAATCAACCGCGCGCCCGCCAAGGTGCAGAGTGCGCTGCTCGAGGTCATGCAGGAGCGCCAGGTCACGATTGCCGGCACCACCCACAAAGTGCCCGATCCCTTTTTGGTCATGGCCACGCAGAACCCCATCGAAACCGAAGGCACCTACCCGCTGCCCGAGGCCCAGGTCGACCGCTTCATGATGAAGGTGCTGGTCGACTACCCCACCGACGAGGAAGAATTTGTCATCGTCCAGCGCGTCACCGGCTCGGCCGTCGCCGTGAGCGCCGTTGCCACCACCGAACAGCTGGCCGCGCTGCAGGCCGAGTGCCGCCGCATCTACGTCGACCCCTCGCTGGTGCAGTACGCCGTGCGCCTGGTCTCAGCCACCCGCACCCCCGTCAAGCATGGGCTGAAGGATTTGCAGCGCTTCATCACCTTCGGCGCCAGCCCGCGCGCCACCATCAACCTGACCGAAGGCGCGCGCGCCCTGGCCCTGCTGCGCGGCCGCAGCTATGCCCTGCCCGAAGACATGACCGACCTGGTGCCCGACGTGCTGCGGCACCGCCTGGTGCTGTCGTATGAAGCGCTGTCCGAAGGGCTTACCGCCGACGGGCTCATCGCCAAAATCATGGCAAAAATCCCCCAGCCCGCGAAACCCTTAGAGCATGAAAAACTCGCCGCCTGAACCGGTCAAATCCGCTGCCGCCAACGCAGACCAACTGCTGCGCCGGCTCGAGTGGACGGTGCTGCGCCGCCTCGACGGCCTGCTGCAAGGCGACTACCGCACGCTACTGCGCGGCACCGGCATGGATCTGGCCGACCTGCGCGAGTACCAACACCATGACGACGTACGCCACATCGACTGGAACGTCACCGCGCGGCTTGAACAACCCCATGTGCGCGTCTTCACCGAAGACCGCGAGATGAGCGCCTGGTTTTTGCTGGACCTGAGCCCGTCGATGGACTTCGGCTCCAGCGAGCAGCGCAAGCGCAATGTCTCGGCCGAATTTGTCGCCGTGCTGGCCCGCATGCTGACCCGCCACGGCAACCGCGTGGGCGCCATGCTGTATGGATCGGGCGTCGACGCCGTGATCCCCGCGCGCGGCGGCCGCCACCATGTGCTGCATTTGCTGCACACCCTGCAGACCAGGCCTGAAACAAGCGACCTCGGCCCGACACGCCTGCACGAGCTGCTCGAATCCGCCGCCAACCTGGTGCGCCGCCGTTCCACCGTGTTCGTCGTGTCCGACTTCATCAGCGAACCCGGCTGGGAGAAACCCCTGGGCCAGTTGGCCCGCCGCCATGAGGTGGTGGCCGTGCGCCTGCTCGACCCGCTGGAGCTGGACCTGCCCGACCTGGGCCTGATCCCGATACGCGACGTCGAAACCGGCGAACAGTTGCTGGTCGACACCCATGACGCCGGCTTCCGCAAACGTTTTGCGCGCATCGCGGCTCAGCGCGAGGCCGATTTAAGGCAGGCGCTGGCCCGCGCCGGCGTTGACGCGCTGGAACTCTCGACCGACGACAACCTGGTCGACGCCATCATGCGTTTCACCGAACTGCGCAAGCGCCGCAGCCGCACATCGGGTGGCGCCATGCCCACCCACCTGAAGCGCGCCGCCTGACGCTGCCAAGGACATCTCACCATGAACCTTCCCAGCTGGCTCACCTCCTTCATGTCCAAACTGCCCTTGCCGACGTTTTTGTGGCCGGAATTTCTGTGGCTGCTGCTCGCGATCCCGCTGCTGGTGCTCATCTACATCTGGCTGCTGCGCCGCAAGAAAAAAATGGCGCTGCGTTACGCCAGCCTCTCCATCGTGCGCGAAGCCATGGGCCGCGGCCAGAGCTTCCGCCGGCATGTGCCGCCGATACTCTTCCTGCTGTCGATTGCCGCCATGCTGGTCGCCGCCTCGCGCCCCTTCGCCGTCATCAGCCTGCCCTCACAACGCGAAACCATCATCCTCGCCATGGACGTCTCCGGCAGCATGCGCGCCGCCGACGTCTTGCCCAATCGCCTGGTCGCCGCGCAGAACGCCGCCAAGGCTTTCCTCGCCGACCTGCCGCGCAATGTGCGCGTAGGCATCGTCGCCTTCGCCGGCACGGCCTCCGTCGTGCAGCAACCCACACTGAGCCGCGAAGACCTGGTCGTCGCCATCGACAAATTCCAGTTGCAGCGCGGCACCGCGATTGGCAACGGCATCGTCGTCTCGCTGGCCGAACTGTTCCCCGATGCCGGCATTGATTTAGCGTCCATGCAATACGGCCGCGAAAAACCGCGCGGCACCTCCATAGACCAGGCCCTGGCCCCCGACAAGGGCGCGAAGAAGGAGTTCGTCCCCGTCGCCCCCGGCTCCTACACCTCAGGCGCCATCATCCTGCTGACCGACGGCCAGCGCACCACAGGCGTGGATTCTTTGGACGCCGCCAAAGCCGCCGCCGACCGCGGCGTGCGTGTCTACACCGTGGGTGTCGGTACGGTCGATGGCGAAACGATTGGCTTTGAAGGCTGGTCCATGCGCGTCAAGCTCGATGAGGAGACCTTGAAGGGCATCGCCCGGACTACTCAGGCGGAGTACTTCTATGCCGGTACCGCGGCGGACTTGAAGAAAGTCTATGAGACCTTGAGTTCTCGGTTGGCGATTGAGAAGAAGGAGACGGAGATTTCCGGTTTACTTGCGCTGCTGGCGGCTGCGCTGGCCTTGGTGTCGGCTAGTTTGTCGCTGCTTTGGTTTAATCGGATTCTTTGAGGGCTAAAAGCCTTCCCTGGCGGAGCGACCAAGACTTGCCGGCAAGCCTCTTGCCGCTGGTGTTGCGGTATACATTAGCTGGATTCCTGAACACCGATTCACTCGCACATGCGTCACAAGGTTTCCGAAAAATACATCACCATGCGCCGTGGCGGACCCCGCCGCTTATTCATCATGATGTCGTCTGTGCTGGCCTTGTTTGCCCTTCTCGCGTTCTCGCAGCGGAATCATCCAGACAACGCGTCGCCTTTCGGACCATTGGTCATCGTCATTGCAACAACCGGCGCTATCGGCTTTTTCCAGTCGCGGCGCATGTCGAAGACCACCACGGAGCTGGAATCGCTGACCGTCGAGGTGACCAGTGAAGGAATCGCACTCGAAACACCAGGCGTGCGTCACGTCTTCCGCGCTGCCCAGGTTTCAAAGGTTCTGATGTATCGCACCTACTTTTCACCGAACATCTACTGCACTGGATTGCAGGTTGAGAGCCACCTGATCGCGCTACCCCCGCTGGAGCAGAATGACGCATTCATCGCCGGACTTCGCGTCGCTGCACCTCATGCCCAATTTCTTGTCCGGCGACAGCTAATTGTTTAGCCACGAATCCGCCCCTCAGGAGCTAGCCCAGTAGCGCAAGTTTTTATACTGAGAGTCAACGTTCGGCCCATCTGCCCAAGAGTTCTCAGCACTCGTACTGCTTCCGCTTATTTGTGCCGTCGTCCTCGGACTGACCATGCTATTCCGTCTTCGCACCTTTGCAGCCTTGCTTGCTGCGTGCATGGGTAGAACCGAAGCATTGAACTCGCCCGCATGAAGGCGTGCCGCCCGGTGGCGCGCCGGCCGACAACGAAGCCGCTTGGCGCATGTCGCTGGCCAAGCTGGCAAAACTGGTGGAGGGCTGAAGCCTTGGAATCAATGAACAAAGACCGTGAGCCTGAAGAAGCGTCCTTCTGCGGCCTGCTGCGCGGCCTTCTGGCGTGGCTCCTCATGATTTTTTGCCTTGGCTTTTTGATGCGGGAGGTTTACCTGCGCTACACCGGAGTGAGGTTTTCGCTGGACCCGCTCTACTGGTACCTGTTCGTCGAACACCGTGCGATCTCGATGCCTATCATCGTCCTGACCTTGGTCACCGCACTGCTTGTCGACCACATCCATGCCAAACGCAACCCACAGCCCACACTGGGGCTCCTTTCGAAGGTCGTGGCGCTTTGTGCCATCGCACTGGCGGGGTACATTTCCATCAATGGCATCTGACGATCGCGCGCCCCGGTCAGCGATCCGTTTGTTCCAGATTTTTCCCCACAGGTAGACCCCATGCCGCTCTCCGGTAGCGACTACATGAAACAGCGAGCGATCAGCTTCCAGCAGCTCCGCGCAAGACTGCTCGCCCGTTACTTCGTCCCCGGCATGGCTTTCCTGCTTGCCTTCGTTGTGGCTTTGGTGATGGAGGCGCCTGCCTGGCTTCAATTTTCAATCTTCGGCGTGGCCTTTGTGCTTCTGTCCATTGGCGGAGCAAAGTACAAATGTCCCGTGTGCGCTCGAACTCCAGGCGGAGTTGATGGCCTGGACTTCAACCCCAAGTCTTGCGGCCATTGCGGGACCATCCTGCTGTGGCGCGATGCGGCTTGACGGCAGAAATCCCTTCGCACCAACGACACTTGGCTCGAGCACCCATTCTCCAGCCGAGCCTGAATAACAAAAGCCTGTAGCTCGGCCATCCTGCCAATCCCAAAAAACGCCGAACATCGCAGGAGGAATGGCGGGCAGCATTCGCAACAAGTACTCCAATTGCAGGATGTCGTTTCAACGACCAACCCGATAGCATATCGCTTGTTAGCCGTCATCCCTCCAATACTTGAGCCTCAATAGTGGAAAGCCATATATATGCACCCCAATTTCGCAGTAGCACTTCGGATCGCCATCTCATGCGTAGCCTTGGCGCTGAATACCCCCGCGAGCGCTGCTGACGAATTCAAGGTGCTGATCGAAAGGACGGGGTTAAGCGAGAACGCACTCACCGGGACAATTTCCGTCAATGGAAAGGTCATTGGCCCAACGATGGAAAACGAAGACTTGAAGATAGAGCCTGGAATTTATCGCGGAGTCATGCGCTATCAATCGAGCAAGAACTTCGTCCAGGGTGTTGGCGGTGAGATGGGGCACTCCGGCGATTTCCTGCTGGAGGTATCGCGAGTCCCTCCCAATCGGACGGATATCCTCCTTCATGGCGGCTCCAAACCACAGCATAGCAAGGGCTGCATTCTTTTGGGCGCAGTAACAAAGACGAGCGAAGGCAAGCCTGTCATTTCTGCTGAACATCCGCTGTATGTGCTCAGGGAGTTGTTCTACGGAACACCAGAACCCATATCGTCCCCCAATAAAGACATCGTGGTGGAAGTTGTTGACCGGGTTGATCGGGAAACACCCAAGAACCAAAAAAATATGCCCGGCGCATGGAAAGACTCAAAGGGCAGAACTCTGACCTTTCGCGAAAATGGGCAAGGCGAGTTCAGTGAGTGGAAGGGAAACAAAACCTTCTCCTGGACAGTGAATAAATCAACCTTGAGCATGTCTAACCCAGCGAGAAAGTGGTCCGGCGTGATGAGCATTAACGGCAACCAATTTGGAAACGGAAAGATTACCTACGTGAAGCAATAGACATCAGGGACCACTCAAATAACGCAAGACCTTTAAAACTGAAAGACCAATGTTCGGCCCATCTGCCCAAGAATTTTCAGTACTTATACAGCTCCCGCTTATTTGCGCCGTCGTCCTCGGACTGGTCATGCTGTTTCGTTTTCGAACCTTTCTTGCCCTGATTGGCGCGTGCTTTGTAACCGGTCTCTGGGTGGGGCTAGGCATTGCACTGTTAGGCATACCGTCCCCCCTGGGCGTCCTCATGCTTGCGTTCAGCTTCTGGGCGCTCCTCGTGTTCATGGGGATTGCGGCATATATGTCGTTTCCCGAACCAAAGCCTGTGGTGCTGGCTCCGGCAGGGAAAGACTCTCCCTCGTCGACCCAAGCCTATGTCCCCGTCGGCCCTCCCGGAACTTGCCCAAACTGCCAAAGAACCATTCCGACCGATTCGCGGGAGTGTCCTGGATGCCGCGCCTCTTTTGGTGAAGGCTCGTCATGGGCAGTGGAGCCCAAGGGCTGAGTGGCCGTCAACCAACCTAGACAACAAAAGCCCGCAACCCAGCCATCCTCCCATCCCGAAACCGCCAGACATCACAGTAGGCATGGCGAACATCCTTCCCCGCGTCATCCTTCAAAGTGATCTCCCCAAGCGCCGCAACAAAGTCCCCGTCGGCGATCATCTGGTGGACCTCAAACCTCGGCGGCTCCTTGTACTCGCTCGCCATCCACTCGCGAACGGCGTCCTTTCCCTTCAGCGTCCTGTCACCCACAAATGTCCACTCCGTGTCCTCGGTGCAGAACTTCAGGAATCCTTCGTAGTCACCTTTCATGATGGCCGCGTTGGCTTTTTGCAGAATCTCTTTGTGGCTCTCTGGCATTGAGAAATCTCCTGTTTCAATGGGATGGATTCCAGAGTCTGATCGCGCACAAATACAGGACTTTGTCAGTCACGGGCCGCGCAACACGTAGGCAACAGACTTTCGTGGGGAGTGGGCCAGTCAGCCAAGTCCTACGCCCAAAGCTGAAACCCGGAGCTGGCACTTGGCCCTCACAGGCCTAGCTTGGAATAGACAGCTCGCCAGCGACACACTCACCGCCGGCCAAGGAGGACTTGTGATGAAACTCATGCCGCAACTGGCCTTTAACGGCAACTGCCGCCAGGCCTTTGAACTTTATGAAAAAGTGCTCAGGGCAAGATCACCGTAATGAACGCCCTGGGCGACACGCCGGATGTTCCGCTGCCACCGGGCTCCAAACCTTCGGCGCCCGAACACATACGCTTCGCCGAACTGCAGATGGGCGACTGGGCGCTGCTGGGCAATGACGTGCCGCCCGACGAGTTTGAGCCTATGCGCGGTTTCAACATCTCCCTGCATGCCCAGAGCGTCGCGGAGGCCACTCGCGTCTTTGAGGCCCTGGCAGAGGGCGGCCAAGTCAAGGCGCCGCTGACGCGAATGCCCTGGGCCGCGCGCTTTGGCCAGCTGGTGGATCGCTTTGGGGTGCCCTGGCTGGTTCTGGCCCTGGCCCACTAAGGCCGGCCCATCTGCCGAAAAACCTATCCACAGATTTCACAGATTTACGCAGATTAAGACCATCACGATGCAAAGTCGTGTGGCAGGAGCATGGGCACAGGGATGGAGTCCGAAATACAAATTCCTCCTCTTCAATCTGTGTAAATCTGCGAAATCTGCGGATGGATCTTTTATCCACAGATTACGCAGATTTGCGCAGATAAAACCCATCACGGACCGGCCCAAAACCTTCACAGGGCGTGTTTTGACCAAATAATGTATGATGCACATCATGCGAAACGCAAAACCACCCAAAATCAACGCCCGGTCAGCCGCCAAAGAAGCCTCCCACGAACGCATCGTGTCGGTGGCCGCGCGGGCGATACGGCGCAGCGGTTACGACGGCACGGGCGTGGCCGACATCATGAAAGAGGCCGGCCTGACGCATGGGGCGTTTTATGCGCACTTCGCCTCGCGCGAGGCAATGCTGGCCGAAGCCGCGACCCGGGCCTGCAGCGAGTCTGCCGCCGTGATAGCGGGCGTTGCGGCCGGCTCGCCGCCTGAACAGGCCATGGCGGCCATGCTGCGCGCCTACCTCTCGCCGGAGCACCGGGAGCAGGTGGAGTTGGGCTGCCCCCTGGCCGCGCTGGGCTCGGAGACGCCGCGTCAGGTGCCTGAAGTGCGCCGCGCGATCACCCGTCACGTCAAGGAGATGGTGGACTTTGTCGCCCGCCAGTCGCCCGACTGGGGCCAGCCCGGCGCCCACGAACGCGCGCTGGCGACGGTGGCCACCATGGTCGGCACCTTGCTGGTGGCGCGTGTGGTCGACGAGCCCGCGCTGGCGGACAGCTTTTGCGAAGCCGCGCTGCAGCAGCTGGTTCCGGTTTCCCACTGAACCCTTTTTTTTGAGCCACGCCTGCTTTTTTCTTCGCCCTTATATATGACAGTCATCATGCCAAACTCATTTTTCACCGAAAGACACGAACCATGAACACCCACAACAAGATTGCCCTGGTGACAGGCGCCTCCTCAGGCATAGGCGAAGCGACCGCACAGCGGCTGGCCGCGGCAGGCTACAGGGTCTACGGCACCAGCCGGCGCGGCGGCCAGGCAGGCGGGCAAGCTTTTGACATGCTGCCGCTGGACGTGACCCAGGACGCGTCGGTGGAAGCCGCGGTGCAGCAGCTCATTCAGCTTGAGGGCCGCATAGACCTGCTGGTCAACAACGCGGGTTTCGGCGTCGCCCCGGCCGGTGCGGAAGAGAGTTCGATCACGCAGGCCCAGGCCATCTTCGACACCAACTTCTTCGGGATCGTCCGGATGACGCGCGCCGTTTTGCCGCATATGCGCCGGCAGGGTGCGGGACGCATCATCAACATCGGCTCTGTGCTTGGTTTCCTGCCAATGCCGTACGGGGCACTGTATGCGGCGACGAAGCACGCGATCGAAGGCTACTCCGAGTCGCTCGACCATGAGCTACGCACGAGGGGCATCCGGGTCTCGGTCATCGAGCCCGCATACACGAAGACGCCGTTCGACGCGAACTTCCTGGAACCCGACGCCAAGCTCCACGAGTACCGCGAGGTTCGCGCCGCCGTGAGCCAGCGCGTGAAAGAAGTGATGGCAACTGCGGAACAGCCCGGCGTCGTGGCTGACGTCGTGCTGAAAGCTGCCAATGCCGCTCGCCCGAAACTCCGATACACAGCTGGCGGGCTCGCGAGCCGCCTGCGATTGCTACGCAGATTTGCGCCTGCTGGTCTGGTGGATGCCGGGATTCGAAAAGACCTGCGGCTCGACGTGATGCTGGGAGTGAAAACATCATGAAAGCATTCATCGTTGAACGTTATGGAAAAAAGAGCAGTTTGCGGTTTGCGGACATGCCGATCCCGGAGCTGCGCGATGACGAGGTCCTGGTCCAGGTGCATGCCGCTGGCGTGAACCAGCTGGACTTCAAGATCCGCAACGGCGAGTTCAAACTCATACTGCCCTATCGCCTGCCCCTCATCCTGGGCCACGACGTCGCCGGGGTGGTCGTCAAGGTCGGTCCGCGCGTGCGGCAGTTCAAGCTGGGTGACGAGGTCTATGCGCGACCGGATGATTTCCGGATCGGTACCTTCGCTGAATTCGTCCCGGTCAAAGAGGCGTCCCTGGCGCTCAAGCCCAAGGGCCTGACGATGGAAGAAGCCGCGTCCATCCCGCTGGTGGCCTTGACGGCCTGGCAGGCACTGGTCGAGAAGGCCAAGCTGCAAAAGGGGCAGAAGGTCTTCATCCAGGCAGGCTCGGGCGGCGTAGGCACTTTTGCCATCCAGTTGGCCAAACATCTAGGCGCAACCGTCGCCACGACGACGAGCACTGGCAATGTCGCGCTCGTGAAGAGCCTGGGCGCGGACGTCGTGATCGACTACAAGACGCTGGACTTCGAAGACATCTTGCGCGACTACGACGTGGTCCTCAACAGCCAGGACGGCAAGACCTTGGAGAAGTCACTGCGTGTGCTTAAGCCCGGTGGGAAACTCATCTCCATCTCCGGCCCACCCGATCCCGCATTCGGCAAGGAAAGCAGTGCTCCTGCATTCGTAAAGCTGGTGATGCGCATGCTGAGTTCAGGCATCCGGCGCAGGGCAAAGGGCCGCGGAGTTGACTACGCGTTCCTCTTCATGAAGGCCAGTGGCAACCAACTGCGCGAGATCACGCGGCTCTTCGATGCTGGGGTCATCCGCCCCGTGGTGGACCGGGTCTTTCCGTTCGAAGCAAGCAACGAGGCTCTGGCCTACGTCGAGGCGGGCCGTGCAAAAGGCAAGGTCGTCATCAAGGTCAAGTGAACCTGTTTTCCCTGGTCTGCTTTTCTTTTCCCACCCACTGGAGTTTTCTCATGCAAATAAAAAACGCTGTTGTCCTCGTCACCGGCGCCAACCGCGGCATAGGTCTGGCCTTCGCGCGCGAGCTGCTGGCACGCGGCGCCCGCAAGGTGTATGCGGCCGCGCGTGACCCGGCCACCGTCACCCTGCCCGGTGTGCAGGCCCTGCGCCTTGACGTCAACAAACCCGAAGACGTGGCGGCCGCCGCGGCGCTGGCATCCGACGTGACCCTGGTGATCAACAACGCCGGCATTGCCCAGCCGGGCGGCTTCCTGGCGGCCGACAGCGAGGAGGTTGCGCGGCGGATTTTTGAGACCAACTTCTTTGCCGTGCTGCGCATGAGCCAGGCCTTCGCGCCCGTGCTCAAGGGCAACGGCGGCGGCGCGCTGCTCAATGTGCTGTCGGTGGCCTCGTGGGTCAACGGCGGCGAACTGGCGGCCTACTCGGCCAGCAAGTCGGCGGCCTGGTCGCTCACCAATGCCCTGCGCAGCGAACTCGCGCCCCAGAAAACCCAGGTGCTGGGCCTGCACATGGCCTATGTCGACACCGACCTCACGCGCGGCTTCGAAGTGCCCAAGTCCAGCCCCGAGGACATCGTCAAGCGTGCGCTGGACGGCCTGGAAGCCGGCGCCGATGAAGTGCTGGCCGATGAGGTGACACAGCATGTCAAGCAAGGCATGACGGCGGCACGGCCCAGCTACTTGCCGCAAGCGGCCTGAGCCTGAAACGGCACGGCCGGATCAACCGGCCTGGCATTCTTTCGCGAAGGCGGCCAGCGCCCGCGTGAAAGCCTTGGGCACCTCCAGCGGCGCGAACTCGCCGCTGCCCTCCAGCACCTCACCCTTGAGGCGCTTGGCACCCGCGGCCTTCAGGGCGGGGAGGTAGTCATCGGGCGAACGGCCGTCGGCGTCGCCGCGCAGGTAGAGCATCGGCGTTTCGATGTTTTTGTGCCGGCTGTTGTGCCGGGCATCGGCCTGCAGGGCGCGGTACCAGTCAAAGCCGGCCTTGAGCGCTTCGGGGCGCTCGTAGGCTTGTGCGAAGGCGGCGCGATGCGCCTCGGTCACGGCCTCCTTGTTGCCGGCCAGGAAGTCGGTGAAAAAATCAAAGTAGGCGCGCTGGTGGCCCGTGACCAGAAGCTCGGGCAGTTCAGGCAGGGCATGGAAGGCGAAGTGCCAGATGCGGGGGTCGGCCAGAATTTTGTCCCAAGGGTCAATGCCGGGGACCACGGTGTTCATGACCACAGCCCCGGCGATGCGCTCACCGTGGTCGCGCGCGGCCGCATAGGCGATCATGCCGCCCACATCGAGGCCGGCAATGACGGGTGAGCGCGCACCGGCGCGTTCCGCCGCGCCGATCACGATGTCGGCCAGGACGGTCTTCTCCGCGGAAGCTGGGGCGCCGCGTGAATCGCCGATGCCGGGTAAATCGAAGGCCAGCACAAAATGCCCGGTGGCGAGCGTGTCGACCACCGGGGCGTAGAGATCCTTCGAATGAGGCCAGCCGTGCAAAAGCACGATGGCGGGCCTGGCGGGATCGCCGGCCGCGATCAGGCCGAGTGTCAGGCCTTCATGGACCAAGGTGTCGGTGCGCATAAAGCATCCGGGTTCGTACACATGCAGCGCCTGCCTGGCGCTTCATGCGCGAACGAACCCGGCTTCCGGGCTAAGGCTTAGCGTTTCGGCTTGCTGACCTCGTGGCCGATCACACCGCCGACCGCGGCGCCGCCGACAGTACCCAGGGCACTGCCGCCGCTCAAAGCCGAGCCGGCCACACCGCCGACACCGGCGCCGATGACGGTGTTCCGGTCTTGCGTAGACATGCCGCTGCAGCCTGCCAGGCCGGCGAATAGCGCCGCGCAAAGTATGCTTTGTTTGATTCCAATCATGTCGTTCTCCTTCAGAAAGTGGATGAAAGTCTGAAGAGCCATAAATGCCGCTGTATCACGCCATCCACGCCTTCTTCCCGTGAATGAATCGCCTCCAACCGTGCATTGCAGACAAGCCACGGCGATGGCTTTTCATTGCTGGTTTATTCATGCTAGGAGGCTGAGTGTCCACGGGTGTAGGACGAGGCCCCAAGGTCCCGTCCCATTTCGCCCGGCGGTTTCGCGCGTGAAACGGTCACCACAAAGCAGACGGCCCGGGCTGCAACAGCCGGGCCGCGGGAGATACGCGATCAGTGCGAAAGAGGGTTTGAGCTCGCGCTTCAGCCCCGCCGTGCGGCCTCTATCTTGGCGATGTCGATCTTCTTCATCTCCATCATCGCGTCGAAGGCACGCTTGGCGGCCTTGCGATCAGGGTCGGCTATCGCATCGGTGAGGGCGCGCGGGGTGATCTGCCATGACAGGCCCCACTTGTCCTTGCACCAGCCGCACTGGCTTTCCTGCCCGCCATTGCCGACGACCGCGTTCCACAGGCGGTCGGTCTCGGCCTGGTCGTCGGTCGCGATCTGGAAAGAGAAGGCCTCGCTCTGCTTGAAGGTCGGGCCGCCGTTGATCCCGATGCAGGGGATGCCGGCGACGGTGAACTCGACCGTCAACACGTCGCCTTGCTTGCCGTCGGGGTAGTCGCCGGGCGCGTGGAATATCTCGCCGACCTTGCTGTCGGGAAATGTTTGGGCATAGAACTTCGCGGCCTCAAGCGCGTCGCGCTCGTACCAGAGGCAGATGGTGTTCTTGCTGACTTTTTTGCTGGCCATTGTGTGTCTCCTGAAGTTGTGGTGAGTTGAAGCGTTGGGCACCCCGGCAACCACCGGGGGGAGGCAAGAGCGCCTATCGTATTCATTGAATCCAGGCTTGGGATGCCGAACTAACCCTTGGATGTGGACGGGTCCGCAGAGCGCGGATAAGTCCGCTCTTCCTCGAACGTTCCGTCGGCGCGGTGGATTTTCACGGAGCCGGTCTTTCCGGCCATGAACTGCTGCGTGGCTTCGAGGATCTCCGCCTTGGTGGGCTTGCTGAGGGACGCGCGATCAGCCCCTTGCCGGGTCAGGTCCCAATGGCCATCGTGCGATTTGATGTGGTAGTTGTCCATACGGTCTCCTGTCTGTCTCTTGTTAAAAGGCGTATGGTATGGCTCAAATTTTCCACTGCGGTGTAGGACAGCTTCCAGGGATTGACGGTGCCAGGGGATGCTTTGCGGCCTAGAATGATCCGCGACATTGATCCAGGTTAGACGAATCACAACAATTCACTGGAGGGCATCTTGAGCCGCTACATCAAAATTTTCACCGCCTCTTACCTCATCCTGATTGTTCTATTGGCAGGACTCGCCGAAATCCTGAAAATTCAATCTGGCGCACCGTTCGCCGTGACCTCCGTGTTGGGCGCCACCCTCTTCGCGTCCATGGCATTCGCAAAGGATCATGCTCGCGCTCCGACCAATGAAGAGAAATCGTCTTTTGCATGGCGCGCCCTCTTGTGTGTGTGGCTGGTCTCGCTTCTTTGCGCAGCCGTGTTCATTGCAGCCCTGGTTCCGGCAAGCGAGGTCTGGAGTTTCCTGCGCACCTTCACATCGGGGAGTGCGTTGGCTTTGGCCGCCGGTTTTTTCCTTTTCATCTCGGCCATTCATTACGTCGCCATCCGTTGGTTCTTCGGATGGTATGCCAGACGTTCAGCAGGCGGTTGAGCGCGAGGCTCGGCATTTCAAATTGAGGCCAGGACACATAAGGCGATACCTCCTATGCGATCACCACTAGGCACCATCATCATCTACGCGCGAGACATGAAAAAGTCCGCCGGGTTCTACGCCACGCATTTTGGTTTCATCACGACTGGCGAAGTCAGCGAAGGGCTCATCGAACTGCGCGCGCCCAATGCGGGCGCCGGGATACTGATCCACCAGGCCGCCAAGTCGGTGAAGCTCGGGCAGGTCGGCGTGAAGCTGGTGTTCCAGGTGAAGGACGTCGCGGCCTTTGTGGCCGAAGCGGCGGCGCGGGGGCTCAAGTTCGGGGCGATCCATGAGGCCAATGGCTATTCATTCGCCAACGCCAACGACCCGGACAAGAATTCGGTGAGTGTTTCGAGCCGGGCGTTTCGCCAGGTGCCGGCGCATGGCTAAGCTTCGCTCATTGTGGGTCGACCCCCTGTCGGATGCCCGCAAGCGCAGGGACCAGCTCTTGCAGGAGCGGACGTTGCCGGACGCTGCAAGCCAGCCGGAGGCGTACGAGCAGCTCAACAGGCAGATCAAGTTTGAAGAAGACTTCATCGCCTCGTTCACCGACTTCAAGAAAGAAGTCGCCGCGAAAAGGCGTGGCCCGATGTCCTTGACCGCCAAGGGAATCCTTCAACTCCTGGGCATCGCAGTTCTCTGGTTTGTTGTGATCGGAATCTGGAGGCGATATGTTGGGTAAACCACACCGCAATCCCCCCAAAGCCAGCACCTGCAGAGCCGCCCGGATTGGACGCTAGCTCTTATGGGACCCCACCGCGTCAACATCATCAACACGCTGCAGCTGATCGCAGCGCCGTCTGAGCAGCTTGAGTATCAACAGCACGCACCACGCATCAATGTGGCGACGGAACTGGTCAACCAATGGTTTGACGACTTCTCCATCCGGGTGATGCGAAATTTGATGCCGAATTTTCGCCGCGCGAGCTTGAAACCCTGGCTGAGTTCAACGAGTTCTACGACGTGCGGGTTTCGCAGCTTCCAGACCGGCTTTTCGAGATGCATGAATCGCCTGTCTGGCTAGACGTCATGGCCGCGGCGAACAAAGTTCTGCGGACCAACGGCTGGATCGGCGTAGACGCAAGGTATGAGCGCTAGGCGATCCCTCGCCTAGAATCATTTGCAGGATTTGTCGTGACAGCTACTTAGCCAACAGAAGTCAAAGGGGGAGAAACCAATGGACACTAACCAGACAGCGCTGTTATCCGAGATCCGTGACCTGCTGAAAGAGCAGAACACGCTCATCGCCGACATCAAGGCCATGAACGTCGAGGCCGCGGGCCGGAATCTGCTGGCGATGGACCAGGCCGGCGAGTGGCAGGCCTCGAGCACCGACGCCTTGCAGCGTGCGCGCCGCGAGAACAGGAAAACATTTATCGTCTTCATGCTGTTCCTGCTCTTGATGGCCGGCTTTGCCTTTTACCGATTCGGCTCATTCAGCCGAATGCTGGGCGCATAAGCGGCTTCAACGGCACCGGTTCAAACAGGCCCCAAATGACACATATCATCCCGCCCCTTGTCCTTGAGATGGTGAACGGGGCCTCCAGTTCCGCCGGCTCCGATGTTTCCCCGTTCTGGCAGTCGGACAGCGAGGGAACGCCGGAGGAAGGCATGTACCAGTTGGCGCTTGAACTGGACATCGAAAACCCCGGCCACCTTCTCGACCAGCTGCCACCCGGCTACCGGATGGTCTACGCGATCTTCCAGTGGGAAACAAGCCGGGCCGGCGAAGGCTTCAAGACGGGTACGGACAACTCGGGGCCGGAACTGGTCCAGGCCGCGGCAAAAGCCTATGCCGAAGCCGGCCTGCCGGAGGAAGCCATGGCGCTGGCGCGCATGCTGGCGCAGTACACACAAACACCGCTGGACTACGACCGGATCGAGGCCGCGTATGAGGCCGTGGACAATCCCTTCAAGGATGACTGGGAGCGTATTCCGCGGCTGGTCAGGCATCTTTGCGAGAATGCGGACCGGTATCTTTATGTTGAGGCTTGAGGGTTGGTCCAAAAATCACGGAGCAGGCTCCTCTCACGCACTGGACACCTGATATGGACTCACCGCTAGGCACCGTCATCCTCTACGCACGCGACATGAAGAAGTCCGCGGACTTCTATGCCCGGCATTTTGGTTTCATCACCACCGGCGAAGTCAGCGAAGGACTCATTGAGCTGCGCGCGCCCCAAGCCGGCGCCGGGATACTGGTCCACCAGGCCGCCAAATCGGTGAAGCTCGGGCAGGTGGGCGTGAAGCTGGTGTTCCATGTGAAGGACGTTGCGGCCTTTGTGGCCGAAGCGGCGGTGCGAGGGCTCAAGTTCGGGGCTATCCATGAGGCCAATGGCTATTCGTTCGCCAACGCCAAGGACCCGGATAAGAATTCGGTGAGTGTTTCAAGCCGGGCGCATCGCTAGGCATATGAGCGAATCACCGCCGCTGTCCACGTACGCCAAGCTCTCATTGGCGCTTGCCGGGTTGCTGCTGCTGCCGGCCCTATGGTCCTTTTTCAGCGCCATCGTGTCTGCAGTATCCACCGGCCAGGTTCTGGTCATCAGCGTGGGACGCACCGAAACCGCCAGGGAATTAGTGCCGTGGATCAATGGCTGGCCCCGGTTTGCCGCGCCGGTCGTCCTGGCGGCATCCTTGCTGCTGTGGTTTTGGGCGGACCGGCTTCCGCGTGGCGCCTGGTGGCTATCGGCCGCCACGGCTACCGTGGGCCTGGTTCTCCTGCTATTTTCCAAGTGGTTCACCAGTTGGCACGGGACGATCTGGTTCTTCGGCCTGCTCGCATTTGTGGCTACCACGCTATACGTCGGGAAGCGCTTCGGCCGGCTTGCGGGATTGGCAGTCATTTTTCTCGCCTTCGGAGTCTTCGTGTGGCGAATCACCAGCGCTGCCTGACACTCCACCCGCACATGACACAAACAATGCTTTCAACCGAATGCCCGAACTGCGCATCAAGCAAGAATGTTCGCGAGAAGCTGCTCTTGATCGACAAGCTCAATGCCGAACACCTGAAGCACCGCCCCAACGAGCGCTCTTCCTGCGCGTGCGAGGGTGGGCTCAGTGTCGATGGGCTGAAGGCCGAGTTCGTGACAGAAGGGTCGCTTCAACAGTTTGTGGCCGGCCTCTACTGCGAGGCATGTGGCACAGGCTTTGTGCCGGAGGGAATGCTCAAACCTGCCCCACAGTCGTGGAAGCTGTCCGAGTTGGGTTTTCATCGCGTCAACGAGGACGGCTCGCTCGGCCCACCGCAGAAGCGCATGATTTGAGGAACACCTCAAGAGACCCGCATAGACGCAGTGCCGGCATCGCGAACTCGCTCCTGCAATCGAGGAAGAGTCGCTGCGTGTTTCAGGCCCTGGCCCGCGTTCCCGCCGCCGCAGGCACACACCACCTATTGCACATGGCATTCCCGCCGCAGCAAGGCCAGCGCGTCGTGGAGCGCATGAACGGCATCGCTTTGCAGCGTGGCCTGCGCCTCTTCCACAAAATCATCCCACAAGCTGGCGTAGGCATCCTGGTGCTGCACCGGCGCGTGGTCCACGATGTACTGGTGGGCCAGCGCGGGCTTGAAACCTGATTTGCGGATCTTGCGCAGCAGGGTCGCGGCGCTTTTCTCGGTCAGCACGGTCTTGGGCGCGGAACCGGCGGCCACGCACAGGAACAGGGTCAACAGCGAACCGTCGTCCGCATTGCCGCCGGTCACCTTGCTCCACACAGCGGATGCCTGGCGGTCATGGTGATCGACCTCGTTCAGGCCGTCTTCCACCCAGAAGTACCGGCCCATGAAAGCCGGGCTGCGGTCAAACAACTGGCGCGGCGGCAAGGCCGGATCGAGTATTTTTGGCGCGTCGGCCATCACGGACTGTCGCACCGCCTCCACCACATCCCGCAGATGGGCAGGCAGCTTTTTCGGAACGACGAGGGGCAGCGCAGCCGGAGCGGCCCCGTGTTTTTTGCGCAAGGCGGTGACCATCTTCTCGAACGCGACCCAGTCGGGCATCTCGGTGCGGCCCGTCGCCGGCACCAGCAAGGCGGTGCGAATCACCGCTTCGGCATCCTTGCCCGCTTCTTCGAGTTCGGCGGCGTCCATGCCCAGCTCGCCGGCAAGCCAGACGGCCGCATCGATCACCTGCGCCACCTGGCTACGCCGGGCAAGTTCGGCCTGGTAGTCGGCCAGGCTGCGCAGCGACCATTTGGCCAGCAGCGGAATGTGCGCGTCGGTGAAGCCGCCGCCTTCATTCATGCCGAAGTGGCTGTTTTGCGGCATGGCGATCAAGGCCTTGAGCATGTCCGAGCCGCCCTTGGAGCGCGACAGCAGCGAGAAATCGCGCAGCGATTCAGCCGCCTGCCGGAGGTCGCCGCGGCAGGAATTTTCGAGGTACAGGCTGATCAGGTTCACCATGCGATCGCGGGCCTTTTCAAGGTCCGGACGCAAAAACTCATTGCCGAAATAACGCGCGATCTGCACCATGCCCTTGGGGCCTTCGACCCGCATGGCTTCGGTTTTTTCGGCACTGATGATGCCGTGCTGCACGCCGTACTGCAGCGCCTTCTCAAAAAAGTGGCGCGTATCGTAGAGCGAAATGGTGGAAGGCGACGGCATGGGTACGAGGCTTGTCTGGGTAGTCTGGGTAGTCTGGGTAATCTGGGTAAGGAGATGGCTGCGAAGGCTCAGATCGCCCTCAAATCGCCGATTCCTCGTCGGACTCGCGCGCCGTCGGTGTGGCCTTGCCGCGATCGGTGTCGCCGGTCTCAACCTTGCCGTCGTCCTGCACATCGTCGTCGTTCTCGTCCTCTTCATCGCCTTCGGAAGTTATCGCCTTGTGGGCACTGCCCTTGGCGCGCAGCACCATCAGCATTTCAATGAACAGGTCCGGCAGTTCGTAACGCAGTATCCAGGCGAGCTGCATCCAGTCCTGGTCGGCGATCTCCTCCTGCTGGACACGCGGTCTTTCGTAGGCCGAGGCCAGCAGGGCGGACTGGGACAGCATCTTGCCGTACTCGTCGGCCGCCTCAAAGCCGCCGCTGCGCGCAAAGCCCTCAACACGGCTCCATTGGTCGGAAAAATAATCGGCGAGGGCTTCGCTGCCGCCGTCCAGGTCGCCGATCGCGCTGAGAAATTCGACCGGGTCCGCGTCCTCCCGGAAGATCACCGCATTGACCATGCCGCGCAGATGCGTGCGGGTCAGGTCCTTGTAGAGCTTTTCAATCACCACGGCGCGGGCAAACTGCGCGGGTGTGACCAGCAGGCCGACCACCGACGCCTTGGAATTGTCGTACTCGCGAATGACGGCCAGAACGTCCTTGGGCGGCAACTGCTCCAGCACCACCATCAGCGCTGCATCACCTTCGGCGTCGGCCAGCCCGACCAGCGCAGCCTCGGCGCCGACGATGTCGCCGGCCGCAATCAGGCTTTGGGTTTTTTCGATCAGGGCGAGATGCGTTGTCATCAGGGGTTTACCTTCCAGGTCATGTTTGCTTGCATCAGTCTTTGGCGTCAAAGCCCTGCTGGACCAGCCAGTCGGAACCTGCCTCATGGCGCGCCCGGGCATCGCCGCTTTGCTTACGCTCGTCATCGCCCTCAAACATCACCGGGGCGCCGTCGCCGTTCTCATCACTGTCTTCGTCGTCATCGCCGTCATCGTCTTCTTCGGCACTCACCATGGACGCGGCAACCGGCAGGCCCGCCATGTATTCCAGCCCCGCCGTCAGCGTCAGGAATTTCTCCCCGCCGGGCGCCTGCAGCACGATGTGCGCCAGGTCCTGGGCCCAGGGCGCCAGCACAAAGCCATCCGCCAGGCTGCCCCAGGCCGGAAAGCCATCGACATCGACATCGTGGGTGAGCAGGTGTTCCATCACGGCTTTTCCCGTGAAATCAAAACCCTGGTGAAACACCACCGCCACCATCTCGGGGCTGGTGTCCATCATCTGCACCAGAAAGGCCATCTCCTGGCGTTTGCCGGCCAGGCGCTGGTGCAACACGTCGCGCCCCTCGGAGTCGAATCGCAGGTCATCCATCTCGGACTGGTAGGCCGAGCGCAGGTCGAGGAAATAAGGGGAGACGCTCATGCTGCCGGGTTTTTCATGGGGTGTTCTTCTTTGGGTCAGCCGGGGTCACAGCAGCGGGTTGAAATAATCGGTCCAGATGGCACGCGCCGTGTCTATCGGGCTGTCGAGCAGGTTGCGGCGGCGGTTGTCGTCATAGGCCTGGCGCTTGTCCGCATCCGACAGCACCTCATAGGCCTGCTGCACCGCCCTGAAACGCCCGGGCGCCTCGGGGTCGGCATTTTTGTCCGGGTGCCAGAAGGAGGCCTTCTGGCGAAAGGCTTTTTTGACATCGGCCAGCGTTGCTGCGCTGTCCAGCCCGAGGGCGGTGTAATGATCAGTCATGCGAAGGTGCTGTGTCCTGGACCGCAGGCAGGGAGCTGCACGGCATGTTGAAAGACTCACGAAGTGAGGGAGATTCGCCTGCGCGCGCGGCGAAGGGATCAAGGATTATGCCTGTCTGGGGCTGTGGAGGCTGGTGGCCGGTCAATGGCCTTGTTTGGCACTTGCCGCCCGCGGGTCGGGTCGCAGGTGGTATTGACGCCCCGCTCAAACCCGCTCCGACAATCGCCCCGATACCTATCTGAACCGTCGCCCGCAACGCGAGGCCAGCGTTTCATCGTGAGTGACCGACACAAAAGCCGTGCCGAAATCACGCGCAAGTTGCAGTATCAGTTCAAATACGCCGTCGGCTGTGGATCTGTCCAGGTTGCTCGTGCGCCTCCGGAAAGAACCGGTAGTTTGTGTTCCCGCCATAGAATTGCACAGAATGGAAAGGCCGCAAGGCCGCATTCGAACTGCTGCACAAGTGATGCGGTCGTTTTCGAGCAAACATGAATCAAACCGGGACCTTATGCAGCCAGAGAGGGACACACATCTAGACGGTTTGCGCGGCTTGGCCGCATTGGTGGTTGTGGTCTATCACGGGATTCTTGCCTTCGACTTCGCCCTCTCCACCGGCCTGGTTGCACACAGTGCTTTTGCCTGGGATGTTTCTCTTTCGGGCGCTCCATTCCTGCTACCGATGGCGGGAGACTTGTCGGTCTGCGTTTTTTTTGCCCTCAGCGGCTACGTCTTATCGCACTCCTTCGTTAAAACGCGCCTCGGAGCGGTGGCGCTATTCGTCAAGAGGTACGCCCGTTTTACACCCTCCATCCTGTCCGCCGGTCTAATTTCCTACGTGCTGCTGGCCGCGGGCCTGATGGAAAACCAGAATTTGGCGATAGTTTCCAGGTCCACCTGGCTTGCAAATCAAATGCAGCAGGCACCTTCATTTGTCCGAGCGGTTCAAGAAGGGTTGTATGGCGCGCTGATAGTGGGCTCATCGGCTTACAACTCCTCTCTTTGGACGATGCGCATTGAGCTCTGGGGATCACTCATCCTGATTGCGGTTTTCAGCCTGACGGCTTTTCGTACGTCGCGCCCAGAGATACGCGCGCGAGACCGAATTCTTCTTCTTTCCGCGCTGGCCCTTCCGGGATTTGGTTCATACCTCGGTTTGTTCGCCTTCGGCGCCTTGCTGCAACTGACCCAGCTCCATCGAAAGCTGAGCTCAAGAGGGGCGGCAATCCTGTTGGGCGTCGGTGTTTTTTGGGGAACGATTCCCTACAGTGCCCTTCCATGGGACATTGTTCGACCGTTCTTTGAGCGGACAGTCCCGATGCTGAACGGAACTCCTTTTGCACACTCGTCGGTGAGTTTTTTTCACTCTTTAGGCGCGGTGCTGGTCTTGATGGGGGCCAACGCCTGCCTTCCATTCCGAAGGGTGCTTTCTACGCCCCTGTTCGGGTTTCTTGGCCGGATATCGTTTCCGCTGTACCTGATCCACGTGCCGCTCCTGAATTCCTTTGTATGCGCGAGCGCGATGGCGATGCTCGGTTACGGATTTTCCTATGCTTTGACCATGGCGCTGTCCATCATGTCGCTCGCGGTGATTTCAATCGCGGCGGCCACCGCTCTTTTGTTTTTGTCCGAAAGGCCGTCAATCGTCTTGTCCAACAAGATGGGGCCGATAACAGACAGTTTTACCCGGAAATGCCTCGATCATGGCATGCGGCATTTAAGGCTATGCGCCGCGTATTTCGAAAGCCGGATACAGCACAGGCGCGAGCGCACCATAGCGGCTTTCCTTCTGGCTCCCCTGGCGCCTTGCATCGTGGCCGCCGCGCTGCATCGCCACTTCAGCTGGATCTTCGTCGTCGCGCCCTTTGCCTATCTTTTCTCAATGACCGGCATTCCCGCCTATCTTTATTTCCGGCTCCGCGGCTGGCGCGAGCCCTGGCGAATCATCGTTGTGTCCTCAGCCCTGGGAGTCCTGGCGTCCTTCCTTAGCGGTTTCAGCAGTCTTGACGCGACCGGCATTGTGAATGGGTCGGATGCGTTGGCCTTCGGAGGATATGGCGCAGTGACGGGTGCTGCGTTCTGGTTTCTCGCCTTCGCCAGGAATCGCCCCGCACATCGCGCTGCACAAGTTCATGCCGGCGCGGCGCAAGCGTCCATCCGCCCGGGTTCAAACGAGCGGCAGTGAGTTCCACTCCGACAAGCGCCCCGACACCAGCCTGAAGCGCCACCCGCAGCGAGCTGCCAGCGTCTCGTCATGCGTGACCAGCACAAAAGCCGTGCCGAAATCACGCACGAGTTGCAGCGTCAGTTCAAACACGCCGTTGATGGTGCTGCGGCTCAGGTTGCCGGTGGGCTCATCGGCCAGCATGCACACCACTGGCGTTCACAACGCGGCATAAATCAGGGACCGGTTCGGCGATCGTTTCGGCTTCCAGGTTTGAGATCACGCGGATGCTGGGCCACGGCCGCCCTTCTCGCGCGCACCTGTGCGGCGGTATCCGCCGTGTACTCCCGGAAGGAAGTACAGTCGTCCATCGCCGGGTACCCCAGCACGTAAACGGTAACTCCCCGGCTTGGAGGTGAAGGGCCGGATATTTGCAAATCACCTTCCGATACGAAAGTGTTCGACAGAGGCAGTGAGTTTCCCATTAGCTGATGCGCCACATACTCCGCTCGCATTTTGGCAAGTTGGCTTCTTCGGTGCGCGTCGCCTTCATCCCTTGAGGCCCATCCCATGATCACGGCTACTTCAAAGCGACACAACCCTCGATTGCCGCGCAGTGACTCAATCCACTCGCGAAGTTCTGTTCTTGATGCCGCCGACAAAGCTACTGCATGCACAGGCAGCTCGATGGCTCGAACATGCTCAACCCGAACCGGCGACAAGGCCTGAGCAGCGCCGTGCACGGCAATTGCGCTTGCAAGAAACCAATGTTTAAGGCTCATTTTGGGAATGCGTGACAAAGTAACACGAAGCGCTAGTCCTCACAGTGGAGGCTGCCGTCGACGCGGCACGCCATGTCCGACGCAGCCGCTCAAGCCCACTCCGACAACCGCCCCGACACCAGCCTGAACCGCCGCCCGCATCTCGCGGCCAGCGTTTCATCGTGCGTGACCAGCACAAAGGCCGTGCCGAAGTCGCGCGCAAGTTGCAGCATCAGTTCAAACACGCCGTCGGCCGTCGACCTGTCCAGGTTACCGGTCGGCTCATCAGCCAGCACGCAAGCGGGCTGCGTGACGAGCGCACGCGCAATCGCGACGCGCTGGCGTTCGCCACCTGAGAGTTCGGCGGGGCGGTGGTGGATGCGGTCCTTGAGGCCGACGGCGGCCAGCATCTTGGTGGCGATGCGTGCGCATTCGGCCGGGGACTCGCGGCGTATCCACAGGGGCATGGCGACGTTGTCGAGAGCGCTGAATTCGGGCAGCAGGTGGTGGAACTGGTAGACAAAACCCAGGTGCTTGTTGCGCAAGTCACCTTGCTGCTGGGGCGACAAGGCTGAGAGCGTCTGGCCCTTCAATTCAACCTGGCCGCTGGTGGGCGCGTCGAGGCCGCCCATCAAATGCAGCAGCGTGCTTTTGCCGGAACCCGAGGCGCCGACGATGGCCAGGGTTTCGCCGGCGTGGACTTGCAGGTCGACGCCGTGAAGCACCGTCAAATCGATCAGGCCTTCGTGGAAGCGTTTGGTGAGGGCGCTAGCTTTTAAAACCACTTCGCCGTTGGTTTGAGGCCGCTGGCCCTCACCCCTGCCCTCTCCCAGGGGGAGAGGGAGTGAAGAAGGGGAAGCTGAGCTCATGGTTTGATCATTCATAGCGGAGAGCCTCCGCTGGGTTCACACGGCTGGCGCGCCAGCTGGGGTAGATGGTGGCCAGGAAGGACAGCACCAGGGAGATGACAACGATGGGCATGATGTCGGCGTATTGCGGTTCACTCGGCATGCGGCTGATCAGGTAAATGTCTTTGGGCAAAAAGCTGGCGTTGAGCGCACGCTCTATCGCCGGCACGATGACGTCGATGTTGAAGGCGATGCCCAGGCCCAGCAGCAGGCCCGAAAGCGTACCGATGACGCCGACCAGCGCGCCCTGGACCATGAAGATTTTCATGATGCTTTTCGGGCTGGAACCCAGGGTGCGCAGGATGGCGATGTCGGCGCGTTTGTCGGTGACCGTCATGACCAGGGTGCTGACGAGGTTGAAGGCCGCTACCGCGACGATGAGCGTGAGGATGATGAACATCATGCGTTTCTCGAGCTGCACGGCGGCGAACCAGGTCTTGTTCTGGCGCGTCCAGTCGCGGATCAGCAAGTCGCCGCTGAGGCTTCTCGACAGTTCATAAGCGACTTCGCGCGCCTGGTGCAAATCTTTCAGGCGTATGCGTATGCCGGTGGGGCCTTCGAGGCGGAAGATTTTCGCGGCGTCTTCCTGGTGCATCATGACCAGGGCCGAGTCGTATTCGTAATGGCCGGAATCAAAAGTGCCAACCACCGTCATCTGCTTGAGGCGCGGCACCACGCCGGCCGGGGTGACCTGGCCGCTGGGCGCGATCAGGGTGACGGTGTCGCCCTCGCGCACGCCCATGGCTCGGGCCAGCTCGCCGCCCAGCACCACGCCGAAATTGCCGGCCACCAGCTTGGCCAGCGTGGGCGCCGAGGTCACGGCAAGGTCGGTAACCTGGCCTTCAAGCGCCGGGTCTATGCCGCGCACGATGGTGCCCTTCATGTCTTCACCGCGGGCCAGCAGGGCCTGGGCCGCGATAAAGGTGGCGGCGCCGGTGACCTGCGGGTTGGCCTTGATTTCGGCCAGGGTTTTGGCGGGGTCGGGAAGCGCGACGCCGCCCGGGGCGAAGACCTCGATGTGGGAGATCACGCCCAGCATGCGGTCGCGCACTTCCTTCTGGAAGCCGTTCATCACACTGAGCACGATGATGAGGGCCGCGACGCCGAGCGCGATGCCCAGCATGGAGACACCCGAGATAAAAGAGATAAAACCGTTGCGCCGGGTGGCGCGGCCGGCGCGGGTGTAGCGCCAGCCCAATATCAGCTCGTAGGGAATTTGCATGCGGGTATTGTTGCATCCCGGACAATAGCCCCATGTCAGCCAATTCCCCCACCCCTTTCACAGGGCCGCAGCTGCTGCTTCCCTTTGCGGCCTGCAGCGCGGAGGCCTGGCTGCCCACGATGAAAGCTTTGCCGGCCGACAGCACGCGCAACCTGGGCCAGCTGCTGAAGGGCATGAAGTCAGTGCACACTGATGAAGCGGATGCCCACACGCTGTCGCCGCCGCATGAACGGGCCTTGGCCCCGGCGCTGGGCCTGGCGGATTCGGGTACGGCGGACGGCCTGATTCCCTGGGCGGCGCGCGATGCGGCGCTGCACCTGCCGGCCGCCACGGCCAAGGCCTGGGCCTGGATCACGCCCTGCCACTGGGCCATGGGCCGCGAGCATGCAACGCTGACGGACCCGGCCGCGCTGGGCCTGCAGGAAGGTGAATCACGCGCGCTGCTGGCGGCCATGCAGCCTTATTTCATCGACGACGGCATCACGATCCACTACGTTCCCGCGCTGGGACCGGCGCGCTGGCTGGCCGAGGGCGAGCTGTTTCGCAGCCTGCCGACCGCCTCGCTGGACCGGGTGCTGGGCCGCAATGTGGACCCCTGGCTGCCCAAGCAGGACAAGAACGACGCCAACAGCACGGCGCGCAAGATGAAGCTGCTGCAAAACGAGATGCAGATGCTGCTGTACACGCATGCGCTCAACGACGAGCGCGCGGCGCGGCGCCAGCTGCCGGTCAACTCCTTCTGGCTTAGCGGCTCGGGCGCTCTGGATTTTCTCCCTCTCCCCCTGGGAGAGGGCGGGGGTGAGGGCCAGCAGCCGTCAATCCATTCACAGCCTGTCGACACAGCCCCGATTCATCCTCCAGGACAGGCGCACAGGCCGTCGGCCCTCACCCCAACCCTCTCCCAGAGGGAGAGGGAGCAAGTAGCCGTGCCGCGCAGCCTGGCGCAAGCCGTGTTCGCCGACGACTGGGCGGCTTATGCCCAGGCCTGGGCGGCGCTGGATGCGAACGAGATCGCCGCCCTGCTGGCGCGCCAGCGCGCGGGCGAGACCGTGCGGCTGACGCTGTGCGGAGAGCGCGGCGCGACGACGTTTGCAACGGCACGGCAAGGCTTCTTCGCCAAAATCGCCGGAAGCCTGTCGCCCACCCCTTTGTTGACCGTGCTGGAACGGCTGTAAAACGCCCGGCATTCCCTGCGCCCAGACACCCCCTCATATATATAGAGAGTTTTGACCCCCTCATGAAAATCCAGGTACGCGAAGTCCCGCCGCGCAGCGTCTGGGCGCTGCAACAGGCCGGCATCCACCCGCTGCTGGCGCAGCTGTATGCGGCGCGGGGCGTGCATTCGATTGACGAACTCGACGACGGCCTGGGCCGGCTGCTGCCGCCTTCGTCGCTGCGCGGCGCGCTGGAGGCAGCCAAGCTGCTGGCCGATGTGATGGCCGCCGGCCAGAAAATCTGCGTGGTGGCCGATTACGACTGCGACGGCGCGACGGCCTGCGCCGTGGCGCTGCGCGGCCTCAAGCTGCTGGGCGCGCCGCATGTGGGTTACCTGGTGCCGGACCGCGTGACCGACGGCTACGGCCTGACGGCGCCGATTGCCGAGCGCGTGAAGGCCGGCGGCGCCGACCTGCTGGTGACGGTGGACAACGGCATCGCGAGCATGGACGGCGTGGCGCGCGCGCGCGAACTCGGCATGCGGGTGCTGGTGACCGACCACCACCTGCCGGCACTCAAGGACGGGCTGGTGGTGCTGCCCGAGGCCGACGTGATCGTGAACCCCAACCATCCGGAGTGCACGTTTGAGAGCAAATCGATTGCCGGCGTCGGCGTGATGTTTTACGTGCTGCTGGCGCTGCGGGCCGAGCTGCGTACGCGTGGGGTATTCGACGCGGCCAGCCAGCCCAAGCTCGATGCGCTGCTGCCGCTGGTGGCGCTGGGCACGGTGGCTGATGTGGTCAAGCTGGACGCCAACAACCGCCGCCTGGTGGCGCAAGGCCTCAAGCGCATACGCACCGGCCACTTGCCGGCCGGCCTGGCGGGTCTGTTCAGCGCGGCGGGCCGGCAGGCGGCGGTAGCCACCACCTTTGACTTCGCCTTCGCGCTGGGCCCACGCATCAACGCGGCGGGCCGGCTCAGCGACATGACCCTGGGCATTGAATGCCTGCTGACCGACGACGCGGCGCGCGGCGAGGAACTCGCGAAAACGCTGGACGGCATCAACCGCGAGCGCCGCGACATCGAGGCCGGCATGCGCGAGCAGGCGCAGCTGGCGGCCGACGCGATGATCGACGAGGACGAAGAGCCGCCGCCGGCCATCGCGATTTTCGACCCGGAGTTCCATGAGGGCGTGGTGGGCATCGTGGCCTCGCGCATCAAGGACAAGCTGCACCGGCCGACCTTTGTGTTTGCCGCGAGCCAGGCGCCGGGCAAGGAGCACGAGCTCAAGGGTTCGGGCCGATCCATCCCCGGCTTTCACCTGCGCGATGCGCTGGACCTGATGACCAAGCGCCACCCGGGCGTGATGCTGCGCTTCGGCGGCCACGCGATGGCGGCGGGCTGCACCATCGCCGAGGAAAATTTCGAGCTCTTCGAGCAGGCGCTGCAGCAGGTGGCGCATGAATGGCTGGACGCGGCCACGCTGACGCGCCGCATGGACACCGACGGCCCGCTGGCGCCCGAATACCGGCGCGCCGACCTGGTCGACACGCTGCACAAGGAAGTCTGGGGCCAGGGTTTTGCCGCGCCGACCTTCAGCGAAATCGTGGAAGTGGTGTCGCAGCGCCTGGTCGGCGAAAAACACCTGGCGCTCAAACTCAAGCACCAGGGCCAGCCGGTGGACGGCATCTGGTTCGGCCATACCGAGGCCTTGCCGGCGCGGGTCAAGCTGGCCTTCCGGCTGGATGCGGACGAGTGGCAGGGCGTGAAGCGGGTGCGTTTCCTGGTCGAGGGCGCGGAAATCTGAGTTTTTCGGGTCTTTTCCGGATCGCAGGCCGGAGAGCCCCTATCCCGGCCTTCCCCCGGCGGGGGAAGGAGGAAACCGCAGCATCACTGCAGGCCGAACTCGCCGCCGCGCTCAATCGCGCGCTGGTACGCAGGCCGGGCGTGGATGCGCGCCAGGAAATCCATCAGGCGCGGCCGGCTTTCATTGAGCCCGCCGCGCGCGGCGGCCGCTTCCAGCGGGAAGCTCATCTGGATGTCGGCGCCGCTGAAGTCGGCGCCGGCGAACCAGCCGCCCTGGGGCAGCGACATTTCCAGGAAGTCCAGGTGCTGGCGCAGCTGCGGCTCGATAAAGGTCTTCTTGACCTTGCCGGCAATCCCGCGGGCGATCGGCTTCACAAAAAACGGCATGGGCGAGTTCTCGATTTTGTCGAACACCAGCTTGAGCAAGAGCGGCGGCATGGCCGAACCTTCGGCGTAGTGCAGCCAGTAGGTGTAGCGCAGGTGCTCGGGCGTGCCGGCCACGGGGGCCAGCCGGCCGGCGCCGTAGCGCCCCACCAGGTAGTCGATGATGGCGCCCGATTCGGCCAGCGTGAGCTCGCCGTCGGTGATCACGGGCGACTTGCCCAGGGGGTGCACGGCCCGCAATGAGGGCGGGGCCAGCATGGTCTTGGGGTCGCGCTGGTAGCGCTGGATTTCGTAGGGCAAGCCCAGCTCTTCCATGAGCCAGAGAATGCGCTGCGAGCGGGAGTTGTTCAGGTGGTGCAGGGTGATCATGGGGATTCCGGAAAGGTAAGCGCCATGGTAGGCCATCACCGGCGGCCTTGAAGCCGCAGCCGCGACAGGGTCTCCATCGCGCACCGTGGCCGGTGGCTTTTGCACCCGATAGGGGCGAATGGGCACCAGAAGCAGGAATTTTGTACACAATCTCGCCGCCAATCGCATACAAAACCTGGCACAAGCCTTGCACTCAAGGCTGGCATGAACGCCCTTGCCAGCCCCACGCCCGCCGCCATTGAAGCCGTCGCGCTGACCAAGCGGTACGCGCCGCAGGACCGGCCGGCGGTGGACGGCATCAACCTGCGCATCGCCAGCGGCAGCTACTGCTGCCTTCTGGGGCCTTCGGGCTGCGGCAAAAGCACGACGCTGCGCATGATGGCGGGCCATGAGTCCGTCACCAGCGGGGACATCCTGCTGGACAACCGCAACATCACCAACCTGCCGGCCGCCGGCCGCGGCACGGCCATGATGTTCCAGAGCTTCGCGCTGTTCCCGCACCTGTCGGCGCTGGACAACGTGGCCTTCAGCCTCAAGATGAAAGGCGTGGACAAGGCGGCGCGGCGGCAACAGGCCGGCGACCTGCTGGAGCGGGTGGCGATGGGCCACTTGGCCGAACGCAAGCCGGCCGAGCTGTCGGGCGGGCAGCAGCAGCGCGTGGCGCTGGCGCGCGCGCTGATCACGCAGCCGCGCGTGCTGCTGCTGGACGAGCCGCTGTCGGCGCTGGACCCTTTTTTGCGCATCCAGATGCGCGCCGAGCTGCGCCGCTGGCAGAAAGAGCTGGGCCTGACTTTCATCCACGTCACGCATTCGCAGGAAGAAGCGATGGCGCTGGCCGACACCATGGTGGTGATGAACCACGGGCTGATCGAGCAGGTGGGTTCACCCCACGACGTCTACAACCGGCCCGCGAGCGAATTCGTCGCGCGTTTCATGGGCGGCCACAACGTGCTGGACACGCCGGCGGGCCGCATAGGCGTGCGCACCGACCACATGCAGATTACCCCGGCCGGCCAGGCGGCGCCCGACGCGGCGCACAACCGGCGGGCGGTGGTCACCGACGTCGAGTACCAGGGCACCTATGTGCTGCTGGGCCTGCAGAACCCCGGCGTGTCGCTGAGCGCCAGCAGCACGGCCGAGCTGTCGGTGATGGTGCCGGAAGCGGCGTTCGCGGCCCGGCCCTATGCGCCCGGCGACAGCGTGCAGCTGTCGTGGGCACCCGAGGCGGCGCACTCGCTGGCAGCCTGATCAATGACTGCGACCCGCCTTCATTTCTTGCCCCCTCGCCCTGAAGATCATTTTTCCTCAACCGCTTCACCAGGAGTTTTCACCATGTCCGACGCTCTTCCTGATCAACAAGCTCCCCAAGACATCGCCGCCGACACACCGGCAGGCGGCGTGGCCCGCCGTTCCCTGCTCAAGGGCACGGCCGGCATCCTGGCCACGGGCATGTTTCCCGCCGTGCATGCGCAGGAAAAAATCGTGCTGCGCTACCTGGGCACCGCGGTGAACCAGGACAAGGCGATTGCCGAAAAATTCAAGGCCGACACCGGCATCACCATCCAGTACGTGGCTGTCACCACCGACGACGTGACCAAGCGCGCCGTGACCGCGCCCAACAGCTTTGACCTGATAGACACCGAGTACTTCTCGCTCAAGAAGATCGTGCCCACCGGCAACCTCAAGGGCATAGACACGAAGAAGATCAAGAACGCCGACAAGATCACCTCGCTGTTCACCACCGGCACGGTGGCCGGCAAGGCCGTGGGCGACCAGGGCACGGCGCCCAAGAAGGTGATTTACCTCGAAGGCGAAAAGAGCAAGGTCTTCGCCAAGAGCCCAACGCAGTTCATGTCGCTGATTCCCACGGTGTACAACGCCGACACGCTGGGCATACGCCCCGACCTGATCAAGCGCCCCATCAGTTCCTGGGCCGAGCTGCTGAACCCCGAGTTCAAGGGCAAGGCCGCCATCCTGAACATCCCGTCCATCGGCATCATGGACGCGGCCATGGTGGTGGAGGCCAAAGGCATCTACAAATACCCGGACAAGGGCAACATGACGAAGAAGGAGATCGACCTGACGATCGCCACCCTGATCGAGGCCAAGAAGGCGGGCCAGTTCCGCGCGCTGTGGAAGGACTTCAACGAGTCGGTCAACCTGATGGCGTCGGGCGAGGTGGTGATCCAGTCCATGTGGAGCCCCGCCGTGACGGCCGTGCGCACCAAGGGCATCGCCTGCAACTTCCAGCCGCTCAAGGAAGGCTATCGCGCCTGGGCCGCCGGCTTCGGCCTGCCCGCCACGCTGTCGGGCAAGAAGCTGGACGGCGCTTATGAATTCATCAACTGGTTCCTCGACGGCTGGGCCGGCGCCTACCTGAACCGCCAGGGCTATTACAGCGCCGTGCTGGAAACCGCCAAGGCCAAGATGGAAGCCTATGAGTGGGCCTACTGGATGGAAGGCAAGCCCGCTTCGCAGGACATCAAGAGCCCCACCGGCGACGTGCTGGCCAAGGCCGGCGCGGTGCGCGACGGCGGCAGCTACGAAGCGCGCATGGGCGGGATTGCCTGCTGGAATGCGGTGATGGATGAGAACAATTACATGGTTCAGAAATGGAATGAGTTCGTAGCAGCCTGACCGCATTGCCTTCTTACTCCCTCTCCCTCTGGGAGAGGGTGGGGTGAGGGCCGGCGGCGCGCGCTGCTGCCCTCACCCTAACCCTCTCCCAGGGGGAGAGGGAACAAGAACAAGACCCAGCACATGAGCACACCTACCGCATCCTTGCCTTCACCCACGCGCGCACCGGGCCGCAGCCTTGCCGCCTGGTGGCAGGCGCTGCCTCTGACGGCGGTGTTTGTGCTGTTCTTCCTGGTCCCGCTGGCGCTGGTGCTGGCGGTGAGCTTCTGGGACTTCAATGAATACGAGTTGCTGCCGGGCTTCACGCTGAAGAACTACTTGGCCATCTTCGACGGCTGCGGCAACACCGCCGAGCTGTGCGTGACCTTCAAGACCTATTTGTCGACCTTCAAGTTCAGCTTCCTGGTCTGGCTGATCACGCTGGTGACGGGTTTCACGGTGTCCTACTTCCTGGCGTTTCACGTGCGCTCGCAAGGGGTGCAGACGCTGCTCTTCGTGCTGTGCACCATCCCGTTCTGGACGTCCAATGTGATCCGCATGATTTCGTGGGTGCCGCTGCTGGGCCGCAACGGCCTGGTCAACCAGAGCCTGACGGGCATGGGCGTGGTGAACCAGCCGGTGGAGTGGCTGCTGTTCTCGGACTTTTCGGTGGTGCTGGCCTTTGTGCACCTCTACACGATGTTCATGATCGTGCCCATCTTCAACTCGATGATGCGAATCGACCGCAGCCTGATCGAGGCGGCCAACGACAGCGGAGCCTCGGCCTGGCAGACGCTGTGGAACGTCATCGTGCCGCTGTCGCGCACCGGCATCATCATCGGCTCCATCTTTGTCATCACCATCGTGATGGGCGACTTCGTGACCATAGGCGTCATGGGTGGCCAGCAGATCGCCTCCATCGGCAAGGTCATCCAGGTGCAGACGTCCTACCTGCAGTTCCCGCTGGCGGCGGCCAATGCGGTGATCCTGCTGGCGCTGGTGCTGATGATCATCTGGGCCTTGACGCGGCTGGTCGACATCCGCAAAGAACTATGACCCCCACGCTTGTCACTTCGTGTACTACGCTGCCCCCCGAGGGGGCTGGCCTTGCTTGGGGCGGCCCGGCGCTGCGGCCCCTCCTGCGGAGGTTCTAAGCTATGTCCGATAAACGCTCTGCCGGTTTCTGGTTCCTCGCCGCATTCTTCGCGCTGTTCGTGCTCTTCCTTTACGGCCCGATGTTCGTCATCGTGCTGCTGAGCTTCCAGGGCCCGGAAGGCGGCTTGACCTTTCCGCTGCGCGGTGTCTCGCTGCACTGGTTCCACAAACTGGCCGAGGGGCTGGGCGTGGTGGACATAGGCGCGGCGCTCAAGCGCTCGTTGGGCCTGGGCCTGGCGGTGACGGCGTTCACGGTCGTGCTGTCGGTGCTGGCCGGCCTGGCCTTCCGCAAAAAGCTCGCGGGCGGCAACACCCTGTTTTTTGTGGTGGTGTCCAGCCTGATCATGCCGTCCATCATCGTGTCGCTGGGCATAGGCCTGGAGTTCCGCCTGCTGGACAACGGCATCAAGAAGGCGCTGGAGCTGTTCGGCATGTCCGGCGCGCTGGAAGACTACGGCACGGCGCTGGGCCTCTTTACCTCGGCGCTGGGTGCGCACCTGACCTGGACGCTGCCCTTCGGCCTGCTGATCATGTTCGCCGTGTTCAACCGCTTCAACCCGGCTTACGAGGAAGCCGCGCGCGACCTGGGCGCCACGCCGTGGCAGGGCTTTCGCCATGTGGTGCTGCCGCTGGTCGCGCCCTCGGTGGTGGGCATCGGCATGTTCGGCTTTACCCTGAGCTGGGACGAAATCGCCCGCACCTCGCAGGCCATCGGCGACGTCAACACGCTGCCGCTGGAACTGCAGGGCCTGACGACCACCGTCACCACGCCGTCCATCTATGCGCTGGGCACCGTCACCACCGTGGTGTCGCTGGGGGTCATGGCCCTGGCCATGGGCCTGGCCTGGTGGCTCGGCAGGCGGCAGAAAAAAGGACATCGATGACCCCCGCGAATACGGCAGCCCCCGCAACGCCCCTGACCGACAGCGAGATGTATGAGCGCGTGGTCTCGGCCATCCTGGACCACCGCCTGCCGCCGGGCACCAAACTGGGGGAAGACAAGCTGGCCGGCGCCTTCGGCGTGTCGCGCACGCGCATACGCCCGGTGCTGGTGCGCCTGGCCAATGAGCAGGTGGTCACCCTGATCCCCAATCGCGGCGCCACCGTGGCCCAGCCGACCGAACAGGAAGCGCGCGAGGTCTTCGAGGTCCGCCGGCTGATAGAGCCCACGCTGGTGGAGCTGTTCATCGCCAGGGCCAACGAGGCCGACATGCGGCAGCTCAAGCGCTGCATTGACGACGAGGAGGCCGCGCGGCTGGCCGGCGACATGCACCGCGCGATCCGGCTGTCGGGCGACTTCCACCTGCAGATCGCCGAGCGCGCCGGCCACCAGACGCTGGGCCGCATCCTGCGCGAACTGACCTCGCGCACCTCGCTGATCCTGATGACCTACAGCACAGGCCACAAGGACAGCCGTGATGAAGCCGCCGCCTGCGGCTGCCGCGAACACCGCGTGCTGCTGGATGCCATCCGCCTGCGCGACGCGCGGGAAGCGACGCGCCACATGCGCGAGCACCTGACGCGCCTGGAGTCGCAGCTGCAGTTCACGCCGCCGGCGGGCGAGGCGCCGGATCTGTCGGCGCTGTTCTCGGGAATGGTGTAGGGCGCGGCGGGCATGCGTAGGCTTTTGGTCATCAATCCGAATACTTCAGCGTCGGTCAGCGCATTGCTGCAAACCCATGTGCAGGCCGCCGCCGGGCTGCACGTGCAGGTCAGCACCGTCACCGCGCGTTTCGGCGCGCCCTATATTTCGGACGAAGCCAGTTACGCGGTGGCCGCGCATGCCACGCTGGACGCCTGGGCGGCTGCCCTGGCCGGCGCGAAGGAAGCGCCCGACGCGGTGCTGATAGGCTGCTTTGGCGACCCAGGGCTGCTGGCGCTGCGCGAAAGCAGCCCGGTGCCGGTCACCGGCCTGGCCGAGGCGGCCTTCATCGAGGCGGCGCGCCATGGCCGCTTTGCCATCGTCACCGGGGGCGAGCGCTGGGGGCCCATGCTGCAGCGGCTGGCCCAGGCTCTGGGCCATGCGCCTTCGCTGGCCGGCATCCACACCGTGGCGCCGACCGGCGCGCAGCTCGCCGCCGACCCGGCCGCCGCGCGCACCCTGCTGGCCCAGGCCTGCCGCGATGCGGTGCGCCAGCTGGGCGCGCAGGCGGTGATTCTGGGCGGCGCGGGCCTGGCCGGCATGGCCGCGGCCCTGCAGCCCGGGGTCGGCGTGCCGCTTATCGACAGCGTGCTGGCCGGCGCCCATTGGGCCCTGCGCAGCCATGCGCCGCCGCCGCAGCGCGGCACGCCGGGCTTTGACGTGCCCTGGGAAAACCTCTCGCCAGAGCTGACAGCCTTGGGCTTGTAGTAGCCCGGTGGTCGGAGGCACCACCAGGGATATGTGAGCGCGCACTGCAGCTGGCAGTCATAAAGCCTAAAATGTCGATGTGACCCCGCAAAACATCCTGAATGCCGACCTGCATTGCCACTCTGTGGTCTCGGACGGCACGCTGACACCCGAGGCGCTGGCCGAACGGGCCAAGGCCAACGGGGTGGAACTCTGGGCCCTGACCGACCATGACGAAATCGGCGGCCAGCAGCGCGCCGCGGCGGCCGCCAAGGCCCAGGGCATGCACTACCTGACGGGCACCGAGGTTTCCGTCACCTTCGCCGGGCAAACGGTGCACATCGTGGGCCTGGGTTTTGACGCCGAAAACCCCGACATCATGCAAGGCCTGCGCAACACGCGCGGCGGGCGCGAGCAGCGCGCGATGGAAATGTCGGACTCGCTGGCCAAGGCCGGCATCAAGGGTGCCTACGAGGGCGCGCTGAAGTTCGTCGGCAACCCCGAGCTGATCTCGCGCACGCACTTCGCGCGCTTCCTGGTCGAAAGCGGCGTGTGCCGCGAAACCAACGAAGTCTTCCGCAAATACCTGACCGAAGGCAAGCCCGGCTACGTGCCGCACCGCTGGGCCACGCTGCGCGACGCCGTGACCTGGATCACCCAGGCCCAGGGTGTCGCGGTGATCGCCCACCCGGGCCGCTACAAGTTCACCCCTAACGAGGAATACGCCTTGTTCACCGAGTTCAAGTCCCACGGCGGGCGCGGCGTGGAGGTGGTCACGGGCAGCCACACGCCCCAGGAATACCTCAAGTACGCCGAAACGGCCAAGGAATTCGGCTTGGCCGCCTCGCGCGGCAGCGACTTCCACAGCCCCGACGAAAGCCACACCGACCTGGGCACCCTGCCCTTCCTGCCGGGTGAACTGACACCGGTCTGGGAACTGCTGGCGGACCGCATCCAGTGATGGCCGGTTCCGCCAAAAACCACTACTCCCACGCCCCGACCGGCATTGCGCTCCTGGTGGGCGCGGTCGGCTGTTTCGCGGTGCTGGACACCACCACCAAGGTCATTTCCAACAGCGTGCCGCTGCTGATGGCGCTGTGGTTCCGTTATGCCTTCCAGGCAATAGCCACCACCCTGGCGGTGCTGCCTACGCGCGGCCTCTCGGTGCTGCGCACGGCGCACCCGAAGTTCCAGCTGCTGCGCGGCCTGCTGCTGCTGTTCACCAGCCTTTTTGCGTTCTTCAGCCTGAGGCACATGCCGGTGGGCGAGTTCACCGCCATCGTGATGATCACGCCGCTGGTCATCACGCTGCTGGCCTCGCTGACGCTGGGTGAGCGCGTGTCCTGGCTGCGCTGGACGCTGGTGGTGGGCGGCTTCGCGGGCACGATCATCATCATCCGGCCCGACGGCGACGACTTCAACTGGGCCATGCTGCTGCCGCTGGGGCTGGTGATCTGCAATGCCTGGTTCCAGATCCTGACCAGCCGGCTGGCGCGCACCGAAGACCCCTTGACCATGCATTTCTACACCGGCTGGGTGGGCACGCTGGCCGCCTCGCTGGCCCTGCCCTTTGTCTGGGCCTCGCTGGACTCCTGGACGCTGTGGGCCAGCCTGTGCCTCATGGGCCTGATGGGAACGGTCGGCCATTTCATGATGATCCTGGCTTATGGCCGCGCGCCGGTGTCCACGCTCACGCCTTTCATCTATGCGCAGATCGGCTTCGCCATGCTGGGCGGCTGGATCGCGTTTTCGCACGTGCCGGACCGCTGGTCCATGCTGGGCATGGCGATGATCGCCATCTGCGGCGCGGTGGGCGCCTGGCTGGCGGTGCGCCAGAGCCGCGTGCCGATCGAACCCGTCGAGTCTTGAATCCGCCGCTCTGAGAAGCATCTGACACCATGGCCCAGTTTTTTGAAGTCCACCCCGACAATCCGCACACCCGGCTGCTCAAGCAGGCGGTGGCGCTGCTGGAGCGTGGCGGCATCGCGGCCGTGCCGACCGATTCCAGCTATGCCCTGGTCTGCCACCTCGACGACAAGGCCGCGGCCGACAGCCTGCGCCGCATACGCGGGGTGGACGACAAGCACCACCTGACTTTGCTGTGCCGCGACTTGAGCGAGCTGGCCAATTACGCGCGCGTGGACAACAAACAGTTCCGCCTGCTGAAAGCCGCCACGCCCGGGCCCTACACCTTCATCCTCGAAGCCAGCAAGGAAGTGCCGCGCCGCGTGAGCCACCCTTCGCGCAAGACCATAGGCCTGCGCGTGCCCGAGCACAAGGTGCTGCAGGCGCTGCTCGAGCTGCATGGCGCGCCGCTGCTGGCCACCACGCTGATCCCGCGCGGCGGCGGCGAGCCGCTCAACGACGCGCACGAGATACGCGAATTGCTGGAGCATGAACTGGCCGCCGTGATAGACGCCGGCGCCTGCCACCAGGAAGCCACCACGGTGATAGACCTGACGCCCATGGGCGAAGGCGGCGAGCCCGTGGTGGTGCGGCAGGGCCGGGGCGACTTGGCCTTGCTGGGCCTTTAGCTCGCGGACTTCCCTTCAAGCAGGGGCCGCGGAACTGGCTTTGCCAGGCCGCAGGCGCAGCGGCCCCCGAGGGGCTGGAGCCCGCGGCTCCAAGCCTGCCTGCGCAGGCTTGGACGGGCGACAGGGGCGAAGCGTCTCGCGAGCCGCGGCCTGCAAGGCCTCGGGAGCTACACGAAGTGAGCGACCGTGGGGGTCATAATTCAGCATGGATATCGCCAACCTGATTCAGACCGTCGCCATTTACGCCTTGCCAGTGCTGTTCGCCATCACCATGTACGGCGTGGCCCGAAGCGAGGCCGCCCGTTATTTCGGCGACACCACCGCGGAAGAGATGGGGCGCATCAGCCTGAATCCCCTCCGGCACATCGACCCCATTGGCACCATCGCCGTGCCCTTGCTGCTGTACTTCGCAACCTCGGGGGCGCTTCTTTTTGGCTATGCGAAGGCCCTGCCCATGGATTTCAGCCGGCTACGCAACCCCAAGCGGGACCTGATCTGGGTGTCGCTGGCAGGCCCGATGTCCAACTTCGCCCAGGCCTTCCTCTGGGCATTCGGCCTGCTGACGATGGGAGCCCTGGGTGTGGAGGAGTTGTTCTTTCTCAAAATGGCGCAGGCGGGCGTCATGGTCAATCTCGCCATGTGGGCGTTTAACCTTTTCCCGCTGCCACCGCTTGATGGCGGCCGCATCCTCATCGGCCTGTTGCCCATGAAGCTGGCGCAATGGCTGTCGCGCGTCGAACCCTGGGGCTTTTTTGTGGTGTTGGGCCTGGCCGTCATTGGCATCGTGGGAACGGTCTGGCTGCGCCCGCTGATGACGGCCGGTTATGCCATCATCAGCCTGCTTCTGAGCCCCTTCATGTTCCTGCTTCGTTGAGGCTGGCGGCCTTCCTGCGATCCACCTCTATTCAACACCATGATGTCTTCCGACAAAACCACCCGCTTCCTAACCGGCATCACCACCACCGGCACGCCCCACCTGGGCAACTTCGTCGGCTCCATCCGGCCCTCGGTCCAGGCCAGCTTCCGTGCCGACGTGCGCAGCTTTTATTTCCTGGCCGACTACCACGCGCTGATCAAGTGCGACGAGCCCGCCCGCATCCAGCAGTCCACGCTGGAGATCGCCGCCAGCTGGCTGGCCGCCGGCCTGGACCCGGAGCGCGTGACCTTCTACCGCCAGTCCGACATTCCCGAGATCCCCGAGCTGACCTGGCTGCTGACCTGCGTCACCGGCAAGGGCGTGCTGAACCGTGCCCATGCCTACAAGGCCTCGGTCGACAAGAACGAGGCAGCCGGCAACGACCCGGACGCCGACGTCACCGCCGGGCTTTTCATGTACCCGGTGCTGATGGGCGCGGACATCCTGCTGTTCAAGACGCACAAGGTGCCGGTCGGGCGCGACCAGATCCAGCACATCGAGATGGCGCGCGACATGGCCCAGCGCTACAACCACCTCTACGGCGAGCACCTGGTGCTGCCCGAGGCGGTGATCGAGGAGTCGGTCGCCCTGCTGCCCGGCCTGGACGGGCGCAAGATGAGCAAGAGCTACGACAACACGATTCCGCTGTTCACGCCGCGCGAGCAGATGCGCAAGCTGATCGCCGGCATCGTCACCGATTCGCGCGCGCCCGGCGAACCCAAGGACGTCGAGGGCTCGGCGCTGTTCCAGATCTACCAGGCCTTCGCCAGCGCCGAGGAAACCGAAGCGTTACGCAAGGCTTACGCCGAAGGCATCGCCTGGGGCGACGCCAAGCAATTGCTGTTCGAGCGCATAGACCGCGAAGTCGCGCCCATGCGCGAGCGCTACCACGCCCTGATGGCCGACCCCGGCAAGATCGAAGCCATCCTGCAGGCCGGCGCGCAAAAGGCCCGTGCCGAGGCCACGCCCTTCATGGCCGAGCTGCGGCGCGCCGTGGGCCTTCGCAACCTTGGCACCCTCCCGGCCGCGCCCGGCAAAGCCAAGGCGGCCAAAAGCGCCACGCCGGCCTTCAAGCAGTACCGCGAAAAGGACGGCCTGTTTTATTTCAAGCTGCAGGACGCCGAGGCCCGGGTGCTGCTGCAAAGCCGCGGCTTTGAAGCGCCGCGGGACGCCGCGCAGATGATTGCCGCGTTGCAGCAAGACGGCCAGGCGGCCCTGGCGGGGCTGCTGGCGCAGGGACAAGTCCAGGCTTTGCCGGGCGTCAGCGACACCGACGTGGCGGCGGCCTTGCGGTTTTTTGCGGAGTCGGCGGCTTCCTAGGAACGGTCCACGGCCCGGGCCTTGTTGTTTTTTTGGATCAGCGTTCTGAAAAAATACCGCAATTGCCCGTTTATTTATGCCCCAAAGTTGACACACAGCAGTTATGCTCGATGGCTAATAGGACCAATACTTTAGACCTGATTAATGAGTATTTTTGTAATAGATGACCACCCGCTCATGCGCGAAGCGGTTGTTATGTTGATCCGCCGCCTGAGCAGCAAGGCCACCGTGACCGAGCTGGACCGGCTCGCCGCCGTCATGCCCGCCGTGCAGGAACAGGGCATTCCCGAACTGATCTGCCTGGACTTGCGCCTGCCCGACACCAATGGTGTTTCCGGCGTGCGCGAGCTCAAGCAGCAATTCCCCGGCGTGCCCCTGGTGGTTCTGTCGGCCGCGCCGGCCCAGGACTACGAGGATCTCTCGATCGAAGCGGGTGCGGACGCCTACATCCAGAAGTCCGCAGGCGCCACCGAGATCTCCAACGTGCTGCGCGTCTTCCTCAGCGAAGACCTGGACCCGGAACCCTCCACCCCGACCGAAAAGCTCTCCAAGCGGCAAAAGCAGCTGCTCGTGATGCTGGACAAGGGCATGAGCAACCGCGACATCGCTGAAGAACTGCAGATCAGTGAGCACACAGTGAAGGTTCATTTGTGGCGCTTGTTCCGGCGCCTCAACGTCAAGAGCCGGTCGCAGGCTAGCCACCTGGCTCGCACACAGGGATTGCTCTAATCAGTCTCCGGGCCGCCTGCGGCCTGGTCGATCGGTTAACTTGGCTTAGGCCTGCTGGCCGGGGGTTGCCCGGCGGCAAGTAACTTTCTTTTGCTTCGCCAAAAGAAAGTCACCAAAGAAAAGGCGACCCGCAGTCTGGGTCCCTACGCTTCGCTACGGGCAACCTGCGGTGCTCGAGCCAAGCGGGGTCCGGCTAAACTCGCTTCGCTCAGACAACGCCGGCCCTGATCCGCTTGTCTCTGCGCTCCTCGGCCCAGCCAGGACGGGGCAATCGGGAGCGGGAGCGGAGACAACATACAAAGAATCAAACCAAGACAAACAAGGACTCGCCACGGCGAGTCCTTGTTTCTTCTGTATTGGTATTCCCTCCCCACCCCTTGTGGATGCGCCGAGGAGCGCAGGTCCAGACGGATCAGGGATCGCGTTGTTTGAGCGAAGCGAGTTTAGCGAGACCCCGCCTGAACCGAGCACCGCAGGTTGCCCGCAGCGAAGCGGAGGGACGCAGCAACCAGGGTCGCCTTTTCTTTTGCTTACTTTTCTTTTGGCGAAGCAAAAGAAAAGTGAGTAGCCGCCGGGCTACCCCCGGCCAGCAGAACTCAGCAGAGGGCGCGCAGGCACTAACCCCTCAACTCCACCCAAAAAACACTTCCCCTCCCAGCCCGGGAAGCCAACCCCACAGGATGGCCCAAGGCCTCACTGAGCCGCGAAACAATGGCCAACCCCAACCCAAAGCCCTCCTCCGTCCCCTGCAAGGGAATGCGATAGAACTCCTGGAAGATCGCCTGCTGGTGCTCAGCTGCGATGCCTACACCGGTGTCCCAGATCTCGATGCGGGGCACGCCGCCCCGTCGGCGTACCGCCATCAGCACACCACCGCGGTGTGTGTTGCGCAGCGCGTTGGACAGCAGGTTGCCGACCAGCCGCTGCAGCAGCACCGGGTCTGACCTGACCTTGCCCGGCGCCGCGCGTATCCTGAGGCGCAGGCCGCGCTCGCGGGCAAAAGGCGCGTACTGCGCCTCGAGGTCCTGCAGCAGCCCCGCCAGTTCCACCTCCTGCAGGTTGACCCTGAGTGGATCGGTTTCCAGCCCGGCCAGGTCGAACAGAGAATTGAACAGATCCGTGACGGCCTTGGTGGAACGCACGATCTTGGGCGTAATCTGCTCGACGAATTCGGGCTCCGCGGCCAGCCAGCCGGCGTACAGGTCCAGCGCATGCACGGGCTGGCGCAGGTCGTGGGCGGCGCTGGCGATGAAGCGGTTCTTGATTTCCACGGCCTCCAGGGCCGCCCGGCTCTGCTCGGTCAGCGACTTGATCAGGGAGGAGTTGTCGTACTGCAGTTCGAGGTTGACGCGCTGCACCTCGTGAAAGCGCTGGCCCGAGATGCGGATCACGGCCCAGTAGATCAGCACCAGCGCCAGCATGCCGTAGGTGTTGAAGGTGGAAGGCAACCCGCGCTCCATCATCAGATCGTAGAGCAGCGCGGCCACGACCGAGATGCCCAGGCCGTTCACATAACCCCTGAAGCAGGGCAGCCAGGACGAAAACGTGCCCACCGCGAAGCCGGCCATGCCCACCAGCACCACCATGCACAGAAACTGGTCGTACACGGGCGCGCGCAGGAAATAGACGAACATGGACGCGCCCCAGACCAGGGCGCTGGCCGACCAGGTCCAGCCGTAGCGCGCCATGAAGGCACGCAGGCGCGGGCCGCTGACGCCCGCCAGGCTGCGGTGGTAGATGCCGACGACGCCATAGCGGACCACGGTCACGGCCACCGCCACCGCCGCCCAGAGGCCCAGGGCCAGCGTGTCCACATGGTGGTAGAGAACAGCCACCATGACCACGATCAACACCAGCGCCGAATGCAGGGCTGGCCGCGCATAGCGCATGAGGGTGTGGATCAGCCGCATCTCCACCCACTCCTCGCGCGAGAGGTCGGCGACGCTACGGATCAGCCGTGTCGTTGAGGGGGAGTCCATGGGCCGAGTTTAGGGCCTGTCGGCCGGCTCCGCCCGCTGCCCGAACCTGCCCGCACCTGCCGGCGCGCGGCGCGGCAAAGACGCAACAGCACGCGCGGCGCGCAGCCGTCTTCCATGCAGGGAGGATCAGTTGAAGGTCACGCCGGCCCAGCGCACCCGGCCCAGCACCGCGAAGTCGCGGTCGGCCGACTCGTGGCCCTGGATGTCGAACGGCTCGTAGGTCGGGTTGTAGCTGCTGACCCGCAGGATTTTTCCCGGCAGGCGCTGCAGTTTTTTCATCAGCAACGCACCGTCCAGGCGTATCAGGTGCACGCCTTCGGTCAGCGCATCGCGGTCGCGCAGGTCGGCCAGCACCGCATCCTTGGCATGCAGCCACGGCTCCATGGCCGTGCCCACCACGCCGAACATCGCCAGGTCGTCGTGCGCGATGCCCAGGTCGTAGCGGATGAACTGCGCGTCGAAGGGCCGCATGGCCAGCACCGAGTCGGCGTCGGTGAAGGCGGCGCCCTCAGCCTGTTCGCGCAGGTCGAAGAGCGGCACGTAGATCAATTCATCGGCCTGCACCGCGCGCACGCCGTGCGGCACCGCGGTGGAGCGGGGTGCATCCTGCCCCTCACCGCCCAGCAGCTGCGTCGGCGTGGTGTTGTATTCGCGGGCCAGCACCTCGAGCTCGAACGCGTCTGGCAGGCTGTCGCCGCGCTCCACGTTCCAGATGGTGTTTCGGTGCACGCCCACCGCCGCGGCCACATCGTTGATCTCGCGGGCGCCGCGCGCGGCCCGGCAGCGCTGGCCGAACTGCTGCATGAACACCGTCCGCGCCTCGGTGCGCACGGTTTTCACCTCGGCCTTGTCCGCAGCCGCCGCGGCATGGTAGCGATACCAGGCCACCGGCTCGTCGGCCTTGACGGGCGATACGGAAGCGAACGGATACGGCTGGTGGGGGTCCTGTACGGTCGGGGCCGTCTCTTTTGTGCTCATGAACACTATTTTGTGTCAATGAACACAGAAGCGCAAACGGGAATCCCAGCCCTCTACGAAATTTGCATAGAAATATAAGCAACACTCATAACCATGGGCATAAACAGGCTTGACTTCAGTGCTTTCAAGCTCAGAATAGTGGACATGAGCACAAATAAAGCAACAATCTCACAGGAAGATATGCACCCCGCCGACGTCATTGCTGCCTTGCGCAAGCGGGGCACCAGCCTTCGTAAAATCGCCCAGGCATACGGCTACAGCCATATCCAGCGCGTGCTCGTCAGCCCCTGGCTGGCGGCCGAGCAAATGGTGGCCGCAGCCCTGGACACCACGCCCGAGACCCTGTGGCCCTCGCGCTACCAGAATCCCGAGGCGCGCGCCCTGGCTTTTCGGCAAACCCGCAAGCTGGCCGTGACCATGCCGGTCGCGCCGGGCCGCGGCCGGTCCCGCAGGCCTTGAAACCGCACGACATCCGATGCTGCTGTCAGCCAAGGACATCACGCTGCGCATTTACCTGCGCACCCATGACAACGAGGTGGTTCTGGTGGAACTGGGACGTGAAGACCTCGAAAAAGCCGCCATGGACAAGGCCAACTTCAGCGAGGAGCAGCTTCATCCCGTGAAGCTGCTGCATTTCGACCTGGCCTAGACATGGCCGGGTCGGCAAGGGCTCAGAGCACCCCGGGCCCCGAATCCTCTTCGGAATGGTCTATGTATTTGATCTGCATGCCGGCGCGCGACAGCTCTGCGATGCGCGATGCGACGCGCTTGTAGAACTGGCCCGCGTCCGAGACGGGGCCTATGGTCTGGTTAAAGGTCATGTCCTGACCCGCTTCCTTGAGGATGTATTCACCCGATGGCTGGAGCTTCACTTTAAGCAGTGCGAGCATTTTTCTTCCTTGGCGGCTCCGGTTCACCTCGCCGTTGCGAGGATGCCAGTGCCTATACAGCCACTTTAGACCTTGAGCCCCGGCAAGCCGTGTAGGAAAACATCTTCATTGGCCCATCTGATACACACAATAGAGAGAAGGCAAGGAGAAAGCTGGTACTTAAGACCTATTGAGAGCACAAGCCGGCAGTTGCGGCGAGCTCGTTTCCTTATTGCAGGGAGCCGAACCCGGTCGGCCCCCGGTCCAGCGGATCCACCACCACCTCATAGATCTCGTTGATGCGCCAGACCGGGCTTTCATACGCGGCCTGGCCTTGCACCTTGACGAGAAAAGAGCTGCAGCGCTCCGCGGCTTCCAGCGTCAGTTCGCAGGAAAAATCGATCTGCCCGGTGTCCGTCGAGATCGCGCTGATGAGTTCATGGGCCGCCAGCGAAAGCCGCTCCTGGCTGCCCCGCGGCAGCAATTGCTCCACCTCATAGGTCCGCATCACGATGGCCGCGATGCGCTCTATCAGCTCATCAACCACCGAGTTGGGATTGGAAACCATCAAGGGATGCATTTTCGGCATTCTCCTACAAGGCCCGAAGAACCGGGAAGCTATATTCAAAGCGCGGCTTGTCATGAGCCGCTCCCTCCCTTGCTGGCCCTGCCAGCTTCCACGCCCGGTTTGTCCCGGGCTTTTTTTTGGCCGCCTGGAGCGCGCAGAGAGCCAAACCGCCAGGCACAAAAAACCGGGCCTCGGCCCGGTTCCCGGCGACCGCCCTCCCAGGGGCGCGGCCCGAACCTCACTCAGCCTTGATGCCCGCCGTCTTGATGGTTTTAGCCCAGAAGGCCGTTTCTTTTTTGACCAGGGCGTCCAGCGCGGCGGGCGGCTGGTAGCGCAGTTCGACGCCGGCGCCGTCGGCGCGAGTTTTGGTTTCGGGCAATTCAAGGGCGGCCTTGATCTGGCCGCTGAGTTTGCTCACCACGTCGGCCGGTGTTCCCGCGGGGGCGAAGATACCGACCCAGGCTTCCAGTTCGAAGCCCTTCAGGCCGGCTTCGGTGGCGGTCGGCACGGCGGGCAGGCTGGGGTGGCGGGTTTTGCCAGCTACGGCCAGGCCCTTGAGCTTGCCGGTCTGCACATGGCCCATCACCGAAGGCGGCGTGGTGATGAAGACCTGCACCTGGCCCGACAGCACGTCCTGCAGCGCCGGACCGGAGCCGCGGTAGGGAATGTGCACCATGCTGGTCTGCGTCTGCAGCTTGAACATCTCGGTGCCGATGTGCGAGAGCGAGCCGTTGCCCTGGCTCGCATAACTGAGCTTGCCGGGATTGGCCTTGAGGTAAGTGATGAACTCGCCCAGGTTGTTCACCGGGATGGACGGGTGGACCGTGATCACGTTGGTGGCCACCGTGATCAGCGCGACCGGCACGAAATCCTTTTGCGCCCACGGCAGCTTGGGCGTGAGGGCGGGATTGCCGACGTGGTAGGCCGAGTAGGAATTGAGCAGCGTGTAGCCGTCGGGGTTGGCGCGCGCCACATACTGGTAGGCCACGTTGCCGCTACCGCCGCCGCGGTTGTCTACCACTACCGCCTGGCTGGTGACCTTGGCCAGCGAGTCCGAGAGGATGCGTGCCGAGGCGTCGACAAAGCCGCCCGGCGGGTTGGGCACCACCAGCGTGATGGGCTTGCTGGGATAGGCCTGGGCCCATGCGGCGCCGCTCACAAGGCCCGCGAGCAGCGTGGCACTGGTGACGGCAAGCAGCCGGCGAAGGGTGGATGTTGGGGGAAAAGCGTTCATGGTCAGCCTCCTTGTTGTGATAATTGGATATCGACGAATAGCGATGAATGGTGAATGACTAACGGCCAGTCACTCACAATAATTAATAGCGGCCCGACAGCAGCGTACCGGCATTCGGCGCACGCCGCTCCAGTCCCAGGCTTTTCAGCAGCGCGTAGGTGGTGCAGACCGCGCTGGACACCACGGGCAGGCCGCTGGCCGCCTCGATCAGCGGCACCGAGGCCAGCGAGGGCATCTGCACGCAGGCCGAGGCCACGATGGCGTCGGCGCCTTTGACGTTGAGCTGCTTCCACAACTCGGCCGGCGCCTTGGGGTCGCGCGCGCCCACGGCCAGGTTGTCGTGGATTTCGAGCGAAACGCTGTCTATCACTTCAATGCCTTCGTTCTCGATGTAGTCGATCACCATGCGTGTCAGCGGTTTCATATAGGGCGCGATGATGGACACGCGCTTGGCGCCCAGGGCCTGCAGCCCCTCGACCAAAGCGCCGGCGCTGGTGATGACCGGCGCGGGCAGGCCGTTGGCCACCGTGACCTCATGCAGGCGGCGCTGCGACTCGCGGTGGTAGCCCAGGCCCATGCTCATGATGGCAACCAGGCAGGCGTAGCCCATGGCATCCACGCGCGCATCCGACAGCTCCAGCGCACAGCGGTCGGAGTCGCGGTCCATCGCCGCCAGTTCCTCGCGCGTCACCGACTTCATGCGCATGCGGCTGGAATGAAAAGTGAAACGCTCGGGTAGCACCTGCTCGCGCGCGCGCAGCATGGCCGGGATCTCGGTTTCCATGGTGGTGTTGGAGCTGGGCACGATCAGCCCGACCCGGTAGTTGCGGTAGTTGTCTGGCGCCTGGCCTTCAGCGGCTTGCATGGGTGTGTGTTTCCTGGTGACGGTTCAGGCCCCGATTCTTCGCGCTCTTATCCATACAAACAAATACATAATCAGGATAGATCAATACTGAAACCAGATAGATCGCCACTCACCATAAAGGCCCCCCGTGGAACTGCGCCAGATCCGTTACTTCGCCGTGCTCGCGGAAGAACTGAGCTTTACCCGCGCAGCCCATCGCCTGCATGTGTCGCAGCCACCCTTGAGTTTCCAGATCGCCGCCCTGGAAGCCGAGCTCGGGGCCAGGCTGTTTCACCGCACCAGCCGCAGCGTGGTGCTCAGCGAGGCCGGCAAGGCTTTCTTGCCCCATGCGCAGGCCGTGCTGGCGCGGCTGGAGGAAGCACGCAGCCACGTGACCCGCGTCGCCAGCGGCCTGCAGGGACGCGTGCAGGTGGGGCTGGCCGGCTCGCATTTTCTCGGGCCCTTTCCCCAGTTCATCCAGCAGTTCCGCTTGCAGCGGCCGGCCGTCGAGCTCGTGCTGCACGAAATGAAACCGTCCGACCATTTGCAGGCCCTGCGCGACGGGCGGCTGGACCTCTGCGTCTCGCGCAACCCGCTCAAGGACAGCCAGCTCAGCGCCGCGCTGCTGTGGCGCGACCCGGTGGTCGTGGCCCTGCCGCCCGGCCACAGGCTGGCCCAACGCCGCCCGCTCCGCCTTGCCGATCTGCGCGACGAGGATTTTGTTTTTTTGCGGCTGGACTCCTCGCCTTTTGCCGCGCGCCTTTTCGAAGCCTGCCTGTGGGCAGGCTTTGCGCCGAAGATCGCGCAGCAGGTCGTCGAGGTGCCGGCAGCACTGAACCTCGTGGCCGCCGGCCTCGGCGTGGCGCTGGTGCCCGCGTCCATGGCGCAACTCAGGGCCGACGCCGTCGGCATTTGCCGGCTTGGACCCGCAACGCGGACCGGGGCCAAAGGATCGCAGGCCAAGGCGCCCGAGATCAACGGCGATGTGTATGCGCTCTGGCGCACCGACGACGCCGCGCCGGCGGTGGCGGAGTTCATCAAGCTGCTGGTGGACTGGGCCGGTAGTCTGCCGCCATGGGTGGGGCGCTGAGGGGCGCTGCCAACTTCAGTGCACGGTTTGTGCCGGGCTTTTTTGGCTGCGGAAGCGATGCGTGAGAGCGTGCCGGAAGACGCGGAGCCGATGCCACCGGGCATTGCCGCGACGTCCTGCAACAATAGGCCATGATCCGAAAAACATCCCCCGCCTGGACCTGGTTGCTCGCTGTAACGCTTTTGTTTCCACTGTTTATCCAGCTCTCCCACGGCATTTATCGGGACCTGGACCCGATTTACGATTCGCGCGGAATCCTGGGGTCGCTACCCTTGCCGATTTCCATCGCGGCCTGCCTGCTGGGCATCTTTGCGCATGCGCGCCGCTTTGGACCGGCCAGGCCGGCGATGATCTTCATAGCCTCCTTCATGGCCGCCATCGCCGTGTCTTTCGCCTTCGCGGGAGAGGCGCCGGATGGCAAAACGGCAAAGCTCCTGTACGCCGCGCAGACCCTGCTGCCCACCATGGGCTTCATGCTCGGGCTGCTTCTGGGCGCGCAGCGCGAAGCGATTGCGAAAGCATTTCTTTGGGTGCTGCTGGTGCTTTTGCCCCTGCAACTGCTTGCCGGCTGGGTTCAAGGCGGCTTGATGCTTACGAACTACTTATATGCATTCAGCATTTACCAGCACATCCAGTTTGTGCCCATCGTTCTTGCCGTGGCATTCGGCTTCGTCATGGTGCACCAGTGGGACAGGCAAAAGGCCCTCATGCGCGTCCTGGCGGCCATCACGGGAATGTATGTACTCGCCAGCGGCTCCTTCCTGGCCATTGGCCTTTACGCGGGATTCATGCTGCTGTTTTTCGGCACGGCGATCTTGAAGCGCTCCCACGGCCATGCGACAGGCCTTCTATCGGTGGCGGCCGGCATTGCGGCGGCGGTATTCCTGGGCAGCCTGTACTACGGCCACGTCAAGGGAGACACGGACAGGTTCGGCAACGCCAATGCCTATGTGCAAAAGTTCCGTGACGTGGCCGAGGGGAAACTGCCGGGCAACATGGCCCAGCGCCTCGATGACTGGAAGCTGTACGGCGGCTGGATAGCGCAGAGCCCACGCACCTTGCTGTTCGGCCATACGAAGCCGCCTTCACGGGAAGTCATCACCAGTGCGCACAACTGGTATCTCGACCTCGTCTACAACTTTGGCCTGATCGGGCTGCTGCCCGTGGTGGCACTGATAGGCTTTACCGTGCGCAAGGTCTGGCAACAGCGGCAATCCCTGCCCGCTGAAATCTGGTGGTTGGCGGGCCTGACGGCCTTCATGGTGCTGGTCGACAGCAATTTCAAAGTAACACTCAGGCAACCCTATCCCGGCATATTCGCCTATTTCCTGTGGGGCTTGCTGGTTGCGCATTTGCAGGGCGCCGGCGACCAACCTGAAGCAGACAACGCCCCCAGCCCCAAAGTCAAAGGCGCGTAAAAGCCGGGCTTCGGACACCGGGGTTGAACAAGCCGGATCCAGAGGGCCGCACCGGCGCCTGTCCACATCAGCACGATCAGGAATGCGCCGACCCGGCTGCCCGGGATATTTTTATCTCTTATTTCCCTGACGAGTGATGGACTGCTATGTCCAGAAGAGTGTTTTCAGCACTGAAGTCGAAGCTGAGCTGATGCCGCCAAGGGGCAAGGAAGATCACGTTGTCCACCAATCGAAAATACTTGTCCTGCGGACTATCCACCACTGCTTCAAATTCGCGCGTTGCGCCATCTCGAACGTGGGAGGTGTACTTGCCGCCGCCCATCCAGACCTGATGTGCTTCGTATATCCGGATCGATTGAATTTCATTTTTGGGAAAAATTTTTTCCTTGGGTGTTCCAGGCGGATAGACGGAAAGCAACGCCAACCGTATTTTTCCGGACGATAGATTTGGCTGTTCGTTGAACCTGTTCGCGGATCCCAAAAAGACCGCGACGTCTCGCTCATAAGCTGTCAGGTCCACCCCGGCGCGGCGCTTGAAGTACTCAACCCCGCTCTCCGGCGTTGCAGTCGCGCAAGCGGTGACGCCCAGCAGACAGCCAAGGCACATTGCGAGAGACAGGAGACGGCAGGCGTGAGCAGTGTTCATCGCATCAGCAGCCTGCGTAGTTCTTGCGGCCGCTCTTGGTAATCGTGTACGTCCCGCCGCGCGGGCCGACATGGCAAGTAGGCCCGCCGCCCTTTGCCGGGGCGACTGGTGCCGCGGCCGGCGGCGTTGGAGTTGTCGGCGCCACCGCAGCCGTTTTCTTGCCGCCGTGGCAATGGTAATCACCAGTCTTGCGGTTCGTGTGACACCCCTGCGCATCCGTGCCGCCAGAGTGAGCGGCAGCCAACCCGCATGCCGATAGCAGCGCGAGCGCGCAGAACAGTTTCATAGACATCCCAGCCTTTGCCGCAGATGGTGACAGGTGGGCCCGCTAAGCGCCTCCTCTAATTGGAGGAAGTCTGCAATGAGCCGACATACCAGCCTTGCGCATGCAGGAAAGCCATCAGACGATGGCTACAACCGGGGTTGAACAAGCCAGACCCAGAGGGCCGCCCCGGCTGCTATCCAAACCAGCACGATCAAGAATGCACCGGCCCGGCTGCTCGGCTTGGCCCCCTGCGTCTTCATCCACTCATCGGCCTGCTTGCGGCAATCGGCGGCGACCTCGGGCGGCAAGAGCCTGATGGCCAGCCAGATCAGTGCAGGGAGCAGCAGGACATCGTCTACGTAGCCCAGCACCGGGATGAAGTCCGGAATGAGGTCGATGGGACTGAGCGCGTAGGCCACCACAAAGACGCCAAGCGCCTTCGCATACCAGGGCGTTGCCGGGTGCCTGCCGGCAAACCAGAGCGTCACCGCGTCGCGCTTGATGCGCTTCGCCCAACTCTTGAGTTTGTCGCCGACGGCCATGCCCACAAGCATGCCACAGCGCTTGGGTGATGCCTTTTACGGGATTCCGCGTTAAGTTCGGGAAAGGCTGTTTGGTTTGGCAGCGAAACTCAGGCGTCAATAGAGCGGCCGGCAACGAAAAAGCCCCGGCTAGCGGGGCTTTCAAGGCATTTCTCAGATCAACCTGGATTTCTCTGGATGCAATTTTGGCGGAGAGGGTGGGATTCGAACCCACGGTACCTTGCGGTACGCCTGATTTCGAGTCAGGTACATTCGGCCACTCTGCCACCTCTCCAATGTGGAATGGGGATTCTAACAGCTGTGGACGGCCTACTTTCCGGCCGGAGCCAAGACCTTAATGCCACCCATATAAGGCTGCAGCACTTCCGGCACGGTGACGGAACCGTCGGCGAGCTGGTAGTTCTCGAGCACGGCGACCAGGGTTCGGCCTACGGCGAGGCCTGAGCCGTTGAGGGTGTGGACGAATTCGTTCTTGCCCTGGGCGTTCTTGAAACGGGCCTGCAGGCGGCGCGCCTGGAAGGCTTCGCAGTTGGAGACCGAGCTGATCTCGCGGTAGGTGTTCTGCGCGGGCAGCCAGACTTCGAGGTCGTAGGTCTTGGCGGCGCCGAAGCCCATGTCGCCGGTGCACAGCAGCATGACGCGGTACGGCAAGCCCAGCTTTTGCAAAATCACCTCGGCGTGGCCGGTCATGGCTTCCAGCGCTTCGTAGCTTTTGTCGGGGTGGGTGATTTGCACCATCTCGACCTTGTCGAACTGGTGCTGGCGGATCATGCCGCGCGTGTCGCGGCCGTAGCTGCCGGCTTCCGAGCGGAAGCAGGGCGTGTGGGCGGTGAACTGCAGCGGCAGGTCGGACTCGGCGACGATCTCGTCGCGCACGAAGTTGGTCAGCGGCACTTCCGAGGTGGGGATCAGGTACAGGGCGGTGCTTTCGGCTTCGGCCGCGCCCTCTTGCCCGCCCTTTTTCGCGGCGAACAGGTCTTCCTCGAACTTGGGCAGCTGGCCGGTGCCGCGCAGCGAATCGCCGTTGACGATGTAGGGCGTGTAGCACTCGGTGTAGCCGTGCTCCTGGGTCTGCACGTCGAGCATGAACTGCGCGAGCGCGCGGTGCAGGCGCGCCAGCGGGCCCTTCATGACGGTAAAACGCGAGCCGGTCAGCTTGGTGCCGAGTTCGAAGTCCAGGCCCAGGGGCTGGCCGACGTCGACGTGGTCTTTCACTTCGAAGGCAAAGGCCGCGGGCTCACCGCCGGGGCCTTCAATCGGGCTCCATTTGCGCACTTCGACGTTGCCGGCCTCGCCGATGCCCTGGGGCACGCTCTCGTGCGGCAGGTTGGGCACGGCCAGCAACAGGGACTGCATGTCGGCCTGGATCTGCTCCAGCCGGGTAGCCGAGGTTTCGAGTTCGGCCTTGGAAGCGCTGACCTGCGCCATCACGGCGCTGGCGTCTTCACCTTTGGATTTGAGCTGGCCGATCTGCTTGGACAGCGTGTTGCGCTGGTTCTGCAGCTCCTCGGTGCGGATCTGCAGGGCCTTGCGCTCGGCCTCCAGGCCCTGGAAGGCCTCCACGTTGAGGAAGGCTTGCGGGGTTTTGCGGGTTTCCAGCCGGGCGATGGCCGACGGCAGGTCTTTGCGGAGCAGGTTGATGTCTAGCATGGGGCCATTGTATTTTGTACAGCTGCGGCGGACAGGGCCCGTTCGGCTCAGTTCAGGCTGGCCGGGTCCAGGTTGGCGCCGCAGAGGATGAGGCAGACTTTTTCGTCGGCGCGCGGGCGGTAGCGGCCGCTTTGCAGCGCGGCCAGCGGCAGGGCCGCGGCGGGCTCGACGGCCAGCTTGAGCTCTTTCCAGAGCCAGAGCTGCGCCGCGCGTATGGATTCGTCGGTCAGCAGCAGCGCGTCGCGCACATGGGCTTGCGTGACTTCCCAGGAAAGGCTGCCTATGCGTTTGGCACCCAGCGAATCGGCGGCGATGCCGCTGACGGCCACGTCCACCGGTTCACCGGCCTCGCGGGCCTTGTACAGGGTGGGCGCGAGCTCGGGCTCCAGCGCCACCACGCGGCTGCGCTGTTCAAACCAGCCGGCCACGCCGCCTATCAGGCCGCCGCCGCCCACGCTGACCAGCACCGAGTCGGGCACGCCGCCCTGCTGCTCGATCTCCGCGGCCAGGGTGCCGGCGCCGGCCAGCACTTCAGGCTGGTCGTAGGCATGGGTCAGCAGCGCACCGGTTTCCTGCTGGCGGGCCAGGCAGGCCTTGAGCGCATCGGCATAGGCCGCGCCCGTCACCACGACCTCGGCGCCCAGCGCGGCCAGCTTGGCGCGTTTGGCGGGGGTGGAGACCTCGGGCACAAACACCTCGCAGCGCACGCCCAGTTCACGAGCCGCGGCCGCGGTGGCGATGCCGGCATTGCCGCCCGAGGCGACGATCACGCCGCTGGCGGGGATGGGGTTGGACAGCAGGCGATTCAGCATGCCGCGCGCCTTGAAGCTGCCGCCTGTCTGCAGGTGCTCGAGCTTGAGCCAGACTTCGGCGCATTCCACGCCCAGCGCCTTGCCGGGCAATTGCCACAACGGGGTCTGGTGGATGAAATGGCCGTAGCCGGCCTTGAAGGTGCGCAGGCAGCGCTCGATGTTGTCGCGATCGGTCATGAAGGAAGGGAATCAGGTGAGTTGGTGAAGCTGGCTGTCGTTGATTTCGAGCACATGGCCCTGCGCGTCGAGCTTCAGGCCCTTGGGCAGCGGGAACTTGATGGTTTCCTCGATGCCGTCCATCTTGCGCACCGACACCGCGCCCAGCGCCTTGATGCGGTCTATCACCTGCTTGACGAGGATCTCGGGCGCCGAGGCGCCGGCCGTCAGGCCGACCCGGCCCTTGCCCTCGAACCACGACTCTTTGAGCTCGCTGGCGTCGTCGACCATATAGGCCTCGGTGCCCAGCTTGGCGGCGAGTTCGCGCAGGCGGTTGCTGTTGGAACTGGTCGGGCTGCCGACCACGATCAGGATGTCGACCTGCGGGCTCAGCACCTTGACGGCGTCCTGCCGGTTCTGCGTGGCGTAGCAGATGTCCTGCTGCTTGGGCTCGCGCACCTGTGGAAAGCGCTGCTTCACGGCGGCGCTGATCTCGGCCGCGTCGTCCACGCTCAGCGTGGTCTGCGTGACCACCGCCAGGCGCTCCGTCTGGCCGGGGCTGATGCGCCAGACGTCGGCCACGTCTTCCACCAGGTGGATGCCGCTGTCGAGCTGGCCCATGGTGCCTTCGACTTCGGGGTGGCCCTTGTGGCCGATCATGATGAATTCGTAACCCTCTTTGTGCAGCTTGGCGACTTCGACATGCACCTTGGTCACCAGCGGGCAGGTGGCGTCGAAGATCTGGAAGCCGCGGCGCTCGGCCTCTTTCTGGATGGCCTGGCTCACGCCATGGGCGCTGAACACCAGCGTGGCGCCGGGCGGCACGTCGTCGAGTTCTTCAATGAAGATCGCGCCCTTTTGCTTGAGGTCGTTGACGACGTAGGTGTTGTGCACGATCTCGTGGCGCACGTAAATCGGGGCTCCGAACTTGGTCAGGGCGCGCTCGACGATCTCGATCGCGCGGTCGACGCCGGCGCAAAAACCGCGCGGCTCGGCGAGCAGGATTTCCTGGGGGAGTTGCCTGGGTTCAGTCATAGGACACCAATCACTTGCACTTCAAACACCACGGGCTGGCCGGCCAGCGGGTGGTTGAAGTCGAACTGCACCGCGTCGCCGCCGGGTTTGACCTGTTGCACCGCGCCGGCGTACTGGCCCATGCCGTCGGGCGTGGGGAACTGCACCACATCGCCGACCTTGTACTGCTCGTCCGGGTCGCCCAGCTCATTGAGCAGCTTGCGCGCCACCCACTGCACGAGTTCGGGGTTGCGCTCGCCAAAGGCCTCGCCGGCCGGCAGCTCGAACGTGGCGCGAGCGCCCTCGGGCAGGCCCAGCAGGCGCTGCTCGATGGCCGGTGACAATTCGCCCGTGCCCAGGCTCAGCGTGGCAGGCTTGCCCTCAAAGGTGTTGATGATGTCGGCGCCCGGTTTCCCGTTCACGGACGGCCCGGCCATGCGATAGTGCAGGGTCAGGAAAGAGCCCGGCTGGACCAAAGGAGGGGCGGAGAGTTCCACGGTGGTGGGCATAAGACGGGGGCTTTCGGGGCCGGCCGGAACGGCGGGCCGGTGTTTGTAAACTGCCTCTATTGTAGAAAGGACGGCCCGGCCGGGCCAAACCCGGTTTTTTGGCCTTTTTTGCGGGAGGAGTCCCTTGGCTCCCTCCCGCCAACCCATAAGAAGAGATCGACCCATGATCCTGAAAGACCTGCCCCAAGACACCCGCCCCCGCGAAAAACTGCTGGCGCGCGGCCCCGGCGCCCTCAGCGACGCCGAACTGCTGGCCCTGCTGCTGCGCACCGGCATCCCCGGCAAAAACGTGCTGCAGATGGGCCAGGAGCTGCTGGACACCTTCGGCGGCGTGGCCGGGCTGCTGCACACCACGGCCGAAAGCCTCAAACGCATCAAGGGCCTGGGCGGCGCGGCCAAGCGGACGCAGCTGGTCGCCGTGCTGGAGCTGGCGCGCCGCGCGCTGGCCGAAAGCCTCAGCCAGAAAACCGTGTTCGACACACCCCAGGCGGTGCGCGACTACCTGCAGCTGCAGCTCGGCAACCGCACGCACGAGGTGTTCGCCATGCTGTTCCTGGACAGCCAGCACCGGATGATCGCGCTCGAAGAGCTGTTCCGCGGCACGCTGACACAAACCTCGGTCTACCCGCGCGAGGTCGTCATCCGCGCCCTGGCGCTGAACGCCGCCAGCGTGGTGCTGGCCCACAACCACCCCAGCGGCTCGGCCCAGCCCTCGCGCGCCGACGAGGCGCTCACGCGCAACCTCAAGTCGGCGCTGGCGCTGGTGGACATCCGCGTGCTGGACCACTTCGTGGTGACGAGCACCCAGGCCGTGTCCATGGCTGAGCTGGGATTGCTGTAAGGTTGAGCCATGAAAGCGCCCGCCCTCAAAAGCCTGCAGGACCTCAAGGCCGTCAAGCGGGCGATCGAAACCCGGGCCCGGCTTGAAAAAGAAGCCGCCGCCGCCAAAGCCGCCGCGGCGGCCAAAGCCAGGGCCGAAAAAGAACTGTTCTCGCGCGCGGTCGGCGCCGTCAAGGCCCTGCCCGCCAAACACCTGCCCGGCCACAAGGCCGCGCTGCCGCTGCAACAGGCCGCGCCCATCCCGGTGCAGCAGCAGCGCGACGAGCTCGCAGTGATGCGCGAAGCGATCTCCGACGAATTCGACGTCGAGACCCTGCTGGACACCGACGAGGCCCTGAGCTTCCGGCGGCCCGGCATGGGACCCGACGTGGTGCGCAAGCTGCGCCGCGGCGGCTGGAGCATCCAGGGCCAGCTCGACCTGCACGGCCTGCGCCGCGAAGACGCGCGCGAAGCACTGGCGCTTTTCATCAAGGACGCCCACAAGGTGGGCTGGCGCTGCGTGCGCGTGGTGCACGGCAAAGGACTGGGCTCGCCCGGCAAGACGCCGGTGCTCAAGGGCAAGGTGCAAAGCTGGCTGATCCAGAAACAGGAAGTGCTGGCCTTTGTGCAGGCCAGGCCGGCCGAGGGTGGGGCCGGGGCGCTGGTGGTGTTGCTGGCGCAGGGCTGAGCCACGTCATTGAGAACACAGAAAGAAGACAAATGCGCTGGTTAACCATTTTTATCGCCTTGGGTTTTCTTGTGTCCTTCAACACAAGTGCGTTGGCAACTCCTGCTGACGAGGTGTGCGCCGGGCTTGCGGGTCTGGTCGACGCCAAAGCCGCCAGCCGCTTCGCCAGTCCTGCCAGATCCTTGACCAAGGCAGAGATCGCAATTCTTGAGGATGCAAAACTTCAGATTCTGGGTTTCAATGAATATTCGCAGGGAAGCCAGATGGTGGATGCCGATAACGACGGCGTGGACGATCTTTTTGTCTGGAATATTCAAGGCTCAGGGCGATTTGCCTATGCCGAGGTCTACGAAATCAACAGGTCAGCCCGTCAACCATCAGACAAACTGCGGCTGAAGGCAAACCTGGGTAATATTGGCATCTTGAGCGACCCGCGTTTTGTCAGGTACGCAGGTGTGAACTACCTGGTTGCGGACGAGGGCGACCTAGAAAGTCTGGTAGTCCATCGCCTGGAGAAACTCACTTCAGACGGCTATGACTTGCGGACTGTCTGCAGCGCAACAGTCCGTCTACAGCCCATCACAAAATGTCGCCACCCCGCCTGCAAAACCCTGGCGAGCGAGATTGCCAACCCCCGCACCAATGCCCCATTTGTTCAGGTCGAATGGCCGCACAAATACTTTAGCCCGGCAGGCCTTTCCATTTTCTCCGGGCCCAACGGCGAGGCGAGCGATTTTGATAACACCGGGCTGCCGGCGCGTATCTGGAAACTGGGACGGGAAGGCTACGCGTACCAGCACATCTACTGGAACCTGCTGGGGCTGGGAGAGGAAGAGCCCGTGGTTCCGGCTGCGCAAAGAGCTGCAAGAGACAACCAGGAAAGTCCCCAAGTAGTTCAAGGGCAGCCGCACGACCGCTTAAGGCGCACGCTTGAGCAGCAAAGCAAGGTGCTGGGTAAGCAGTTCAACAAAAACATCTCGCTGCCCGGCACGGGGCAATTCTTCCTGTTCGACACCAACGATAGAACCTACTGGGCCTGGGACTTCGACCAGCCGCACTATGGCGAGGAAATGCACATCACCTATACAAGAGGGCTCAAATCGGACTACATCGGCGCTGTAGGAATCAAGCGAACTTTGGGCTTGCTCCCCTGCGCATCGGAATGCTCCAGGCCCGTGGAGAAATAGCGCTCACGCGTCGGGCCTGACTCAAAAAGCGTCACTCGCCCCGGTTGCGCATCCAGTCCGCCGTCTGGAAAAACGATGCATTCAGCCGCGTGCGCAAGCCTTCATCGACCCCGGTCTCGCGCATGGCCTGGTCCATGCAGGCCAGCCACTGGTCGCGTTCGGCAATCCCGATGGAGCCGCCGCCGGTCTGCTGCGGCATGTGGCGCATGCGCAGGCGCGGATGGCCGAAGCGGTCGGTGTAGTACTGCGGCCCGCCCAGCCAGCCGCACAAAAACCAGAACAGGCGTTGCCTGGCATTGTCGAGTGTGCTGCCGTGCGCGGCGCGCAGGGCTTTGTAGCCCGGTTCCAGGTCCATCAAATCATAGAAGCGCTCAACCAGGGCCTTGACGCGCTCCTCGCCGCCTATCCAGGCGTAGGGGGTTTCGAATGGGGGGGTTCCGGGGGGGCGTTCTTCTATCTGCATACGTGGATTATCGAATGTTGGGTGGTTGCATTGGTTGAGAGGGTTAATGGGCTTGTTCTTGTTCCGACGGTGTGCCCTTCTCTTGATCTTGCTGGCCGGGGTTGCCGGCAGCAACTCACTTTCTTTTGCTTCGCCAAAAGAAAGTAAGCAAAGAAAAGGCGACCCGCAGTCTGGGTCCCTACGCTTCGCTTCGGGCAACCTGCGGTGCTCGAGCCAAGCGGGGTCTGGCTAAACTCGCCTTCGGCTCAAACAACGCCAGCCCTGATCCGCTTGTCTCTGCGCTCCTCGGCCCAGCCAGGACGGGGCATGCGGGAGCGGGGACAAAAGACAAAGAAACAACCAAGACAAACAAGGACTCGCCGTGGCGAGTCCTTGTTTCTTCAGGTATTCGGTATTCCTTCCCCACCCCTTGTGGATGCGCCGAGGAGCGCAGGGCCAGACGGATCAGGGATCGCGTTGTTTGAGCGAAGCGCAGCGTAGCGAGTTTAGCGAGACCCCGTCTGGACCGAGCACCGCAGGTTGCCCATAGCGAAGCGAAGGGACGCAGCAACCAGGGTCGCCTTTTCTTTTGCTTACTTTTGGTGTTTGCGTAACTTCGCTGCGCGAAGTGAGCAAACCCCGCGCGCGTAGCGCGCCTTTTGGCGAACAAAAGAAAACCCGCTTTGCGGGTTTCGCTAAAAGTGAGTAGCCGCCGGGCTACCCCCGGCCAGCAACACTCAGAAAAGCGCACACCGCCGGAGCAAGACCGGCCTCTATTGAGCCTTCCGCAAAGTCTCCACAACAGGCGTATTCAAAACAGACCGTAGCCCCCACCACCCAGCAGCCAAAGCCAATACAGCCCCAGCCAGGCTACCCATCAAAGGCACAGTCCAAGACCCCGTCCAGCTGAAATCAAACACAAACCGCGCCAACCCCCATCCCACAGCCAGCGCGACGATGGAAGCCAAAAATCCAGCCAGTAAACCGACCCCCGCCAGCTCGGCCCGCTGCACCTGCCGCAGCAAGGAGGCCCGCGCCCCCACCGCACGCATGATGGCGAACTCTCGGGCGCGTTCTTCGCGGGTGGCGGTGATGGCGGCGAACAGCACGACCAGGCCGGCCGCGAGCGTGAAGCCGAACAAAAATTCCACCGCGCGTATCACCTGGTCCAACACGCGCTGCACCTGGGCCAGCGTGCTGCTCATGTCGACGTTGGTGATGTTGGGAAAGGCTTTGACCAAAGTGTTGTCAAAGCTCTGCGGGCGCGGCTGGCCGGGACCGGCAGCAACGGGCTCGGGCGCGCGGAAGGCACTGATGAAGGACACCGGTACGTCGGCGGGCAATTTCGCCACCGTGTACATCACAAAAAAGTTGACGCGCATCGAGCCCCAGTCGACCTTGCGCAGGCTGGTGATTTTGGCCTCGCTGGTCTGCCCGCCTATGTCAAAGCGCAGGGTGTCGCCTAGCTTGAGGCCCAGGGTCTTGGCCAGGCCGTCCTCGACGCTGACGGCGTCTTTTTCGCCAGGTGTCCAGCGCCCGGCACTGGCCTGGTTGTGCGAAGGCATCTCAGCGCTGTTGGAGAGGTTGAACTCGCGGTCGACCAGGCGCTTGGCGCGGTCGTCTTCAAAATCGTCGGGCGTGACGGGCTTGCCGTTCACCGCCACCAGGCGGCCGCGGATCATGGGGTACCAGTCGAATTTTTTCACGCCGCCGTCACGCAGCGCCTGTTGGAAGGCCTCGCCCTGCTCGGGCTGCACGTTGATGACAAAGCGGTTGGGCGCATCGGGCGGCGTGGCCTTACGCCAGCTGCTGATGAGGTCGGTGCGCAGCAGCACCAGCAGCATCAGCGCCAGCAGGCCGACGGCCAGCGCGCTGGTCTGCACCACGGCGTACACCGGACGGGCCGACAGCTGGCGCGTGGCCAGCACCAGCCAGCGCGGCGCGGTCGTCTCATGCACGCTGGCGCGCAGCAGCTTGACGGCGGCAAAACTCGCCACGGCGAACACCAGCACCGCGCCGGCAAAGCCGCCCACGGCGATCAGGCCCAGCTTCAGGTCGCTGCTGGCGGCCACCAGCAAGGCCGCGAAACCGGCCATGCCCACGCCCAGCACGGCCAGCGAAGCGGGTTTCAGGTTGCCGACATCGCGGCGGATCACGCGCAGCGGCGGCACCTGGGCCAGCTGCAGCACGGGCGGCAGGCCGAAAGCCAGCAGCAGCGTGAGGCCCATGCCCATGCCGAACAGCACGGGCCAGAAGGTGGCGGCCGGCAGCGCGGTTTCGACCAGGCCGGCCAGCAGCAGCACAAAACCGTAATGCACGGCAAAACCCAGGACCACGCCGAGCGCGCTGGCAAACAGGCCCGCCAGCACGAACTCAAACGTATAAGCCAGCGCGATGGTGCGCTGCGGCTGGCCGAGCACGCGCAGCATGGCGCAGTCGTCCAGGTGCTTGGCGGCGAAGCCGCGCGCCACAATCGCCACCGCCACCGCACTCAGCAGGGCCGCGAGCAGCGCGACGAGGTTGAGGAATTTCTCGGCGCGGTCCAGCGTCTGCCGCATCTCGGGGCTGCCCGACTCGAGCGACTCCAGGCGCACGCCACGCACGCCCGACTGTTCAAAGGGTTTCTTGATTTCAGCGTCGGCCCATTTGACATAGGCCTTCACCGCCTTGTCGTCGCCGGCGACGGCAAAGCGGTAATTGGTGCGGCTGGCGGGCTGGATCAGGTTGGTGGCTTTGACGTCGGCCTCATTGACCATGACGCGCGGGGAAAAGCTGATGAAACCCGCGCCGCGATCCGGTTCCTGCACGATGATGCGCGTGAGCTTGAAGCCGGCGTCGCCCATCAGCAGCGTCTGGCCCAGCTTGAGGCCCAGCGCGTCGAGCAGCGAGGCATCGGCCCAAGCCGTGCCGGGGGCGGGCACCTCGCTTGTGTCGGCGCCGGGCTCCTCAGGGCTGCCGGCCACCTTCATGCTGCCGCGCAGGGGATAGCCTCCGGGCACGGCCTTGAAGGCCACCAGCTTGCTGGCGCCGCCATCGGCTTCGGTAGCGCGTCCCATGGTGGGAAAGGTGACGGTGGAAATACCCTTGAGGCCCAGCGCCTGGGCTTTCGCGATAAACGCGGCCGGCGTCTGGCCGTCGCTGCGGACCACTGCGTCGCCGCCCAGCAGCTGGCGTGCATCGCGCTGCAGGCCGCCCTTGAGGCGATCGGCAAAAAAGCCGACGGCCGTCAGCGCCGCGACGGCCAGGGTGACAGCCACGATGAGCAGGCGCAGCTCACCCGCGCGCAGGTCGCGCAGCATGGTTTTCCAGCCGAGCTTGAGGAAAAGGGTGTTCATGCGCCGACCATAACGCAAAGTCCGCGGCCCTGGGCGATGGCCGGGTTTGGAACCGGGTTATGCGCTCACTCAGGGGCGGGCGGCGCTGGCGGCGGCCACGGGCGCGCCAGCTGCCACCGGTGGCAGCGCGTCCAGGCGTTTTTCCAGCGCACGCAGCACCGGCGCGATGCCGGCGCCGACCCGGATCTGCGGGTTGGAAAAGCCGTCTTCCTTGCCGGCGTCAATCTCGCGTTGCTTGATCAGCGGGACGGCCCGGGCAAAAGCCTGCTCGAAGGAATGCGTCTTGCGCAGTTGCTCGTCAAACAGGGCACGGCCGAAGAAGGTGAGCTCGGAGCGGCGGCCGCAGCCGTAGGAGGTGTGGGTGGCATCGGCCGCCGTCATGACCAGGGTGGTGTCGCCGGCCAGCGCGTCGACCCAGCCGCCGGAATAGCAGGCCGAAATCGCGATCACGCGGTTGCGCACGCCCGACCTGTCGAGCGCCTCGCGCAATTCTGCGGGGCTCACGGGCGGCACTTCCAGCGGCCAGTGGGAGGCGGCCAGCTTGAAGTCGCTGGCGCCGTGCGAGGTCATATAGACCACCAGCACGTCCTTCTCGCGGTCCATGCGCTGGGCAATCGCGTCGATGGCGCGCTCCAGGTTCAACTCTGTGGCCCAGGGGTGGGTTTGCGTGGTGGTGGCGTGGTTGACCAGGTGCACCACGCGGCCTTCGGCGTCAAAGCGCTCGGCCAGCACGCGGCTGACCAGGGTGCTCTCGCGCAGGAACACGTCTTCCGAGGCATAGGGGGCGAACACCAGGGCGTACACGTCGGTGACGCCGGGGCGCTCATGCGCGATGGCGGCCATGGTCTTTTCCCAGAGCGCCTGCTGCACCTCGAAGGTCTGCTGGCTCAGCTGCAGCCGGGGCCCGTCGTCGGCATCGCCGCGCGCGGCGTAGTCTTGCTGCCAGGTGCGGACCTCGAATTGCCAGGCCATCAGGCCGCTGCAGACTACCAGCACCAGCGCGAACATCGCCGTGCGCCAGCCCGGCCCGGCAAAGCGCCAGACCAGCACGACGGCCGTGCCCACACCCCAGGTGATGAACAGGCCGTAAAAACCCCAGTAAATCCAGGGCGACGAGAACACCGAACTCTTGACCCAACCCTGGGCGAAGGCAGCGATGACCCCCTGGTACAGCAGCGTCGCAGGAAGCGAGGAGAGCAGCCACAGGACGAAGCAGGCGGCGATGCCCCTCAGACTTTTGGCGGGTTCATCCGGGCCGGCGGCCGGCGCGGTGTCCAGGGCGGGAAGCGCCCACCAGGCCAGGCCCAGGAACACGCCCGCGGTCCACCAGCCCGACAGCCAGGCCTGCAGGTCCAGGCGCGCGGGGCCGGCCACTTCCAGGCGGGCCAGCGCCAGTTCAAGGCCAAGCACCAGCACCGTCAGGATCAGCACCTGCAGCGGCGTGGGTGCGCTCCCCGCCACGCGAGGTTTCAAGAACACGCCCGCACGCAGGCCCTCGCCCACCCAGCGCAGCAGCGAGAGGCCGGCGCCCGGCTTGCCGTGCATAGTCAAGGCTTCGGGAATTCCGGGAAGCGTGGGCTGGACGTCGGTATCGGTAGCGGTCATGTCGGCACGGTGGAAAAAGAGGCCGGCCTGGCGCCGGCAAGTTCGGGCTGCAGCGTGAGCCGCTGCGGGTTGGCGTAGCAGACGAAGCGCTTGTTGGTGGCACGGCCTATGGCGCACAAGCCCACGGCCTGCGCGACCTGGTGGCCCATCTGCGTAATGCCGCTGCGCGAGACCACGATGGGCACACCCATCTGCGCGGACTTGATGACCATTTCGCTGGTGAGGCGGCCGGTCGTGTAAAAAACTTTATCGGCCTCGTTCACAGAGGAGTTGTTCTGCATGGACATCCAGCCGGCGATGGTATCTATCGCGTTGTGGCGGCCCACGTCTTCCACGAACAACAGCATCTCGGGATCACCCGCCGTCATCGCGAACAGCGCGCAGGCGTGCACCGAGCCGGCGGATTTGTAAGTCGTTTCCTTGAGCCTGATGGTGTTGACCAGGGCGTAAAGCTGGCCCTGGCTGATGCGCGCATCGCGAGGCAGCACGATGCCCTCCACCTCGTCCATCAGGCCGCCGAACACGCTGCCCTGGCCGCAGCCCGTGGTGACCACACGCCTGGCGGTTTTTTCTTCAATGTCTTCGATGCCGTGGCGCGTCTTGACGGCCGCGGCGCCGACATCCCAGTCCACGGTGATGGAGTCGATGTCGGCCGCATCCTTGACCAGGCGCTGGTTGCGCAGATAGCCCAGCACCAGCAGCTCAGGGTGCGCGCCCAGCGTCATCAGCGTCACGAGCTCGCGCTTGTCGACATACACCGTGAGCGCGCGCTCGGCCGGGATGGAGATGCGCTGCGTTTCGCCGTATTCATTGACGGCTTCAACCTCGCAGGTCAGGGGCGCCTGGGCATGGGTCAGGCGCGGCAGGGAAGGTGTCGAAACGGGCATGCGGCAAGACTACAACAAAAAAAGCCGGCCCCTTGCGGGATCGGCTTTTTGGGGAAGGAGCGGGATCAGGACTTCTTGGCGGGGTTGCCGACCGCATCGGGTTGCTTGGTGCTGGGCGGGCTGGCGGCGGTGCCGGCCGGCGAGTGCGCGCCCGCGGCTTCCAGCGGCTTGGCTTGCGGCGGTGTATAGGCAAAGGGGCCCGGGTCAGCGCAGGCGGGCGCAGGCGCCGGCGGTTTGGTCTCCTTGCCGGCGGCCTTGGCGGATTTGTAATAAGCGGCGGCCACCTTGTCCTGCGACTTGCACAGCTGGTAGGCATCGACCTTGCCGGTCCACGCGGTTTTGGCGGCGGTTTCGGCGGCTTTGGCCTTGGCCTCGTCGCTCAACGGCGGCAGCTTGGCCAGCACCGTGGCCGACGCGGCGGCCAGCGTGGCCAGGATCAGGAGTTTTTTCATCGTGGAGTCCTTTCTATGCCTGTGCGATCTGGCCCGGCGGATCCACCGGCGGCGTGCTGCGCTGGGCCGGGATGTTGCCGGCCTTGACCTCGTCATACCAGTATTCGTGGTGCTCCCTGGCCCAGGTCTCGTCGACATAACCGGTTCGCATGGCCTTGTAGGCGCCCTGCATGCCGATGGTGCCCAGGTAGATGTGGCCGAGGAACATGCACATCATGAGCACCGTGGCCACGGCATGCACCATGTGCGCGACCTGCATGGTGGCGCGCTCATAGACCAGGCCGGGCAACAGCTTGTCGAGCACAAAACCCGAGGACACGACCACGATGCCGAGGAAGAACACGCCGCCCCAGAAGATGAGTTTTTCGCCCGCGTTGAAGCGGTTCGAAGGCGGCTCGTCGCCCTTGATCAGCCCGCCGCCCTTGGCCAGCCAGCGAAGGTCGCCTTTCTGCGGCCAGTTGTCGCGCAGGAAAGTGAAAAACACGATCACCAGCGACACCGCGAACAGCGGGCCGGCGAAGTTGTGCATGGTTTTGAGCGTCCAGGTCAGCCAGCCGAAGAGCGCGCCGCCTATGACAGGCAACAGGAAGAACTTGCCGAAGGCCATCACCAGGCCGGAAATGGCCAGGATGGAAAACGCGATCGCATTGGACCAGTGCGCCGCGCGCTCGAAAGGCGTGAAACGCTCTATCTTGCGGCCGGTGTCGGCGCCGTGGGTTTTGATAGAGCCTTTGCTGAAGTAAAAGATCGCGATCGCCAGCAGCACGATCAGGAACAGCGAACCGCCGTAGGGAATGATCCAGTGGTTGCGCACCTGGCGCCAGGCCTCGCCGGCGTTGGTCAGGCGCGATCCGGGGTATTGCACAAAGGGCTGGATCAGGTTGCCGGCTTCGGGCGCCTCGCTTTTGGGCAGGCTGCTATAGCCGGTGACGCCCTCGCCCACCTGGCGCCATAGGGGCGCGTTGTTGCCGGGCTGCACCTTGGCGCGTTCGCCGTTGGACTGCTTTGCGTAGTTGGGGTCGGCGCTGGCGTCGGGTTTGACCTCAAAAATATTCTGGCCCTGGATGCCACCCGCTGCAGCCGGTGCGGGCGCGGCGACACCTGGGGACTGGGGCGCGGCTGCCGGCGCTGGGGCCTGCGCGGCCACCAGCCCGACAAGGCCGGCCGCCAGCAGAAAAAGAACGGGTCGGACAAACAACATAAGGCCTCCGGTCGCTATTTCGACGTACCCGTCCTGGTGTATTCGTTCTGGTTGTTCTGCGCGCGGGCCTTGAGGCCCTGCTCCCAGCTGGTCTTGTCGCCTTTGGTCCAGCCGGGCGCCGCGAAGGCGTTGCCGGTGCCCTGGAAAGCCGCGCCGTCGTTTCGCGCGGCGCCCAGGGTCTGCGGTTTTTCGCCGCAAGCGGCCAGCGCGGCCGCCAAGCAAATCAGCATCGCGAGGCGCTTCATGATTTGGCTCCCGCGGGCGGCTGGCCCGCTTGTTTGGATCCATAGGCTGTACCCCAGCCCCAGACTTCGGCGCCCTTGCCGCGCTGCACTACGCGGTTGCGGAAGATATCGGCGACAACGTCGCCGTCGCCGGCCAGCAGGGCTTTGGTGGAACACATCTCGGCGCAGGCCGGCAGCTTGCCTTCGGCCAGGCGGTTGCGGCCGTATTTTTCAAACTCGGCCTGGCTGCCATTGGCCTCGGGGCCGCCGGCGCAGAAGGTGCACTTGTCCATCTTGCCGCGCACGCCGAAGGTGCCGGCCGCCGGGAACTGCGGCGCGCCAAAGGGGCAGGCATAAGAGCAGTAGCCGCAGCCTATGCAGATGTCTTTGTCATGCAGCACCACGCCTTCGTCGGTGCGGTAAAAGCAGTTGACGGGACAGACGGCCATGCAGGGCGCGTCGCTGCAGTGCATGCAGGCCACCGAAATCGATTTCTCGCCGGGAACGCCGTCATTGAGCGTCACCACGCGGCGGCGGTTGACGCCCCAGGGGACCTCGTTCTCGTTCTTGCAGGCGGTGACGCAGCCGTTGCATTCGATGCAGCGCTCGGCGTCACAGACAAATTTCATTCTTGCCATGTCTTGCTCCTCTTATGCCGCACGTTCAATGTTGCAGACGGTTGTTTTGGTTTCCTGCATCATCGTGACGCTGTCATAACCGTAGGTTGTCGCGGTGTTCACGGCCTCGCCGCGCACCACCGGCGCCGCCCCGTTGGGGTAGTAGGCCAGCATGTCGGCGCCCTGCCAGCGGCCCGAGAAGTGGAAAGGCATCCATACCGTGTCCGGGCCGACGCGCTCGGTCACCATGGCCTGCACATTGAGGCGCGCACCCGTCGGGCTGGCCAGCCAGACGCGCTCGCCGTTGCGTATGCCGCGATCGGAAGCGGTCTTGGGATTGATCTCCACAAAGGCCTCCTGCTGCAACTCGGCCAGCCAGGGGTTGGACCGGGTTTCTTCCCCGCCGCCTTCGTATTCGACCAGGCGGCCCGAGGTCAGGACCAGCGGGAATTTCTCATGCACCTTGTCGGCGATGTTTTTCTGCTGGATGGTCTTGTACAGCGTGGGCATGCGCCAGAAGGCTTTCTTGTCGTCATGCGTCGGGTACTTGGCCTGCAGGTCGGCACGGTTGCCGTACAGCGGCTCGCGGTGCTGCGGAATCGCGTCGGGAAAGTTCCAGACCACCGCGCGCGCCTTGGCGTTGCCGAAGGGATGGCAGCCATGGAGCTTCATGGTGACGCGGATGATGCCGCCGGAAGCATCGGTCTTCCAGTTCTTGCCCTCAGCCGCGGTTTTTTCAGCATCGGTCAGGTCGTCCCACCAGCCGAGTTTCTTGAGCAGCAGGTGGTCGAACTCGGGGTAACCGGTGGTGATCTCGGCGCCTTGGGAATACGAGCCGTCTTCGGCCAGCAGGTTGACGCCGTCCTTTTCAACGCCGAAATTGGCGCGGAAGTTCCCGCCGCCGTCCATGACGTGTTTGGAGGTGTCATAAAGATTGGGCGAGCCCGGATGCTTGAGCTCCGGGTTGCCCCAGCAAGGCCAGGGCAGGCCGAAATAGTCGCCCGTGGTGTCGTAGCCGGTAACCTTGTCCTTGCCCCCTTTGGACTTGAGTGTCTTGACGTCGAACAGGTGCATGTTGCGCATGTGCGCCTGCAGGCGCTCGGGGCTCTGGCCGGTGTAGCCAATGGTCCAGACGCACTTGTTGATTTCGCGCAGGATGTCGTCCGGCACGGGCTCGTCCATGCCCTTGACCTTCTGCATCTTGTAGTTCTTCGACAGCTCCTTGGCGAAGCCGAGTTTTTCGGCGAACTGGTGCATGATCATATGGTCGCTGCGGCTTTCCCATAGCGGCTCTATGACTTTTTCACGCCACTGGATGGAACGGTTCGACGCAGTGACGGAGCCGCTGGTTTCAAATTGGGTCGCGGCCGGCAACAGGTAGACCGCGCGCTTGGGGTTCTGGTCTTCGGCCTTGCCGGGCATGGCGGCCATGGCTGCCGTGGCAGAAGGATAAGGGTCCACCACGACCAGCAGGTCCAGCTTGTCCATGGCCCGCTTCATCTCGAGGCCGCGGGTCTGCGAGTTGGGCGCATGGCCCCAGAAGAAGACACCGCGCAGGTTGGAGTCCTGGTCTATGAGTTCGTTTTTCTCGAGCACGCCGTCTATCCAGCGTGAGACCGTGATGCCGGGCTTGCCCATCATGGCGGCCGAAGCGTAGCGGCCCTTGATCCAGTCGAAGTCCACGCCCCAGGTTTTGGCGAAGTGCTTCCACGAGCCTTCGGCGAGGCCGTAGTAGCCGGGCAGCGAGTCGGGGTTGGGGCCGACGTCCGTCGCGCCCTGCACGTTGTCGTGGCCGCGGAAAATATTCGCGCCGCCGCCGGACTTGCCGATATTGCCCAGCGCCAGTTGCAGGATGCAGGAGGCGCGCACGATGGCGTTGCCCGTGGTGTGCTGCGTCTGGCCCATGCACCAGACAATCGTGCTGGGACGGTTCTGGCTCATCATGGTGGCCACCTTGAGCGTGGTGGCTTCGTCCACGCCGCAGGCTTCGAGCACCTTGTCGGGCGTCCACTTGGCCATCACGTCGGCCTTGACCTTGTCCATGCCGTAAACACGGTCGTTGATGTATTTCTTGTCTTCCCAGCCGTTCTTGAAGACGTGATACAGCACGCCGAAGAGGAAGGGAATATCGGAGCCCGAGCGGATACGCACGTACTCGTCGGCCTTGGCCGCCGTGCGTGTGAAGCGCGGGTCCACCACGATCAGCTTGCAGCCGGTTTCCTTGGAATGCAGCATGTGCAGCATGCTGACCGGATGGGCTTCGGCGGCATTGGAGCCTATGTACAACGCGCACTTGCTGTTCTGCATGTCGTTGTAGGAATTGGTCATGGCGCCGTAGCCCCAGGTGTTGGCAACGCCGGCGACCGTGGTCGAGTGGCAGATGCGGGCCTGGTGGTCGCAGTTGTTGCTGCCCCAGAAGCTCACGAACTTGCGCAGCAGGTAGGACTGCTCGTTGCTGTGCTTGGAGGAGCCCACCCAGTACACCGAATCGGGACCGCTGTCCTTGCGCAACTCGAGCAGCTTGGCGCTGATTTCATTGAGGGCCGTGTCCCAGCTGATGCGCTCGTACTTGCCGTTCACGAGTTTCATCGGGTAGCGCAGGCGATACTCGCCGTGGCCGTGCTCACGCAATGCGGCGCCCTTGGCACAGTGCGCGCCGAGGTTGATGGGCGAATCGAACACCGGCTCCTGGCGTACCCAGATGCCGTTCTCCACCACCGCGTCGACCGCGCAGCCGACCGAGCAGTGGCTGCACACCGTGCGCTTGACTTCGATCTTGCCGGTGCCGTCCGCTGTGGCGCCGGGCGCGGCGGCCTCGGCTTTTTTGACCAGGGTCAGCTGCGTCGCGGCCAGGCCCACGCCGACACCCAGGCCGGAGCGGCGCAGGAAGGCGCGGCGGTCCATGGTGGGCAAGGCATTGGACAGGCCCCGCGACAGGCTCTGCGCAAAACGCGCGGAACCGGCTCGGTGCGCGGGATGGACTTCGGAGGATTTTTTCGTGAGCAGCATGAAGCTCTCCGTGGAAAAGTGAAAGCGGGGCCGGGCGAGAGCGGACGGACGAGCGGGCTAGACGCGGGTGGTCTTGTAATAGCGCTTGACGTGTTCCGAGAGGCTGTAGCCGCCGCCTTTTTCAGGAGCGGGCTTGGGCGCGGGGAGTTCGGCCTGGAGGGCAGGCGCACCGGGCAGGGCCACGACGGCTGCTGCGGCCGCACCGGTGGCGGCGGCGCCGAAAAAGAATCCCCGTCGCGAGGGTTTTGGCTGGCTGTCCTGCATGGTGTTCTCCAAGGGGAAGGCTTGCTCGGTATGTAACCGTTTGCATAGTACTGTACGTCAGAGGGCTCTGCTTCACAATGGATTGCCCGACTCAATCCGGGGGGCTAGGGAAAACGATAGGCCCTCTTATGATCGCCGCGCGCCCGCGTGGCGCGGCCTTCCGCAGGCGGTCTCAATTTGAGAAAACTTCACCCACCCCTCAGGCCAGCATGTCGAAGCCCTGCGCCTCCACGCTCATGAAGGCTTGCGTGAAGGTCGCCAGCGCCGCGTAAAAACGCGCCTTGGGGTGTTGTGCGACTGCCTCGCACATCAGCGGCAGCCAGGGCTGCAGGTGCCGCGCGAAAAACTCGCGCTGACGCGTGAGGTTGGCCACGGCCACGTCGTCGCCGGCGATCAGGTAGCGCATGACTTCGCAAAGATAGGCCACATGGTCTTCGGTTTCGGGCATGGCTTCGTCGCGCGCCAGGCCCAGCGCCGCGAGCTCGGTGCGCAGCGCGGCCAGCGGTTTTTCGTTGAGGAAGCCGCTGAGGTAATGAGAACCAAAGAGGTACACCTCGGGCTTGCCCACGCCGCCGAACAGCGCATCGTGCTCTAGCGTGACGGCCTCCAGGCTTTGCGCGCGCGCCGCCGCCACCAGCTCGCCCCAGGGGCCTTCCAGCATCGCGCCCTCGGCGGGCGCGGCCGTCACGGCGACGCGCAGGTTTTCATAGAGTTCGGCCGATGGCGCGGCGTAGTACAGCGCGGCCAGCAGGCCGTAGACCTCGGCGCGCGCGGTTTCTTCGTCCAGGGCGGAGGCGGTGAGAGAGGCGGGTGTCATGGCGGCGTCTTGTGTCTTGTTCTTGTGATCGGGTGCTCAGCGGATGTCGGTGATCCTGACTTCGTTGTCGGCGGAATACAGGTCGATGACGCGGCAGTCGCCGCACATCTTGAGGCGGTCGGCCGCGGCGCCCTGGAACATCGCATGGCCGGCCAGTTTGCCGAGCATGGACTCGATGCCCTTGAGCGTGCCGAAGGGCTTGGCGCAGCGTATGCAATGGTAGGGCGCACTTTCATTGAGCACCCTCGGTTCCTTGCGCAGCGGCGACAACAGCAGGCGCGGCTGCAGCGTGATCGCGTCCTCGGGGCAGGTGGTGGCGCACAGGCCGCACTGCACGCAGTTTTTCTCGATGAATTTGAGCTGCGGGCGATCCGGGTTGTCCTGCAGGGCGCTGGCCGGGCAGGCGCTGACGCAGCTCAGGCACAACGTGCAGCTGTCGGCATTGACGGCCAGGCTGCCGAAGGGCGAGCCCTGGGCCGGCAGTGCGATCGCTTCAGGCAGGGCTGCGGGTGCCTGCGCCATCAGGTGGTCCAGCGCCATGTCCAGCGTGCTGCGTTTTTCCTGCGCGACGGCAAAACGCGCGGGGGCCGCGGGCACGGCGGGCCGGCTGCGGGCCAGGGTTTGCAGGCCGGCGTCCAGGCCGGCAATGTCGCCGGCTTGCGCGCGCAGCAGGTGAAAGTGAACGCCCGCATAGCCCAGGCCGTTCATGAGGGCTTGTGCCACGCGCATCTGCGCCGTGAGGCCGTCAAGGTAAGCCGGCGCTTCTTCGCCGGTCACCAGCACGGCGACCTGCGCGGCGCCGAAAGCGATGGCGCTGAGCCAGAGGTCCAGGCCCAGGCTGGCTGTGTGCCAGAGCGCCTGCGGAATCACATTGGCGGGCACGCCACGCACGGTTTTTTGCAGGCGCGCGGCGCGGCCCAGGGCCTCAACGGCTTGCTGGCCGCCATCCTGGCTGTGGAACAACAGCACGGGCTGCGTGCCGCCGGCTTTTGCATAAGCCGACAGCAAGGTCTTGAAGCGCACGCCCTGCTCGCTCGCGCGCGGATAAGCGTAAGTGAGCGCACCCGTCGGGCACACGGTGGTGCAGGCGCCGCAACCCACGCAGAGATTCGGGTTGACGACAATCTGCTGGCGTTTTTTCTCGCTGCTGACCGCGCCCGCCGAGCAGATGTCTATGCAGGCATTGCAGCCCACGGTCTCGTTGCGGCTGTGGGCGCAGAGCTTTTGTTTATAGGCAAAAAACTTGGGCTTCTCGAACTCGCCCACCATGTCACGCAGCTTGACCACGGTGGCCAGCAGGCCGGGCGAGGCCAGGCCGGCGGAGGCGTCCAGCGCGAAATAGCCTTGCGGCGGCGCATGCAAGGTGATCAGCGGCGTGGCGCCCAGGTCGAGCACCAGGTCAAACGCCTCGGTGAGCGTTTGCGGCTCGCGGTTGAAGTCGATCGCGCCGGCCACCTTGCAGACGGCCACGCAATCACGATGGGAGCTGCACTTGCCGACGTCCACCTGGTAGTTCAGGTCGATCGCGCCTTCGGGGCAGACGGCGACGCAGGCATTGCAGCGCGTGCACAGGTCCAGGTCTATGGGATTGGTCTTGTCCCAGCTGGCCTTGAAAGCACCCAGCCAGCCGCTGAGCGCGAGCCGCTCGCCGCTGACCACGGGGTATTTGCGCTCCTGCGCGGGAAGGCCGGCCGGATTGCCGGCCTGCGCGGCGGCGGAAACGCCCTGCGCGAAGATCGTCACCTCCAGCGTGTCGGCCAGCAGCGCCGCCACCTGCTCGGCCTGGTCCAGCGCGCCGACGATCAGCAAGCGGCCGGCACTCTTGTAAGTGACGGTGGCCACAGGTTCGGCGTCGGGCAGTTGCGCCGCGGCCAGCAGTGCCGCGATCTTGGGGCTCGCGGCTGCGGCGTCTTTGCTCCAGCCGCCGGTCTCGCGGATGTTGACGAACTTCACGACCGACGTGGCGCCGGGAGTCTGCGCGCCGACCTCGGCGAACAGGCGCTTTTCCTGGGTGCAGGCGACCACCACGTCGTCGCCTGATTGCACGGCCTTCTGGAAGGCACCGGCCTCGCGCCGGCACAGCGCCGAATGCAGCGTCAGGCTCTCATTGAGCGCCGCGCCCAACGCCTGGGGCTGGAGCGGCATGGTCTGGTTGCAGTCGCAAATCAGTGTGGGCATGGTCTTGTTGGCTACCGGCCACGGGAGGCACGGGTTGGCTGGTATCGAGCGGGCCGGCAAGCTCGGTGGGAGCTATGTCCGGATTTTCATAGGAAGACTGTGCCACGGTTTCATCCGTGGGGTTATTGGCGCTTTCCCGCGACGGGGCCGCGTCGTCCTGCGCAGCATCCTTTTTGTCCTCATCCTCGTCACCAAACAGTTTCAAAAACTTCGCGCTGGCCATCTGCCGCAGCATGGATTCGGGAATCGGCTCGAATTTGGAGTAATCGTCGATATAGGTGTCCAGGCCGTCCATCACGTTGAAGTGCGGGTCGGCGAAGAGTTTTTTCATGGCCGCGTTGCGCACCTCGGAGCTCACGCCGCCGGCCATGAAGGGCTTGAAGTCGGAGTCCTGGGTCAGCAGCCGGGCGTCTTCCAGCGTCAGCGCTTTAGGGAGCTCGGCATCGGGCAGCGCCGGTTCCGCGGCAGGCTCGACTTGAGCCGGCGCCTCAGGCGCGAGAGGTGCGGCCGGTACAAGGGCAACGGCCGGCTCATCCAAAGCCTTGCCCTGGCGCGCCTCCTCTTTGCGGCGCGCCCAGCGGCCCAGGAAGCCTGCTTCCTCAGCCATGGCCGCCTCCGCCGGTTTTTTTGCCGGTGCTCACACTGGCGGGGTTGCCGAAGCGGTCGCTCAGCGGCTTGAAACTTTGCGGCCGTTGCCGGCGCTTGGGCTCCAGCACGTGATGTTTATCGACGAATGCCTGCAGCCACTGCACGACCTCGGGCGGCGCGGGCACCTGCTCCACGGTTTCCTGCGCGTCCAGCCAGCGGCCGGCATCGTGGTAGCTCAAGGTGACGATCTGGGGCACGGCGACGGGCTCGTCGGCCAGCCGCGCTTCTTCTTCCATGCGCCACACCACCCAGAAGCAGGGCTGCGCGGTGCTGGCGTTGAGGTAATAACCTTCGGCGTCGTCGGTGAACAGCTCGACCCCGAAGCCCGGGTGCAGCCAGCGCTCCTCGCGTTCGTCTTTCAGCAGCAACCGCGGCGCAGCGCCGAAGCCGTCCTCATGGGGCACGACGTCGGCCAGCACCCAGCGCCAGGGCTGCCAGCGGTTGTCTAGGCGCTCGCGGCGCATGACGACGGCCACCGCCGTGCAGGGCCGGGGCGTGGCGGCGTCTGTTTCGGGAGAGCGCAGCTGGAAGTCAGGCATGCCCGCAGTGTACGGCCGGGCCTTCTTCCCCGCGGCAAAGACCCTAACGGGAGCCGACCCCTTCGCCATAACCCTGGGTGGCCGACACCTGGCCGCCGCGGCGTATCGCGACCGCGCAGTACTTGAACTCCGGGATCTTGCCGAAGGGGTCGAGCGCGGCATTGGTCATCAGGTTGGCGGCCGCCTCGTAATAGGCAAAGGGAATGAAGATCGCGCCGTGCGGCGTGCCGTCGTCGCGCCGCACGTGGATGGCGACCTGGCCGCGCCGCGACTGCACCGTGATCACGTCGCCGGCCTGCAGCCCGAGTTCCGCCAGGTCGTCGCCGCACAGGGAGGCCGTGGCCATGGGCTCTATCGCATCGAGCACCGTGGCGCGGCGCGTCATGCTGCCGGTGTGCCAGTGCTCCAGCTGCCGCCCGGTGATCAGCACAAAGGGGTAGTCCGCGTCGGGCCGCTCGTTGGCCGGAATGATGTCGGCGGGCACCAGGTGGACCCGGCCGTCGTTGGTGGCGAAGCGATCGATGAAGACGGTGGGCGCGCCGGGATCGTCTTCGGTGAGGCAAGGATAGGTCACGCTGGATTCGCGCTCCAGGCGCTCCCAGGTGATGCCCGAGATGGCCGCGTGCATGGCCTGGCGCATTTCCTCGTAGACGGCCGCGACGCCCGAATGCTCGCCCGCATAGTTCCAGGTAAGACCCATGCGCTGGGCGATCTGCTGGATGATCCAGAGGTCGGGTTTGGCCTCGCCGGGGGGCGTGACCGCCTGCTTGCCGAGTTGCACCATGCGGTCGGTGTTGCTGACGGTGCCGGTTTTTTCGGGCCAGGCGGTGGCCGGCAGCACGACGTCGGCGAGCCAGGCGGTTTCGGTCATGAAGATGTCCTGCACCACCAGGTGCTGCAGGCTGGCCAGCGCGTGGCGCGCGTGGTTGAGGTCGGGGTCGCTCATGGCCGGGTTCTCGCCCATGATGTACATGCCGCGTATCTTGTGCGGGTCGCTGTCGGGCGCAAGCGCCTTGTGCATGATCTCGACCACGGTGTAGCCGGGCTTTTCGTCCAGCGGGGTGTCCCAGAATTTCTCGAACCAGGCGTGCGCGCCGGCGTTGTCCACGCGCTGGTAGTTGGGGAACATCATGGGGATCAGGCCCGCGTCGCTGGCGCCCTGCACATTGTTCTGGCCGCGCAGCGGGTGCAGGCCGGAGCCGGGCTTGCCGATCTGGCCGGTCACCGTGACCAGCGCGATCAGGCAGCGCGCGTTGTCGGTGCCGTGCACGTGCTGGCTGATGCCCATGCCCCACAGGATCATCGCGCCCTTGGCCTTGGCGAATTCGCGCGCCACTTCGCGCAGGGTTTGCGCCGGGATGCCGCAGATGGGCTCCATGGCCTCGGGGCTGTAGCCCTTGACGTTCTCTTTCAAGGCCTCGTAGTTGCTGGCGCGTTTGCTGATGAAGTCCTGGTCGGCCAGGCCCTCGTCGATCACGGTGTGGATCAGCGCGTTGAGCATGGCCACGTCGGTGTCGGCCTTGAACTGCAGCGTTCGCCAGGCGTGTTTACCGATGTCGGTGATGCGCGGGTCGGCGAGCACGATCTTGGCGCCGTTCTTGGCCGCGTTCTTCATCCAGGTGGCGGCCACCGGATGGTTGGAGGTGGGGTTGGAGCCGATCACGAAGATCAGGTCCGAATGCTCCACGTCGTTGACCTGGTTGCTCACCGCGCCCGAGCCCACGCCCTCAAGCAGCGCCGCGACGCTGGAGGCGTGGCACAGCCGCGTGCAGTGGTCCACGTTGTTGGAGCCGAAGCCGATGCGCACCAGCTTCTGGAACAAATAGGCCTCTTCGTTGCTGCCCTTGGCCGAGCCGAAACCGGCCAGCGCTTTTTTGCCGTGCGTGTCGCGCAGGCCCTTGAGGCTGCCGGCGGAAAGCGCCAGCGCCTCTTCCCAGGTCGCTTCGCGAAACACTTCCGACCAGTCGGCGCTGTCGCGGTTGAGGTGTTGCAGCGCCTCGGGGTCCTTGGCCACACCGGCCTTGCGGACCAGCGGCACCGTCAGTCGCTGCGGGCTGTGCGCATAGTCAAAGCCGAAACGGCCCTTGACGCACAGGCGGGAATGGTTGGCCGGGCCGTCGCGCCCGTCCACGCTGACGATCTTGTTGTCCTTGACGTTGTAGGTCAGCAGGCAGCCGACGCCGCAGAAGGGGCAGACCGAGTCGACCTTTTTGTCGACGACCTGTGAGCCGACCTGCGACTTCGGCATGAGCGCACCCGTGGGGCAGGCCTGCACACATTCGCCGCAGGCCACGCAGGTGCTGTCGCCCATGGGGTCGTCCAGGTCGAACACGATTTCGCTGTGCGAGCCGCGCATGGCGTAGCCGATCACGTCGTTGACCTGCTCTTCGCGGCAGGCGCGCACGCAGCGGTTGCACTGGATGCAGGCGTCGAGGTTCACCGCCATGGCGGGATGCGAGACGTCGGCCTTTGGCTGCTCGCGGCGCAGGGCCTTGAGTTCGGGGCGCACCTGCACCTCCATGCGGGCCGCCCATTCGCTGAGTTCGCCGTGCTGCAGCGACTCGTCTTTTTCATTCCATTTGTAGCCGGTATCGGGCATGTCCGACAGCAGCATCTCCACCACCATCTTCTGGCTCTTGAGCGCGCGTTCGCTCTGCGCCTGCACTTCCATGCCGGCCGTGGCGCTGCGGCAGCAGCTGGGAGCCAGCGTGCGCTCGCCCTTGACCTCGACCACGCAGGCGCGGCAGTTGCCGTCGGGCCGCAGGCCGTCCTTGTAGCAAAGATGGGGAATGTCCACGCCGTGGCGCGCGGCGGCCTTGAAGATGGTTTCGCCCTCATAGGCATGGACGGTCTTGCCGTCGAGCTTGAACTCGATGGTCTGCGGCGTCACTTCAACCAGTTTCGCGGGAGCGTTCATGCCGTGGCTCCAATCTCGTGCGGGAAATATTTCTGGATGCTGCGCACCGGATTCGGCGCGGCCTGGCCCAGGCCGCAGATGGAAGCATCGGTCATCACGATGTTGAGGTCTTCGAGTGTGTCGCCGTCCCAGTGCTCGGCCTGCATCAGCTTCGCGGCCTTGGCCGTGCCGACGCGGCAGGGCGTGCACTGGCCGCAGCTTTCGTGTTCGAAGAACTTCATCATGTTGAGGGCGGCGTCGCGCGCCCGGTCCTGGTGGCCCAGCACCATGACGGCGGCCGAGCCTATGAAACAACCATAAGGCTGCAGCGTGTCGAAGTCCAGCGGGATGTCGCCCAGGGAGGCCGGCAAAATGCCGCCTGAGGCGCCGCCGGGCAGGTAGGCGTAGAAGTCGTGGCCTTCGGCCATGCCGCCGCAGTATTCGGCGATCAGCTCGCGCACGGTGATGCCGGCCGGCGCCAGCTTGACGCCGGGGTGTTTCACGCGCCCGCTCACGCTGAAGCTGCGCAGGCCCTTGCGGCCGTTGCGGCCGAAGCCGCTGAACCACTGCGGACCTTTTTCGACGATGTCGCGCACCCAGTACAGGGTCTCGAAGTTGTGCTCCAGCGTGGGCCGGCCGAACAGGCCCACCTGCGCGATGTAGGGCGGGCGCATGCGCGGCTCGCCGCGTTTGCCTTCAATGCTTTCGATCATCGCGGACTCTTCGCCGCAGATGTAGGCGCCCGCGCCGCGCCGCAGCTCAATCAGCGGTAGCTCGCAAGGTGGGTCGGCGCGCAATTTGGCCAGCTCGGCCTGCAGGATGGCGCGGCAGTCATGGTATTCGTCGCGCAGGTAGATGTAGCAGGCTTCCACGCCGACCACCTGGGCCGCGATGAGCAGGCCCTCGAGGAAGCGGTGCGGGTCGCGCTCGAGGTAGCTGCGGTCTTTGAAGGTGCCGGGTTCGCCCTCGTCGATGTTGACGGCCATCAGGCGCGGTGCCGGCTGCTCGCGCACGATGCGCCATTTGCGGCCGGCCGGAAAACCTGCGCCGCCCAGGCCGCGCAGGCCCGAGTCTTCCATGGACTTGATGATGCGTTCGGCATCTTCTTCACCGTTGACCACAGCAGCGGCCAGCGCGTAACCGCCGTTCGCGCGGTATAGCGCGTAGCCGGTGTACTCGGGCATGGCGTCCACGCCGGTGCCGGTCACGCTGTGTTCAGCGAAATCGGCGGCGACAAAGGGGGCGGCGGCCTGCGCCATGCTCGCGGGCGCCGGGGCCTGGCCGACCGCGGAAAGCACAGCCTCCAGCGTCGCAAAGGGCACGGCCTGCTGGTGCACCGCCACGGCGGGCGCCTGCTCGCAGCGGCCTATGCAGGGCGCGGCGATCACACGCACGTCCTGGCTTCCCAGCAGTGCCGGCAGGCGCGCCAGCAGATCCTGCGCGCCGGCCAGCTCGCAGGCCAGGCCGTCGCAGACCCGCACCGTCAGGCCCGGGGCCTGGCCGTCGCCGCGCACCACCTCGAAGTGGTGATAAAACGTGGCGACCTCGTAGACCTCGGCCATGGGGATGTTCATCTCCTTGGCCAGCGCCACCAGGTGCCTGTCGTGCAGGCAGCGGTAAGTGTCATTGAGCGTGTGCAGGTGTTCGATCAGCAGGTCGCGCCTGTGGCCCGCCTGGGGCCGCGCGCCTATCAGCGCGCGCACCTCGTCCAGGGACGTGTCGTCCGCCTGGCGGCCCTTGAGTTTGCTCTTGCGGCGTATGCGCTCGCGCATTTCGTCGACCGTGGCGACGGCAACGGCTTTGACTTCAGGACTGCGGCCAGGATGGTTCATTGTTGGCTTGGCCGACGTCCCCGCGCGCGGGCGCGGGGACGGCTTGGCTTGAAACTAAAAATCGTCAATCAATCGGTAAAGAAATGCTCAGGCAAAAAACTTGGCCACGCTTTGCAGCGTGCGGTAAATGCCCCAGGCCAGGGGAATGCCCACCGCGAGCCAGGCCAGCACCACCATCGCGGGGCTGACCGTGCTGCTGTTGCCGCCATTGCCGCCATTTGTGCGGTGCAATTCGGAGGCTGCGGCTTTTTCGTGTGCCAGGCGTTTTTCTTCCGCGAGTTCGCTGTCCGTCATGAACCACTTGGGGTTCAGCGGGCGCACCAGCAGGTTGCAGATGAGCCCTATCACCAGCATGCCCACCAGGATGTACATGGTCTGGTTATAGACCTGTTCACGCGGGATGCCAAGGCCGAGCTGGTATTCACGCATGTAGTTCACCACCACCGGGCCCAGGATGCCGGCCGTGGCCCAGGCCGTCAGCAGGCGGCCGTGGATGGCGCCCACCATCTGGGTGCCGAAGATGTCGGCGAGGTAGGCGGGCACAGTGGCAAAGCCGCCGCCGTACATGCTCAGGATCACGCAGAAGGCGCCGACGAACAGCAAAATGCTGCCGGCCGCCGCGCTGCCCGGCACGCTGAAATACAGCACGCCGCCCAGCACGAAGAACACCACATAGGTCATCTTGCGGCCCAGCTTGTCGGACAGGCTGGCCCAGAAGAAACGGCCGCCGATGTTGAACAGGCTCAGCAGCGCGGTAAAGCCCGCGGCGACGCCGGCAATGGCGGCCAGCTGGGTCTTGTCGAGTTCGCCGAACTTCTTGGCGACGCCGATCAGCGAGCCGCCAAAGACTTCCTGCAGCATGGGCGAGGCCATGCCGATCACGCCGATGCCGGCGCTCACGTTCATGCACAGCACCATCCAGATCAGCCAGAACTGGGGAATGCCCCAGACTTTTTTCACGTGCACGTGGCGCTGCGTGATCATGGTGTTGTTGCTCGCGGGCGGCGGCGTCCAGCCTTCGGGCTTCCAGCCGGTTTCTGGCACGCGGTAGCCGAAAGCGCCGGCCATCATGAAGACGAAATAGCCGAGCGCCATGACGACGAAGGTCTGCATCACGCCAACGCTGGTCGGTGTCGCGAAAAATTTCATCAGGTCGGCCGCCAGCGGCGAACCTATCATCGCGCCGCCGCCGAAGCCCATGATGGCCATGCCCGTGGCCATGCCGCGGCGGTCCGGGAACCACTTGATCAGCGTGGAGACCGGCGAGATGTAGCCCAGGCCCAGGCCTATGCCGCCTATGACGCCGGAGCCGAGGATCATGAGCCAGAACTGGTGCAGGTAAATGCCCAGCGCCGAGATCAGCATGCCGCCGCACCAGCAGACGGCCGAGACGACGCCGGCCTTGCGCGGGCCGGCGCGTTCCAGCCAGCCGCCCCAGGTGGCCGCTGAAATGCCCAGCAGCACGAAGAACAGGGTGTACATCCAGCCCAGCGTGGAGATCTTCCAGTCGCAGCTGGTGGTGAACAGCTCGGCGAAAAAGCCGACTTCAGGGCCGCATTTGATGGATTCCTTGATGCCCAGCGCCCTGGACAGCGGAAGCCAGAACACCGAAAAACCATAGGCCATGCCTATGCACAGGTGAATCGCCAGCGCGGCGGGGGGAACCAGCCAGCGGTTGAAACCGGGGCCGGCAATGATGCGCTCTTTATCGAGGAAACCTGACATGTCTTTCATCTCCGTGTTATTGCTTATGTATTTCCCACCCTGATCGAGGTGCGCGAAGTGTCGCGGCCACACGGCAACACGGTCAAATTGAATCGAGACATGCCTCGATTCAAAAACTAAATCAATAGAGCCCCCACGCTTTTCACTTCGTGTAATGCGCTGCCCCCCGAGGGGGCGCTGCGCCTGCGGCCCGGCAAAGCCGGTTCCGCGGCCCTGGCTTGGCTAGGGGAAACCCCTTGCTGGGGTTTGTGGGGAGCTAGACGCTCAGTAGGCCGCTGTGGGCCGCTGCGTGGCGCAGCCAGCCTGCGTCCTGGGCCAGGGCCAGTGCCGCTTCGAGGGTGCGGGAGGGGTCGCCGCCCTGGGCCATGAAGCCTATGCTGGTGCGCACCTCGGGGCTGACCAGGGGCAGGGCTTCGAGTTCGCGGTAGCCGCGCACCGCGCCGACCAGCGCGCCTGGCATCACGGTGCAGACATTGCCCTCGGCCACCGACAGCGCGAGTGTGAGGATGGAGTTGGTCTGGATGACGGGCTCGCAGGCCTCGCCGGCTTCCTGGAAGGCCTTGTCGACGATGGTGCGGTTGTGCATCTCGCGCGTGAGCAGGCACAGGGGGTGTTTCGCGGCCTCGGCCCAGGTGATCTTGGCGCCTATCTGCATCAGGTCCTTGCTCGCCTTGGCGGCGCGGCGGACAAAGAAGTAATGCTCGGTGTATTGCTTGATCTGGCGCAGGCTGGGCCCGTTGGCGCGCAGCCGGTCGGTGTAGCCCAGGCCCATGTCCAGGGACAGGCTTTCCAGGCCGGCTTCAAGTTCGTTGGAGCTCATGGAGCGCACTGTCGGCGAGATGCCGGGATAGCGCGCCTGCAGCAGCGCGCAAAAGCGCGCGGCAACCGGCATGGCGGTGGGCACGGCGCCTATGCTGAGGCTGCCCTGCGGTTTGCCGATGCCGCTGTCGAGCTCCTGCTGCAGCATTTCGCGCTCATGCAGCATGCGCTGGGCGCTGAGCAGCACGCGCTCGCCTTCGGGCGTGAGGCCTTCGAAGTTGCGCCCGCGCCGCACGATGACCGTGCCGAACTCGCGCTCCAGCGCGCGCAGCGCATTGGACAGCGCCGGCTGCGTGATGTGGCAAGCCTGAGCCGCTCGGCCGAAATGTTTGTGCTCGTCGAGCGCGGCCAGGTAACGCAGGGATGCCAGCAGGTTCATGGGGGTGCGCCTTGCCGCCTGGTGCGCTTCAGGTGTTCTTGCTGATGGTGATGGTCGGGAACTTGGCGGAGAAGTCCTTGGCCTTGGCCGCCACGGTGACGGCCATCTTGCGCGCCACGGCCTTGTAGATGCCGGCGACCTCGCCGTCGGGGTCGGCCACCACGGTGGGCCGGCCGTTGTCGGCCTGCAGGCGGATCTGCATGTCCAGCGGCAGCGCGCCCAGGTAGTCCATCTTGTAGTCGGCCGCCATCTTCTTGCCGCCGCCCTCGCCGAAGATGTGTTCGGCATGGCCGCAGTTGCTGCAGATGTGCACCGCCATGTTTTCGACGATGCCCAGGATGGGCACGCCGACCTTCTCGAACATCTTGATGCCCTTCTTGGCGTCGAGCAGCGCGATGTCCTGCGGCGTGGTGACGATGACGGCGCCCGTCATGGGCACGCGCTGCGACAGCGTGAGCTGGATGTCGCCGGTGCCGGGCGGCATGTCGACGATCAGGTAGTCCAGGTCTTTCCAGTTGGTCTGGCGCAGCAGTTGCTCCAACGCCTGGGTGGCCATGGGGCCGCGCCAGATCATGGCCTCGTCCTGGGCGACCAGGAAACCTATGGACATCACCTGGATGCCGTAGTTCTCCATGGGCTCCATGTTCTTGCCGTCCACGCTCTCGGGCCGGCCCTCTATGCCCATCATCATGGGCTGGCTGGGGCCGTAGATGTCGGCGTCGAGCAGGCCGACACTGGCACCCTCGGCCGCCAGGGCCAGCGCCAGGTTGACGGCGGTGGTGCTTTTGCCGACACCGCCCTTGCCGGAAGCCACCGCGATGATGTTCTTGACGTTGGGCAGCAGCTGCACGCCGCGCTGCACGCTGTGGCTGGCGATCTTCACCGTGACATTGACCGAGACGTTACCGACGCCAGGCACGCCCTTGACGGCGGCGATCAGGCTTTTGCGCAGGCCGGCAATCTGGCTCTTGGCCGGGTAGCCCAGCTCGACATCAAAGGACACATCGCTGCCGCTGAGCTGCAGGTTTTTCAAGGCCTTGGTGCTGACGAAATCCTTGCCGGTATTCGGGTCGAGCACGGTTTGTGCGGCATTCAGGACTGCCTGTGTGTCCAGGGACATGGGGAAATACTCCGTTGAATCTGACGTGGCGGGGGTGGCCTGAAGTCTAACGCCGTGGCGGCGCCCACTGGGGTCATGGGGGCTTGGCAGGGCAGCGAGGCGCCCGGGCGACTTAAAATCGAGGATTAGCCTTCCCAAAAGCCACAAAGATAACCATGTCCCAGCGCCGCCTGTTCGTCACCACCGCCCTGCCCTATGCCAACGGCAATTTCCATATCGGCCACATCATGGAATACATCCAGGCCGACATCTGGGTGCGTTTCCAGCGCATGCAGGGTAATGCGGTGAACTTCGTGGGCGCTGACGACGCCCACGGCGCGCCCATCATGATCGCCGCCGAAAAGGCCGGCAAGACGCCGCAGCAGTTCGTGGCCGACATCGCCGCGGGCCGCAAGCCCTACCTGGACGGCTTCCACATCAGCTTCGACAACTGGCATTCCACCGACGGCCCGGAAAACCACCAGCTCGCGCAGCAGATCTACCTGGACCTCAAAAAAGCCGGCCTGATCGCCACCAAAACCATAGAGCAGTTCTTCGACGCCGAGAAGAACATGTTCCTGCCCGACCGCTTCATCAAAGGCGAATGCCCCAACTGCCACTCCAAGGACCAGTACGGCGATAACTGCGAGGTTTGCGGCGCGGTGTATGCGCCTACCGACCTGATCAATCCCTACTCGGCCCTGTCGGGCGCCAAGCCGGTGCTCAAGAGCTCGGAGCACTTTTTCTTCACGCTGTCCGACCCGCGCTGCGTGGAGTTCCTCGAAAAATGGACGCAGGACGGCAAGCTGCAGCCCGAGGTGGCCAACAAGGTCAAGGAATGGTTCTCGGTGCGCGAGAACGCCGACGGCACCAAGAGCGAAGGCCTGGGCGACTGGGACATCAGCCGCGACGCGCCCTACTTCGGCATTGAAATCCCCGACGCGCCGGGCAAGTATTTTTATGTCTGGCTGGACGCGCCGGTCGGCTATCTGGCCTCGCTCAAGAACCTGCTCGAAAAGCGCGGCGAAAACTACGACGCCTACATGGCCACGCCCGGCCTGGAGCAGTACCACTTCATCGGCAAAGACATCGTCACCTTCCACACACTGTTCTGGCCGGCCATGCTGCACTTCAGCGGCCGCAAGACGCCCGACAACGTGTTCGTGCACGGCTTCCTCACCGTGAACAACGGCGAGAAGATGAGCAAGAGCCGCGGCACCGGGCTGGACCCGCTCAAGTACCTGAGCCTGGGCATGAACCCCGAGTGGCTGCGCTACTACCTGGCCGCCAAACTCAATGCGAAGAATGAGGACATTGACTTCAATGCGGATGACTTCATGGCGCGGGTGAACAGCGATTTGATCGGCAAGTACGTCAATATTGCGAGTCGCGCGGCAGGTTTTTTGACCAAGCGATTTGAGGGAAATCTGCTCACCCATTTTGGCCAAGACGGCACAGCTCTACTTGAACGCCTTCATGCTTCCAAAGATGTGATCGCTGCTCTGTACGAACAACGCGAGTTTGGCAAAGCGATTCGCGAAATCATGCTTCTTACGGATGCTGTCAATGTTTACGCAGATGCCACGAAGCCGTGGGAGCTTGCCAAAAAGATTGAAGATAAAGATCGCTTGCACGAATCATGTTCCGTGCTGATCAATTGTTTTGCTGTTTTGACACGGTACCTGGCACCGATTCTTCCAAACGTTGCAAAGTTCGCTGAAAGCTTTGTTGGCTCGTCAATGAGGGACTGGACCGTCGTTGGGATGATTGAAAAGATCTCTCCCTATCAACACCTGATGCAGCGCGTCGACCCCAAGCAGCTCGAGGCACTGTTCGAACCGCCGGCCCAGCCCGAAGGCGCGCCGGCCGCGCCTGCGGATTTGCCGGGCGGCGAGGCCATCGCCCCTGCCATCACGATTGACGACTTCGCCAAGGTCGACCTGCGCATTGCAAAAATCGTCAACTGCGAAGCGGTCGAAGGCTCGACCAAGCTGCTGCGCCTGACGCTGGATGCCGGCGAAGGCCGCATGCGCAATGTGTTCAGCGGCATCGCCTCGGCCTACAAACCCGAAGACCTGGTCGGCAAGCTCACGGTGCTGGTCGCCAACCTGGCGCCGCGAAAAATGAAGTTCGGCATCAGCGAAGGCATGGTGCTGGCCGCCAGCCATGCCGATGAAAAAGCCCAGCCGGGTATTTATGTGCTGGAGCCTTTGCCGGGCGCGATGCCGGGCATGCGCATCCACTAAATCCCGGACAGTCGGGCGTTTTCGCTGCCCGGGCTTCGGCCTGCCGCCGCGCTGATAAAGCGCAGGCCGGTGCCGGAACGGCCCGACAGCTCCCTCAGCACATCGCCCATGGCGTGCAGCAACTGCTCGGCGTCGGGCTGGTTGAAAGGCGCCTCAGCCACGGCAATCCTGAACTGCATCATGGTGCCGGGCGGCAGGCTGGGGCTGTCGGCCAGGCCGCGGGCGATCAGGCGCTGCGCCATCTGCGTGAGTTCGTCGCGCGTGAGGTGGCCCTGCAGGATCAGCAGAAAATCGCCGTCGCGGTGCCGCGCCACGGTGTCGCCGTCGCTGGCCACGCCCGCCACGCAGGCCCCGGCCTGCACCACCGCGCTTTGCGCCGCTTCCATGCCGTAATCCTGGCGGATGTCGATGGCATTGCCCAGCCGCACGCGCATCACCGCGCCGGCGCCCGGGTCGCGCCGCTGGCGCACCAGCAGGGCGTCCAGCCGCAGCAGCAACACGCGGTGGTTGCCCAGCCCGGTCAAGGGGTCCACGCGCGTGAGCGCGCCGACGCGGGCCTGGTTGTCTCGCTTTTCGCGGCTGCGCAGGTACAAGGCCACCACCAGCAGCAGGATCTCGAATGCCGCGCCTATCTGCGCGCCGTACTGCGTGGCGACACCCAGCGGCAGCAGGCCCTGCGTGCGCAGGATGGGAAACACCGAACCCACCGTCAGGCAAACCATGGCGGCCAGCACCCACATGCCGACCAGGGGCCGGCGCCACACATACCAGCCGGCCACGCTGAGATAGACGGCCATGCTGCCCAGGTAGTAGGGCGTGGCCAGGTTGAAAGAGGACTTGTTGCCCATCACCAGGAATGCCGCCAGGATGCCCGCGCCTATCAGCGTCATCATCAGCAGGCCGCGCGACAGCCAGGGTGCGTCGCGGTCAACCACCATCTGCCGTAAAAAGAGGTGCAGCAGCGCGGCGGTGGCCAGCGTCATGGCGACCGGCGCGCTGTCGTTCCACCAGGCGCTGCCCGGCCAGAGGAATTCACCGGCCAGCCCGGTCAGCGCCAGCTGGCCCGCGGCCACCACCAGCACATAGCCCGCGAAAAAAAGATGGATGCCGTCGCGCCAGGACACGGCATGCAACGCGCTCATCAGCGCGATCAGCAGCACCAGGCCTATGTACACCCCGAGCAGCAGGTGCGCCTCCTTGGACTGTTCGTGGAAGCTGTCGGGGTCGGACAGTTGCCACGGCACGCTGATGGGATAGTTGTGCGCCACGCGCAGGTAGGTGGGCCGGGTTTCGCCGGGCTGCAGCAGGAGTTCGAACGCCGGCGTCAGATGGCGCACCGGCCAGGCCGAGACGGGCACCGCGTCGCCGGAGCGCTCGAGCTGCCAGGCGCCGGCGCCGGATGCCCCGGCCGCGGGTCGGTACAGGTCCACGCTGTCCATATTGGGATGGGGAACTGTGAGCATGAGTGGCGTGGGCTCACCGACCGCCGGCAAGGCCAGCCGATACCAGAGCGCCGCCCCGCCCCCGGTGGGCATGATGGCCCCTGACTCGACGGGACTGCCCTCACCGGCATCAAACTTGCTGCGTACCTGCTCGAAGCTGAGGGTGCCCACGCTGTCGACCAGCACCCGGCCCTCGCCCATGACGCCGCGCCCGGCCTTGAAAGGGCCAGTCACCGCGGCTGCGGGGTTTGCGGCGGGGATACCGGCGGGAACGTCTACCGCTGGGGAAACAGGAACTTCCTGCGCCAGCGCCATGGCGTGGGCCAGCAGCAAAGCGGCCAGGAAGGCGGCAAGGGATGGCAAGCGCGGCAGTACCAGCGAAGAAACAACAACAGGCAATCACGTCCCCCGAGAAAAGCATGTCGAACATGCCGAGGCGTATCCTGACCTAAGCGGCAAGCTTTGAGTCCGTAAGCCCCCAAAAAAGTAACTAATTAGAACTAATTAATACCTTTAATGTAACGAATCTTTACATTGCGAACAATGGAAAAAAGTCACGCAAAGGACGCTTCGTCCACCCACCCACAGCGCCACAATCGGGGACCCATGCACTGGCCCGCCTACCTCGCGTCCTTTCGTCCTCGCCTGTTTTCAGCGCTGGCGGGCTACACGCGGGAGCGCTTTCTGAAAGACGCCGGGGCCGGCGTCACCGTCGGTATTGTGGCCTTGCCGCTGGCCATGGCCTTTGCGATCGCGTCCGGCCTCAAGCCCGAGGCCGGCATCTGGACGGCCATCATCGCCGGCGCGCTGATCGCGTCACTGGGCGGCTCGGCGGTGCAAATCGGCGGGCCGGCCGGCGCCTTCATCGTGATCGTCTACGGCATCCTCGAGCGCTACGGCCTGGCCAACCTGCTGATCGCCACCGCCTGCGCCGGCGTGCTGCTGTTCCTGCTGGGCCTGCTGAAGCTGGGCACGCTGGTGCGTTATGTGCCGGTCAGCATCGTCGTGGGTTTCACCAACGGCATCGCGGTGCTGATCGCGCTGTCGCAGGTGAAGGATTTGCTGGGCCTGGTCGTGCCCAAGATGCCGGCCGATTTTTTCTCGCAGATCAAGGTCCTCGGCGGCCACCTGGACAGCTTCAACCCTTATGCGCTGGGCCTGGGCCTCATCTGCCTGCTGGGCCTGTTCATCTGGCCCCGGCTGTTCGACACGCAAGCGCGCGGAGCCGGCGGCTTCACCATGCGACTGATACGCATGATGCAGGCGGTCGAGGGCGTGCAGCTCAAGCGCGCCACGCGCATGGCCTCGCGCATGCCCGGCCCCATCGTGGCGCTGGTGACACTGACGGCCTTCACCTACGCGCTGTCGCTGCCGGTGGAGACCATAGGCACGCGCTTCGGCGGCATCCCGCGCGCCCTGCCCTCCTTCGCGCTGCCGGATTTTTCCTGGGAAACGGTGCGCCTGCTGGTGGCGCCCACCATCACCATCGCGATGCTGGGCGCGGTGGAGTCGCTGCTCTGCGCGCGCGTGGCCGACCAGGTCTCGGGCCTGCCGCGCCACGACCCCAACCAGGAGCTGATGGCCCAGGGCGTGGCCAACTTCGTCGTGCCTTTTTTCGGCGGCATGCCGGCCACCGGCACGATTGCCCGCACCGTGACCAATGTGCGCTCCGGCGCCACGTCGCCGGTCTCCGGCCTGGTGCATGCGCTCACGCTGGTCGTCATCGTGCTGGCCGCCGCGCCGCTTGCCGTGCACGTGCCACTGGCCGTGCTCTCGGGCATATTGCTCTATGTGGCCTGGAATATGGGCGAATGGCGCGAGTTCGCCCGCCTGCCCCAGGCCAGCAACCACTACCGGCTCATCATGCTGGGCACGTTTTTCCTGACCGTGGTGTTCGACCTCACGGTGGCCCTGCAGGTCGGGCTGATCCTGGCCTGCGTGCTCTTCGTCAAGCGCATGAGCAGCCTGTTCCAGGTGGTCGAGGTCTCGCGCGACGCCGACACCGCGAGCTTCCGGCTCTACGGCTCGCTGTTCTTCGGCGCGGTGGCCAAGCTCGACCCGATTTTGAGCGTGGTGGAAAGCGCGCCCAAAGGCCTGGTCGTGCGGCTGGATGTGCAATCGCTGCAGTCGCTGGACACCTCGGGGCTGGATGTGCTCGAGCAGCTGCACAAGGCCATCGTGCTGCGCGGCGGCCGGCTGGTGGTCGCCGGGCTCAATGCCCAGCCGCTGGCTGTGATGGAGCGATCCGGCTTCCTGGCAAAAATCGAGATCGTTTAGGGCCAGGGCCTTTTAGCGCGTGCCGCCGGAGGGGTTGAGGCTCTCCTCGTCAACCGACGCCGTTCCCTTGACCTTGAGGTCGGGGTCAAACACCACGGTGAAGATACGCGCCGTCGATGGCGGGTTCAGGTAGCGCCAGTCGTAGTGGGTTTCCTGCTTGAGCGCGTAAGGCGTGACCTTCATCGGCTTGCCCAGCATCTTGCGCACCTGCTCCATGCGCATGCCGGGCAGCACCTTCTCAAAGTTTTGTGGCGTCAGCACCTGCCTGAGCGCGCTCATCTTGCCGTCGGCGCCTATCGTGATCATGTAATTGACCTGGCCCTGCGGCTGGCGGTTGTATTCAAAGGTGCGGGCGCCGGGCGCCGCGGCCGCGCCGGGCAGGGGTGTCTCGGCCATGTCGGCCGCGCTCCAGATTTTTTCGGGCTCGCCGAAGCGGGCGCGCACGTCGGCTTCGGTGGCCACGCCTTCCTCGAGTTCGGCGATGCGCTGCGGGTCGCAGCCCACCAGGCCCAGGACAAATGACAGCAGACCCATACAGGCAAGCACCCTTCTTGATAAAAAGGCGGGGGGAAAGCCCTTTTGGCCTGGTAACAAGGCCGAAAAGGACGAAAACAAGGAAGGCATGGCAGACCCCGGTAAAATCAGCCCACTATACGTTTCAGGCAGTTTAGACCCCATGGCCCTCCTCAACATCTTCCGCCGCTCCGACTACACCTCCGACACGACGCAATTCATCGACCAGCTCAAGGCCCAAAAGCCCACGCTGGAGGCCGAACAGCGCGCCGGGCGCGCCCTGTTGTGGGACAAGAACCTGGACCGGACCGAGCAGGCCGAGTACGGCGAGGCCCGCGTGCCCCAGCAGCCTTACGTCTACGGCACCAGCAGCCACCCCAACGGCAAATAAGGGCGCCACAGCCCTTCGCGACGACCGCAGCCGCTGCTTTTTTCATGTCCCAGCCCCATTTCCCCCCCGCTCCCCAGGAACTGCCGCCGCCCGCCGGCCTGGCGCAGCCTGAGGCGCCAGGCGCGGACATGCCCGCGGTGATAGACCAGGTCGCGCTGGCACGCCTGTATGGCGAGCCGCTGTTTGCCATGCCGCACGACCTGTACATCCCGCCGGATGCGCTGCAGGTTTTCCTCGAGGCCTTCGAGGGCCCGCTGGACTTGCTGCTCTACCTGATCCGCAAGCAGAACTTCAACATCCTCGACATCCCGATGGCGGCGGTCACGCGCCAGTACCTGACCTACGTCGACGAGATCCGCGCCACCAATCTCGAGCTTGCGGCCGAATACCTGCTGATGGCGGCCATGCTGATCGAGATCAAGTCGCGCATGCTGCTGCCGCCCAAAAAAGTGGCCGAGGGCCAGGAGCCCGAAGATCCGCGCGCCGAGCTGGTGCGCCGTCTGCTCGAGTACGAGCAGATCAAGCTGGCCGCCCACAAGCTCAACGAAGTGCCGCAGTTCGGCCGCGACTTCCTGCGCGCGCAGGTCTATGTCGAGCAATCGCTGCAGCCGCGCTTTCCCGACGTCAACGTGGTCGACCTGCAGGAAGCCTGGCGCGACATCGTCAAGCGCGCGCGCCTGATCCAGCACCACGTGATCAGCCGCGAAGAACTCTCGGTGCGCGAGCACATGAGCATCGTGCTGCGCAAGCTGCAGGGCCGCAAGTTCCTGGAGTTCGAAGAGCTGTTCGACGCCGCGCGAGGCATGCCGGTGCTGGTCGTGACCTTTATCGCGCTGCTCGAGCTCTCCAAAGAAGGCCTGCTGGAAGTCACGCAGGCCGAGGCCTTCGCACCCATTTATGTGCGCCTCGCGTACACGCCGGCCTGATATTGCCCCCACGGTCGCTCACTGCGTGTAGCTCCCTGCCCCCCGAGGGTGCCGCTGCGCCTGCGGCCCGGCAAAGCCGGTTCCGCGGCCCCTGCTGGTTTAGGTACCTGACACCATGAGCTCTCACAACCCGGATTTGCGTACATTCGACGTCCTCATCATCGGCAGCGGCCTGGCCGGCCTGGCCGCCGCGCTGCTGCTGGCCCCGGGACGGCGCGTGGCGGTGGTCACCAAACGCGAACTCAATGACGGCTCCAGCGCCTGGGCCCAGGGTGGCATGGCCGCGGTACTGGCCGAGGGCGACACGCTGGCGCAGCACGTTGAAGACACCTTGATCGCCGGAGCCGGCCTGTGCGACCTGCCGGCCACGCAGGCCGTGGTCCACGGTGCGCCCGAGGCCATCGCCTGGCTGCGTCAATTGGGTGTGGCGTTTTCGGAAGACGGCGAACACCCGGGCGAGCTGCACCTGACCCGCGAAGGCGGCCACAGCCAGCGCCGCATCGTGCATGCGGCCGACGCCACCGGCGCAGCCGTGCAGCGCACGTTGATGGAGCGGGTACGCGCCACGCCGGGCATCACGCTGTTTGAGCACCACATGCTGGTCGACCTGATCACCGACCGCCAACTCAAGCGGCCCGGCAAACGCTGCCACGGCGCCTATGTGCTCGACACGGCCGGCGGCCAGGTGCTGACCTTCAGTGCCGGCCAGACCATCCTGGCGACCGGCGGTGCGGGCAAGGTCTACCTCTATTCCACCAATCCCGACACCGCCACTGGCGACGGCATTGCCGCCGCCTGGCGTGCCGGTTGCCGCGTGGGCAATATGGAGTTCATCCAGTTCCACCCGACCTGCCTTTACCACCCCGAGGCCAAATCTTTTCTGATCACCGAGGCCGTGCGCGGCGAAGGCGGCAAGCTGCTGCTGCCGCCCTCGGCCGGCGGCGGGCGCTTCATGCCGGCGCACGATGCGCGTGCCGAACTCGCGCCGCGCGACGTGGTGGCACGCGCCATCGACTTTGAAATGAAAAAGCACGGCCTGGACTGCGTCTACCTGGACATCTCGCATCAGAGCCCGGCTTTTTTGCAGGAGCACTTTCCCAACATCCTCAAGCGCTGCCTCGAACTCGGCATAGACATCACACGCCAGCCGATTCCGGTGGTGCCGGCCGCGCATTACACCTGCGGTGGTGTGCTGACCGACCTGCAAGGCCGCAGCGACGTGGCGGGCCTCTATGCGATCGGCGAGACCGCCTGCACCGGCCTGCACGGCGCCAACCGGCTCGCCAGCAACTCGCTGGTCGAATGTGTGGTGCTGGCGCGCGCCGCAGCGACCGCGATTGAAGCCGAGGCCACCGCCAAAACGCCTGCCCTGCCCGCCTGGGACGAAAGCCAGGTCACCGACGCCGACGAGGCCGTGGTGATTTCGCACAACTGGGACGAGCTGCGCCGCTTCATGTGGAATTACGTGGGCATTGTGCGCACCACCAAACGGCTGGAGCGCGCGGCGCATCGCATCGCGCTGCTAGATGCCGAGATCCAGGAGTTTTACGCCAATTTCCGCGTCACGCGCGACCTGCTGGAATTGCGCAACCTGGTGCAGGTGGCCGATTTGATCGTGCGCTCGGCCCACGGCCGGCATGAAAGCCGCGGCCTGCACTTCAGCCGTGACTATCCCGGCATCGCCGAGCAGGCGATACCCACTGTGCTGGTGCCGCCCGGAAGCTGATCATTCCCGATTTTTTGTCACCCCCTCTGTGGAAAACTACATGCCTCACCTGATCGTTGAATACTCCAGCAACCTCGCCGGCTTCCCCAAGGCCGAAGTGCTGCGGGCCCTGAACCAGGTCCTCACCGCCAGCCCTGAAATCCAGGACGAGTCCGACCTGAAAACCCGCCTGGTGGCGCTGGACGATTTTGAGATCGGCGCCGCGCCGGCCTCACGCGCCTTTGTGCATGCCCAGCTGCGCCTGCTCTCGGGCCGTACACCTGAAGCCAAGAAAGACCTGGGCGCGCGCATCGCCGAAGTGCTGCGCCGCCTGAGCCCGCGGCCCGCGGGCTTGATGGTGCAACTGAGCGTGGAAATGGTGGACATGGACCGCGCGTCCTACGTCAAGGAAAAGCTTTAAGGCAAGCCGGGTTCAGGCAAGGGTCGCGCCTATCCAGCCCCTGAGGCTTTTCACAAAGGCCCAGGCATCCACCGCGGCCAAGGCGTCGACCCGCACGACCGCTTTGCGATCGAAGAGACTGCCTGCCGTCAGCCGCGACTATCCCGGGATGGCCGCGTCTGCCGTGCTGGTGCCGCCTGCTACCCAGGCGCAGGCGGTTTAAACCGGCTTTGCTTCCTTCTGATCGGCAGCGGCGGTTGATTGCCCAAGCGGCTAAGCCGGCAATGGCGGCCCGCCGTTCCGCTGGCGCCACAGCATCAGGTAGCCCGGTACGGCCCTGCCGTACTCGACGCGGACCTGCATTTTTTTCATGCTCAGCATCTCGAAACCATTGTGCGAACCGGTACGGGTCACATAGTCAAGGGAATGCGTGTAGCGGCCCGTGGCGTGCAGCCGAAAGTCGCGAGCGTCCGGCAAGTCCGGCGCTTTATCGGCAATCGTGTCAAGGGACTCCACGGAAAATGCGAACAAACCACCTGGGCGCAGCAGCCTTTGCGCTTCGCTGAACAAGTCATCCAGCCTTCCGATATAGACAAAAACATCTGTGGAAATCAATATGTCATAACTGAGGGCTGCCTCCTTCTGCATCATGGCGAGTAAATCCATGTGCTCGAGCCGGGAGTAGATGCCCCGAGCCCGAGCCTTCGCAAGCATCTTGCCGGAGAGGTCAACACCCACCAACTCTTTTGCGTAGGGAGAAATCGCTGCGCCAGACAACCCCGTTCCGCAACCGAGGTCCAGCACAGACCATTGCCCCGCGGCCGGAGTGGTCGCCTCACATATGAGGTCAATCAGTTTTTTCGGCGCGTCGTAGCGCAGCGTCTGCACCAGATGCGAGTCAAAGGTTTGCGCATACTCGTCAAACAGCTGCTCGATATACCCGCTGGGAGCGCGGTCGGAGTTTTCCCCCGACATGGCGGCCACCAGATGGGCGACCGGGCTGTCAGGCTCCAATTCGACGATCCGCCGGTAGCAGTTAATCGCGCCTTCTTTGTCCCCGCTCTCCAGGAGAATGTTCCCCAGAAAGCGATGCGCCTCAACATGCTCAGGCTTGAGCTCAATTGCGCGCCGATAGGATGCAATGGCATTTGCACTTTTCCCCGACGCATTCATGGCACCGCCAAGGGCTACATGGGTATCCGCATTCACGGGATCGATGGAAATCGCCTTTTCATAGCATTCAATGGCTTTTTTACGGTGCTCAAGACGGCCGTGCGCATCACCCATGATTTTGTAAGACATCGCCGCGGTGGGCTCCAGCGCCACTGCTTTGCCATGGTAAAGAATGGCGCTTAAAAAGTCCGCCTCATTAAAAAGCAAATTACCCAGGAAGAAGTGAAACTCCGCCGACCGGGGAAATGCAAGGATTGCTTTCTGGATGAGCGCCTTGGCATCTTCAGTCTTGCCGGACTGAAGCAAAAGACTGAAGAGATCGCGATACGCAAATTCAAAATTCGGTTTGAGTTCCAGGGCCCTTGTGAAATGCCGGATAGAGCCAGCCTGGTCATCAACGGCTTTTGACGCCTTGCCCAGCAGGTAATGAACGTCCGCAAGAGCGGGATCTATCGACAGGGCGCGTTCAAGCGCCGCGACGGCCTCCCCGAATTTCCGCTGTTCAATCAAAGAGAACCCCAGGCCCACATGCGCATCAACAAAGTCCGGATTGATCGAAATCGCGTCACGGTAACAAGCAGCGGCCTCGTCAAACTTGCCCAGAGCCAGGTGTTGGTCGCCTTGCCTCTTGAATGCAGAGTCACGGGCAACTACAGGCGGTTCCGATTCAAACCAGGTTTTTAGTTTTTCCAGCACAACTTGCCTTTCAATTCAAAATCCACACGAACCCGGCATATTGTCGCCTTGTCCTGGCGGTTGGGAACCCCCGGGGGCTTTGCCTAGGCAAGCCCAAGGTCCAGCCCGGCGGAAGGTTCCAGATCAGCAGGTATCCAACCCCGCAGGCTGTTGACAAAGGCCAGTGCCCCCACGCGCGGCAAGTCTTTCACGCGCACCACGGATTCTTCCTGGATGCGGCCGTCTTGCAACGCACGGGCACGCCCCACGCCGGCCAGCAAGCCGCAGCGCAGCGGCGGCGTGACCCAACGGCCATCCAGCAGGAAGGCGGCATTGCCGCGCGTGCACTCCGTGAGTTCGCCGTCGGTGTTCCAGAGCAGCGTGTCGAACACCTCTGGCTGTGTGGGCGTGAAGGCGTCATAGTGGGCGCGCCGGGTGGTCTTGCAGCGAACGAATTCGCCCTGCGCTTCGTCTAGCGCACGTACGGCCAGTTGCAGACGCACGCGCGCAGGTGAAGCCGGCAGCGCATGGGCTTCGGCGCGGGCACGCCCTTGTGCATCCAGCAGCAAACGGACACGCCACGCGCCCTGGGTATGTGAGTCGGCCACCGACTGCAATGCGCCCTGCACGTGCCGTGCATCCCACGGGTAGCCAAAGTGCTGCGCAGCTTGGGACATGCGCAGCAGGTGGGCATCCGCATCGCGCAACCGGCCATCTGCGAGGCCCAGCGTTTCCAGCAGCTCGAATGGCGCGCTGGCGCGCTGCACGAATGCCTGTTTGAGTTTCCATTCGCGCCACTCGCCGTCGGCCGTGGCGCCTGAAGTGATGCCGCTACCGATGCCGCAACGTGCCGCGTTACCTCGCAAGGTCACGGTGCGTATCGGCACATTGAAGGTGGCCGCGCCGCCCGGGCGCAGCACGCCCATAGCGCCGCAGTAGGCACCGCGCGGCGCAGCCTCCAACGCGTGAATCGCCCGCATGGCCCGCACCTTGGGCGCGCCGGTGATCGAGCCGCAGGGGAACAGCGCGGCAAACACATCGGCCAGGCTACAGCCGGGCCGCGTGCGCGCCTCCACATCCGAAGTCATTTGCCAGACCGCCGGCAGAGCCTCGGTGTGGAACAGGCGCGGCACACGCACGCTGAAGGGTTCGGCAATGCGCGACAGGTCGTTGCGCAGCAGGTCCACGATCATGACGTTCTCGGCGCGTTCCTTGGCCGAACTGCGCAGGGCCTCGGCCTGCGCGGCATCGTCCTCTGGGTTCGCGCCGCGCGGTGCCGTGCCCTTCATGGGCCGGGCCAGCAGCATACCCTCGCGCCAGTCGAAAAAAAGCTCGGGTGAGACCGACAGCAGTTGCTCCTCGCCGGTGTCGAGGAAGGCCGCATAGCCACCCGGCTGGGCGCGCTGCAGGGCCTGGAACAAGGCCGGCGCGCTGCCCGAACCGCCGTCCAGCACTGCCCGCATCTGCGCCGTGAAATTGACCTGGTAATACTCGCCGGCGGCAATCGCGCGCTGCAGTTCGGCCAAGGCGGCGTCGAAGGCCGGGCGCGCCATCGCTTCTTGCCACTGCAGTTGCGGCGAGGCCTCTTGTATCGGCTGCGGCCAGGGCAGCGCCTCCTCATGCACCGCGAACCAGGCCAGCGGCCCGTCGGCCGGGTGCACCACCAGCGCGGCATCGAAAGCGGGGGCGGCCTCGTAACGCAGATAGCCCACACACCAGGCGCCGCGCTGCGCCGCGGCCTGCGCGGCATCGAGCACCGCGCGCACCTCCTCGGACCGATGTGCCACCAGTGCTTCGCGCGGCGCGCCGAAGGCCTGCCGCAGACGCGGCCCCTCGGGCTGCTGGGGATCGGCGAAGTCGATAAGGGCGGAGAGGCTGCCTGTCACGTCAGGTCAGGCAGCGCCGATGTGCGGCACCAGGCCAGACACCGGCCGCCCCGCCTTGAGGGCTTCGGTAAAGGCCAGCATGCGGTCAATCGGCAGGCGCGCGCGTTGGCCCAGCGCCGCATCGACGGTGATCTCGTTCGTTCCGGTCTCCAGCACCTGCGCCAGGCCGGCCAGGCCGTTCATGGCCATCCAGGGGCAGTGCGCACAGCTTTTGCAGGTGGCGCTGTTGCCGGCGGTGGGCGCTTCGATAAAGGTCTTGCCGGGGTTCAGCGTGCGCAACTTGTGCAGCATGCCGTTGTCGGTCGCGACGATAAATTCTTTGGCATCCATCTCGCGCGCGGCTTTCAGGATGCCGGAGGTGGATCCCACGGCGTCGGCCAGCGCGACCACGTCGGCGGGCGACTCGGGGTGCACCAGCACGCGCGCGCCGGGGTGTTCGGCTTTCAGGGCCTGCAGCTCGAAGGCCTTGAACTCGTCGTGCACGATGCAGGCGCCGTTCCAGAACACCATGTCGGCGCCGGTCTCGCGCTGGATGTAGCCGCCCAGGTGCCGGTCGGGCGCCCAGAGGATCTTCTGGCCTTGCGCTTTGAGCGCGCGCACGATGTCGAGCGCGCAGCTGGAGGTGACCACCCAGTCGGCGCGCGCCTTCACGGCGGCACTGGTGTTGGCGTAGACCACCACGGTGCGGTCCGGATGGGCGTCGCAAAACGCGCTGAATTCGCCGGCCGGGCAACCCAGGTCCAGCGAGCACGTCGCGTCGAGGTCGGGCATCAGCACGCGTTTTTCGGGCGACAGGATTTTGGCCGTCTCGCCCATGAAGCGCACGCCGGAGACCACCAGGGTTTGTGCCGCATGGTCGCGGCCGAAGCGCGCCATTTCGAGCGAGTCCGACACCAGGCCGCCGGTTTCTTCAGCCAGGTCCTGCAGGTCGGGGTGCACGTAGTAGTGCGACACCATGACGGCGTTGCGCGCCTTCAGCAGCTCGCGGATGCGCGTCTTGAGCGCCGCACGCTCGGCCTGCGTGGGCTCGGCCGGCACGCGGGCCCAGGCCTGGTGCGTGCTGCAGGCACCCGCGGCTTCGGGCTGCTCGTACTCGACGCGGATCGGCAAGGTCGCTTGCATGCTCAGGCCGCCTGTGCGTCAAAGCGCATGGAAAAATCGATCGCCCGGACATCCTTGGTCAGCGTGCCGATGGAAATCCGGTCCACGCCGGTTTCGGCCAGGACGCGCAGGCCGTCCAGCGTGACGCCACCCGAAATCTCGAGCACAGCGCGACCGGCGTTGATGCGCACCGACTCTTTCAGGTCGGGCAGGCTCATGTTATCCAGCAGCACCATGCGCGCGCCGGCGTTCAAGGCCTGAGCCAGCTCATCGAGGTTCTCGACCTCGATCTGCACAAAATCGGCCTGAGAAGCGACCTCGGCCGCGCGCGCCAGCACCTGCGCAATGCCGCCGGCCGCCGCGATGTGGTTTTCCTTGATCAGCACCGCGTCGTACAAACCGACCCGGTGGTTGCTGCCGCCGCCGGCCACCACCGCGTATTTCTGCGCCAGGCGCAGGCCCGGCAAGGTTTTTCGCGTGTCCACAATGACGGCCTTGGTGCCTTTGACGATGTCGGCGTAAACCGCCGTTTTACTCGCAACGGCGCTTAAGAGCTGTAAAAAATTCAGCGCCGTGCGTTCGGCCGACAGCAGGGCCCGGGCCTGGCCGCGCACCTCGAACACCACCTGGCCGGCTTCGCAGCGCTCGCCGTCCTTCACATGCCAGGTCAGCTGGGCCTGCGGGTCCAATTGCCGCACCGTGGCCTCAACCCAGGCGGCGCCGCAGACGACGGCGCTTTCGCGCGCCACGACCTGCGCGCGGGCCTGGCGGGCCGGATCGATCAGGCCTGCCGTCAGGTCGCCCGCGCCTATGTCTTCCGCGAGGGCGCGCGCCGCGTCGGCCTGGGCCAGGGCGGCCAACGCTTCGGCCGTGAAATCAAATGACTTTTTCATAAGCAATCTAAGATTGGAAGCACGCCATACCGTGCACTAAACTATTAAATAGAGCCGAAAACTGTCGCAAATGTTACAGCGGCTGACCAGGCGCCTGTATACCGCGATCCGCGCCCACCCGCCCCACAGTGGCGCTTTGCCTCTTGCCCCATTTTCATCGACGCCCACCATGTTCAGAACCCTGCTCAAATCCAAGATCCACCGCGCCGCGGTGACGCATTGCGAACTCAACTACGAAGGCTCCTGCGCCATCGACGAAGACCTGCTGGACGCCGCCAACCTGGCCGAGAACGAACAGGTTCACATCTGGAACATCAACAACGGCGAGCGTTTCATCACCTACGCGATACGCGCCGAACGCGGCAGCCGCATCATTTCGGTCAACGGCTCGGCCGCGCGCCGCGCCGCCGTGGGCGACCTGGTCATCATCGCCGCCTTTGCCCAGGTGCATGAGGAGCACGTCGCGGGTTTCAGCCCCAAGCTGGTCTTCGTGAACCCGGACAACCGCATCAAGGAAGAGCGCTCCACCATCCCGGTGCAGCAGCCCTGAGAATTCCGGCCCCGGCGATGCGCGGGGCCCGGCCTTCCCTCTCACCTCTTCAAAAGGCTTCATGGACAACGCAGCGATGATCCGGCGCAGCCTGCGCCATGTGTGGCACCCGTGCACGCAGATGAAGCTGCATGAGGCCCAGCCGCCCGTGCCCATCGCGCGTGCCGAAGGCGTGTGGCTTTACGACTTTGAAGGCGGGCGCTACCTGGACGGCGTCAGCTCCTGGTGGGTCAACCTGTTCGGCCACGGCCATCCGCACATCAAGGCGGCGCTGCGCGAGCAGCTCGACACGCTGGACCACGTGATGCTGGCCGGCTTCACGCATGCCCCGGTGGTGGAGCTCTCCGAACGCCTGGGCGCGCTGACGGGGCTGGGCCATGCCTTCTACGGCAGCGACGGCGCCAGTGCCACCGAGATCGCGCTCAAGATGAGCGCCCACTACTGGCGCAACAGCGGCCGGCCCGAAAAAAGCCGCTTCATCGGCCTGGCCGGCGGCTATCACGGCGAAACCGTGGGTGCGCTGGCGGTGACCGACATCGCGATCTTCCGTGAAGCCTATGCGCCGCTGGTGCGCCTGGCCGCCACCGTGCCCAGCCCCGATGCGCGCGGCGCCCAGGCCGGCGAAAGCGCGGCGGACACGGCGCGCCGCGCCGCCGCGAGCCTGCAGGCCTGGCTGGAACAGCACCACGCGGAGACCGCCGCGCTTATCGTCGAGCCCCTGGTGCAGTGCGCCGCCGGCATGGCCATGCATGATGCGGCCTACCTGCGCGAAACCCGCGCGCTGTGCGACCGCTACGAGGTGCACCTGATCGCCGACGAAATCGCCACCGGCTTCGGCCGCACCGGCACGATGTTCGCGCACCAGCAGGCCGGCATACGGCCCGACTTCATCTGCCTCTCCAAAGGGCTGACCGGCGGCACGCTGCCCCTGTCGGCGGTGCTGACCACCGACGCGGTCTACGACGCCTTTTACGACGACGAGGTCGCGCGCGGATTTCTGCATTCGCATTCCTACACCGGCAACCCGCTGGCCTGCCGCGCCGCGCTGGCCACGCTGGAGCTGTTTGAGCAGACCGACGTGCTGGCGCGCAATGCCGAAACGGCCCAGGTGCTGGACGCGGCCTTCGCGCCGCTGACGCAACACAAGGCCGTCCGGCATGCGCGCCGGCTGGGCATGATCTGGGCCTGGGACGTGGAGCCCGGCAGCCTTCCCCACTTCGCGCGCCGCTACACGCAGCACGCCATGGCCAACGGCGTGCTGCTGCGCCCGATAGGCCAGACGATTTACGTGATGCCGCCTTACGTGATGGATGCGCAGGCCGCCCAGCACCTGGCGCGCGGCGCGCTGGCGGCGTTGGAGGCCACGCTGGCTGAAGAAGGCGCCCATGGCTGAAGCCGCGCGCAGGCCGCTCTCGCTGTTCGTGACCGGCACCGACACCGGCGTGGGCAAGACCCTGGCCAGCACCGCGCTGCTGCATGCGTTGGCCCGCCACCATGTGCGCGTCGTCGGCATGAAACCGGTGGCGGCGGGCACGGTGCACATCGACGGTGAAGACGTCAATGAAGACGTGGTCGCGCTGCGCGCCGCCTCGACCTGCCGTGTGCCGCCCGAACTCGACAACCCGGTGCTGCTGCCCGACCCGGTGTCGCCGCACATCGCGGCGGCGCGTGCCGGCCGGCCCATACGCATCGCGGAGCTGGTGGACTGCCAGCGCCGGCTCGCACAGCTGGCCGACGCCGTGGTAGTGGAAGGCGCGGGCGGCTTCCAGGTGCCGCTTTCGGGCCGCGACACCGGCGCCGACCTGGCCCAGGCGCTGGGCCTGCCGGTAGTGCTGGTGGTGGGCCTGCGGCTTGGGTGCCTGAACCACGCATTGCTCACGGCCGACGCGATACGCGCGCGCGGCCTCACGCTGGCGGGCTGGGTGGCCAACCACGTCGATGCCGCCATGCTGGCGCAAGAGGACAACATCGCCTTCCTGCGGCAAAAGCTGCAGGCGCCGTTGCTGGCCACCATTCCCCACCAGGCCGCGCCCGACCCGCGCGCGGTCATCTTTGAGCTTCCCCCCGCATGGCAATGACGACCTCTTCCTGGCTCGATGAATTCCCGGCACGCCTGGCTGAGCTGGACGGCGCGCACCTGCGCCGCCGGCGCCGCGAGGTCGTGCCCGAAAGCGGGGCACGCCTGATGGTGGACGGCCAGAGCATGCTGGCCTTTTGCAGCAACGACTACCTGGGCCTGGCGACCCACCCGGCCCTGGTGCAGGCGGCCTGTGAAGGCGCGCAGGCTTATGGCGTGGGGGCCGGCGCCTCGCCGCTGGTCAGCGGCCACAATGCGGCCAACGCGGCGCTGGAGCGCGAGCTCGCGGCCTTTGTGGGCCTGCCGCGTGCCTTGTATTTTTACGCGGGCTACGCCACCAACATCGGCATCGTGCCGGCGCTGGTGGGTGCCGGCGACGCGATCTTTTCGGACGCACTCAACCACGCCTGCCTGATCGACGGCGCGCGGCTGTCGCGCGCACAAATCCACCGTTATGCGCATGCCGACCTCGACGCGCTGGCAGGCGAACTCTCGCGCAGCACCGCACCGCGCAAGCTGGTGATCAGCGACGCCGTGTTCAGCATGGACGGCGACAGCGCCGACATCCCGGCGCTGCTGGCGCTGTGCGAGCGCCACGATGCCCTGCTGCTGCTGGACGACGCCCACGGCTTCGGCGTGCTGGGCCCGCAGGGCCGCGGCAGCCTGGCCGCCGCCGGCCTCTATGGCGCGCAAGCCTCGCGCCACGTGCTCTATATGGCCACGTTGGGCAAAGCCGCCGGTGTCGCCGGCGCCTTTGTGGCGGGCGACGAGGCGCTGGTCGAATGGCTGCTGCAGAAAACCCGCAGCTATATATTTGCCACCGCCGCGCCCGCGTTGCTGGCGAGCGCCCTGCGCGCCAGCCTGCAAGTGATTGAACAGGACGAGTGGCGGCGCGCGCACCTGCAGCGCCTCATCGCACGCCTGCGTGATGGCCTCACGGCAAGCCTTGAGGGCAGCGGCTGGCAGCTGTCGGCCTCGCAAACCGCCATCCAGCCACTGCTGATAGGCCCCAATGACAAAGCCCTGGCCGTGATGGACGGCCTGCGCGAGCGCGGCATCTGGGTGCCAGCGATACGCCCGCCCACCGTGGCCGAGGGCACGGCCCGGCTGCGCATCGCGCTGTCGGCCGCGCACATCGAGGCCGACGTCGACCAATTGGTTGACGCCCTGGGCACGCTGGCGCGGCAGGCCGCTTGATCGTTACACCTTATTGCCCCAATCTCATCAGCTAGACTCCAAAACCCACGCTTCGGAAGGAAGAACACATGTCCCACGCCGCAGAACAAACCGTCACCCTGCACCGCCCCCGCGCCAAAGCCGCGCCAGCCCCCGCCGGCGACCCACGCTGGAGCGTTGACGCCATCGAGGCGCTGTTCAACCTGCCCTTCCCTGAACTGATGCACCGCGCGCAGACGGTGCACCGCGAAAATTTCGACCCGACGCACGTCGAGTTCGCCACCCTGCTGTCGGTCAAGACCGGCGGCTGCGCCGAAGACTGCGGCTACTGCCCGCAGGCCGCGCGCTACGACACCGGCGTGGAGGCCAGCAAACTGATGGAGCCCGCCGAAGTGCTGGCCGCCGCGCAACGCGCGCAAGCCGCCGGTGCCACGCGCTTTTGCATGGGTGCGGCCTGGCGCTCGCCCAAAGACCGCGACATCGAAAAAGTCGCCGAGCTGGTGCGCACCGTGAAGGCCCTGGGCCTGGAAACCTGCGCCACGCTGGGCATGCTGGAAGACGGCCATGCGCAAACCCTGCAAAGCGCGGGCCTGGACTACTACAACCACAACCTCGACAGCGCGCCTGATTTTTACGGCGACATCATCACCACGCGCGACTACCAGGACCGCCTGGACACGCTGGCGCGCGTGCGCAGCGCAGGCGTCAAGGTCTGCTGCGGCGGCATCGTCGGCATGGGCGAAACGCGCCGCCAGCGCGCCGGCCTGGTGGCCGAGCTCGCCAACCTCACGCCCTACCCCGAGTCGGTACCCATCAACAACCTGGTGAAGGTCGAAGGCACGCCACTGGCGAACCAGGCCGACCTGGACCCGTTCGAGTTCGTGCGCACGATTGCCGTGGCCCGCATCACCATGCCGACCGCGCGCGTGCGCCTGTCGGCCGGCCGCCAGCAGATGGGCGACGGCGTGCAGGCCCTGTGTTTCCTGGCCGGCGCCAATTCGATCTTCTACGGCGACAAGCTGCTGACCACCGGCAACCCCGACACCGAGGCCGACGTCAAGCTGCTGGAACGCCTGGGCATGAGCCGCTCGGCGCCTGAAGTTCGGTAACACGCACAGCTTGTCTGGGCTCTCTAAACCGCGCCTAAAAAAGCACGGTGAAGCTGGTTAGACTCTCGCTAAATTCCGGACCTGTCCCATGACGTCTCCCTCCAATACCTCCAACACCAGCGCCACGCCTTACGGCACGCTGCCTCCCTCGTCCACGCCGTCGGCGCGCAAGCCGCTGAGCCTGCCGCGCCTGCGCGAAATGCATGCGCACGGCGAAAAAATCACCATGCTGACGGCCTACGACGCAACCTTCGCGGCCGTGGCCGACGCGGCGGGCGTGGAATGCATCCTGGTCGGCGATTCGCTGGGCATGGTCTGCCAGGGCCTGACCAGCACCGTCGGCGTGACGCTGGAGACCATGCGCCACCACACCGAATGTGTGGCCAACGGCCTGCGCCGCTCCCAGGCCACGGCCTGGCTGATCGGCGACCTGCCCTTCGGCAGCTACCACGAGTCCCCGGAGCAGGCCTTGCGCAGCGCCGTGGTGCTGATGCAGGCCGGCGCCCACATGGTCAAGCTGGAAGGCGGCGGCTGGACGGCCGAGACCGTGCGCTTCCTGGTCGAGCGCGGCATCCCTGTCTGCGCCCACCTGGGCCTGACGCCGCAGACGGTACATGCGCTGGGCGGCTACCGTGTGCAGGGCAAGGGCGAGGAAGCCGCCGCCACGCTCAAACAGCAAGCCCGCGAATTGCAGGACGCCGGCGCCGCCATGATGGTGCTGGAGATGGTGCCCGCGGCCCTGTCGGCCGAACTGACCCGGGAGCTCACGCATTGCGCCACCATAGGCATAGGCGCCGGCAGCGGCACGGCCGGCCAGGTGCTGGTGCTGCACGACATGCTGGGCATGAACCTGGGCAAGATGCCGAAGTTCGTGCGCAACTTCATGGAAGGCCCCGACAACAAAAGCGCCAGCGTGCGCGGCGCCATGGAAGCCTACGTGCGCGCCGTCAAGGACGGAAGCTTCCCGGTGAACGCCACGCATGCGTGGTAACGGTTTTTCTCCTTCCCCCACTGGGGGAAGGCGGGGATGGGGGCGGCTGGCACTGGTAGCAGCCGCCGGGTCATTGACGCAGCCAGCCCCCATCCCAACCTTCCCCCAGAGGGGGAAGGGGTAACACCCCAAGGAGAACAAAAGATGCAGATCGTCCACACCATCCCCGAGCTGCGCGAAGCCCTCAGCCCCTACAAGTGCCCGGCCTTTGTGCCCACCATGGGCAACCTGCACGACGGCCACATCGCGCTCGTCAGGCAGGCCAAGCCGCTGGGCGACGTGAGCGTCTCCAGCATCTTCGTGAACCGACTGCAGTTCGCGCCGCACGAGGACTTCGACAGCTACCCGCGCACCCTGGACGCCGATGCCGAGCGGCTGAAAGCCGCCGGCTGCAATGTGCTGTTCGCGCCGCTCGAAAAACACCTGTACCCCGAGCCGCAGACCTACAAGGTGCACCCGGCCACCGACTTGAGCGACATCCTGGAAGGCCACTTCCGGCCCGGTTTTTTCATCGGCGTGAGCACCGTGGTGCTCAAGCTGTTCAGCTGTGTGTTCGCCGGCATGCCTTCGGGCGTGGCGGCTTTCGGCAAGAAGGACTACCAGCAGGTCATGGTGGTGCGCCGCATGGTGCAGCAGTTCGCGCTGCCCATCGAGATCCTGGCCGGCGAAACCCAGCGTGCCGAAGACGGCCTGGCGCTGTCGTCGCGCAACGGCTACCTGAGCGCGACCGAACGCGCCGAGGCCGTGGAACTCTCCAAGGCCATACGCGCGCTGGGCGAGGCCGCCCGTGCCGGCGGCACGCCCGACCTGCCGGCGCTGGAAGCCCAGGCCATGCAGGCGCTGGCGCGCCGCGGCTGGAAACCCGACTATCTCACCGTCCGCCGCCGCGCCGACCTGCTGGCGCCGCAAGGCCCGTTGGCCGGCGAGCCGCTGGTGGTGCTGGGCGCGGCCAAGCTGGGCAGCACGCGGCTGATCGACAACCTGGAAATCTAGGCGTGAGCGCGGTATCCATCCGTCTCGCGACCCTGCCCGACCTGCCGGCCGTGGCCGCGCTGTTTGACGCCTACCGGCAGTTCTACGAACAGCCCGCCGACGCCGGACTGGCCTTGCAGTTCATCGGCGACCGCATGCGGAACCAGGAATCGGTGATCCTGGTCGCCCAGGCCGCGGAATCCATCGTCGGCTTCTGCCAGCTCTACCCCAGCTTCTGCTCGGTGATCGCCCAGCCGATTCTGACGCTGTACGACCTCTATGTGGCGCCCGAAGCACGCCAGACCGGCGCCGGCCGCGCGCTGATGCAAGGGGCCTACGAACATGCCCGGCAGCACGGCTTTGCGCGGCTGGACCTCAGCACCGCCAAAACCAACCACAGCGCACAGGCCTTGTATGAATCACTGAACTGGGTGCGCGACGAGGTCTTCCTGTATTACAACAAGACAGTTTCGCCGGCCTGATCCGGTCAAACGCGGGGACGGGCGACACCTGCCTTGGGGTATAAAGTTCACAGGCTTGTCATATTGCCCCCACGTTGCAGGAGTTCCACCATGGCCATTCCCCACGCCGCTTCCGGGCAGCTGATCAACGTCCAGCCGCTGGCGGGAAAACTCTCGGAAGCCAGGACCGTCGCGCTGTTCAAAAGCGATGAACTGGAAGTCATGCGCCTCATCGTGCCGGCCGGCAAGACCGTGCCTTCGCACCAGGTCAAGGGCGAAATCACCGTGCAATGCCTGGAGGGCGAGGTGGCCTTCATCGCGAACGGCCAGACTCAGCCCATGAAAGCCGGCCAGTTGCTCTGGCTGGCAGGCGGTGTGCCGCACGGCCTGACGGCGGTGCAGGACTCATCGCTACTGGTGACGCTGCATTTGTGCAAATAGGCCCGGCATGAGCCGGCGGATCAGGCCAGCTCAGCCGTAGGCCCGCGGCCCATCAGCATCGCCACCGCTTCGGCGGGCTGGAGCTTGCCGTCCAGCAAGGCCACCACACTCTGGGCAATCGGCATCTCGACACCTAAACCGGCGGCGCGCTGCACCACGGTGCGGGCGCAGTACACACCTTCGGCGACATGGCCCAGCGAAGCCACCGCCTGCGCCAGCGTCTGGCCCTGGGCCAGCAGCAGGCCCACCTTGCGGTTGCGGCTCAGGTCGCCGGTGGCCGTGAGCACCAGGTCGCCCAGGCCCGACAGGCCGGTGAAGGTTTCAGCGCGGGCGCCCAGCGCCACGCCCAGGCGCGTCATTTCGGCCAGGCCGCGCGTGACGAGCGCGGCGCGGGCATTCAGGCCCAGCTGCAGGCCGTCGCACAGACCTGTGGCGATGGCCAGCACGTTCTTGACGGCGCCGCCCACCTCGACGCCAACGACGTCGTCATTGGCGTACACGCGCAGGGTCGCGCCGTGGAAAGCGGCGACCAGGGCGTCGCGCACCTCGGCATGCTCGCTGGCGGCGACCAGCGCCGTCGGCTGACCGCGAGCGACTTCCAGGGCGAAGCTGGGGCCGCTGAGCACGCCGGCCCTTAAATCGGGGGCCGCCTGGGCGCGGATTTCATGGACCATCAGCCCGAACGGCGAAGCGGCAGCCTCCACCGGAGCCTCAAAACCCTTGCTGAGCCAGGCCACGGGCGCGCCGGCGTGCCGCAGGCTTTGCAGCATGCCGCGTGCCGCCGAGACCGGTGTGGCCAAGATGATGAGGTCTTGCCCGGCCAGGGCCTGGGCCAGCGGCGTATCGCCGCCCTGCAGCGCCAGAGCAGCAGGCAAGGCAATGCCGGGCAGGTAGCGGGTGTTGGTGCGTTCGGACTTCAGGCTTGCCAGCTGCGCCGCATCGCGCACCCACAGGGTGACCTGGTGGCGCGAGGCGCTGCTGACGGCCAGCGCCGTGCCCCAGGCACCCGCGCCAATGACCAGTATTTTCATGAGGACATCATGAGGCAGCCGGGACATTCATCCCGGCGGGCCATCACACGATGATCTGGGAAGCGGCCGGTGCGGCGGCTGCGGCTTCGGCTTGCTGCTGCTCGTACATGGCCTGGAAGTTGATTTCCGCCATGTGCACGGGCGGGAAACCGCCGCGCTGGATCACGTCGGCCACGTTGCCGCGCAGGTAGGGGTAAACGATCTGCGGGCAGGCGATGCCCAGGATGGCGCCGAGTTGCTCGGACGGCACGTTGCGGATTTCAAAGATGCCGGCCTGTTTCGCTTCCACCAGGAACACGGTCTTGTCGGCGATCTTGGTCTGCACGGTGGCCGTCACGGCGACTTCGAACAGGCCTTCGGCGATGGGGGTGGCGCCCACACCCAGCTGGATGTCCACGCTGGGTTGCTCCTGGTTCAGCAGGATTTCGGGGGAATTGGGCTGCTCCAGCGACACGTCCTTGAGGTAAACGCGCTGGATCTGGAATACGGGGTCAAGATTGGCTTCAGCCATGGTGTTCTTTCGGGTGCTGGGAGGGGAATCGATGCGCCGGCAGGCCGGCGGCCAGCGCGCATTATCTCAGGCAATCCGCGCCTCAAAAATTCAGGCCGGATTATTCAGCAATGGCATCAGGCCACCACGGCCGTCGAGAGCCATCAGGTCATCGCAGCCGCCCACGTGGGTCTCGCCGATGAAGATCTGCGGCACCGTGCGCCGTCCCGTGATGTCCATCATCTTCTGGCGTTCGCCGGGCACCATGTCGACGCGGATTTCATCGAGTTCGGTGACGCCGCGCTGCTTGAGCAGCTGTTTGGCCTGGATGCAGTAGGGGCAGGTGCCGGTGGTGTAAATCTTGACGGTTTGCATGGTTTCTCCGGATCGCGCCGGCGTGAGCACGGCGCGGGGAAAGTGGATGAAGCAGGGCAGGTCGGCTGAGGCAGGTTTCATGCCCGCCCCGGCCAGCCAACCCTCATTCAGGCCTTTTCGAGGGGAAGGTTAGCTTCTTTCCAGGCTTTGAGCCCGCCGCCCAGCGATTGGGCCTGCTCGTAGCCGAGCTTTTTGGCGACGGCGACGGCACGGCCGGCGCGCGCGCCGGTGGCACACACCAGGATCAGGGGGAGGCCCTTGTTTTTGACCGTGGCGGGCAATTTGTCTTCCAGCTCGCCGAAAGGCACGTTTTTGGCGCCCGTGACGTGGCCGACGGCGAATTCGTCGGCTTCGCTGACGTCCACGACTACCGCTTTTTCGCGGTTGATCAGCTGCACCGCGCCGCTGGCGGTCAGCGCGCCGGCATTCATGCCGCTGGCAATCATGGGCCAAACCAGCATGCCGCCCGAGGCGAGCGCTATCGAAATCAGCATCCAGTTATCGATCAGAAATTTCACGGTATACCCTTTGTGTATTTTTCGGCTAACCCGTGATTTTAGAATGGAGGGAGAAAAGGCCCCGCCGGCCGCCCTCCCTATTCCCCTTTTTTCCCTCTTTTCTCCTTTTTTCTCACTCTTCATCCCTCCCACCATGTACAAACTCGTGCTCATACGCCATGGCGAATCGACCTGGAACCTTGAAAACCGCTTTACCGGCTGGACCGACGTGGACCTCACGGAAACCGGCATTGAGCAGGCCAAAACCGCCGGCAAGCTGCTTAAAAACGACGGTTATGAGTTCGACCTGGCCTATACCAGCGTGCTCAAGCGCGCCACCCGCACGCTCTGGCACACGCTGGATGAGATGGACCGCACCTGGCTGCCCGTGGTGCACAGTTGGCGCCTCAATGAGCGGCATTACGGCGCCCTGCAGGGGCTGAACAAGGCCGAAACCGCGAAAAAATTCGGCGACGAGCAAGTCCTGGTCTGGCGCCGCAGCTATGACACGCCGCCGCCGCCGCTCGAGGCGAATGACCCGCGCAGCGAACGCGACGACCCGCGCTACGCCAGGCTGCAGCCCGGCCAGGTGCCGCTGACCGAATGCCTGAAAGACACCGTGGACCGCGTGCTGCCGTTCTGGAATGAATCGATGGCGCCCGCCATCAAGGCCGGCAAACGCATCGTGGTGGCGGCCCACGGCAATTCCATACGCGCGCTGGTGAAATACCTGGACAACATCTCCGACAGCGACATCGTGGGGCTCAACATCCCCAACGGCATTCCGCTGGTCTACGAACTGGACGCCGCACTCAAACCGCTGCGCCACTATTACCTGGGCGACAGCGAGGCTGCGGCCAAGGCCGCGGCGGCTGTGGGCGCACAAGGCAAGGCCTGATTCCTCCCGAGGGCTCGCCCGGCCTGGTTTTTGTAAAAGTCCTGTAAATAGCCGCCTGTTTCGCCTCTTTTTTCGCACCGCGCCGCACCAGGGACGGAACTGGGGCCCCCGGCCTTTCTCCAAGGTGTATATTGCTTCCCACAGGGGGAACAAGGGTTCCCCAACAGGCTAAAGAAGGTATTTTTATGGGTCAGAAGCTCAAGATAGCAGGCTGGATTTCAATCGGCGCCGTGGCAGGGGCCCTCACCACAGTGCAATTGCAGGCGGTGGCCCGCGCGGGCATCGCCCCGCTGCCACTCGAGGAGCTGCAGCAGCTGGCCGCCGTTTTCGGCATGGTCAAGAGCGATTACGTGGAGCCGGTGGACGAGAAAAAGCTCATCACCGACGCGATTTCCGGCATGGTCGCCAGCCTGGATCCCCACTCGGTCTATTTCGACAAGAAGTCCTTCAAGGAATTCCGCGAAGGCACGACCGGCCGCTTTGTCGGTGTCGGCATCGAGATCAGCCAGGAAGACGGCCTGGTAAAGGTGGTCTCGCCGATCGAAGGTTCGCCCGCCGACCGCGCCGGCCTCAAGCCTAACGACCTGATCACACGCATCGACGACACCGCCGTCAAAGGCCTGACGCTCAATGAGGCCGTCAAGAAAATGCGCGGCGAACCCAAAACCAAGGTGCTGCTGACGATCTTCCGCAAGGACGAAAACCGCACCTTCCCGGTCACCATCACGCGGGAAGAAATCCGCACCCAGTCGGTGCGCAGCAAGGTGGTCGAGCCCGGCTACGCCTGGATACGCCTGAGCCAGTTCCAGGAGCGCACAGTCGACGACTTCGTGACCAAACTCGAGCAGATCTACAAGCAGGAACCCAACCTCAAGGGCCTGGTGCTCGATTTGCGCAACGATCCGGGCGGCCTGCTGGACGCCGCCGTCGCGGTGTCGGCAGCCTTCCTGCCCGAAAACGTCACCGTGGTGTCCACCAACGGCCAGCTGGCCGAAAGCAAGTTCACCTACAAGGCCTCGCCTGAGTTCTACCAGCGCCGCAACGGCTCCGACCCGCTCAAGCGCCTGCCCGCGGCGCTCAAGACCGTACCGCTGGTGGTGCTGGTCAACGAAGGCTCGGCCTCGGCCAGCGAAATCGTGGCCGGCGCACTGCAGGATTACAAGCGCGCCACCATCATGGGCAACCAGACCTTCGGCAAGGGCTCGGTGCAGACCGTGCGTCCGCTGGGCCCCGACACGGGACTGAAGCTCACCACGGCGCGCTACTACACCCCCAGCGGCAAATCCATCCAGGCGCGCGGCATCGTGCCCGACGTGATGGTGGACGACACCGCCGAAGGCAGCCCGTTTGCCGCCCTGCGCACCCGCGAAGCCGACCTGGAAAAACACCTCAACAGCGGCCAGGGCGCCGAAGTCAAGGATGCCAACCGTGAAAAAGCCCGCGAAGCTGCCATGAAGCGCCTCGAGGAAGAAGCCAAGAAGACGCCGGAACAGCGCCGCCCGCCCGAACTGGGCAGCGATAAGGACTTCCAGCTGGCCCAGGCGATCAACCAGCTCAAGGGCCGGCCAGTGCTGGTCAGCAAGACGGCCGTAGTTGAGCCAAAAAACGAGAAAAAAGAGAACTAAGGCCGTGACGGCATAGTGACAGGGTAGCGCCGGAGATGCCGGCCTTTCCCGGTTTCGTTTCTCGCGTTCCTCTTCTTCCACAGGGCCGCTCTACCTCAGGGCAGCCTCTTCCTCCCATGACCGACGACCAGCTGCTCCGCTATTCCCGGCACATCCTGCTCGACGAAATCGGCATCGAAGGCCAGGACAAACTCCTCAAGGCGCATGTGCTGATCGTCGGGGCCGGCGGCCTGGGCTCGCCGGTGGCGCTCTACCTGGGCAGCGCCGGTGTCGGCCACCTCACCATCGCCGACCATGACCGGGTCGATGCCACCAACTTGCAGCGGCAGGTCGCCCACACCTTGGGCCGCGTCGGCGAGTTCAAGTCCGAGTCGGCGCGGCAGGCCATCGCGGCGATCAACCCGGACGTCGAGGTCACGCCGGTCACGCAACGGGCCGAGGGCGCGCTGCTCGACCGGCTGGTCGGCGAGGCCGACCTGGTGCTCGACTGCACCGACAACTTCGCCACCCGCCACGCGATCAACCGCGCCTGCGTGAAGCATCGCAAGCCGCTGGTCTCGGGCGCGGCCATCCGCTTCGACGGGCAGGTCGCGGTCTTCGACGCGCGCGATGCGCGATCGCCGTGCTACGCCTGTGTGTTCCCCGAATCGGAGCTGATGGAAGAAGCGCTCTGCGCCACCATGGGCGTCTTCGCGCCGCTGGTCGGCATCATCGGCAGCACGCAGGCCGCCGAGGCCCTGAAGCTGATCTGCGGCGTGGGCGAGGCGCTCACCGGGCGCTTGCTGATGCTGGAAGGCAAACGCATGGAGTGGAGCGAGATGAAGCTGGCACGCAACACCGCTTGCGCTGTCTGCGGCAGCGTTCACGGCTGAGCGCCGCTTTTATTTGACGGCCGGTGTCTGCGTCGGCATACGCGAACCGGCACTGGATGCAGCGGCCTGTTTCAGGATCGCCACGCAATTCTCGTCCTGGCCCGGTCCGGTTTCGATGGTCGCGGCCAAGGCCAGCAACGGATTGACCACGCCCAGCGCCAGCGCAATGCCGGCCCGGCCGGCCAGCGCGCTCTTGTCGGGCCCGGCCGACGGGGCCGCGAAAGTGCCGCTTATCCTCAAGGGCGACCTGAAGCTCAGGATGCTGCGGTCCTTGGGCGCCGGGTCCAGGATCAAGTCCAGCGTCTCATCGGCCAGGCTGATGGTGCCGCGCCCGTTGATCACCGTGTCGGTGGTGTCCAGCACGATGGTTTTGGTGCTCATCAGGCCTTGTTTGACCTCAAACGCGGCAGCCGCGCAGCGCAGCTGCACATTGCGGTCGCCGCGCACCAGGAACTTGATGATTTCGCCGCCGTCCAGGCCCATGAATTCAAGCAGGATGTTGCTGATCTGGCCCTTGCCCATCAGCACGGCCACGTCGCCGGACGAGGTACCCAGCATTTGGGCCAGCGAATTGCCCCGCCCCTTGAGGTCGAACTGGCCGCTGATTTTTCCCAAGCTGCTTTTGCTGGTTTCCACCGCGGGAAAGAGCTGGTTGAGCTGCACCGCGCGCAGGTCCAGCCGCGTCGCGAAGGTCGCGGGCATCACATTGGAATCGATGCGTATGCTGCCGGCCACCGTGCCGCCCGCGATGCCCAGGGAGATCGGCTCCAACTGCAGCACGCCGGCGTCCAGCTTGACGTGGACGCTGCCCTTGTCGAGCGGCAGAACTTCCACATGCCGGATGTCCGATGCGGAATACACCACGTCGGCATTCATGGCCTTGAGCCGGGTGACGTCCAGTGTCGCGACGGGCAGGACTTTGCGCGATGCGGTGCCCGGCGTGCTTCTTTTTGCCGGTGCGGGTTCATCCTCTGCCTTGGTCGCAGCTGCTTTCACGGGCGTAGGCCCGGCGGGCGGAGGCAGCCCGATCACCGGCGCCAGGTCGGCAAAGTCCAGCAGTTTTGACTGCACCTTGCCGGTCAGCAGCGGCACCGCCGCCGACTGGTCGAAACTGAGCGCGCCGCTGAGGTCCGAGCTTCCCAGCGTGCCCTGGATCTGGCTGGCGGCCCAGACCTTGCCGTGCTTGGCAAGCTTGCCGCGCAGCTTGTAAGGGGGGGTGGAAGGCAGCACCACGCCCAGCAACTTGTAGAGCTCCTCCAGGTTGCGCCCCTGCAGGTCGAAGCTGGCATCCACCCCCGCAAGCTCCGCGAGGTTGGCGATGGTCCCCTTGGCCTTCAGGCTGGTCTTGCCGGCCACCGCGTTCACTTCGATGGGAAAAGGCGCTTCGATATCCTTGCTCAACTGCAGCACGCCGCCGGTGCGGCCGCTGGCGCTGAAGGGCTCGCTCTGCCATTTACCCGTGGCCTTGTAGCTCAGCGGCAGCTGGCCGGTGGTTTCCCGGGCGAGCGAAAAATCCACATGGATGTTCGCGCCCTGCGCCGCAGCCTGGTAATCGACGCTGCCGCCGTCGATCAGCAGGGCATCGATGCGCGGGATGGCGCCTTCATCGGAGGTGTCGCGCGACAGCGCCCAGGTCCTGCGCCCGTCGGGCTCCATCTGCAGCCCGATCTCGGGCGCCGTCAGCGCGATGCGGGGCAACACGACCTTGCCGATCAGCAGCGGCAGCAGCTTGATGTCGAATTCGGCCGCCTGCGCCTTGACCAGGTAGGGCTTGTCGGCCCACTCGGGATTGGCGAACTCCACGCCGTCGGCCCTGACCGTGACGGTGCGCCCCAGATGTACCGACAGGTGCCGCGTGATTTCAAAGCGCCGGCCCAGCTGGTCGGAGACATGGCGGTTGATGGGGCCGCGTAGCACATCCCAGGGGAAAAACACCAGCACCAGGACAAGGACGGCCAGCACGGCGGCAATACCGGCAAGCCATCTTCGCCAAAGGACCGGGGGAGACTGTGTGTCGTTCATGGATGGCATAGAGGGTCAAGCCTGCATCAAAAGGAAGGCGTGAGGCTTGCCATGCAGTGGCCGGGAAGGCGTTGGAAACACTGCCGGACATGCGCCGCCTCCCTGCGTTTGTGGGTGTGATGTCCGCGTCGGGAACGACGCAGGGCTCTGTTTTTCCAGGTGCCTTACTATCGATCGGAATCGCACAACGCAACAGTCGGCAGGCGCCACGACACCCTGTGGGCAAGTGCCTACAGCGCGCAAACGAGCGTCTAGCGCTTGGGCAAATCGGGGGGCGTAGGAGCCCTCCTACAAGTGCTGGCCTTGGCCGCTGGCAGAATGGGCCCTGATAAAAGATACATTAGGAAACAAGAGACTCTCGAATTCTTTGGACTTTCGTAATACTTCGAGAGCCACGCCGCCTCCTACCTGGACCTGAGCAGTGAGACTGAAAACGTACATCGTAGAAGACAATCCCACGATTCGTGAAAACCTGATCGGGACGCTTGAGGAGTTGGCACGCATTGATGCCGTGGGAACCGCAGAAACCGAGAACGAAGGCAAGGCCTGGCTGACGGAAAACAGCGGGGACTGGGATCTGGCGATCGTTGACCTGTTTCTCAAACAGGGGAGCGGCCTGGGCGTGCTGGCCGCCTGCAGGGATCGCCCTTCGCGGCAGAAGGTCGTGGTCCTGAGCAACTACGCCACAGCCGATATCCGCCAGCGTTGCACCCAGCTGGGTGTCGACGCGGTGTTCGACAAATCCAACGAGATCGACGCCCTGGTGGACTATTGCATCCAGCAGAGCGCCGCCGTCGATTGAACTCAGTCGATCAACTTGTTCTTGAGGGCGTAATAAGTCAGGTCGCTGTTGGAGGAAAGGCTCATTTTTTCCATCACGCGTGTGCGGTAAGTGCTCACCGTTTTCACGCTCAGCGACAGCGCCTTGGCAATGTCGCCCGCCGTTTCACCCTTGGCCAGTTTCAGGAACACCTGGAACTCCCGCTCGGACAGCTGCTCGTGCGAGGCCACGTCGTTGGGCCGGTTCAGCTGTTGCGCCAGCAGCTCGGCCACCGCCGGGGTGATGTAGCGTTTTCCCAGCGAGATCACGCGGATGGCGTCGACGATTTCGGAGGGATCGCACTCCTTGTTGAGGTAGCCGCTGGCGCCCTGGCGAATCAGGTTGACCGCATAGTGTTCCTCGGGGTAGCCGCTCAGGATCAGAATGCCGACGTCGGGCGCCTTCGCGCGGATCATGGCCAGTGCATCAATACCGCTCTGCCCGGGCATGGACAAATCCATGACGAGGATGTCGAGTTCGACATTGCGAACCAGGTCAATGGCCTCGCGGCCGCTGCCGGCCTCGCCAACGACGCGCAAGTCGACCTGGTCCGAGAAAAACTGCTTAAGCCCGGAACGCACAATGGCGTGGTCGTCCACAATTCCGATTTTGATCATGTCGCTGTCTTCCTTATAAAGCCCGCGCAAGCCGGCGGTGCCGTGAAAGAGAGATGCCGGGAACGGCACCTGCTTTAATTTTCAGCATCCATTATTGACGAATTCTTCACCGAAGTACCAAACGGAGTTTGCCGTGAAACCATTTGCGATACCCAGAATGGCCATCAGCCTGCCCTTGGCGGTGCTGGCTGCCGCCTTCCTCATCTTCATCAATGAGGCGAGTTTTCGCAAGTCTACCGAGGCGGCGGCCAGCATTGAAGAGGCGCAGTTGACGCGCGGCGCCATCAATAAACTTCTGCAGCATATGCTGGACGCGGAAACCGGCCAGCGGGGCTACCTGCTGACGGGTGACGTGCGCTACCTGGAGCCTTACAACGCCGCCCTGGCCGATATCGACGACAACCTGAACGCGCTGCGCCAGCTGTTCACCCCGTACCGGGAGCAGCTCGCGGAATTCGGCCTGATGTCGCGGCATGTCTCGCGCAAGCTGGCCGAAATGGACCTGAGCATCCGCATGCGCAAGGAGGGCAACGAGGACGCCTGGAAATTCGTGCTGACCACCGACGTCGGCAAGGAGCACATGGAGGCCATCCGCCAGCAGTCCGCCAAGCTGGCCGCCAGCAGCGTCAGCAAAATGGAACAGGGGCAAGATCAGATCAGGCGAACGCTGCAGCTGTCGCGCATCGGCGTGGCGACCATGGCGCTTGCGGGCCTGCTGGCGTTCTACATGTACCTGCTGCAGACCAAGGCCTTGCTGGCTTCCGGCCGCCGCGAGCAGGAATCGCTGCAGCGTGAGCGCGACTTCCTGGAGGTGCAGGTCCGCGACCGGACCGCCAACCTGGCCGAGCTGGCCACCCACCTGCAGAACGTGCGCGAAGACGAGCGCGGCCACCTCGCGCGCGAACTGCACGATGAACTGGGGGCACTGCTGACGGCGGCCAAGCTCGACGTGGCCCGTTTGAAGTCGCGCCTGGCGGGCAACCTGCCGGAAGCCGCGGAACGGCTGACGCACCTGACCAACACGCTCAACAGCGGCATCGCGCTCAAGCGTCGCATCGTGGAAGACCTGCGGCCGTCCTCGCTGTCGCACCTGGGCCTGGTGGCATCGCTGGAGATCCTGGCGCGCGAGTTCGAGGAACGCTCGGGCCTGTCCATCACCACCGACCTGGAAGCCGTCGAACTCGGCGGCTCCGCGCAACTGACTGTCTATCGCCTGGTGCAGGAGTCGTTGACCAACATGGGCAAATACGCGGAAGCCAAGCAGGCCGAAATCAGCCTGCACAACTTCGACAGCTACATCACTGTCGAGGTCAAGGACAACGGCAAGGGCTTCAAGGTCGGCAGCGTGAGCGCCGGCAGCCATGGGTTGGCCGGCATGCGGCATCGCGTGGAGGCCGCCGGCGGGCGCCTGACGGTCACCAGCACCGAAGGCGAAGGCACCAAAATTTCCGCAGTGCTGCCGAAGACGCTTTGAGCATCGCTGACCCGAAGACGCGTCGATCCCTTTGGTCGGCCGGGGCGGCGACGCGCATACGACGCGCAAAAGCTGCGTAACAAACTGTCGGCCCCCTCCTACAGGGCATGGCCATTCGAACTGACAGAGGCACACGCTGGCAGCCGATGAGGCAAAGCAGGGGCGCTCACTAAGCTTGGCTCAAGGCCTTTTCAAACGAAGCATAGGCCGCACACCCATAGCCAAGGAGCCCAAGATGCTGCACTATTCCGTCGTTTTCCTCGTCATCGCGCTGATCGCCGCCGTCTTCGGTTTCGGCGGCATCGCGGCCGGCGCCGTCGAGATCGCCAAGATCCTGTTCTTCATCTTCGCCGTGATGGCCGTGGTGAGTTTTGTCATCAGCCTTCTGCGCAAGAACTGACGGCCCCGCGTTTTTCACCGGAGCTCCCCCGCATGAGCCGCGTCACCCGGTGACCCGGCTTTTGTTTTCCCTTCTTCTTTTCACTCCTCCCTTCAACCCGCCAAGGATTTGCCATGAACACCCAGACCGCCGCCAGCACCGCACGACAAACCTCCGATGAATTGCTGCAGACCGCCGAGAAAGCCGTGGGCACCACCCGCAGCTACGCCAACGAAGCCCTCGACAAGGCCGAGAACAAGGTGCGCGACCTGCGCGGCAGCGTCGATCCCGTGGTCGACATGTTGGCCTCCAAGGCCCAGCACCTGGCCCGCCAGAGCCTGGACCTCGCCGCTGAAGCCAAGGAACGCGCACAGCGATCACTGTCCAATGCCGCGGGCGCCACTTCGCGCTACGTCGCCGACCAGCCGCTGCGTTCCGTGCTGATCGCCGCGGCGGTGGGCGCCGGTGTCGCGCTGCTGATTTCCTCGGCACGCCACCGCAACCACGACCGTTATTGAGCCATCGCCGCCACCAAGACCATCCCGCCCATGCTCCACCCTCTTTTCTCCACCATCGTGCAGCGGCCCGACCTGGTCGTGGACCATTTGTCGGCCTACGCGGCGCTGTTCCAGGAAGAAGCTTCCGAAGCCGGCTCGGAGGTGGTGGCGCGCGTGGTGGCCTGGGCCGTGGCGGTTGTGGCGGCCGCTGTCTTCCTGGGCCTGGCCGGCACGGCCGTGATGCTGGGAATGCTGCACAACCAGTTCCACTGGGCGCTGGTGGTGGTGCCGGGCGTAGCACTGGCGATTCTTGTCGTTGCCATGCTGCGGGCGCGCAAGCCTTTCGCCACGGAACGCTTTCCCGAGCTGAAGGCGCAGATCGACAGCGACGCCCGCGCCTTGCGCATGGCCGCGTGAACACCGTACCAAAGACCGCGCCATGACATCGCTCACCCAGCCCACGCCGCAGGAAAGACTGGCCAGCAGCCGCAAGGCCATCGTCCGGCACATGAGCCGCGACAAGCTGTCCCACGATGAGCAGGAGCAATCCGGACAGCATGGTGAAGAAGATCCGGAACACGCCCGGGACGGAGGCTGGGGCTTCATCAAACACGCGCTGGGCGCTTGGTGGCAGCACCACCCCGTGAGCGCCGCGTTCAGCTTGGCGCGGCCGGTGCTCGGCAATTACGCCAGGGAAAAACCCCTGCAGCTGCTGGGCATCGCCGCGGTGGCGGGCGCGGCGGCCGTGGTATTCAAGCCCTGGCGGCTGGTGTCGCTGGGCAGCGTGCTGCTGGCCGCGCTCAAGTCGTCGGAGATCTCCGGCGCCCTGCTGTCGATGCTCTCCAGCCCGGCGCAAGGCAACGAACAGACTCAAAGGACACCTCCATGAACTCCTCCGTCATTTCCAAACTCCCCACAGCGGCTTCCGGCGAACTTGTGCTGGACGAGACCGGCCTGGACGCGGCCCGCAACAGCCTGGCCGACGGCGCCATCACGCCGGCCTATGGGCCGCACCGCGATGCCATCGTGAAACTGCTCAATGACGCCCTCGCGACGGAACTGGTCTGCGTGCTGCGCTACAAGCGCCACTACTTCATGGCCAGCGGCGTGTCGTCTCCGCCCATCGCCGACGAATTCCTGGTGCACGCCAACGAAGAGTCCGGGCACGCGGACCGCATCGCCAGGCGCATCGTGCAACTGGGCGGCGAACCCGACTTCTCCCCCGGCACGCTGCTGCAGCGCAGCCATGCGGACTACGACGAATCCAACGACCTGAAGACCATGGTGCGCGTCAACCTGGTCGCCGAGCGCATCGCGGTGGAGACCTACCGCCAGATGATCGCGCTGATCGGCGACAAGGACCCGACGACGCGGCGCATGCTCGAAGACGTTCTTGCCGACGAGGAAGAGCACGCCGACGAACTCAAGGACTGGCTGGAGAAATAACCGTTACCGCAGGCCGGTGGGCGTGGTGCCGCCCACCGGCAGGCTTTTTCAACCCTGCACCAAAAACCATTGAAATCAACCGAAGAGGAAAACAATATGAAATACGCTCGCGCAATTGCATTCGCCGCTCTGGCAGGCATCACCATCATTGGCAGCGGCTGCGCTGTCGGGCGTGGCCAGGAGTCCGCAGGCGCCTATGTCGACGACGCCGCCATCACGACTTCCGTGAAGGCGAAATTCGTCGAGGACAAAACCGTGGCGGCTTCCTCCATCAAGGTGGAAACGCTCAACGGCACGGTCCAGCTGTCCGGCTTTGCCAAATCCAGTGCGGAAAAAGCCCAGGCTGAAAACATTGCCCGCAACGTGAAGAACGTCAAGGCCGTGCGCAACGACATCGTCGTTCGTCCGTAAACGGTTTTGCAAGGCCGGCCGCCCGCGAGGCGGCTGCAAAAAGGCAGGCATGGTTTCCCATGCCTGCCTTTTTTTGTGTCCGGCCGGATAAGGCCGACAGCCTGGACTAGCCGGCGGCCTTCACCACGAGTTTGTTGTCCACCGAGCTGACGCCTTTGACGTCTTTGGCCAGGCTACCGGCCTTGTCGCGGGCGGCCGCCGTGGGCGCGGAGCCATTGAGAGTCACGGCGCCGTTGCGGGTGTCCACGTTAATCTTGAGCACGCTCAGATCGGGGTCCTTCGCGAACCCGGCGGTGAGGGTCGTCGTGATCGTGAGGTCGTCGATTTTTTCACCGGCTTTGGCAGCCATATCCTTGCCGGAAGACTCGGCGCCCTGGGTGGCGTTTTTCACGGCGGCACCTGCACTGGCCATTTCGCTTTCGGCCTTGGCCTTGGCGCGGGCGGCGGCGTCTTCAGTTTTCGCAATGGCCGAGTCAAGCTGCTGGCCGGCGGTTTTTCCATCGTCCGGCTTGTTGCAGGCCGACAAAGCCAGCGCGACGGACAACGCACCGACGACAGCCAGGGGACGGAGGGAATGGCCCGCATGCGAGGGGTTCAAAAGGCTTGGAATCATGATGGCTCCTTGTTGGGAATGTGCGCCGGCCCGGCTTAGGCCGGTCGGGCGCTAGGGGATGGCGAAGCAGCGTTCGCGCACATTCACTCTAGCCAGCGGGCCCGTTGCCGCACATCGGCGCCGGCTGAAACAGCCGTAGGACAAGGGACAGCGCCCATGGCTAGTGGCAGCTTCCGTACCGTTTGCGAAACTGCGCTGGATACACGGGCGGCATAGCGTGCGACGGTGAAAAAATTCCCAGCCCTGCGGCCTTGGCGCGCCGCTGCTGTACTGCGTAAGGGCCGGCGCTGCCGCGACTGCGGTAAGACCAGGCCAGGCCCTGCGCCACCATCCATCCGCCTGCGTCTTCGCCCTTGAGCGTGATCTTCTCCAGCAGGCGGCCATAGTCGTCATGGTGCCGGCCATGCACCGCCACGCGCCGGCCCAGCAGCTTGCGCATGAGCGCGTCGCGGGAGGCGGTGCCGCCGGCCTGGCAGATTTCCGGCGCGTCTATGCCGTTGATGCGAACACTGATGGGCTTGCCGCCGCCGGGCGGCCGCACCCTGACGGTATCGCCGTCGACCACATAGCTGACGACACCGGACCAGGCCGGCGCCGAGGATTTGGCCGGTGAAGAGGCTTGGGCCGGAAGCCATGCGATCAGCAATGCAGCCATGGCAAGGGTGCGTGAAAGGGAAGACATTGTTCGAAGAGGCCCGTGAACTGCGGAAGGAAGGGCCTTGAATATACTGGACAGACAAACAGTACGGTTCGCCCGCCTTCGCGCAGATCTCAGGCCGTGACGATCCAGCCTTCGAGCGGGTCCATCTCGAGCGGCAAGCCATAGCGCGGCGCGCCCTGCTGCCAGGCCCAGGCCGCCTGCATCAGGCACAGCACGGCGTCCAGGCTGTCGCCGCTGGCGTCGTCGGCCAGCGCATCGCGCTGGGCATGGCTGACCTTGAGACGCAGCCCCAGCCGGGTTTGGCCGTTTTCCAGCGCGGTGATCAGGTCTTTGCGTGCGATCAGCCGTTCCGGCGTCTGCTTGGCCTTGTCGTCGCTTTTGTAAGAGCGGCTGCCCAGCACCTCGCGCGCCAGCAGGCCGGGGTAACCTTCCAGCGCGACGCGGCTCAGGTCGCCCTGATGCAGGCCGGGCAGGTGCACGCCGGCCGCCAGCAGCCGGGGCACGCCGGCATGCAGCATGTAGGCGACCGGCGGGTTGACCCATTTCATCGACGGGCTGGAGCCGGCCGGCCCGTCGGCCGCGCGGTGGGCGAATTTTCGCCCGACGGGACGGGCATCGCAAAAGGCGGCAAAGGCGGTGCGGATGTCGGGTCGGCTCAGGGCCGCATAGTGCAGCATCAACTCCGGCCATTGGCCGGGCCAGCCGAGTTGCTCGACCAGTTCGCGCGGCAAACCGAAGGGAAAATCAAAAGCACCCAGCCAGGCGGGTTCGCGGCGCAGCCATTGCTCGAAGCCGTCCAGCGACTCGATGCGTTCCAGGCCCGCGAGCAGCACGCGGCCGCCGGCGGCGGAGCCGGTGGCCATCACGATGGGTTTGCGGCGGCTCGGGCTGCTGGAGAAATCGCAGCCCAGAAGCAGCCCTGTCACCGGCGCTGCCGCCAGGCTCAAACGCGCCCGCAGATGGAGGCGGTGGCCATCAGGTCTTCGAGCAACGCGTACGAAACCTTGCCGGAGACGGAATAGGGATCGAGCTCGGCTTTCTCGGAATACTTCAGCAGGATGGAATGGTTGAGCTTGGAGAGATTGACCTGGCCCATGGTCCAGCCGCCGAAACGCCGTTCGGAGATTTCCTCGAAGTGCAGCAGCACCACGTCCTTGTGGCGTGCATCGTGCTGGATATGGCCGAACAGGTCGCTGACCGCCATGCGCCCGCCTTCGATGGCCTGCAGGAAGATGCCGCCGCCATAGCAGAGGATGCCGGTGATGCCGGTGGCCGGGTTGTGCTGGCGCGACTGCGACAGGATGCCCTCGATGGCTTCGGGACTGGTGTCGACCGCGCGGCTTGCGTAAAGTAAACGTACCAACATGCTTAGCCTTTCTGCGGAATCAGTGCGAGGAATTCGCGGCGCAAGGTCGAATCCTTGAGGAACACGCCACGCATCACCGAGTTGATCATCTTGCTGTCCATGTCTTTCACGCCGCGCCAGGCCATGCAGTAGTGGCTGGCTTCCATCACGATGGCCAGGCCGTCGGGCTGGGTTTTTTCCATGATGAGGTCGGCCAGCTGCACCACGGCCTCCTCCTGGATCTGCGGGCGGCCCATGACCCATTCGGCCAGGCGCGCGTATTTTGAGAGGCCGATCACGTTGGTGTGCTCATTGGGCAGCACGCCTATCCAGATCTTGCCGATGACCGGGCAAAAGTGGTGGGAGCAGGCGCTGCGCACCGTGATGGGCCCGACGATCATGAGCTCGTTGAGGTGCTCGGCGTTGGGAAACTCGGTGATGGTGGGAGGCTGCACATAGCGGCCCTTGAACACCTCGTTGAGGTACATCTTGGCCACGCGGCGCGCCGTGTTGTTGGTGTTGTGGTCCCCGGCGGTGTCTATCACCAGGCTGTCGAGCACACCCTGCATCTTGACCTCGACCTCGTCCAGCAGTTTTTCGAGCTCTCCGGGCTGGATGAACTGGGCGATGTTGTCATTGGCGTGAAAGCGCTTGCGCGCCAGGGCGAGCCGTTCGCGGATCTTGACGGAGACAGGCGTACCCTCGCCGGTCGCGTCCTGGGGGGGCGTGTCGGATTTCATAAGCATGCCAGATATTACCAGCCTGACCCTGTGCCGTCTTGTCCGGAATTTGACAGGGTCTTTGGCATTTCTCCCTTTCCACATGGGCACAAGCAGCTATCAATTTGGTAGCTGTTAGAGGCAGCGCGACCTCAAGGCCTCAATAACGCTGGCCGGCCACCAGCAGCGCAAGCCGCACCAGCGCGTAAGCCACCCAGCCCCGCAGGCGCTGGCCCAGGGGGCGGTGGCTGTGGGCCGCCGGCTCCATGCGCCGCCCCTGGGTCAGCATGGCCTCGCGCAGGATGGCCGCCAAGCCTTCGGCAAAGGCCTTGTCCTCGACCACCACATTGGCTTCGCGGGCCAGCAGCAGGCTCAGCGGATCGAGGTTGGATGAACCGACAGTGGCCCAATGCCCGTCCACCACGGCCACCTTGGCATGCAGAAAGCCGGCCTCGTATTCATGGATTTCCACGCCGGCCTCCAACAAGGCACCGTAGACAGGCCGGGCCGCGTGGTACTGCATGAAGTATTCGTAGCGCCCCTGCAGCAGCAGCGTCACGCGCACGCCGCGCCGCGCGGCCCCGATCAGGGCGCGCCGCAGCTTGCCGCCCGGCAGGAAGTAGGCGTTGGCGATGATGATCTCGCGATGCGCCTTGCCGATGGCCTTGCGGTAGGCGCGCTCTATGCTGCTGCGGTTGCGCAGGTTGTCGCGCAGCACCAGCGCCGCCCGAGGACCGGTGGCGCCGGCGCTATTGCCTGCGACAGAGGGCTCGGCCTGGGTGCGCCCGCCGTAGCCCGCCGCCTTGAACGTCTCCCACGCCGCGGTCATGTGCCGCTGCCGCGCGCTGTAACCCGCCTGCACGCGCCACCACAGCAGCGCCATGGCATCGGCGGCTTCCCGCGCCAGCGGCCCGGTGGCGGACACGGCGAAATCGACACGCGGCGCCTGAAGCTCGCCATGGTTGGGGTCGTAAAAATCGTCGAGCACATTGATGCCGCCGCAAAATAACGTGTGCTGGTCCACCACGCAGAGCTTGCGATGCAACCTGCGCCAGCGCTCCGGAAGCAGCAGGCCCAGGCCGCGCAGGCCCGTCCCCAGGGGCGAATAGACAAACCACTCGACTTTGGCCTGCGCGAATTTCTCCCGCCACTGCGGCGGCAGGGGGTTGGTGCCTATGCCGTCCACCAGCACCTGCACCGTCACGCCGCGGCCGGCCGCGCGCACCAGCGCCTCGGCCACCTCGGCCCCGGCGCCATGGAAATCGAAAATATAGGTTTCCAGCTGTATCCAGGTGCGCGCCGCGTCCAGTGCCCGGATCAAGGCGGGAAAATAGTCTCGCCCGCCTTGCAGCAACTGCAGCTCGCCTGTCTTGTGAAATGGGTACAGCATGGCCGGTGGCAGTCGTCCCTTGCGAGTGGCGAGAAGTGGGCGTGAGGTCCAGCCCATTTAAACCGAGCGACCGGTGTTTGCCAATCCCATGAAACGCCAACTCACAAAGTGTTGCGCCCGCCGCGCCGCGCGGCTCACGCCATGAATGTCGGCAGCAGCAGCACCGCTTCCGCGTTCGAGGGCGAAAAGCACAAATCGGCGGCCTCGTGGTGCGGCAGCCATCGCCAGGCGGTGTGCTCCGCGGGATTGAGCCTCACCTCACAGGCATCGGGCAGGCACAGGCTGAAGACGTGTTCGGTGTTATGGGTGACGCCGGCTGCGTACCTGTGCTGCCAAACTGGGTATATCTCGTACACATTGGACAAGCCCCAGTCGCGAAACTGCGCGGCGGCGGCCGCGATACCGGTCTCTTCCAGCACTTCGCGCATGGCCGTCTCCAGCAAAGCCTCCTCCACCGTGTCTTTAGAGCCGGTGACGCTTTGCCAGAAACCGGGATTGTCGGCGCGCTCTATCAGCAACACCTCGCGTTGCGGTGTGTGGATGACGACCAGTACTGATTCGGGGATCTTGAAGGCTTTCAAGGCATCCCCTTTCTGGGCTGGCAGTTTTGCGCGGAGTTTTAAACCGGCTGGGGATTGCGCAGGCGGATGTGCAGTTCGCGCAATTGCTTTTCGTCCACCGGGCTGGGCGCATGCGTGAGCAGATCCTGCGCGCGCTGGGTTTTCGGGAAAGCGATCACGTCGCGAATGGACTCGGCGCCCGTCATCATGGTGACGATGCGGTCCAGGCCGAAAGCCAGGCCGCCGTGCGGCGGCGCGCCGTACTGCAGCGCGTCCAGCAGGAAGCCGAATTTCTCTTGCGCTTCCTCAGGGCCGATCTTCAGCGCGCTGAACACCTTGCTCTGCACTTCTGCGCGGTGGATACGGACCGAACCGCCGCCCAGTTCCCAGCCGTTGAGCACCATGTCGTAGGCCTTGGCGATGCAGCGGCCTGGGTCGGTGTCCATCCAGTCCTCGTGCCCGTCCTTGGGCGCGGTGAAGGGGTGGTGCACGGCGCTCCAGCGCTGGCCGTCCTCGTCGAATTCGAACATCGGGAAGTCCACTACCCACAGCGGCTTCCAGCCCTTGGTGAAAAGGCCGGTCTTCTTGCCGAATTCACTGTGGCCGACCTTCAGGCGCAGCGCGCCTATGCTGTCGTTGACGATCTTGGCCTTGTCGGCGCCGAAGAACAGGATGTCGTTGTTCTGCGCACCGGTGCGCTTGAGGATTTCTGCGATGGCCGCGTCGTGCAGGTTCTTGACGATGGGGCTTTGCAGGCCCTCGCGGCCTTTGCTCACGTCGTTGACCTTGATCCAGGCCAGGCCCTTGGCGCCGTAGATCTTCACGAACTCGGTGTAGCCGTCGATCTCGCCGCGGCTCATCTCGGAGCCGCCGGGCACGCGCAGGGCTACCACGCGGCCACCCACGGCCGTGGCCGGTGCGCTGAAGACCTTGAAGTCCACGTCGGCCATGACGTCGGTCAGTTCGGTGAATTCCAGGTTCACGCGCAGGTCGGGCTTGTCGGAGCCGAAGCGGTGCATGGCGTCGGCATAGGCCATGACGGGGAACTCGCCCAGGTCGGTGGCCAGCACGGTCTTGAAGATGTTGCTGATCATGCCCTGGAACAGGTCTCGGATGTCCTGTTCGCCCATGAAGGACGTTTCGATATCGATCTGCGTGAATTCGGGCTGGCGGTCGGCGCGCAGGTCTTCGTCGCGGAAGCACTTGGTGATCTGGTAGTAGCGGTCAAAGCCGGCCACCATGAGCAGCTGCTTGAACAGCTGCGGGCTTTGCGGCAGCGCGAAGAACATGCCTTCGTTGACGCGGCTGGGCACCAGGTAGTCGCGCGCGCCCTCGGGTGTGCTCTTGGTCAGCATCGGGGTTTCAATGTCGATGAAGCCGTTGGCGTCGAGGAACTTGCGCGTTTCCATGGACACGCGGTAGCGCAGCATCAGGTTGTTCTGCATGTAGGGGCGGCGCAGGTCCAGCACGCGGTGCGTGAGGCGCGTCGTCTCCGACAGGTTGTCGTCGTCAAGCTGGAAGGGCGGCGTCACGCTGGGGTTCAGCACGATCAGCTCGTGGCACAGCACCTCGACCTTGCCGCTCTTGAGGTTGTCGTTGGTCGTGCCTTCGGGACGGGCCCGCACCACGCCTTTGACCTGCACGCAGAATTCGTTGCGCACGCCTTCGGCGGTCTTGAACATGTCGGCGCGGTCAGGATCGCAGACCACCTGCACATAACCTTCGCGATCGCGCAGGTCGATGAAGATCACGCCGCCGTGGTCGCGGCGGCGGTTCACCCAGCCGCACAGGCTCACGGTTTGGCCCATGAGGCTCTCGGTCACCAGACCGCAATAGTTGGAACGCATTTGGGAAACGATGGCCATAAAAATACTCGAACTTTCAGCGCCTTTGGGGCAGTTTTCGCCGTTTAAAGGGGAGGGGTCAGGGGCAGGGTCGCGGGCAGCGGCGCAGGTTTTGCAGGCACCACGACACCCATGGAAATCACATAGGTCAGGGCTTCATCGACGCTCATCTTGAGCTCGATGCAATCGCTTTTTTTCAGCATCACGAAGTAGCCGCCGGTGGGGTTGGGCGTGGTCGGGACGTAAACGCTCAGGTAGTCGCCCTGCAGGTGGTTGACGACGTCGCCGCCGGGCGTGCCAGTGAGAAAGCCTATGGTCCAGACGCCTTCACGCGGCCATTGCACCAGCAGCGCCTTGCGGAAAGCGTTGCCGTTTTCCGAGAACACCGTGTCGGAAACCTGCTTCACGCTGGAATAAATAGAGCGGACGATGGGAATGCGGCTCAGGAAGGAATTGCCCCAGCGGACCAGCTTCTTGCCGAAGAAGTTGCTGGCGATGGCGCCCATCAGCAGCACGATCAGCAGCGTGAGCAGCACGCCGAAACCCGGGATGTGAAAACCCAGCAGCTTGTCGGGATGCCAGGAGCCCGGCAGGATCAACAGCGTCTGGTCCAGCGTGCCGACGATCCAGTCGAGCACCCACAGCGTGATCGCCAGGGGAACCAGCACCAGCAGTCCGGCCAGAAGCCATCGGCGGATTGAAGCCATCACGAAGACGATTTGGAGGAAGAATCGCCGGCCGGAGCCTTGGCGGGCGCGGCCGGCGCGGGAGCGGGGGCCGCGGCGGTGCTTGCCGGCGCGGCTGCGCCGGAATCGACTGGCTTGCTGTCGGCGCCTTTAGCCGCGCCCGTTTCGCCGCCGTCGGACTTGGGTGCGGGGGCGCCGCCCGTGCTGTTGCCGCCGCGGAAGTCCGTCACGTACCAGCCCGAGCCCTTGAGCTGGAAACCCGCGGCCGTGACCTGCTTCTTGAACGCGGGTGCGCCGCATTGCGGACACACCGTGAGCGGCGCATCGGAGATTTTTTGCAGGACGTCCTTGGCATGCCCACAGGACTCGCATTTATAGGCGTAGATTGGCATAGTGCTTAAGGCTTTGAGGGGGTGTTCCGAGGAATACCCGGGGAAATTCGCCTGGATTGCCCGGAAAAGGCACCCAGATGCAAAGCCTTCAATTATAGGCCGTTGAGGGGCCCGTCAAGCTCAGAACAAGCGGAACCGCAGCACCTGCACGACTTGCATGGTGACCAACGCCAAAACAAAGCCCAGGCCGCCGTAAATCACGCTTTGCAGCAGCTTGTTGGTGCGTTTTTGCTCGTACAGCAGTTCCTCGATCTCGCGGCGGTGCAAGCCGGGCGGGGATTTGAGGTACTGCGACAGCAGGCGCGGCAGGCCCGGCAGCAGCTTGGCGTAGGCCGGCGCCTCGGCCTTGAGCTGCGCCAGCAGTTTCTCGGGGCCCACCTGCTCCAGCATCCATTTTTCGAGAAAAGGCTTGGCGGTGCTCCAGAGGTCCAGGTCGGGGTCCAGTTCCCGCCCCAGGCCTTCGATGTTGAGCAGGGTTTTCTGCAGCAGCACCAGTTGGGGCTGGATTTCAACGTGAAAGCGCCGCGAGGTCTGGAACAGCCGCATCAGCACCAGTCCCAACGAGATTTCCCGCAAGGGGCGGTCGAAATAGGGTTCGCAGCAGGCGCGGATGGCGGCTTCCAGCTCGTCGACCCGCGTTTCGGGAGGCACCCAGCCGGACTCGAGGTGCAGCTCGGCCACGCGTTTGTAGTCGCGCTGGAAAAAGGCGCTGAAGTTCTGCGCCAGGTATTCCTTGTCGACCTCGGTCAGCGTGCCCACGATCCCGAAGTCCAGCGAGATGTAACGGCCGAAGCTTGCCGGCGCCAGGCTCACCTGGATGTTGCCCGGGTGCATGTCGGCATGGAAAAAGCCGTCCCGGAACACCTGGGTGAAAAAGATGGTGACGCCGTCGCGCGCCAGTTTTTTCATGTCCACGCCGGCATCGCGCAGGCGCTGCGCTTGACTGATGGGAACACCTTTCATGCGCTCCATCACCATCACGTCGGGCATGCAGAAATCCCAGACCATCTCGGGAATCATCACCAGGTCGAGGTTTTGCATGTTGCGGCGCAGCTGGGCCGCATTGGCCGCCTCGCGCAGCAGGTCCAGCTCGTCGTGCAGGTATTTGTCGAATTCGGCGACCACCTCGCGGGGCTTGAGGCGCTTGCCGTCGGACGAGGCGCTTTCTATCCAGCCAGCCATCATGTGCATCAGCGCCAGGTCTTTTTCGATGGCGGGCAGCATGTTGGGCCGCAGCACCTTGACGGCTACTTCGCGCCCGTTCGGCAGGGTGGCGAAGTGCACCTGGGCGATGGAGGCGCTGGCCACCGGCGTCTGCTCGAAACTCGCAAAAATCCGGTCCAGCGGCCGGCCGAAGGCTTTCTCGATGATGGCGACGGCCACGGCCGATTCGAAGGGCGGCACCCGATCCTGCAGGCGGGCCAGTTCGTCGGCGATGTCGGGCGGCAGCAGGTCGCGGCGGGTGGACATCACCTGGCCGAACTTGACGAAGATGGGACCCAGGCTTTCGAGGGCTTCGCGCAGGCGCTCGCCGCGCGGCGCCTTCAGGTTGCGGCCCACTGAAACAATGCGCGTCAGCAAGCGTATCCAGGGGCGCTCGAAACTGGACAACACCAGTTCGTCCAGCCCGAACCGCAGCACGGTCCAGACGATGAAGATACCCCGGAAAAGCCGGGTCATGCAGAAGCCTTCGCGGCCGAGGCGCCCTCACCTGCCGCCGCGGGGCTTGCGGGGGCCGCCGGGCTGGCAACCCCGGATGACACAGGAGCCGGGGACAGCGGCGTCCTGGCCAGGAACTGCTTGAGTCCTTCAAACAGGCGGCGCCCGGCGTCGGCCACCGCGTGCGCGGGTGCGTCGCCGATCAGGCGCGACAGGTCTTCTTCGGCATCCCAGCGCAGGTTTTCCGCCAGCCAGCCGAGCTCGGCTGCCAGTTGCACGTCGCCTTCGATCTTCACCGGCGGCGGCTTGCCGGCCAGCACGGATTGCATGACTGTCAGGGGCGATTCGGTGGCGACGGCCAGCGTGAGGTCCGGCGTGTCGCCGGGTGCCGCCCGGTCCACCAGGCCCGCCGGCGTGACCACCAGGTCGATCGAAAACAGGCCCCAGCGCAAGTGCACCACCCGCCCCTTTTGCCGCAGCAGGCGGTCCTGTGCCTGCTTTTCCTGCATCAGGACGTGGTTCAGGAAGAGCACCAGCCGTTGCTGCCCTTCATCGACCACCCAGGCGGGCGGCTGAAAGCGGGTGGCAATGGATTCCAGAAATGAAAAAGGGGACGTGGGCGGAGTATTCATACGCCCCCGATTTTGCAGGATAAAACGCCCGACGAGGTAAGTAGCCTATTTATCTGCCAGTCGGGGCCGCGGAACCGGCTTTGCCAGGCCCCAGGCGCAGCGTCCCCTCGGGGGGGCAGCGCATTACACGAAGTGAAAAGCGTGGGGGCTTATTGCAAAGCCTGTACCCCAGCTACCAGCCAGCCGCTGCCGCCGCTGCGCGGCTTGGTCATGTTCCAGACTTCGCGGAAGGGGCTGGCGCCTGCGGAGGCGTCTTCGCGGATCATGCCGGAGAACTCGACGCTGGCCATGTAGACGTCGCTCAGTTCCTCGATGCCGAGCAGTTGGGCGTCCAGCATCACGACTTCGGTCTTGTTGACCTGGCCGCCGGTGTGCGATTCGCGGTCGGCGAGCTGTGTCTTGATCTGCTCGAGCATGTCGTCGGTCATCATGGCGCGCAGGCTCTGGATGTCGGAGCGGTCCCAGGCATCCTGCAAGGTCACGAAGTTGGCCTTGCTGGCCTTGAGGAAGCCTTCGGCGTCAAACCCGGCCGGCACGCCCCAGGACTGCGAACCCAGCAGGGCCGATCCGATCATGGAGCCGCCCGCGGCGGGTGCGGCCGCGTCGTATTTGTTGGCGTCGAAAGCCATACTGCTGCGCTCCCAGGGGCGCGCGGAGGCATCGTTGCCCACGTTCTCGGGGCTGTAGTTCTTGGGGGTGGTGGCATTGCCCGCACCCTGGAAGGCGAACGGCGCCTGGCCGGACGCCGCGCCGGGCGCCGCTGACGCCCCGCCCTTGAGCCTGCGCATGACAAAACCGATCACCACCATGACCACCAGCGCCAGCAGGGCGAACATGATGATCTGTCCGAAGGCGCCGCCCAGGCCCAGCGACGAAGCCAGCCAGGCCAGGCCCAGGCCAGCGGCCAGGCCGCCCAGCATTGCGCCCCAGGGGCGTTTAGGCGCCTGCGCGGGCGCCGCGGCGGGCGTGGCCGGCTTGGCGGCGGAATTGGTGGCCGAGCTGGCGCCGCCCGGCGCTGCCTCGCGTTGTGTGACGTTGGACGACTGTTTGCCGATCGACTTGCCGCCGGCCAGGCGCTTGGCCTCGGCCGACGTGCCGGCCAGGGCCATGGCCGTGACCAGCACGGTGGAAAGAATCGCGGACCAGATTTTCGTTTTCATATCGTCTCCTTAATCACACTCAACACGTCAATTTCAATTCAGCGGTTCAATGCCTCAGCACTTGATTCCAACATGCAATGCCACCACACCGCCCGACATGTTGTGATAGTCCACATGGCCGAAACCACCTTTGCGCATCAGGGCTTTAAGTTCTTCCTGGCCCGGATGCATGCGGATGGACTCGGCGAGGTACTGGTAGCTTGAGTCGTCGTTGGCCACCAGCTTGCCCAGCCGGGGCAGGACCTTGAAGGAATACCAGTCGTAAATTTTTTCCAGCGGCTTGGCCACTTTGGAGAATTCGAGCACCAGCAGCTTGCCGCCGGGCTTGAGCACGCGGCTCATCTCGCGCAGCGCGTCTTCCTTGTGCGTCATGTTGCGCAGGCCGAAGGCCACGGTCACCACGTCGAAGCTCGCATCGGGGAAAGGCAGGTGCTCCGCGTCGCAGACCAGCGTCGGCAGGTTCACGCCGGCGTCCAGCAGCCGGTTGCGGCCTTCGCGCAGCATGGCCTCGTTGATGTCGGTGTGCACCACACGCCCGGTGCTGCCCACCTTGGGGGCAAAAGCCAGCGCCAAGTCGCCGGTGCCGCCGGCGATGTCCAGCACCTGGTAGCCCTCCTTGACGTTGGCCACCAGCACGGTGTAGGCCTTCCAGGCGCGGTGCAGGCCCATGGACATCAGGTCGTTCATCACGTCGTATTTGGGCGCCACGGAATCGAAAACGCCGCGCACGCGGCGCGCCTTGTCCTGCTCATCGACGGATTCAAAACCGAAATGGGTGCTGCTCATGCATCAATGCTAGAGGGCAATGCCCGGAATGACCGCGACAACCCTGGGATGACGCGGGGCATTGCGGCCTTATTGCCGGCTTTTATGCTGGAAAAACAACAGTGCCGCGAAGCCGGCTTTCGCCGCACTCGCCCGGCACGGCCGGGGCCTTCGCGCAGCCTGCGCAGTCAGTGGCTTGCGCAGCCGTGGCCGCCGGCTTGCGGCATGGGCGCGTCGCGGTCCACGCCGGCCGCCTGCAGGCGCCGCTGGTAGTCGTCCCAGAGGCGGCTCTGCTCGGCGCCCAGGTGGTAGAGGTAGTCCCAGGAAAAAATCCCACTCTCGTGGCCATCGGAAAACACCGGTTTGACCGCGTAGTTGCCGATGGGTTCGAGCTCAACCACGTTCACCTCGCGCTTGCCGGTCTGCAGGATTTCCTGGCCCGGGCCGTGGCCCTGGACCTCGGCCGACGGCGAGTAGATGCGCATGAGTTCAAACGGAATCCGGAACTCGGCGCCATCGGAAAAAGCGATTTCAAGGACGCGCGACTGGCTGTGAACCGTCAGCGCCGTGGGCGTCGGGGAGCCGGGTTGAAGGCCTGCCATGGAGTGATCGCTTTCTGAGAGGAAATGGCCGGACGCATCCGGCCATCATGGTTTTGGCAATAAGCCCATTGACACCGAAGCCTGGCTAGACCAGCACCCGCTCGATGCCGCCGTGGTTGGCCGCTTCCACATAGGCCGGCAGCCACTCCTTGCCCAGGATCTGGTTGGCCATTTCCACGACGATGTAGTCGGCCTCGAGCAAGCCGTTCTGCAGGTCGTCGCCGTAGCGCGAAAGCCCCTGAAGGCAGCTCGGGCAGCTGGTGAGGATCTTGACGCTGCCGCTTTCGGCGACGGCACCGGACGCCCGCAGGGCGGCTTCGCCCTTGCGCAGCTCTTCTTCCTTGCGAAAGCGGATCTGCGTCGAGATGTCGGGGCGGGTCACGCCCAGCGTGCCGGATTCGCCGCAGCAGCGGTCATTCTTGAGCACGTTGTCGCCCATCAGGGCCTTGACGGTCTTCATGGGCTCCTGCAGCTTCATGGGGCTGTGGCAGGGGTCGTGGTAAAGGTAGCCCGCGCCCGGCTGGTCGGTGCGCAGCGTGATGCCTTTTTCCAGCAGGTACTCGTGGATGTCGATGATGCGGCAGCCCGGGAAGATTTTCTCGAACTCATAGCCCTGCAGCTGGTCGTAGCAGGTGCCGCAGCTGACCACCACGGTTTTGATGTCCAGGTAGTTCAGCGTGTTGGCCACGCGGTGGAACAGCACCCGGTTGTCGGTGATGATTTTTTCGGCCTTGTCGAACTGGCCACTGCCGCGTTGCGGGTAGCCGCAGCACAAATAGCCCGGCGGCAGCACGGTCTGCACGCCCGCATGCCAGAGCATGGCCTGCGTCGCCAGGCCCACCTGGCTGAACAGCCGCTCGGAGCCGCAACCGGGGAAATAAAACACGGCTTCAGTTTCCGACGTGGTGCTTTTCGGGTTGCGGATGATGGGGACGTAGTCCTTGTCCTCGATGTCCAGCAGCGCGCGCGCGGTCTTTTTGGGCAGGCCGCCCGGCATCTTCTTGTTGATGAAGTGGATCACCTGCTCTTTCACGGGCGCCTTTCCGACCGTGGCCGGCGGCAGGGCCGTCTGCTTGCGCGCCAGCCGGCGCAGCAGGTCGTTGGCCAGGCGCTGGGCCTTGAAGCCCACATCGACCATGGCGCCGCGCATGAACTTGATGGTCTGCGGGCTGGTCGCGTTCAGGAAAATCATGGCGGCGGCATTGCCGGGCCGGAAGGACTTCTGCCCCATCTTGCGCAGAAGGTTGCGCATGTTCATCGAAACTTCGCCGAAGTCGATGTCCACCGGGCAAGGCGTGAGGCACTTGTGGCAGACCGTGCAGTGGTCTGCCACGTCCTCGAACTCTTCCCAGTGCTTGATGCTCACGCCGCGCCGGGTCTGCTCTTCGTAGAGGAAAGCCTCCACCAGCAGCGAGGTCGCCAGGATTTTGTTGCGTGGGCTGTACAGCAGGTTGGCGCGCGGCACGTGGGTAGCGCAGACCGGCTTGCATTTTCCGCAGCGCAGGCAGTCCTTCACGCTGTCGGCGATGGCGCCTATGTCGGACTGTTGCATGATCAGCGACTCGTGGCCCATGAGGCCGAAGCTGGGCGTATAGGCGTTGGTCAAATCGGCTTGAAGACTTTGTCCTTCTTTGCCAAGGTGCCCCTGGTCTCGCAGCAGCTTGCCCTTGTTGAAGCGCCCTTCAGGGTCGACCTTCTGTTTGTATTCGGTGAAAGGCCGCAGTTCCTCGTCGGTCAGGAATTCCAGCTTGGTGATGCCGATGCCGTGCTCGCCGGAAATCACGCCGTCCAGCGAGCGGGCCAGCACCATGATGCGCGCCACGGCCACATGCGCGGTCTGCAGCATCTCGTAGTCGTCGCTGTTGACAGGCAGGTTGGTGTGCACGTTGCCGTCGCCGGCATGCATGTGCAGCGCGGCCCAGACGCGGCCCTTGAGCACGCGCTTGTGGATGGCCGTGCATTCCTCGAGGATGGGCAAGAACGCGCCGCCTGAGAAAATCGCCTGCAGCGGAGCGCGAATCTGGGTTTTCCAGCTCGCGCGCAGCGAATGGTCCTGCAGTTGCGGGAACAGCGTGGCCACGCCTTCGAGCCAGCCCGACCAGAGTGCGCGCACTTCGCCCACCAGAGCGAGCGCCTGGCCGACGCGGTCTTCCAGCAGTTCGGCCGACGGAATGTCGTTGGCGTCGTCCGACTTGCCCAGGGGCAGGTTGCCCTTGAGGAAAAAAGCCTCCAGCTCGTTGCACAGCTTGATCTTGTTGGCCAGGCTGAGCTCGACATTGATCTGCTCGATCCCGTCGGTGTACTCCGCCATACGGGGCAGCGGGATCACCACGTCTTCATTGATCTTGAAGGCGTTTGTATGCTTGGAGATCGCGGCGGTACGCTTGCGGTCCAACCAGAATTTCTTGCGGGCGTCAGGGCTGATGGCGATAAAACCTTCGCCGTGGCGCGAGTTGGCAATGCGCACGACTTCCGACGTGGCACGCGCCACGATATCGGCATCGTCGCCGGCAATGTCGCCAAACAGCACCATCTTCGGCAAGCCCCCATGCTTTTTCGATTTGGTGGCGTAGCCGACCGCCTTCAGGTAGCGATCATCCAGATGTTCAAGCCCCGCCAAGATGGCGCCACCGCGCTTTTGCTCGGCGAACATGAAGTCCTTGATCTCGACGATGCTGGGCACTGCGTCCTTGGCATTGCCGAAGAACTCCAGGCACACGGTGCGGGTATGCGCCGGCATGCGGTGCACGATCCAGCGTGCGCTGGTGATGAGGCCGTCGCAGCCTTCCTTCTGGATACCAGGCAGGCCGCTCAGGAACTTGTCGGTAACGTCTTTGCCCAGGCCTTCCTTGCGGAATGTTTTGCCGGGAATATCCAGCCGCTCGGTGCGAATGGGGGTTTTGCCGTCGGCCTCGAAATACTGCAGCTCGAAGCTGGCCATCTCGGCGTCGTGGATCTTGCCTAGGTTGTGGCCCACGCGCGTGACTTCCAGCCACTGAGCCTCGGGCGTGACCATGCGCCAGGACGCCAGATTGTCGAGCGCGGTGCCCCACAAGACGGCCTTCTTGCCGCCCGCGTTCATCGCGATGTTGCCGCCTATGCAGGAGGCTTCGGCCGAGGTCGGGTCGACCGCGAACACAAAACCGCCGCGCTCGGCCGCATCGGCCACGCGCTGGGTGACCACGCCGGCTTCGGTCCAGATGGTGGCGACCGGCTGTTCAAGGCCCGGCAGCGAGACCATTTCGACCTCGGTCATGGCCTCGAGTTTTTCGGTGTTGATGACGGCCGACTTCCAGGTCAGCGGGATCGCGCCACCGGTGTAGCCGGTGCCGCCGCCGCGCGGGACGATGGTCAGGCCGAGTTCGATGCAGGCCTTGACCAGCCCGGCCATTTCAACTTCGGTGTCGGGCGTGAGGACCACAAAGGGGTATTCGACGCGCCAGTCGGTCGCGTCGGTGACGTGTGAAACCCGCGAGAGGCCGTCGAACTTGATGTTGTCCTTGAGGGTCAGCTTGCGCAGCTTGCGTTCCGTCAGGCGGCGCAGGTCGTACATCTCGCTAAAGGAGGTGTAGAAGCGGGCGACTGCACCGCGGGCGGCGTCCAGCAATTCGCCCACGATGGCGTCGCGCTGCGGGTCCGCATCCGGCGTACGGCGTTTTTCCACCTCGGTCAGGCGGTGCTGCAGGGCGTCGACCAGCAGCTTGCGGCGCTTGGGGTTGTCGAGCAGGTCGTCCTGCAAATAGGGGTTGCGCTGCACCACCCAGACGTCGCCCAGCACTTCGTAGAGCATGCGCGCGGAGCGGCCGGTGCGGCGCTCGTCGCGAAGGCGGTTCAGCAGGTCCCAGGCGCGCTCGCCGAGCAGGCGGATGACCACTTCGCGATCGGAAAACGAGGTGTAGTTGTAGGGAATCTCGCGGATGCGGGCTTCGCCGGCCTTTGCGTCACCGGCAAAGACGTGGAGTTCTTGGAGTGTGGTAGGGGCGTTCATCGTGAAAAGCCAGCGGCTTCAGACCCGTGTCCAGCGCTGTTGCCCTATATTACCGCAGCGCAACATTCGGGGCCGTACCATACAGGCCTGGGGGAATAGTCCTAAGTTGTCTTATGGAAATCCCGCTTGTCTGAGGTCTTCGAAATCGCTTAAATCCGTGTGTCATAAACAGTTTCTAGACTGTCCCGTTTAACTTGGCGCCCCTTGTGCGCGCCCAAATCCCAGGAGTTTTGATGAAAAACCGTCTTTCCGCGTTTGCTTTTGCGGCCCTAGGCCTGTGCATGCCTTTGGCCAGCCAGGCGCAAGTCGAGATCCAGTGGTGGCACTCCATGGTGGCGGTCAACGGTGAATGGGTCAATGACCTGGCCAAGCAGTTCAACGAAAGCCAGAAGGAATACAAGATCGTTCCCACCTTCAAGGGCAGCTACGACGAATCCATGACGGCCTCCATCGCGGCCTTTCGCGCCGGCAACGCGCCCCACATCCTGCAGGTGTTCGAAGTCGGCACCGCCACCATGATGGCCAGCAAGGGCGCGGTCATTCCGGTCGGCCAGGTCATGAAGGACGCCGGCGAGAAATTCGATCCCAACGCCTACATTTCGGCCGTCGCGGGCTACTACACGGCGCCCAACGGCCAGATGCTGAGCTTCCCGTTCAACAGCTCCACCACCATCTTCTACTTCAACAAGGATGCCTTCAAGGCCGCCGGCCTTCCTACCGACAAAGCGCCGGTGACCTGGCCCGAGGTGGTGAATGCCGCCGCCAAGCTCAAGGCCGCCGGCCACAAGTGCCCCTTCACCACCGCCTGGCAGGGCTGGACCCAGCTGGAGAGCTTCTCGGCCTGGCACAACGTCGAGTTCGCGACCAAGAGCAACGGCCTGGCCGGGCTCGACGCGCGCATGAAGATCAACTCGCCGCTGCACCAGCGTCACATCGAAAACCTGGCCAACATGGCTAAGCAAGGCCTTTTCGTCTACAAAGGCCGCGGCAACGTGCCGGAAGCCAGCTTTGTGTCGGGCGAGTGCGCCATGATCAACACCTCCTCGGGCTTCTACGGCAACGTGGCCAAGAACGCCAAGTTCGCCTATGGCCTGGCCCCGCTGCCTTACTACCAGGACGTTCCCGGCGCGCCGCAGAACACCGTGATCGGCGGCGCCAGCCTCTGGGTCATGTCGGGCAAGAAACCGGCCGAATACAAGGGCGTTGCCAAGTTCTTCAGCTTTATCTCCACGCCTGAAGTGCAGTCGGCCAGCCACAAGCGCACCGGCTATCTGCCGGTGACCACTGCCGCTTACCAACTGACCGAAAAATCGGGCTTCTATACGCAAAACCCGGGCACTGACGTCGCCGTGACGCAGATGATTCGCAAGGTGACCGACAAGAGCCGCGGCATCCGCCTTGGCAACTATGTGCAGGTGCGCGCGATCGAGGACGAGGAACTCGAGCAAGTCTGGAACGGCAAGAAGACGGCCAAGGAAGCCCTGGACTCCATCGTCAAGCGCGGCAACGAACAGATTGAGCGCTTCCAGAAAGCCAACAAAGGCTGATCACGCAAGCGACAGAGCAAGCCCGCCCGACGGGCTACACTCGGCCCGCCTGACTCCCTCTTCCAGACAAGAGAAGGCCAGGCGGGTTTTTATGTTTAAGCGCCCCCAAGTTTCTGCCCACTGAAGGCCCTATGGAAAAACGCGTTGTCTTTCGATCCAGCTGGCTGCCCTGGCTGCTGCTGCTGCCGCAAATGGCGGTCATCCTGGTGTTCTTCTTCTGGCCTGCCGCGCAGGCCATCCTGCAGTCGCTGCAACAGCAGGATGCCTTCGGCACCTCCGTCGAGTTCGTCGGCATGGCCAATTTTCAGCAGTTGTTCGACGACCCGAGCTATGTGGAGTCGTTCAAGACCACCGCGTTTTTCTCGGTGATGGTGGCCGGCATAGGCATCAGCCTGTCACTTCTGCTGGCCGTTTTCGCCGACCGCATCACGCGCGGCGGCATGTTCTACAAGACCATGCTGGTGCTGCCCTATGCCGTCGCCCCAGCTGTCGCGGCCGTGCTGTGGGTCTTCATGTTTTCGCCCTCGCTGGGCGTGGTGGCCTATGCCCTGGGCAAGATAGGCATTGACTGGAATCACCTGCTGAACTCCCGTCACGCGATGACGCTGATTGTGATGGCTGCAGTGTGGAAGCAGATTTCCTACAACTTCCTGTTCTTCCTGGCGGGCCTGCAGTCGATCCCCAAGTCACTGATCGAGGCCGCCGCCATTGACGGTGCCCGGCCCTGGCGCCGCTTCTGGACCATCCAGTTCCCGCTGCTGTCACCCACCACTTTTTTCCTGTTGGTCATCAACGTGGTCTACGCATTCTTCGACACGTTTGCGATCGTCCACGCTGCTACCGAAGGCGGTCCGGGCAAAGACACGGCCATCCTGGTTTACAAGGTCTACCACGACGGCTTCAAGGCCATGGACCTGGGCGGCTCGGCCGCGCAATCCGTCGTCCTGATGGTGATCGTGGTCGCGCTGACGGTCATTCAGTTCCGTTATGTCGAGAAAAAGGTCCAATACTGATGAAAACAAAAAATAAAACGAGGGCCCACCATGGTTGAAAAACGCGGAACACAAGGCATCCTCGCCCACGTGGTGGTGATGCTGGGCGTCTTCATCGTCGCCTTCCCCCTCTACCTGGCCTTTGTGGCCTCGACCCATACGGCGCAGGAAATCGTCCAGGCGCCCATGCCGATGCTGCCGGGCACGAATATGCTCGACAGCTACAAGGCGGCGCTGTTCGGGCGCGAGTCCGCGACCGGCTCCAATGCGCCGGTGGCGCACATGATGTGGGTCAGCTTCGTCACTGCGATGGTGATCGCCGTCGGCAAGATCACCATCTCGCTGCTATCGGCCTTCGCCATCGTGTACTTCCGCTTTCCCTTCAAGAAGACCTGCTTCTGGGCCATCTTCATCACCCTGATGCTGCCTGTCGAGGTGCGCATACTGCCGACCTACAAGGTGCTGTCGGACCTGAACATGCTCAACACCTATGCAGGCCTGACGGTGCCGCTGATTGCTTCAGCCACGGCGACCTTTCTGTTCCGCCAGTTCTTCCTGACGGTGCCTGAAGAGCTGACCGAGGCCTCGCGCATGGACGGCGCCAGCCCCATGCGCTTTTTCTTCGACGTGCTGCTGCCGCTGTCCAAGACTTCGATCGCGGCGCTCTTCGTGATCCAGTTCATCTACGGCTGGAACCAGTACCTCTGGCCGCTGCTGGCCACGACCAGTGAAGACATGTACCCGGTCGTCGTGGGCATCAAGCGCATGATCGCCGGCGGCGACGGCCAGAACGAATGGAACGTGGTCATGGCGACCGCCATCCTGGCGATGCTGCCGCCCGCCCTGGTGGTGGTGCTGATGCAGAAATGGTTCGTCAAGGGCCTGGTCGACACCGAGAAATAAAAGAAACACGCAAGCAAAGACAAGACGGAACACAACTATGGCATCCCTTTCATTCAACAACATCATCAAGCGCTACGGCACCGGCAAGGACGCGCTGCAGGTGCTGCACGGCGTCAACGCCGAAATCAAGGACCACGAATTCATCGTCATCGTCGGGCCCTCGGGCTGCGGCAAATCAACCCTGCTGCGCATGGTGGCCGGCCTCGAGGAAGTCAGCGACGGGCAGATTTCGATCGGCGGCAAGGTCGTCAACGAGCTGGAACCCTCGGAGCGCGACATCGCCATGGTGTTTCAGAACTACGCGCTCTACCCGCACATGAGCGTGTTCGACAACATGGCCTACGGCCTGAAGATCGCCAAGGTGCCCAAGGACGAGATCAAGACCCGCGTCGACAAGGCCGCGAAGATCCTCGAACTCGGCCATCTGCTGGACCGCAAGCCCCGCGCCCTCTCTGGCGGCCAGCGCCAACGCGTGGCCATGGGCCGTGCCATCGTGCGCCAGCCGCAGGTATTTTTGTTCGACGAACCGCTGTCCAACCTGGACGCCAAGCTGCGCGTGCAGACGCGCCTGGAAATCCAGAAGCTGCACCGCGAACTTGGCATCACCTCGCTCTTCGTCACCCACGACCAGGTCGAGGCCATGACGCTGGCGCAGCGCATGATGGTGATGAACGCCGGCCGCATGGAGCAGTTCGGCACACCCGAAGAGGTCTACAACCGCCCCGCCACCACCTTTGTGGCCAGTTTTATGGGCTCACCACCCATGAACCTGCTCAAGCAGGCGCCCAACGCCGACTTCGGCGGCAAGCCGGGCGCCATCCTGGGCATACGGCCCGAGCACCTGCAGGTCGGCACCACCGGCTGGGCGGTGCAGGTCGACACGATTGAAATGCTGGGCGCCGAGCGCCTGCTGTACTGCCGCATGGGCAGCGAAGCCATCATCGTGCGCACCGACGAAAGCCTGTCAATAGCGCCAGAGATCGGCGCGACCATTCACGTCACGCCGCGCGCGGACCGCCTGCACTGGTTTGACGCCGAGACGGGCAAACGGCTGTAATTGCGCCATGACGAATCCCGTGACGGCCTCCAACTGGCCCTATCCCCGCTGGGTGGCGCACCGCGGCGCTGGCAAGCTGGCGCCTGAAAACACCCTGGCCTCTTTCATGCTGGGCGCCAGCCATGGCTACCGCATGTTCGAGTGCGATGTGAAGCTCAGCGCCGACGGCATCCCGTTTTTGCTGCACGACGCCACGCTGGAACGCACCAGCAACGGCAAAGGCGTGGCCGGTGAGCTGAACTGGGAGGCCTTGGCAAAGCTCGACGCGGGCGGTTGGCATTCGCCGGTCTTTGCCGCCGAGGGCCTGGCCAGCTTTGAGCGCATCGCCCGCTTTTGCCTGGACAAGGGCTATTTCCTGAACATCGAGATCAAGCCCACGCCGGGTATCGAGAGCCGCACCGGCACCGTCGTGGCCAATGAGGCGGCCCGGCTGTGGCAGGGTACGGCTATTCCGCCGCTGCTGACGTCCTTCCAGCCGCTGTCGCTTGAAGCGGCCCGTGCAGCGCAGCCCCAGTTGCCGCGCGGCCTGCTGCTCGACGAACTCCCCGCCAACTGGCTGGAAACGGCGACCGGGCTGGGCTGTGTGGCGATCGTCTGCAACCACAAACTGTGGAATGCCGACACGGTGGCGCAAGCCAAAAAAGCCGGATTCAAGTTGCTGAGCTACACCGTTAACGATGAGGCCAACGTGCAGAGGCTGCTGGCGCTGGGCACCGACGGCATCATCACGGACGCGGTGAACGTCTTCAAGCCAGACTAGGCTTTCAGTTTTTCCAGGCCCCCAGAAGTACCCACTGGGAAAGCGCAGCGCCGGCCACCATCGCGGCATAGGTCAGCATCTTCCCGTCATGGCCGAAAAACACCAGGCCGGCGACCAGCACCAGCACATTCACGGCGAAAACAATCACCGCCTGCGCCCACCAACTGGCGGCGACGGGGTTTTTAGACCTGAAAACTCCGCCAAAAATACGGCTGGACAGCACCAGCAGCACGGCGACCGCGGCGGCCGGCAGGACAAGGTTGAACAGGTGGTTGGCCAGCAGGTAAAAGGTCATGCGCTTGGGGAACGGTTGAAGAATCGCCGGGAAGCATCTCAAAAAGCCCCGAAAAAAGGGCTATCAAGGCGATTGTCAGGGCTTCCAGCCGGGCCGGCCGCTTCAATTTTATAATCGGAGGATGTCAGTCTGGGCCCTTGGGCTAAACCATAACACCGCACCGCTCGATTTGCGCGGGCGATTTGCCTACGCCCTGGACCAGGTCGAGCCCACTTTGCGCGGCCTGCGCGCCTCGCTGGCGCGCCAGCCTGAGGCGACCCTGCTCTCCACCTGCAACCGCACCGAAATCTACTGCGCCGGCGACAACACCGACCTGGACCACACCCTGGAGTGGCTGGCGCACAACGGCGGTGTCTCGCCGGCCCTGCTGCGATCGCATGCCTACACGCTGCAGGGCGACCAGGTCGCCCGCCACGCCTTTCGCGTGGCCAGCGGCCTCGACTCCATGGTGCTGGGCGAACCGCAAATCCTGGGCCAGATGAAAGACGCGGTGCGCGCCGCCGAAGACGCCGGCGCCATGGGCACCACGCTGCACCAGCTGTTTCAGCGCTCCTTTGCCGTGGCCAAGGAGGTGCGCAGCAGCACCGAAATCGGCGCGCACAGCATCAGCATGGCGGCGGCCAGCGTGCGCCTGGCCGGCCAGCTGTTTGAGAACCTCAGCGACATCAAGGTGCTGTTTGTCGGTGCCGGCGAAATGATCGACCTCGCGGCCACCCACTTCGCCGCAAAAAACCCGAAAGCCATGGCGATTGCCAACCGCACGCTGGAGCGCGGCGAAAAGCTGGCCGGCCGCTTCGGTGCCGAAGTGATGCGCCTGGCTGATTTGCCCAGCCGCCTGCACGAATTCGATGCGGTGATCAGCTGCACCGCCAGCACGCTGCCCATCATCGGCCTGGGCGCCGTCGAACGCGCCGTCAAGCTGCGCAAGCACCGCCCCATGTTCATGGTCGACCTGGCCGTGCCGCGCGACATCGAACCCGAAGTCAAGGCCCTGCCCGACATCTACCTCTACACGGTGGACGACCTGGCGCACGTGGTGCAGACCGGCAAGGACAGCCGCAAGGCCGCCGTGGCGCAGGCGGAGGTCATCATCGACGCCGGCGTGCAGAACTTCATGCACTGGCTGGGCCAGCGCCGCAGCGTGCCGTTGATCCAGCAGCTCAATGCGCAAACCGACGAGTGGCGCGCAGCCGAAATCGTGCGGGCCAAGAAGCTGCTCGCCCGAGGCGAACCCATAGACACCGTGCTGGACGCGCTGACCCGGGGCCTGACACAGAAAATGCTGCACGGCACGCTGGCCGAACTGCACGCGGGCGATGCCAGTAGTCGTGAAGCTACGGCTCAGGCCGTCTCCCGGCTGTTCTTGCGCGGCCAGCTGCCCAAGATCAAGTCCGGCGACAAAGAGCGTTAGCGCCCACTCAGCGCTGACTTCTCCTGCCGGCGCCCGCCGGCGCCTTTGTCGACAGCCTTGCGGCACCTTTTTCGGCTTTTCCGGCCTCCATTTCCATGAAACCCTTTCTTCGCCAAACCCTGGACCGCCAGCTTCTGCGGCTGCACGAGCTGGACTCGCTGCTGTCCGCCAGCGACGTGGTCAGCGACCTGGACCGCTTTCGCGCGCTGACCCGGGAGCACGCAGAAGCCAGCGTGATCGCCGGGCAGTACACGCGGCTGACCGGCCGCGAGGCCGACCTGGCTGGCGCCGAAAGCATGCTGGCCGACGCGAAGGATGACCCCGAGATGGCCGCCATGGCCGAGGAAGAGATTGACGCGGCCAAGGCCGACATCGCGCAAATCGACGAGGCCCTGCAACTGATGCTGATCCCCAAGGACCCGGACGACCTGCGGCCGGCCTTTGTGGAAATCCGCGCGGGCACCGGCGGCGACGAGTCGGCGCTGTTCGCGGGCGACCTCTTCCGCATGTACACCCGTTTTGCCGAGCGCAACCGCTGGCAGGTCGAGATCATCAGTGAGTCGCCGAGCGAGCTGGGCGGTTACAAGGAGGTGGTGCTGCGCATCGAGGGCGCCGCCGACGCCATGGGCGTGGGCGTCTACGGCAAGCTGCGCTTTGAATCGGGCGGCCATCGCGTGCAACGCGTGCCGGCCACCGAAACCCAGGGCCGCATCCACACCAGCGCCTGCACCGTGGCCGTGATGCCCGAGCCCGACGAGGCGGTGGCCATACAGATCAACCCGGCCGACCTGCGCATAGACACCTACCGCGCCAGCGGCGCCGGCGGCCAGCACATCAACAAGACCGACTCGGCAGTGCGCATCACGCACATCCCGACCGGCATCGTCGCCGAATGCCAGGAAGGCCGCAGCCAGCACAGCAACAAGGCTCAGGCGCTCAAGGTGCTGACCGCCCGCATCCATGAAAAAGACCGCGCCGAGCGCGCCGCCAAGGACGCGGCCCTGCGCAAGGGCCTGGTCGGCACGGGCGACCGTAGCGACCGAATCCGCACCTACAACTTCCCGCAGGGCCGGCTGACCGACCACCGCATCAACCTGACGCTGTACAAGCTGCTGGCCATCATGGAAGGCGACCTGGGCGACGTGATCACCGCGCTGCAGGTGGCGCGCGGCGCCGAGCAGCTCGCCGAGCTGGAAACCGCGAACAGCGGGCTTTGAGGCGTTCGCCGTGAACCCGTCAAACTGCGCGCAAGCCCTGGCCGCCGCCCAGTCCCAAGGGCTGGATCGGCTGGACGCCCAGCTCCTGCTGCTGCATGCGCTGGGCAAGCCCGGCGACGCGCGGGCTTGGTTGCTGGCGCACGACACTGATACCCTGCCGGAGCAAGCGGCTGAAGACTTCCGGGCCATGTGCCTGCGCCGGATCGCCGGGGAGCCCCTGGCTTACGTCCTCGGCCACAAGGAGTTTTTCGGTCTCACGCTGCAGGTGGACGCCCGCGTGCTGGTGCCGAGGCCCGACACTGAAACCTTGGTGGGCTGGGCGCTTGAGCGGCTGCGGGCCTCCGGCATACCGCCGGTGCCGGCGGTGCTGGACCTGGGCACGGGCAGCGGCGCGATTGCGCTGGCCATCGCGCACAGCCTGCAAACAGAGGGCCGCCAGGGCAAGGTCGTGGCCGTGGACGCGAGCGCGGCCGCGCTGGAGGTGGCCCGGGGTAACGCCTCCCGCCTCGGGCTCGACCTGGATTTCCTCCAGAGCCACTGGTTTGAAGAAGTTAGCGGACACTTTCACCTGATTGCCAGCAATCCGCCTTATATCGCCAGCGCTGATCATCATCTGGAGGCCTTGGCCTATGAGCCCCTGTCCGCCCTGGCCGCCGGCACCGACGGGCTGGCCGACATCCGCGAAATCGTGCGGCAGGCGCCCGGCCACCTTCTGCCGGGCGGCTGGCTGCTGCTGGAGCATGGCTACGACCAGGCCGAGGCGGTGTGCAATCTGCTGGCCCAGGCAGGCTTTGCGCAAGTCCAGAGCCGGCTGGACTTGGCCGGTATCGCGCGCTGCTCGGGCGGGCTATGGGCAGGCGGGTGAGGCAGCCACGCGGGATGTGAAACGGCGGGATAATCGGGCTGTTGAATTCTGCTTCCCAGATTCCATCTAACTGAAGTCGCCTGCCCCGACACGGAGCCGGCGCGGGGCCCAAACCCCTACCCCCACGGATTTGCAAAGGATTTCACCATGAGCACCACAGACCCCACCCAGCAACGCATCGCCGAAATCGTCAAATCCAGCGACGTGGTCCTTTTCATGAAGGGCACGGCCCAGTTCCCTATGTGCGGTTTTTCCGGCCGCGCTATCCAGGTCCTGAAGGCTTGCGGCGTGAACAAGCCCGCCACCGTGAACGTGCTGGAAGACGAAGAAATCCGCCACGGCATCAAGGAATTCAGCAACTGGCCCACCATCCCCCAGCTGTATGTGAAGGGTGAATTCATAGGCGGCTCGGACATCATGATGGAGATGTACCAGAGCGGCGAACTCCAGCAGGTGCTGGGCACACCCGCCGCCTGAGCGGCCCGGCGGCCAAGGCAGGGCGCCTGTGAGCTGCCCGCCGGCCACACAACCGTCAACTACCGCTCAGCGCGTATAGCCTGAGCAGGCGCCCGCGTCCACGGCACCCTTGCATTCACGTTTGAGGCGGGCTGTGCGCTGGGCGACCGTTTCACCGGAACCCGGGATGAATTTGGCTTTACTGCCAGATTTCGCGGCTTTTTTTGATTTGGCCTTGGCGGGCTTCTCGCCCTCCGGTGCCGGCTGGGTCTGCGCCTGGGCATGGCTTGCCGCCAAAGCGGCCGCCATGAGCGCGGCCAGGACGGGTCTCATCAAAGACTTGATGTTCATTTTTCGCTCCCTCTCTTTTTTGCTTTTATCAAACGCGGCTGACACCGCGCGCCTCGGCAAATTCTATTGCAGCTTGGGATCGCCGAAAACCTCGTCATCAGGCGGCGTGTCCGCCGGCAGGCGGAAGCCTTCGCTGGCCCAGGCGCCCAGGTCGATGTTTTTGCAGCGCTCGCTGCAAAAAGGGCGAAAAGGGTTGCTGGGCGCGTAAATGCTTTCGCCGCCGCAACCAGGGCATACGACCAGCTTGACGGGTGGGGAGTCTTTTTTCGTCACAGGCATGTTTCAGGACAAGTCTGGGGGATCAATCGGAAAAGAGGCCGGTGCTTGGCAAGCCCGAGGATCAGGAACAGAGGGTCAGTTCAAACGCCGAATCGTCGGTGCTGGCATGCAGCCGGTCGTCTTCGCCGTGGCGCATGAGGCGCACCGAAACGATCAACCGGTTGCCGCTGATTTCAGGAATCAGCCCCAGGGCGGGGTCTATCCGGAGGCGCAAAAGCTGGAAAGTGCGTCCTTGCGGCAGCGTCTGCTGGTATTGGCCGGCCGGTGCCACCACTTTTTGCGGCGCGCCGGAGTCTCGCAGCAAGGTCAACAGCACGCGTATGGACTCGGCGAGCGGAACCAGGGGGGTGATCCATCGCTGCAAGTCCTGCTTGCGCACACCCGTCTGCAGGTGCTGCCAGGCATAGTAGGCCGGCAGGTCAAACTCGCAGGTTCCGCCCGGGATGCCGACGCGGCTGCGGATGCTCATCAGCCAGTCGTTTTCGGTCAGCGACTGGCCGGCCTTTCCGGGCAGGCTGTTCAGGGCGGAAAAACAGCTTTCGAGCTGGCCGGTCACCTCGTCCAGGACGGCCTCCGAAATGGCCGGGTTGCCGCGGTAGCCGTTGAGGACGTGTTTCTGTTTCTCAAGGTCCTTGAGGACGTCGGTCTTGAGGTCGGCCCGCGCGCCCACGTCCATGATTTCAAAAATCGTCGTGATGGCGTAGTGGTGATCCGTCGGGCTCTCCCGCTCCACCAGTTCCCCAAGGCGGCGGAACAGGTGTTCAAGTCGCAAATACGTGCGTATGCGTTCGTGAAAAGGATACTCGTAAAGGATCACAGCGCTATATTTTCGTCGGCTTCAATGAGGAGGTTTGTTTGCGCATCATAGCCCGAAGCGCGCGGCAAGCCGCCGCACCTCCGCGTCCAGGGCCTCCAGCGGCAAACCGTCATTGTGCAAGCATATATCGGCGGCCGACAGCCGCTGCGCGCGGCTGGCCTGTCCAGCGATGATTTTCTCCACCGCCTCCCGGGGCCAGCCGTTGCGGGCCATCACGCGGCTAACCTGGGTGGCTTCGCCGCAGTCCACGACCAGCACCTGGTCCAGTTGCTGCCGCCAGCGCCCGGACTCCACCAGCAGGGGGACATCAAACACCACACAGGCACAACCGGCAGCGGCGGCCTGCTCGTATTGCCGCAAGGTCTCGCGGCTGACCAGGGGGTGGACAATGGACTCCAGCCGCCGCCTGGCGGAGGGGTCGTCAAAGGCCAGTTGGCGCATCCGGTCCCGGTCCATGGCGCCGTCGGCGGTGACCATCTGGCCGCCGAACTGCGCGGCGATCTCCTTCATGGCGGCGCCACCTGCCGCCGTGACCGCACGGGAGATCGCATCGGCATCCACCAGCGCCGCGCCGCAAGCCACCAGGGTGCGGGCGACCGTGCTTTTCCCGCTGCCTATGCCGCCGGTCAGTCCGATGCGCAAGGCTGCACGGCGCATGGCATCACAGGCCGATAAACCGGAGGATGGATTGAGGCCCGAAGACCATGGCTGTGAAGCCCGCCCCGGCCAGGAAAGGGCCGAAGGGCACGTAGCCGCCTTCACGCAATCCGCTGGAAAACTTCATCGCAATGCCGACGGCGGCGCCGATCACGGACGCCATCAGGATCATGGGCACCAGCGCAGGCCAGCCGAACCAGGCGCCTAGCGCGGCGAAAAGCTTGAAGTCGCCATAGCCCATGCCCTCTTTGCCGGTCACCAGTTTGAACGCCCAATACACCAGCCACAGGGAAAGGTAGCCGGCGACCGCACCCCACAAGGCCGTCCCCAGGGTGACCGGGGGATTCCACTGAAGGGCTGCAACAATCAGGCCGGCCCATAGCAAGGGCAAGGTGATGTCGTCCGGCAGCAAGGTCGTGTCCCAGTCGATCACCGCCAGGGCCAGAAGCGCCGCGGAAAAACCGCACCAGGCCAACGCGGTCAGCGACAAGCCCCAGCGCCACGCACAAAAGAAGAACAGGGCCCCTGTCACCGCTTCGACCATCGGGTAACGCAGGCCGTAGGGCGTACCGCACACGGAACACTTGCCCCGGAGAAACAGGTAGCTGGCCACCGGAATGTTTTCATACCAACGTATGACATGTCCGCAGCTGGAGCAGCGCGAACGCGGCACCAGCAAGTTGAATTTTTCGGCGGGTTCCTGGGCAATTCCGGTCAGTTCGGCGCATTCCTGCGCCCACTGCCGCTCCATGATCTTGGGCAGGCGGTAGATAACGACGTTGAGGAAACTGCCGATCAACAGGCCCATAAAGCCGGCCGGCAACGCATCGAATGCCGGCCCCAGACCGGTCCCCATCAAACGACTTGACCCAGCTTGAAAATAGGCAGGTACATGGAGACCACGATCCCGCCGATCAGCGTGCCCAGGAACACGATGATGATGGGCTCCATCAGGCTGGAAAGGCCGGCCACCATTTCATCGACTTCCGCTTCATAAAAGTCCGCCGCCTTGCCCAGCATGTGGTCGATGGAGCCGGACTCCTCGCCGATCGCGCACATCTGCAGCACCATGGAGGGGAACAGGTTGGCATTGCTCATGGCCGCCGTCAGGCTGGTACCCGTGGAAACTTCCTGCTGGATTTTCTCGGTGGCATCGGCATACAGCGAGTTGCCGGAAGCGCCACCGACGGAATCCAGCGCCTCGACCAGCGGCACGCCTGCGGCGAACATCGTGGCGAGCGTGCGGGTCCAACGGGCGATACAGGATTTTTCGATCAGTGCGCCGAACACCGGCACCTTGAGCAAAACCCTGTCCATGAACTTCTGCATTTTCTCGTTGCGTTTCCAGGCCTGGAAGAAGAAGTAGAGCCCGCCGCCTATGCCACCGAAAATCAGCCACCAATAGGCCACGAAAAACTCGCTCATCGCAATGACGATCAGCGTGGGCGCCGGCAAATCGGCGCCGAATGAGGAAAACACGTTTTTGAACGACGGGATCACAAAAATCATGATCACGGCCACCACGACAAAGGCCACCACCACCACCGAAATCGGGTACATCAGGGCCGACTTGATTTTGGACTTGATGGCTTCGGTTTTTTCCATGTAGGTCGCCAGCCGGTCCAGCAGCGACTCCAGGATACCGGCGGCCTCGCCGGCCTCGACCAGGTTGCAGTAGAGCGCATTGAAATACATCGGGAATTTGCGAAACGCCGCGCTCAGCGAAGTACCGGTCTCAACGTCGGTGCGCACGTCATTGAGCAACTTGGTCACGCTGGCATTGGGATTGCCGCGGCCCACAATGTCGAAAGCCTGAAGCAGCGGTACGCCGGCCTTCATCATGGTGGCCAGCTGGCGGGTGAAGATCGCAATATCCTTGGGCTTGATCGATTTGCCCGCGCGCATCTTGCGCTTCTTGATTTTGGTGGGCAGGACGCCCTGGCGGCGCAGGGAGGATTTGACCTGGTTCTCGCCGGCGGCGCGGATCTCACCGCGAACCTGCTTGCCGCCCCGGTCCTTGCCCTCCCACTCGAAAACAAATTCCTTGATGCCCTTGGATACTGCAGTTGCCATGATGCTTTCTCGTTGTATCGACAGTCTCAGACCGCCTTGTCGCCACGCTCATGCCGCCAGGTGGCGGCAATTGAACGCGACTGCTTAAACATTGGTGCAGCCCAGGATCTCTTCCAGCGAAGTCATGCCGAGCTTGACCTTGGACAACCCCGACACGCGCAAGCTTTTGACCCCCTCCAACTCCGCCTGGGCCGCGATTTCCAGGGCGCTGCCGTCGCGAAGGACGATACGCTGAATCTCCTCTGAAATGGGCATAACCTGATAAACACCGACGCGGCCCTTGTAACCATTTGTACACATGGAGCAGCCTACAGGCCGGTAAGGAGTCCAGGAACCGTCCACATCCTCTTCCTTGAAACCCGCATCCAGCAGGGTCTCCCGCGGGATGTCCGCTGGGGCTTTGCAATTGGGGCAAAGCCGCCTGGCCAACCGCTGGGCGGTGATCAGGATCACGCTGGAAGCGATGTTGAAGGGCGCAATGCCCATGTTGCGCATACGCGTCAGTGTGGTCGGCGCATCGTTGGTGTGCAGGGTCGACATGACCATGTGGCCGGTCTGCGCGGCCTTGATCGCGATATCGGCGGTTTCGAGGTCACGAATCTCACCGACCATGATGATGTCTGGATCCTGCCGCAGGAAGGCCTTGAGCGCGACCGAAAAGGTCATGCCGGCCTTGTCATTCATGCTGACCTGGTTGACGCCCGGCAAGGTGATTTCAGCAGGGTCTTCGGCCGTCGCGATGTTGACGCCCGGCTTGTTGAGGATGTTCAGGCAGGTATACAGGGACACGGTCTTGCCCGAGCCAGTAGGCCCGGTCACGAGCACCATGCCGTACGGCCGCTGGATGGCGGCCATCAAACGTTCTTTTTCAACGGCCTCATAGCCGAGGGCGTCAATGCCGAGCTTGGCGCTGCTCGGGTCCAGGATACGAATGACGATTTTTTCGCCATACATGGTGGGCAAGGTGCTGACCCGGAAGTCGATGACCCGGTCCGGGCCGATCTTGAGCTTCATTTTGCCGTCTTGCGGCACGCGCTTTTCGGAGATGTCGAGCTTGGAAATGACCTTGATGCGGGCGGCCAGCTTTTCCTTGATGGCCACTGGCGGCGAGGCGATTTCGCGCAATTCTCCGTCAACCCGGAAACGCACGCGGTAGGTATGCTCGAATGGTTCAAAGTGCAGATCGGAAGCCCGCATGCTGAAAGCATCGAGCAGCATTTTCTGGAGGAATTTGACGACCGGCGCGTCCTCGACCTCAGAGACGCTCGCGTCGCTGTCCTCGGCCGTCGCGTCAGCGCTGGACTCGTCAAACTCGAAATCGTCGCCGATGATGCTTTCCATTGCCTCGGACGCGGAGGTATTGGAAACCTCCACCAGCTTGGAAAGCTTGTCGTATTCGGCGATCACCCAGTCCACGCCCATCTGGGTGGAGAACTTGATTTTTTCTGCCGCCTCCTGGTCGGAGGGGTCCGCCGTCGCCACGATCAGCCGGTTGTTGCGCTTGCTTAAGACAACAATGCGGTAAGTTGTACAGATCTTGGGGTCAAGCAGGCCCTTGGGCAGACGCTGGGCGTCAATGGCCTCCAGGTCCAGCAAAGGCGCGGCAAATGCCGTGGACATGGTATGGGCCAAGTCGAACGCGGATACCGCGCCGGACCCCGTCAGCTCGGCAATAAAGCTGGTTCGCCCGCTTTGGGCCTTGCGAAAAATGTCTTCGGCGGCCTTTTGACCCAGTTTCCCCGCCACCACCAAGGCCCGTCCCAGGCCGGGCAGGGCCATGGAAGGCGGTTGGTTGATTGCGGTGTCGACAGCGGCCATGGTTCTGGGGTTTAGCTCAAATAGGTATCATCGCCTATAGATTCCCGGGTGTAAATCGAAAACGCCCCCACCCCCCGGGTAGCGTTGGAAGTTTGCGAAGAAACGCACACTTAAGAAAAAACCGGGCTTGGTCGGGGTGAGAGGATTCGAACCTCCGGCCTCTACGTCCCGAACGTAGCGCTCTACCAGGCTAAGCTACACCCCGCCGTCACACAACCCGTCAGGAACGCCTCTCCAGCAATTGGGAGGCCAGTTGGGTCAAGGCATTACTGTAAATGTTTTGCGGCAAGACCCGCAAGGCATTCAGCGCGCGCTGAGCTTCCACGGCGGCGGCATCGCGGGTTGCCCGCAATGCGCCTGTCTGGTGCACGATCTCGATGATTCGCGCCATCTGGTCGGTCCCGCCGGTTTCAATGGCCTGCCGGATGGTGGATCGTTCGGCCTCGCTGCCGCGTTGCATGGCGATGATCAAGGGAAGGGTTGCCTTGCCCTCCCGCAGGTCATCCCCAAGGTTCTTCCCCATTTCCGAGACATCCCCGTCGTAATCAAGCACGTCGTCGATTACCTGGAATGCCGTGCCCAGCGCCTGCCCGTAGTCGGCGCAGCTTTCCTCGACGGCCGACGGCGACTGCGCCAGCAAGGCCGCCAAGCGAGCGCTTGCTTCAAACAGCTTGGCCGTCTTGGAGCGAATTACCCTGAGATAGCCTTCTTCGGACAGTGCCGCGTCGTGCATATTCATGAGCTGCAGCACTTCCCCTTCGGCAATCACATTTGTGGCTTCGGCCAGGGTTTGCATGATGCGCATGTCCCCAGCCTCCACCATCATCTGGAAGGCCCGGGAATACAGGAAGTCGCCGACCAGCACGCTCGCGGGGTTGCCGAAGGCCTCGTTGGCGGTGGCACGGCCGCGCCGCAAGGTGGACTCGTCCACGACGTCGTCATGCAGCAAGGTCGCGGTGTGAATGAACTCCACGACGGCCGCGAGGTTGTAACGCTGGTCGCCGCGGTACCCGAGGGCGCCGCACATCAGCAATAAAAGGGCTGGGCGCAACCGTTTCCCGCCGGCTGCCACGATGTAGCCCGAGACCTGGCTGACCAGGGGCACTTCGGACTTCAGGCGGCGCTCGATCACCGCGTCCATCCCGCGCATGTCGTCGGCAATCAGGGCGAGGGCTGCGGCGGTGCTTGAGGAATTGGCAGACAAAAGGCGATCCAGACGTTAAATGTGGCCCGATTATAGGAAGCCGTCCCGCCCGCCCAGGCCCGGCCGGCTCCGGAAACCGGCGCCCCAAAGCCCCAAAACAGCCCTTCTGGTCAATTTCGGACTGCCATGCTAGAATATTGGGCTCTGCGGAAATCCGTCTGCAGAACTCAATTTACGAGGTCTTACATGTACGCGGTCATAAAAACCGGTGGCAAACAATACAAGGTTGCTACTGGAGAAAAAATTAAAGTAGAACAGATTGCTGCGGACGTAGGCCAAGAGATCGTTATTGACCAGGTCTTGGCTGTCGGCACCGGCAGCACGATCACGGTTGGTACGCCCTTGGTTTCCGGCGCTACTGTTACAGTCACTGTCCTTTCGCAAGGTAGGCACGACAAGGTTCGCATTTTCAAAATGCGCCGTCGCAAGCACTACCAAAAGCGCCAGGGCCACCGGCAAAACTACACGGAACTGCAAATCGGCGCCATCGCCGGTTAAGCAGGGACGTACCAGGAGTAACGAAAAATGGCACAGAAAAAAGGCGGCGGCTCTACGCGAAACGGCCGTGATTCACAGCCCAAAATGCTTGGCGTCAAGAAATTTGGCGGCGAAGTCATCAACGCAGGTAGCATCATCGTGCGCCAGCGCGGCACCAAGTTCCATCCAGGCGTCAATGTCGGCATCGGCAAAGACCACACGCTGTTTGCGCTGGTTGACGGCTCGGTCTCGTTTTCCGTCAAAGGTGCGCTGAACAAGCACACCGTGAATGTGACTCCGGCGTAAGCTGATCACTTCGATAAGTCACTTCGACTGAAACGAAGCCCCGACCTGTCGGGGCTTTTTTGTTTGTAAACTTGATCTTCGGCTCCATCGCCCCTGGTTTAACCGCAGCACTCCATCATGAAATTCGTTGACGAAGCCTTTATTGACATTGCCGCAGGCGATGGCGGGAGTGGCTGCGTCTCCTTCAGCCATGAAAAGTACAAAGAGTTCGGCGGCCCCAACGGCGGTGACGGCGGGCGCGGCGGCCATGTGTACGCGGTCGCGGACATCAACCTGAACACGCTGGTGGATTTCCGCTTTTCGCGTCGCCACGATGCCCGCAACGGCCAGCATGGCATGGGCTCGGACATGTTTGGCGCCAAGGGCGACGACGTCATCCTGAAAATGCCTGTGGGCACCATCCTGACCGATGCCGAAACCGGCGAAGTCCTTTTTGAGCTGCTGGTGCCCGGCGAGCAGGTGCTGATCGCCAAGGGTGGTGACGGCGGTTTCGGCAACCTGCGCTTCAAAAGCTCGACCAACCGTGCGCCGCGCAGCAAGACGCCGGGCTGGCCCGGCGAGCGCAAAAGCCTCAAGCTGGAGCTCAAGGTGCTGGCCGACGTCGGATTGCTGGGCATGCCCAACGCCGGCAAATCTACCTTCATCTCGGCGGTTTCCAACGCCCGCCCCCGCATCGCCGACTACCCCTTCACCACGCTTCACCCCAACCTGGGCGTGGTGCGGGTCGGCCCCGAACAAAGTTTTGTGGTGGCCGACCTGCCCGGCCTGATCGAAGGCGCTTCCGAAGGCGCCGGCCTGGGCCATCTTTTCCTGCGGCACCTGCAGCGTACCCGCCTGCTGCTGCACATCGTGGACCTGGCCCCCTTCGACGAAGGTGTGGACCCGGTGGCACAGGCCAAGGCCATTGTCGGAGAGCTCAAGAAATACGATGAATCGCTCTATGAAAAACCGCGCTGGCTGGTTCTGAACAAGCTCGACATGGTGGACAACGACAAGCGCGCGGCCATCGTCAAGGACTTCGTCAAGCGTTTCAAATTCAAGGGCCCGGTTTTCGAGATTTCGGCGCTGACGCGCGAGGGCTGCGAACACCTGATCAAGACCATCTACCAGCACGTCAAGCAGGTGCAGAAAAGCGAACAGCCGGTGGAAGAAATCGACCCGCGCTTCGCCCCGCTGCCCCCTGAATCGCCGGAACCGTCCTGACATCCTTGTTTTCGGCATCCCAGCCGCGGGTAGCTGCAGGGCTGCATCCGCCCCACTCCACACAACCGCTGCCGATGCCCGTGTTGACGGGAACGCAGCCTGAGAAGTACTGAACATGCAAGACAAACCAGGCTCCCCCATCCTGCGCAACGCCAGACGCATTGTGGTCAAGGTGGGGTCCAGCCTGGTCACCAATGAAGGCCGCGGGCTGGATGCGGTGGCCATCGGCCTGTGGTGCGAACAGCTGGCGGCTCTCGTCAAGGACGGGCGCGAGGTGATCATGGTGAGCAGCGGCGCCATTGCCGAGGGCATGAAGCGCCTGAACTGGAGCGCGCGCCCCAGGGCCATCCATGAGCTGCAGGCGGCCGCAGCGGTAGGCCAGATGGGCCTGGTCCAGGTCTACGAGACCAAACTGCGTGAAAACGGCATCGGCAGCGCCCAGGTCCTGCTCACACACGCCGACCTGGCCGACCGCGAACGCTACATCAACGCCCGCTCCACCCTGCTGGCCCTGCTGCAGCTCGGTGTCGTGCCTGTCATCAACGAGAACGACACGGTGGTCAACGACGAGATCAAGTTCGGCGACAACGACACGCTGGGTGCGCTAGTCGCCAACCTGGTGGAGGCCGATGCGCTGGTCATCCTCACAGACCAGAAAGGCCTGTACACCGCCGACCCGCGCAAGGACCCGGCGGCGCAGTTTGTGCACGAAGCCAAAGCCGGCGACCCGGCGCTGGAAGCCATGGCAGGGGGCGCCGGTTCCAGCATCGGCAAAGGCGGCATGATCACCAAGATTCTGGCCGCCAAGCGCGCCGCGGGATCGGGCGCGTCAACCGTGATCGCCTGGGGGCGCGAACCGCATGCGCTGATACGGCTGACGCAGGGCGAGCCCATAGGCACACTGCTCGTGGCGCAGACCCAGAAGATGCAAGCACGCAAGCAATGGATGGCCGATCACCTGCAGATGCGCGGCTCGGTCACGGTGGACGCGGGTGCGGTGGTCAAGGTGCAGGGCGAGGGCAAAAGCCTGCTGCCCATCGGCATGACGGCGGTTCAGGGCGACTTTTCACGCGGCGACGTCATCGCCATCCGAAGTCCCGAGGGGACGGAGATCGCGCGCGGCCTGGCCAACTATTCCAGCGCCGAAGCCCGGCTGATCTGCCGCAAGGCATCCTCGGAATTCGAGAAACTGCTGGGCTACACGGGTGAGCCCGAAATGGTCCACCGCACCAACCTCGTATTGACCCGCTAGCTCTGCTTGGGTGATCGGCAAGTCGGCCGATATTAATCGGCCATCCGGAAGTTCGGGTTTTTCAGGCGGCGGACCAGCACGTCGACCGAGGTCGCGGGCGCCGCGCTGTCGCAGGCGCCGGCCCTCGCGAAACGCAAGGCGTGCTTGGACGGCATGTTCTCAAACATGGAGCGCCACTCGGGATTGCTCACGTGAGTCCACTTCCCGTCCGCTGATTGGCGCGCATAGGTTTTGAATTCGCCGGTCGAGCAGCGTATGCCTTCATACATCACATTGCGGGCGCCGCTGGCATTGGAAGCCACCATGACATAACGCACGATCCCGTCCTTCTTGGAAATGCTGAGGGCGGCCGGGTCCACGCCATACACCAGCTGGGAATTGGGCGAGACCTCGAACGTGATCAGCTTCTTGACGTCAAACGCCGGTGGCGGCGGCGTCTCGATTTCCTTCCAGTCGGCGGGATCCTCCAGCACGTACGTCTGGGCCTGCGCCGGGCCAGGGACGTTCAGCGCCATCAGGAATAACGAGGCCAGAATGGCCGAGGAGAATTTCATGGTTTTGGGATAGTGGGATCCGCGCCCAGGCTGGTTTGCGGATCAGGTTCAAAGGTGGCGCCGGGTGGCAATTCAAAAGAGGCACCCGGCCTGATCTGCGCGTGGAAAGACTCGCCAGCAGCATGGAATCCGCCCTCGCCGGCCGGGCCCGCATGGTCGCGCTGGTGCAGGCCGCCGCGCAAGTAGCGGTTGCGATGGTCGGGACGCGGCTCGGCCCGGTTGTCCGTGCGCGGGACAAACCTTGAGAGCTCGGTCAGCGCCATCTCGTAGACGCCGCGCTTGAACTCGACCACCACGTCCAGCGGCACCCAGTAGTCGTTCCAACGCCAGGCATCGAACTCGGGATGGTCGGTGGCGCGCAGGTTCAGGTCCCAGTCGTGGCCGACCAGCTGAAGGAGAAACCAGATTTGTTTCTGGCCTTTGTAATGTCCGCGCGCATCGCGGCGGATGAACCGGTCAGGCACCTCATAGCGCAACCAGTCTCGGGTTCGGGCCAGCACATTCACATGCTGCGGCAACAGCCCCACTTCTTCATGCAACTCGCGGTACATGGCCTGCTCGGGATTTTCGCCCCGATCAATGCCACCCTGCGGAAATTGCCACGAGTGGGTACGGATACGTTTGCCCCAAAATACCTGACTTCTCTGGTTGAGCAAGATGATGCCGACGTTGGGCCTAAAGCCGTCCCGGTCAAGCATAATCAAACCTCAAAATTTTTAAACTGAGTCCATTATGCACAGCGAAGGCCCCAGCGCCAAGCGCACGGCGGGCTGCAGCACCTTTTCCCCAATTTTCCCACCCGGAATCCCCGAAAACCGCCCATGAAAGCCTCCCAGTTCTTCATTTCCACCCTCAAGGAAGCCCCTGCCGATGCGGAAGTCGTCAGCCACCAGCTCATGATGCGGGCCGGCATGATCAAGAAACTAGGTGCCGGCGTTTACAACTACATGCCCATGGGCCTGCGCGTGATCCGCAAGGTCGAAGCCATCGTGCGCGAGGAAATGAACCGCGCCGGCGCCGTGGAGATGACCATGCCGGTGATCCAGCCAGCCGAGCTCTGGCAGGAAACCGGCCGCTTTGAAAAAATGGGCCCCGAGCTGCTGCGCATCAAAGACCGCCACGGCCGCGACTTCATCGTCCAGCCGACCAGCGAAGAAGTCGTCACCGACGTGATGCGGCAGGACATCAAGAGCTACAAGCAGCTGCCGAAAAATCTGTACCAGATCCAGACCAAGTTCCGCGACGAGCGGCGTCCGCGCTTCGGCCTGATGCGCGGGCGCGAGTTCATCATGAAGGATGCCTACAGCTTCGACCGGGACCAGGCCGGCGCCAAGGCCAGCTACCAGGTCATGGCGGCCGCCTACCGCAAGATTTTTGACCGTTTCGGCCTGACTTACCGCGCAGTCGCTGCCGACAGCGGCGCCATAGGCGGCGACCTGAGCGAGGAATTCCAGGTGATCGCCGCCACCGGCGAAGACGCCATCGTCTACTGCCCCGGCAGCGACTACGCAGCCAACATGGAAAAGGCCGAGGCACTGCCGCCCCAGGGTGCGCGCAAGCCGGCGTCGCAGGCCATGGCCAAAACGCCCACCCCCGGCAAGGCCACCTGCGCCGCCGTAGCCGAACTGCTGGGCATCCCGCTGAACACCACCGTGAAGTCGCTGGTGATGGCCACCGACGAACTTGACGAGGCAGGCAAGATCGTGAAATCCCAGGTCTGGCTGCTGCTGCTGCGCGCCGACCACGACATGAACGAAGTCAAGGTCGGCAAGGTGCCGGGCCTGGCGGATGTCCGCTTCGCCACGCTGCCCGAGATTGAAGACCATTTCGGCTGCAAACCGGGCTACCTCGGCCCGTTGAATTTGAAGAAGCCCGTCAAGCTGGTGGTCGACCGCGAAGTCGCCGCCATGGCCGACTGGGTGTGCGGCGCCAATGAAGCCGATTTCCACATGACGGGCGTCAACTGGGGCCGCGACCTGCCAGAGCCCGAACTGGTGGCCGACATCCGCAATGTGGTGGCGGGCGACCCGTCGCCGGACGGCAAGGGGGCGCTGGTGATTGAGCGTGGCATCGAAGTCGGCCACGTTTTCTACCTCGGCACCAAATACAGCCGGGCCATGAACGCCACCTTCCTGGGCGAGAACGGCAAGCCGCAATTCATGGAGATGGGTTGCTACGGCATCGGCATCACGCGCCTGCCGGCTGCGGCCATCGAGCAAAACCATGACGAGCGCGGCATCATCTGGCCCGACGCCATTGCCCCCTTTACCGTGGTGCTGTGCCCCATCAGCCCCGACCGCTTCCCCGAAGTCGAAGCGGCTGCCAACAAACTTTACGGCGAACTGCTCACGGCCGGTGTGGACGTGATCCTGGACGACCGTGGCGAGCGGCCCGGCGCCATGTTCGCCGACTGGGAACTGATAGGCGTGCCGCACCGCGTCACCATCGGCGACCGCGGCCTGAAAGACGGGCAACTCGAATACCAGCACCGCCGCGACGCGGCCTCCAGCAAGATAGACGTTGCCGGCGCCTTCGACTTCCTCAAGGGAAAGCTGGCGCTTTGACGTTTCCATGGTTTCCGTGCGCTCATTGACCATGTCCGCATCCGGTGCCGCCCCGGCAAAGGCGCAAGGGCTCTCCCGCCGAAGCTGCCTGCTGGCCTTGCCAATTGCCTGCAGCCCGCTGCTGCTGGCGCGGCAGGCGCATGCCGGCGCGCAGATCGAAGAGCCCTTGATCGATTCGGTGCGCACCGCGCTGAGCTCGGCCATCGCCAACCAAGCCCCTCCCGTGCCCGAGTTCAAGGACACGGAAAGCCGCCTGACCTACCTGCGCTGGCTGGGCGCCATGAGCGACCGCCTCAAGAAGAAAAAACCCGAGTGGCAGATCCGCAAGGAGTTTTTGCAAACCGTCTGGTACGAAAGCAAACGCGCCGGGTTGGACACCACGCTGGTGCTGGGCCTGATCCAGGTTGAAAGCAACTTCCGCAAGTTCGCGGTCAGCAACGTCGGCGCGCGCGGCTACATGCAGGTCATGCCCTTCTGGACGCGCGTGATCGGGGACGGCGACCCCGGCAAGCTGTTCCACATGCAGACCAACCTGCGCTTCGGCTGTGTGATCCTGCGCCACTACCTGGACAGGGAGCGCGGCGACCTCTTCCTGGGCCTGGGCCGCTACAACGGCTCACGCGGCAAATCGCCCTACCCCGACGCGGTGCTGGGCGCAAGCAAGAACTGGGTGTTTGCCGGCTGAGGCAAGGCGGGAAAGCCAGGCCAGGTCAGCAGGTCGTGCCGGCAAAGCCCCGTTCTTCGGCAAACCAGGCCAGCACCGGCACTGTGCCCGGCAAGACGGGTTCCACGCTGACCGGCAGCGATTGCCAGGCATAAGACTGGCCCTCATGCATCTGCAGCTCACCAGTCCACTCGAACACCTTGCAGAAATTCAGGCGCACCAGCGCATGCGGGTAGTCGACCATCTCGACCTTCCAGGGATGGACAGCGCCTATGGTCACGCCGATTTCTTCCTGCAGCTCGCGGCGCAGCGCGGCTTCAACGCTTTCGCTCTGCTCGAGCTTGCCGCCCGGAAATTCCCAGTAGCCTTCGTAGACCTTGCCGGGAGGGCGGGATGTCAGCAGGAAGTCGCCATCGGGGCGAATCAGGACACCCACCGCGACATCAACCACCTTGCGGTCCGCGCCGCCCTCGCGCGGCCGCTCAGCGTCGGCGACCAGCACGCTCATGTCGAATGGTCCGGGGCCTGGTCGTTCGCGTCGGGTGACGCGGCGACGGAAGCGCCCGGCCGCTCGTAGGCGGCAATGGCCGGCGCCGCCACGGGCCGGCTGGCACTGTCGCGGCCGGCATAGTCGCGGGCAAACTGGTAGGCCACGCGGCCGCTGCGCGAGCCGCGCTCCAGCGCCCAGACCAGCGAAGCCGGTTTTGCCGCCGCAATCGCATCCGGGCCAACGCCGAAAGACGAAAGCCACTGCGCGACGATGGTCAGGTATTCGTCCTGGCTGAAGGGGTAAAAACTGACCCAGAGGCCGAAGCGTTCGGACAGAGAAATCTTCTCTTCAACGACTTCGCCAGGGTGCACTTCACCGTCTTCGCTGCGGGTGTAGGTGAGGTTTTCCGTCATGTACTCGGGCAGCAGGTGGCGCCGGTTGCTGGTCGCGTAGATCAGCACGTTGGGCGTGGCCGCCGCGACGGAGCCATCCAAAATGGATTTGAGCGCCTTGTAGCCCGGCTCGCCTTCCTCAAAACTCAGGTCGTCGCAAAAGACGATAAATTTCTCGGGCAGGCCGGACACCACGTCGACGATGTCCGGCAGGTCGATCAGGTCGGCCTTGTCGACTTCAATCAGGCGCAGGCCGCGTGACGAATACTCGTTCAGGCAGGCCTTGATCAGCGAGGACTTGCCGGTGCCGCGTGCGCCCGTCAACAGCACGTTGTTGGCGGGCTTGCCCAGCACGAACTGCTCGGTGTTGCGTTTGATCTTTTCCTTCTGGTCCTCGATTTCCTTGAGGTCACCGAGGCGCATGTTGCCGATGTGCCGCACCGGCTCCAGCGAGCCGTGGCCGGAACTGCGCTTGCGGTAACGGTAGGCGATCGAGGCGTTCCAGTCAGGTGCGGCCAGGGGCTGCGGCAGCACGGACTCGATCCGCGCCATCAGGGACTCGACGCGGGTGATCAGGCGCTCAAACTGCTCGTTCATGCGGGCTCAGCTTCGGTAATCGGCGTTGATCTTGACGTAGTCGTAGGAAAAATCGCAGGTCCAGACGGTGTCGGCCGCCGTGCCGCGGCCCAGCACCACGCGCACCGTGATCTCGCTTTGTTTCATCACACGCTGGCCGTCGGCCTCGACATAGCCGGGATGCCGGCCGCCGTTCTTGGCCACCAGCACTTCGTCCAGGTACAAATCGATTTTCGTCTGGTCCAGGTCGCCAATGCCCGCATAACCGACCGCCGCGAGAATGCGGCCCAGGTTGGGGTCGCTGGCGAAGAATGCGGTTTTCACCAGCGGCGAATGGGCGATCGCGTAAGCCACCTTGCGGCATTCCTCACCGTCCTTACCGCCCTCGACCTGGATGGTCATGAACTTGGTGGCGCCTTCGCCGTCACGCACGATGGCCTGCGCCAGCTGCCGGGCGATGTCCATCATGGCTGCGCGCAGGGCCTGGCCGTCGGCGCTGTCCAGCGAGGTCACGGGCGCGTGGGCGGCCTTGTTGCTGGCCACGACCACAAAGGAATCATTGGTCGAGGTGTCGCCGTCCACCGTCACGCGGTTGAACGAACCCTCCGCCAGTTCCCGGGCCAGCTGCGCCATGAGAGGCTGGGCCACGCAGGCGTCGGTCGCCATGAAACCCAGCATGGTGGCCATATTGGGACGTATCATGCCGGCGCCCTTGCTGATGCCGGTGATGGTGACTTCGGTGCCCGAAAGCTGGATGCGTTTGGAAAAAGCCTTGGCCACCGTGTCGGTGGTCATGATGGCTTCAGCCGCATTGCCCCAGTTGTTTTCTTTCGCGTCCGCCAGCGCGGCAGGCAGGCCCGCCGCGATGCGGTCGTTGGGCAGTGGCTCCATGATGACGCCGGTGGAAAACGGCAGGACCTGTTCTGGCGCGAGGTCCAGCAGGCGGGCCAGCGCGATGCAAGTGGCGTGCGCTCGGCTCAGGCCGTCGTCGCCGGTGCCGGCATTGGCATTGCCGGTGTTGATGACCATGGCGCGTATGCCCGCCGTCATGCCGCCGTTCTTCGAAAGGTGTTCGCGGCAGATCTGCACGGGCGCCGCGCAAAAGCGGTTCTGCGTAAAGACCGCCCCTACCGATGCCCCTTCGTCGAGCAGCAGCACGGAAAGGTCTTTGCGATTGGCTTTGCGTATGCCCGCTTCGGTAATGCCCCAGCGCACGCCGGGAACAGGGTGGAGGTCCGCGGCGGGCGTGGCGACCAGATTGACGGGCATGTGTTGACTCCGGAAGACCAGTGTGGGGTGCTTGGAAACGTTCAGTTCGGGCAGGCGCTCAGTTCAGCTGGCCGTGGCAGTTCTTGTATTTTTTGCCCGAACCGCAAGGGCACGGGTCGTTGCGGCCGACACGGGGCATGTCGCCGACCGGCACAGCCGGCGCGCGGCGCTGCGATTCCTCGTCCACCGTCGTTTCCACGCCGCCGGTTTCGGTGGGCGCCGTGTAGGTGACGTTGGCGATGTTTTCGGCGCGGTTCTCCATTTCCTCGGCCGCCTGCTCGAGCTGCTCGCCCGACTGGATCTTGACCGTCATCAGGACCTTGGTGACCTCGTTCTTCACGCTGTCGAGCAGCTGGCCGAAGAGCTCAAATGCCTCGCGCTTGTATTCCTGCTTGGGCTGCTTCTGGGCGTAGCCGCGCAGGTGAATGCCCTGGCGCAGGTAATCGAGGGCGCTCAGGTGCTCGCGCCAATGGCTGTCGATGCTTTGCAGCAGGACCACGCGTTCGAACTGCGTGAAGTTTTCTTCACCGATTTTTTCAACCTTGTCAGCGAAGGCGGCGTTGGCGGCCGCGATGACCTTTTCAACCACTTCTTCATCGGTGATGGCCGTGGCGGCTTCCAGTTCCTGGCGCAGCGGGAGTTCGATCTGCCACTCTTCGCGCAGCACGTTCTCCAGGCCCGCCACGTCCCATTGCTCTTCGACGCTTTCGGCCGGCACGTACTGCCGCGCCAGGTCGGTGAAGCAGCCTTCGCGCAAGGAAGCGATCTGCGCCTGCAGGCTGGCGGCATCCATGATGTCGTTGCGCTGCTGGTAGATCACCTTGCGCTGGTCGTTGGCGACGTCATCGTATTCGAGCAGCTGTTTGCGGATGTCGAAATTGCGCGCCTCGACCTTGCGCTGGGCCGACTCGATGCTGCGGGTGACGATACCGGCTTCGATCGCCTCACCGTCGGGCATCTTGAGCCGCTCCATGATGGCCTTGACGCGGTCGCCCGCGAAGATGCGCATCAGCGGGTCGTCCAGGCTCAGGTAGAAGCGTGAGGAGCCGGGGTCGCCCTGGCGGCCGGAACGGCCGCGCAGCTGGTTGTCGATTCGGCGCGATTCATGGCGTTCGGTCGCGATGATGCGCAGGCCGCCCATCGCGGTGACCTGGTCGTGTTCTTCCTTCCACACCGCGCGCAGACGGGCGATTTCCGCCTCCTTAGCGGCGGCATCCAGCGCCTCGTCCGCTTCAACCGCTTCAATCAGCTTTTCAACGTTGCCGCCCAGCACGATGTCGGTGCCGCGGCCCGCCATGTTGGTGGCGATGGTGATCATTTTCGGACGGCCTGCCTGGGCGATGATGTCGGCTTCGCGGGCATGCTGCTTGGCGTTGAGCACCTGGTGCGGCAGGTCTTCCTTGATCAGCAACTGGTCGATGATCTCGGAGTTTTCGATCGAGGTCGTACCGACCAGCACGGGCTGCCCGCGCTCATAGCATTCGCGGATGTCCCTGATGGCGGCTTCGTATTTTTCGCGCGTGGTCTTGTAGACGCGGTCCAGCTGGTCATCGCGGCGGCTCACGCGGTTGGGCGGGATCACCGTGGTTTCGAGGCCGTAAATTTCCTGGAATTCGTAAGCTTCCGTGTCGGCGGTGCCGGTCATGCCGGCCAGCTTGGTGTAGAGGCGGAAGTAGTTCTGGAAGGTGATGGACGCCAGGGTCTGGTTCTCGGCCTGGATCTGCACGCCTTCCTTGGCTTCGACGGCCTGGTGCAGTCCGTCGCTCCAGCGGCGTCCCGACATCAGGCGGCCGGTGAACTCGTCAACGATCACGACTTCGCCGTCCTGCACCACGTAATGCTGGTCGCGGTGATACAGCAGGTTGGCGCGCAAGGCCGCATACAGGTGATGCATCAGCGAGATGTTGGCCGGATCGTACAGCGTGGCGCCTTCGGGAATCAGGCCCAGGTTGAACAACAGGCGCTCGGCGCTCTCATGGCCCTGTTCGGTCAGGAACACCTGGTGGCTTTTTTCATCGATGGTGAAGTCGCCGGGCTTGGTCACGCCTTCGCCGGTGCGCGGGTCGGCCTCGCCCTCCTGGCGCGTCAGCATGGGGACGATCTTGTTCATCGCCAGGTACATCTCGGTGTGGTCTTCGGCCTGGCCGCTGATGATGAGCGGCGTGCGCGCCTCATCGATCAGGATGGAGTCGACCTCGTCGACGATGGCGTAGTTCAGGCCGCGCTGGACGCGGTCCGCCACTTCGTAGACCATGTTGTCGCGCAGGTAGTCGAAACCGTACTCGTTGTTGGTGCCGTAGGTGATGTCGGAGCCGTAGGCGGCCTGCTTTTCCTCGCGCGACATATTGGGCAGGTTGATGCCCACCGTCAAGCCCAGGAAGTTGTAGAGCTTGCCCATCCAGCGCGCGTCGCGGCTGGCCAGGTAGTCGTTGACCGTGACCACATGCACGCCCTTGCCGGTCAGTGCATTGAGGTAAACCGGCAGCGTGGCTGTCAGGGTCTTGCCCTCGCCCGTACGCATTTCGGAAATCTTGCCGTTGTGCAACGACATGCCGCCCAGCATCTGCACATCGAAGTGGCGCATCTTCATGATGCGCTTGCTGCCCTCCCGCACCACCGCGAAAGCTTCGGGAAGAATGGCATCGAGTTCCTCGCCAGCGGCTACCCTGGTTTTGAACTCCTGGGTTTTGGCACGCAGTTGGTCGTCGTCAAGCTTTTCGTACTGGATCTCCAGCGCATTGATGCGTTCTACGGTTTTGCGGTAGGTTTTGAGCAGCCTGTCATTGCGGCTGCCGAAAATTTTGGTCAGGATGTTGGAAGCCATAAATGCGAGGCCGCCTTGACCGCTCCCCATGAGCTGGCAATGCGGCCGAAATCCCTTATTGAGTACGGAACCTAGGTGTGGGCGCCATCAGTGAGTTCAACTGGGCCCAAACTTCTGATTTTAACTCTGCCAGGGGAGCTGCACGGCTATCCGAGATAAAACCGCCATCGGGCCTGAAAAGCCATGCACATGCGCATGGCGGGCGTACCGCCTAGTGGGGGCGCGGCAATTGCGCGGCCTGTGCCTGCGCGGGAGCGGGAGTCCGCGCGGCAGCCGATGCCACCATGGGCCCGGGCAGTTTCTGTCCCGCGGTCAGGAATTTCTGCGGATCCTGGAAAACGCCCTGAACCAGCACCTCGAAGTGCAGGTGCGGGCCCGTGGACCGGCCGGTGGTGCCCACTTCGGCGATCTTCTGGCCGCGCTTGACCAGGTCGCCCTTTTTGACCAGCACGCGCGAGGCATGGGCATAACGCGTGACGAGCTCATTGCCGTGGTCGACTTCGACCATGTTGCCATAGGCCGGGTGGTATTCCTGCGTGACCACGACGCCGCCCGCGGCAGCCAGGATGGCCGTGCCCGGCTCGGACGGGAAGTCGAGCCCGGTGTGCAGCGCGGAGCGTCCGTTCATCGGGTCTATGCGCCAGCCGAAAGGCGAGCCGAGGTTGCCCCCTGCCACGGGCTCCTGGGTCGGCACCATCATTTTCTTGATCTTTTGATCGAAGAGGCGCGACTCCATCACGGTCATCAGATCGACCCGCTGATCAGTGAGTTTGTCCAGGTCCGCCAGCGTGGCTTGCAGCTCTTCCATGGTCAGCGAGGGGCCGGCCACCAGTGCTCCGCCACGGCCGGGTGCGACTTTGATGTCATTGGGATTGACGCCGGCCAGGCCGGACACCCGCTCGCCGAGCGCCTCGAGCTGCATCATCTTGGCCTGCATCTCGCCGACCCGTTTGGCCATTACGTCGAGGTTTTCACGCATGAAACGGTCGCGCTGGTCGAATTCGTCCTTGACCATGAGTTTGACCAGCGAGCCTATGACCGGCCATCCTTCGCGGGCACCCTTGAGAAACACCCAGTGGTAGAGGCCGGCGGCCACAAGCATGAGCGCCAGCGCGGCGACAAAGCCCGCCAGGACCAGTTTTGTCCCGCTTAAATAGATGGCCCGGCTTTTCGCCAGCCACGCATCCGTGATAATCAAGTGCACTTGTCTACCTCTTTAAAAGCTTGCGCTCACCAAGCCGAGCACCGTCCACCATGACCTCCGACCGGCGCCTTCCGCAGGCGCTCTCCGTTTATCAGGCCGCCGGGAATTCACCCTCCCTGGCACGGCTGACTGAACTCGTCCAGGAGTCCAGCGACAGGCTCAAGGCGATCGAGCCGCTGTTGCCGGAAGCCTTGCGGCCGGCGGTCCAAGCCGGGCCCATCGACGGCGAAACCTGGTGCCTGCTGGTCAACGGCAACGCGGCCGCCGCAAAAATCCGCCAATTGCTCCCCTTGATCCAGACCCGCCTTATAGGCAAAGGTTGGAAGGTTACCTCAATCCGACTCAAGATCCTAATAAGGAAAAAGTAGTAGCCAGTTTCTTCAATAACGGCAAGGCGACATGAAAGATAAAGCTCCTGCCTGACGGCTCGCTACAAAATTGGTAGCGTATGGTACCCACGTTGCATGGGGAAGGCAAGAATCGTGGGAAATGGTGCCGCTTGTCGGAATCGAACTGACGACCTACCGCTTACAAGGCGGTTGCTCTACCAACTGAGCTAAAGCGGCGCGAGTCTATTTTACTTGACCCGTTTCAGCGAAGGCCGCGCACGCGGCGGCTTGGGGGGTTCGGGACTGTCGGGGCCGCCGTCTTCCGCATCCGGGGCACTATCAGGCACCAGTTGCATGATCTTTCCGTCGGAATCCGCCGGACCATGCTGCGCCGGCACGGAAGCCGGTGATGCCGCAGCCGCAGGCGCCGTCAGGCCGGCATCGCTCCCCGCCTCGGCACCGGAAACCGGGCCGGCGGCAACGGGCGCCACCATGGGAAAAGCCATGCCCTGCCCGTTTTCACGGGCATAGATGGCGATCACATGGCTGATGGGCACCATGATTTCCCGGGCGCTGCCGGCAAAACGTGCCTTGAACTCGATGAAATCATTGCCCAGCTTGAGCGACGAAGTCGCGTCAAAGCTGATGTTGAGCACGATTTCATTGTTCTTCACGTACTCGCGCGGCACCTGCACGGTGTCATCCACCGACACGGCCACATAAGGCGTGAAGCCGTTGTCGGTGCACCAGTCGTAGAGCGCCCTTATCAAGTAGGGGCGCGTCGACGTGGCGTCCAGGGCGTTCATGAATTCAGCCAAACTGCTTGTCCGGAAATCGGGCTATGAAATTACTTGCGCATGACCTTTTCGGACGGCGTCAGCGCCTCGATGTAGGCCGGGCGCGAAAAGATGCGTTCAGCATACTTGAGCAGCGGCGCGGCATTCTTCGACAGGTCGATGTCGTAGTAATCCAAGCGCCACAGCAGCGGAGCGATAGCCACATCCAGCATGGAGAAATTGTCGCCCAGCATGAACTTGTTCTTCAGGAAGATGGGCGCCAGCTGCGTCAGGCGGTCGCGGATGTGCGAGCGGGCCTTTTCCAGCGCTTTTTCGTTGCCCTTGGACGCGCGCGATTCCAGCGTGCTGACATGGACGAACAGCTCTTTCTCGAAGTTCAGCAAGAAGAGGCGGACGCGTGCGCGATCAACCGGGTCGCCGGGCATCAGTTGCGGATGCGGGAAGCGCTCGTCGATGTACTCGTTGATGATGTTCGACTCATACAGAATCAAATCGCGCTCGACCAGAATGGGCACCTGGCCGTAGGGATTCATCACGTTGATGTCTTCGGGCTTGTTGTACAGGTCGACATCGCGGATTTCGAAGTCCATGCCTTTTTCAAACAACACAAAGCGGCAGCGGTGCGAGAAGGGGCAGGTTGTGCCTGAATAAAGGACCATCATGGTGCGGAACTCCTAAATGCAAAGGAGTGGATACATATAAAAAGCATCCACTCCAGAAGGTGCCGGGAACAAGGCCCCGGCGAAAAATTACTTGATGTCTTTCCAGAACGCCGCATTCAGGCGCCAGGCGACAAAGGTCAAGCCGAGAAGGAAAATCAGCACCCAGACACCGACACGGATACGGGTGTTCTGGGCCGGCTCACCCATCCACTGCAGGTAGCCCACGAGGTCGCCCATGGCCTGGTCGTACTGCAGCGGCGTCATGGTACCGGGCGTGACCTGGGTCCAACCTTTGAAAATCGCGACCTTGTGGCCGTGCTCTTCCTTTTCTTCGTACACGGGTGTGCGCACACCCTGCAGTTCCCACAGCACATGCGGCATGGCAACGCTGGGGAAAGCCAAGTTGTTCCAGCCCGTGGCCTTGGTTTCGTCGCGATAGTAGGTGCGCAGGTAAGTGTAGAGGTAGTCGGCGCCGGTACCGCCGGCGCCGGCGCGCGAGCGTGCGATCACGGTGAGGTCTGGAGGATTGCCGCCGAACCATTCCTTGGCCTGTTTCGGGTCGATCGCGGCCTTCATGGTGTCGCCCACTTTTTCAGTGGTGAACAGCAGGTTGTCCTTGATTTCCTTGTCGGTCAGGCCGATGTCTTTCAGGCGGTTGAAACGCATGAAGGCAGCGGAATGGCAGTTCAGGCAGTAATTGACGAACAGCCTGGCGCCGTTTTGCAGGGACCCCAGGTCGTTGGTCCGGTCGGGCGCCTTGTCCCAGGCGATGCCGCCTTCCGAAGCCTGTGCCCCGGCCACAAGGCCAAAGGCGGTAACCAGCGCAAAAATAATCTTTTTCATCGTTTTTATCTCCAACTCTCAGTGACCGTGGAAAACAGGACGGTCCGGCGGTGTCTTGGGGGTGCCTACACGGCTCCACCACGGCATCAGGATGAAGAAGCCGAAGTAAAACAGCGTGCCGACCTGGGAGACGCGCTCACCGATGGGCGATGGCGGCTGGACGCCGAGGTAGCCCAACACCAGGAAGTTGACGACAAAAATGCCGTAGAGGTATTTGTGCCAGTCGGGGCGGTAGCGGATCGACTTGACAGGGCTGTGATCGAGCCAGGGCAGGAAGAACAGGATCACCACGGCGCCGCCCATCACGACCACACCCCAGAATTTCGCATCGATGGACAGCAGCAGCGCGGCGCCCACGACAGCCGCACCGGCGATGACCGCCTTCAGCAGCACCGGCATGCGGAATTTCCAGATGCTGAAAGCCGCGGCACCGATCACGCAGGCGATCAATGCATAGATCATCTCGCTGGTGATGGCACGCAGCATCGAGTAATAAGGCGTGAAGTACCAGACCGGGGCGATGTGCGCCGGCGTCTTCAGCGGATCGGCCGGGATGAAGTTGTTGTACTCGAGGAAGTAGCCGCCGAATTCGGGCGCGAAGAAGATGATCGCCGAGAAGATCATCAGGAAGACGCTCACGCCGAAGATGTCGTGCACCGTGTAGTACGGGTGGAAGGGGATGCCGTCCAGCGGATGGCCTTGCGCGTCTTTCGGTGCGTTCGGGCCTTTGATCTCGACGCCGTCGGGGTTGTTGGAGCCGACTTCGTGCAGCGCGATGATGTGCGCGGCCACCAGGCCCAGCAGCACGAGCGGCACGGCGATCACGTGGAACGCGAAGAAGCGGTTCAGCGTGGCGTCGCCCACCACGTAGTCGCCGCGGATCAGCAGCGCGAGGTCAGGACCGATGAAGGGAATCGCGRCAAACAGGTTGACGATCACCTGGGCGCCCCAGTAGCTCATCTGGCCCCATGGCAGCAGGTAGCCCATGAAGGCTTCGGCCATCAGGCACAGGAAAATCGCGCAGCCGAAAATCCAGACCAGCTCGCGCGGCTTGCGGTAGCTGCCGTAGAGCAGGCCGCGGAACATGTGCAGGTACACCACCACGAAGAAGGCCGAAGCGCCCGTCGAGTGCATGTAGCGGATCAGCCAGCCCCAGGGGACGTCGCGCATGATGTATTCGACCGAGCCGAAAGCCAGGGCGGCGTCAGGCTTGTAGTTCATCGTCAGGAAGATGCCGGTCACGATCTGGATGACCAGCACCAGCATGGCCAGCGAGCCGAAGATGTACCAGAAGTTGAAGTTCTTCGGTGCGTAGTACTCGCTCATGTGCTCTTTGTAGAGCTTGCTGGCGGGAAACCGGTTATCGACCCAGTTCATCGCCTTGGCGGCGAGCGGGGCATCGGGGGAAATTTCTTTGAATTCAGCCATAACTGATCCTGGTTCGGTGGGGTTCTTTGGCAAGCGCCGGATAGGTGCGTCTGGGTGTCGGCAGCTATCTGGCGCTGGCTACAGGGTCTTGTGAAGGAGCTTGGGGAACAAAGCGCCTTCAGGCCTTCTTGTCTTCACCAATCAGCAACCGGGTGTCTGACAGGTACATGTGCGGAGGGACCTCGAGGTTGTCGGGCGCGGGCTTGTTCTTGTAGACGCGGCCGGCCATGTCGAAAGTCGAGCCGTGGCAGGGGCACAGGAAGCCGCCGGCCCAGTTGTCGGGCAACGAAGGCTGCGCGCCGGGCTGGAACTTGTCGGAAGGGGAGCAACCCAGGTGCGAGCAAATGCCGACCACGACCAGCGTTTCGGGCTTGATGGAGCGGTTTTCGTTGCGTGCGTAGGCGGGGGTCAGTTCGTCGGGCTTGCGCTCGGACTTGGGATCGGCCAGCAGGGCATCAACCTTGGGCAGTTCGGCGAGCTGCGCGGGCGTGCGTTTGATGATCCAGACCGGCTTGCCGCGCCATTCCACCGTGATTTTTTCACCGGGCTTGACGTCGGAAATATCGACTTCGACGGCGGCGCCGGCGGCTTTGGCTTTTTCGGAGGGCTGGAACGTGCTGACAAAGGGAACAGCGGTGGCGAGGGCGCCTGCGCCGCCCACCGCACAGGTGGTCACCAGCCAGTTTCTTTTATCTTTGTCTACGGGAGCGCCGTGCGGCACACCATTCACGCTTGCTTCGCTTGCTTGGGTCATGAGAGTCCTTCAAGAACTGGCTTGAAATAGGCATAGTGGGGTCAACCCGCAATTGTAGCGGAGCGCGATGCCGGTTTTCAAGGCAAGCGCCCGTATCCCGGTGGCACGAAGCCGCGCCGCGGCCTGCCTTCTGCCTGTTATTTAAGCACCGCCCGGATTGCACATACTTTGTTTCAAGCCGGGGCCGCGCCGGCAGGCCCAGCCTTGATAATGTTTTTTCCAAAAGCACCCGGCACGGCCGGTAATGCCCCCCGCAACAAGAGGAGAGACTTCATGGGAATGATGCAGGAATTCAAGGAATTTGCCGTCAAGGGCAATGTGATCGACCTGGCCGTCGGTGTGATCATAGGCGCGGCCTTCGGCAAGATCGTCGACGCCGTGGTGAGCGACCTGATCATGCCGGTGGTGGGCCTGGTCTTCGGCAAGCTGGATTTTTCCAGCATGTATGTGCTGCTGGGCAACGTGCCTGCCGGCACCGACATGTCGCTGGACGCGCTGCGCAAGGCCGGCGTGCCGGTCTTCGCTTACGGCCACTTCCTGACCGTGACCGTCAACTTCGTCATCCTGGCCTTCATCATTTTCCTGATGGTCAAGCAGATCAACCGCCTCAAGCGCAGCCACGAAGCCGCGCCAGCGCCGGCGGCAACCCCCGAAGACATCGAGCTGCTGCGCGAGATCCGCGACAGCCTCAAAAAATAGGGCGTAACGCAGGCCGATAGGCGTCAGCAAGCCGCAAGCCGGCGCGCCATGCGCACGGCGGCCAGCAGGCTGGAGGCATCAGCGCGGCCGGTGCCCGCGATGTCGAAGGCCGTCCCGTGGTCGGGACTGGTCCGCACCAGCGGCAGTCCCAGCGTGACGTTGACCCCCTGCTCCACCCCCAGGTACTTGACCGGGATCAGCCCCTGGTCGTGGTACATCGCGACCACCACATCAAACTCGCCGGGCTTGCCGGCGGCCTGGCGCGCGCGCATGAACACCGTGTCGGGCGCGAAGGGGCCGCTCACATCAAAGCCTTCCGCGCGGGCGGCGGCGATGGCCGGGGCGATGATGGCCTGCTCCTCATGGCCGAACAGCCCGCCTTCGCCGGCATGGGGATTGAGCCCGGCCACCGCGATGCGAGGTGCGCGCCCCAGGCTGGCACCCACAGCGCCGTGCGTGATGCGCAGGGTTTGCAGCACATTGTCGAAAGTCACGGCCTCGATGGCCTGCCTCAGCGACATGTGGATGCTGACCAGCACGGTGCGCAGCTCGTCATTGGCCAGCATCATGCGCACCGGCACCTCGCCGACGGCTTTACCCAAAAACGCGGCCGCTTCAGCCTGCAGCATTTCGGTATGGCCCGGAAAACCAGCCGCCCAGCCACCGGCGGCTGCCAGGGCCTCCTTGTGGATGGGCGCGGTCACCAGCGCCGCAGCCTCGCCGGCCAACACGCGACGCGCCGCCCAGACGATGCAGTCAGCCGCGGCCTGGCCGGCCATACCGCTGACCTGTCCATAAGGAACAAGGCTCGGCAAGGCGCACTGTTGCAACACCGGAATGCAGCGCGGCGGCACACCGGGCAACGCCGCCAGGCTGTCCAGTTGCGCCACCGGCAGCGCCAGCGGGGATGCGGTCAGCGCGGCGGCACGGCGCAGCGTGGCCACGTCGCCCACCACGGCACAGCCGGCCAGGTCGGCAGGCGCCTCGCGAAAAGCTTTTGCGATGATTTCCGGGCCTATGCCGGCCGCGTCACCCATGGTGATGAGCAGCGGCTTAGCCACAGCGCATCCCCCGCCGCAATACGGCGAATTCCAGTGGCAAGGTGCATTCCGCGGCCGGACGGACCATAATCGCGAAAAAATGGGTAAGCCCGCGGGCGGCATGGCGCCGCGGCTGGCAAAAAAACACGAGGGGTTCGGGCAGATGCATTCTTGGGGTATTTTGGCGCAAACCACAGCGCAGCGGCCGGCAGGCCCTTGCGCGCAGTACTGAGCCGGCCATGAATGCGGCCGTCCACCTGCTGATGCCCGACGCCGACATGGTGCTGTGGAGCGCGGCCGCCGGCGCGCTCGGCCTGGTGGTCCTGCTGGCCTTGGCCGATACCTTTTACAGCCGCACGCGCGCCGCCTCGCAGACACTGGCCTACCTGGCCCTGTGCTGGGTGGTGGTGGTGCTGCTCAGCGGGCTGCCCGCCGCCATCTGGCCGGACGCGCAAGACCCGCTGGCCACGGCGCAGATCCTGGCCGGACCGCTGTGCGCGGCCATGGGCAGCTACGGCGCCAGCCAGTGGCTGTCGGCCCACCAGCGCGACCACCTGATGAAAGTCAGCCTGCTGGCGATGACCCTGGTGTGCCTGGCAGGCGGGCCGTTGTGCCTGCTGCTCGCGCCCGAATGGCGCCTGCCGGTCTCCGGCGCGCTGGCGATCGCCAACCTGTCGGTGGTGCTCTGGCTGTCGGTGCGCGCCACGCAGCTGGGCGACCGTATGGCCTGGGGCCTGGCCCTGGGCTGCCTGCTGACCCTGCCCGCGCAAATCGGCCTTTATGGGATGGCGCTGAATACCACGCGGCCGCCGCTGCCGCTGCAGGCCGGCGTGGCGCTGGCGGCGCTGCTCAGCGTGCTCATCACTGCCGCGATGCTGTGGCTGCGTAACCACCAGATCCGGCAGATGATGCAGGGCGAGGTGTCGCGGCGCGACCCCATCACGCAGCTCTACGATGGCGTGGCCATGGTGCAGAAAATCATTCGCGCGCAGCATCGGCGCCAGCGCACCCGGCGCGATGGCGCCCTGATGGCCGTGCTGCTGTTCGAGCCCGAGCGCCTGCTGCCGCAAATAGGCCAGGCAGGCCTCAACGACATTTACATCCAGCTGGCGCGCCGCATGCAACGCCACACCGGCACCGTGAACCCGGCGGGCCGCTACTACGACCGCTGCTTCGTGGTGCTGCTGGAGACCATGCACTCGCCGCGCTGGATACGCACGCTGGGCCTGCGCGTGGCCACCAGCCTGCGCCGACCCCTGGACGTGGCCTCGCTGGATGGCCGGCACATCCGGATCTCACCGGACATCGCCGTCGGCATCGTCCACCTGTCGGCCGCCGGCAAGGACGTGGACCAGTTGCTGCACGAAGCGCAGTCGGTCGCCGAAGCCGCTCGCGCGATGCGTTCCCGCGCGGCGCTGCTGGACCCGGAAAGCCGCACCGCCGTCCCGGTGGAGCATGCCGAACTGGGCTCCAGCTGGCGCGCCCTGCGCGATGCCGTGCCGAAGGCGGCTTCACGGCCCCAAACCACGAAAACCCCGAAAAACCCGAAAACCGCCGGCATCAAGCCGCCCCGGGCCGGCAGGCCGCGCCACAAACCGGCCTGACCCGGACCCCGCGGACAGGCCTCAGGCCGGGTTGTCGATGTCGATGAACTGGTGGGCCAGGCCCAGTTGGGCCGCGACCTGCCCCGCCACCGCCGGCGCGCCGTAGCGCTCGGAGGCGTGGTGGCCGCAGGCGATGAAGGCCGCGCCCATCTCGCGCGCGTAATGCGCTTGCGGCTCGGAAATCTCACCCGTGATGAAGGCGTCGGCGCCCGCGGCGATCGCCGCCTCGAAATAACCCTGGGCGCCGCCCGTGCACCAGGCGATCCGGTGGATGGCTTTCTGCGCCGGCCCGGCCTGGACCACCGGCCGCCCCAGTACCTGCTGCACATGCGCCGCCAGCGCGGCGGTATCGGCAAAACGGCCACCGTCGGCACGCTCACCTATAAAGCCGAGGTCCTGCTCGCCAAAGCGCCCGCTGGCGGCCAGCCCCAGTTGCAGGCCCAGTTGCGCGTTGTTGCCCAGTTCGGGATGCGCATCCAGCGGCAGGTGGTAGGCATAGAGGTTGATGTCGTGCGCCAGCAGCAACGCCAGGCGCTGCTTCATCCAGCCCGTGACGCGGCCGTCCTGCCCGCGCCAGAACAGGCCGTGGTGCACAAAAATGGCATCGGCCCGCGCGGCAACCGCCGCATCTATCAGCGCCAGGCTGGCGGTGACGCCGGAGACTATCGTGCGGACCTCGGGCTTGCCCTCGACCTGCAGGCCGTTGGGGCCGTAGTCCTTGAAGCGCGCGGGCTGCAAAAGCGCGTCAAAGGCCTGCAGCAAGTCCTGTCGTGTGGTGCTCATGGCCCGATTGTCTCAGGGCGCTCAGCTTTTTTCGAGGCCCAGCAGGGCGTCCTTCAGCATGAAGTCGGCCGGCACGGAGCCCAGCCAGATGCCCAGCACCATGCGGAAGAACTCCGCGTCGCCGACCGGCGCGCCTTGCGGCTGCTCGACGATAAAAAAACTGGTGCCTTTGCCCGGCACGAACTCCATCGCGAATGAATCGCCGGGCATCAGCTTGCTGCGGCCCGAGAAGATGTCGATCAGCCGGTTGCTCGACACCGAATGGCGGCTGACCGCATCACGGCTGGAGTTGTCGGCCATGCCGCGCAGGAAGAGCCGGCCGAGGTCGGTGCCGGAAACTTCCCGCAGCGCCACGAATGCCAGGCGGATGGGGGCGCCCAGCTTCATCGCCTCATCCGCCGACGCCACCTTGCGGCTCGTGTACATGGCCATGTCATAGACCTGGAAAATGGCCTTGAAGCGTGTGCCAGCGCCGTTGAGCTGCAGCGCCGTGCCCTGCACCACCAGGCTGGCCGGAAATTTCGTCGTGGTGGGCGTAGCCAGGACCGGCAACGCCAACCCCGCCGAACCCGCCGCCATTGTGGCCGCGCCGCGCGCAAGCCAGGTCCGCCTTGAACATTGATGCATGAATGTCGCCTCCGTTATGGTTGTTGATCCCGGGACGGCTGTTCCGGCCAGTCCTGCGGCGCGGCCTGACAGCCGCCCGGAAACATGGTACCGGAGCGAAGCGGCATGCTTGCTTACAAGCGGCCGGGGACCCGAAGCGATAAACTTCATCACCCGGCCGCTCCCTGGCCAGGCCCCTGGCTTCACCCCTGTTTGTTCCCCGCATCCCGCGCCGCACCCGCCCCCATCGCTTCATGAAACGTACCTGGCTCCTTTTTTCCCAAACGGTGACCGTCCTGCTGGCCGCCTATTTTGTGGTGGCCACGCTCAAGCCACAGTGGCTGGACCGCGGCAACACGCCCGGTGTCTCCGTGATCGAGGCGCCGGCCGGCAGCGCACCGCGCAGCCCGGGCGCCGCCGGCGGCTTTGCCTCCGCCGCCAAAACGGCCTCCGCGGCCGTCGTCAGCATCAACACCAGCAAGGCCGCCGCCAGGAACCCGCACGCCGAAGACCCGTGGTTCAAGTTTTTCTTCGGCGACCAGAGCCCCAACGAGCCGCAGGGCGGGCTGGGCAGCGGCGTGATCATCAGCGCCAGCGGTTACATCCTGACCAACAACCATGTGGTCGAGGGCGCCGACGACATTGAGGTCATCCTCAACGACACGCGCAAAGCCAAGGCGCAGGTCATAGGCACGGACCCCGATACCGACCTGGCCATCCTCAAGATCGACCTGGACAAGCTGCCCGTCATCGTGCTGGGCAACTCCGACGCATTGCAGGTCGGCGACCCGGTGATGGCCATCGGCAATCCCTTCGGCGTGGGCCAGACCGTCACCGGCGGCATCGTGAGCGCGCTGGGGCGCAACCAGCTGGGCATCAACACCTTTGAGAACTTCATCCAGACCGACGCGGCCATCAACCCCGGCAACTCGGGCGGCGCGCTGGTCGACGTGAACGGCAACCTGATGGGCATCAACACCGCGATCTACTCGCGCTCGGGCGGCTCCATGGGCATAGGCTTCGCCATTCCGGTGTCCACCGCCAAACAGGTGCTTGAAGGCATCGTGAAGGACGGCCAGGTCACGCGCGGCTGGATAGGCGTGGAGCCGCAGGACCTGAACCCCGAACTGGCCGAAACCTTCGGCCTCAAGCCCGCGGCGGCCAGGGACGGCGGCGTCATCATCACCGGCGTGCTGCAAAACGGCCCGGCCGCGCAGGCCGGCATACAGCCGGGCGACGTCATCACCGCGGTGGATGGCAAGGGTGTGCGCAATGTGAGCCAGTTGCTGACCGCCGTGGCGGCCCTCAAGCCCGGCACCCCCGCCCCGCTGACGGTGCTGCGCAAGGACAAGCAGACCGAAATCGCCGTCACGCCCGGCAAGCGCCAGCGGCCCAGGGCGCAGCAGCAGCGCTAGGCTGCCGGCGGCCGTTTCAGGATTTGGCCGCTTCGGCGTCGCCGTCGGTTTCGGGCGGCTTGGTGTGCTTGACGAAAAGCAGGGCGGCGAGGATGCCCACTTCATAGAGGCCTCCGACAACACCCAGCAGCATGATCATCGAGCCCGCGTCCGGTGGCGTGACCAACGCGGTGCCGATAGCGGCCGCCACCCAGAAGTACCCACGGTATTCGCGCAGCTGAGCCACGGTGAGCACGCCCATGCGCACCAGCAGGATCACCGCGATCGGCACCTCAAAGGCCAGCCCAAAGGCCAGAAACATGCCCAGCACGAAGCTCAGGTATTCCTCGATGTCAGGCGTGGCGATGATGGACTTGGGCGCAAAACTCTGGATGAAATGAAACACCTGCCCGAACACGACGAAATAACAAAACGCCACACCGATAAAAAACAGCAGCGTGCTGGAGATCACCAGCGGCATGACCAGCTTTTTCTCGTGCGAGTAAAGGCCCGGCGCCACAAAAGCCCATACCTGATAAAGCACCACCGGCAGCGCGATCATGAAGGCCGCCATGAATAGAATCTTGATCGGCACCACAAAAGGCGTGATCACGCTGATGGCGATCAGTTTGGAGCCCTGGGGCAGGGTTGCCACCAGCGGCGCGGCCATCAGGTCATACAGGGCACTGGCACCGGGATAAAACGCCAGCACCACGGCGGCGATACCGATGGCGATCACCGCTTTGATCATCCGGTCGCGCAGCTCCATGAGGTGCTGCACAAAGGGCTGCTCAGTGCCCGCGAGTTCGTCGGGCTTGTCGGTGTTGGGATCGCTCATGAAGGAAGTTTGCGCTGGGTGGGTGGCGCCGTGGGATGCGCAAAAAACAGAAGGTCAGCAGGAAGACTCAAGACAGGCGGCCCGGCTGCGGACGGAAACGTGCCACACGGGCGGCCCCCGACTGGGCGCGGGTGCGCACGCCGGAACGGGCCTTGTACCACTGGGGTGTCGCGCCCTGCTTGAGCCGCCACTTCTTTTTGGGGTGCTTGTACTCGGGGAAAATTTCCATGCCCGGCAAGGCGCCTGAGGACGACTCGCCCGTGGCCTCGGCCCAGGACTTCTCGAAGTCGCTGGCATTGGTCTGGATGGAATTCTCGACGTCGCGGGCCGCGCCCTCGACGGTTTCCTTCATCTTCTTGAGTTCGTCCAGCTCCATGGAGCGGTTGACCTCGTTCTTGACGTCGGCCACATAACGCTGGGCCTTGCCCAGCAACATGCCCACGGTGCGCGCCACGCGCGGCAGCTTTTCCGGGCCGATAACGATCAGCGCCACGGCGCCTATCAGCGCCATTTTGGAAATGCCGAGGTCAATCACTGAATGTCAGGCCTGAATTACGATTTCTGGCGGGCTTCGACGTCGATCGTGGTCTTGTCCGAGGCCTGGGCATTCGTCGTGACGCTTGCGGGCGGCACGGGAACGTCGGCGGGAGGCTGGCTGCCGTCCTTCATGCCGTCCTTGAAACCCTTGACCGCGCCACCCAGGTCGCTGCCCATGTTTTTCAGCTTTTTGGTGCCGAAGACCATGACCACGATCAACAGCACGATCAGCCAGTGCCAGATGGAAAATGAACCCATGATTTGCTCCTAATCTGTAAATACAGGTGTAAATGCAATATTGCCGGTTGGGGGCGGTTTGCACGCAGTTGCGTTGATTCTAAAGGCCAGTCCCGCCTGGGCGCCGATTACACCCATTGGCCTACCGGGTTAGTGTGTTTACCGTGGTCCGGGGTTCCCGGTGCTTCCTAGCCCTTCAGCCAGGGGCGAGGGCCGCCGATCACGTGGAAATGCAGGTGGTGAACTTCCTGCCCGCCTTCCGCGCCGGTATTGGTCACGATGCGGTACCCACCAGCTGGATAGGGGTTGCAGCCCTGCTCCATCGCCAGTTTCGGGGCCAGCACCATCATGCGGCCCAGCAGCACGGCGTGTTCGGGACCCACCTGCGCCATGGACGGGATATGCGCTTTGGGGATGATCAGGAAATGCACCGGCGCCCAGGGATTGATGTCGTGAAAAGCGAACAATTCGTCGTCTTCATAGACCTTGCGGCTGGGGATGGCGCCTGCGGCGATCTTGCAGAAAATGCAATTGTCGGAATGGCTCATGGCTTGGTCAGTTTGGAAGGACTTAAGTGGGGCGATGGCTGTTGAAACGCATCCAGCCGCGCACGCAGCGGTACAGGTACCAGAGCCACACGACGACGTAGGCGATAAAACCCGGGAACACAAACAGCAGCCACAGCGGCGACAGCAGCACCAGCCAGCCCAGCGTCCACCAGAAGGTGCGGATCATGTAATTGTGGTGATCGATGTAGAGCGGGTCGGACTCTTCGGCRCGGCGTATGTAATTGACGATCAGGGCAATCACCGCGAACACGCCGCCGCTGAACCAGGCCAGCGTGTGCAGGCCGTACAGCACGTGCATGACAACGCGGTCGTTGGGGTTCTTGCCTTCGAATTCGGCCAGATCGGTTTCCATGGGTCAGCTTCCTGTCACGGTGAAGTCAAAAGTGAAATCGGCGGCCGGCGCTCTCACGGTTTTTCAGCCGCGTCGCGGTGCTGGGCCTTGCGCAGCGCTTTTTCCTCGATGCCGCTGGTGCCTTCGCGGCGCTCCAGTTCGGCGATCACGTCGGCCGGGCTCAGGCCGTAGTGCGCCAGCGCGATCAGGCTGTGAAACCACAGGTCGGCGACTTCACCGACCAGCTTGCCCTTGAGCTCGTCCGACGCACCGCCCTGGGCCAGCGCACAGTCGATGTCCTTGGCGGCCATCACGGTTTCGGTGGCCTCCTCGCCGATTTTCTTCAAAAAGGCGTCGGGGCCCTTGTGCAGCAGGCGCGCCACATAACTTTTGTCCGGGTCTCCGCCGTTGGCCGCTTTGCGGCTTTCGATGATGAGCGCCAGGCGCTGGAGAGAGTCATTCGTGGTCATGTTTGCCGGGAGTCGGTTTGTACATGGTTGTCGGGTCTTTCAGGACCGGCTCGGTCACCACCCACCGGCCGTCTTTATACACACTGAAAAAGCAGCTGTGGCGGCCCGTGTGGCAGGCGATGCCCGGCGTGTGGCCCAGTTGCGTCACCTTGAGCAGGATCACGTCGTTGTCGCAGTCCAGCCGGATTTCATGCACCGTTTGCTGATTGCCGGATTCCTCGCCCTTGTGCCAGAGACGCCCGCGCGAGCGGCTGTAGTAGACCGCCTGGCCCAGCTCGGCGGTTTTTTGCAGCGCCTCGCGGTTCATCCAGGCGAACATGAGCACATCACCGCTGGAGGCTTCCTGTGCAATGACCGGGATCAGGCCCTTGTCGTCCCAGCTGACTTCATCTAACCAGTTCATCGGGCTATTGTCGGGGATTTAAAGAGGCTTAAAAACGTTCAGGCCAAGGATATCGCGGGACCGGCTTTGCCGGACCGCAGATATCGCCCCGGCAGGGGGGAAGGTGCTACACGCAGTGAGCGTCCGACGGGGGTTGCGCCTATTCGACGGGGGTTACGTCATCCTCACGGGGATACCCCGTTCCGCCATATGCTGCTTGGCCTGCTGCACCGTGTATTCGCCGTAATGAAAAATGCTGGCGGCCAGCACTGCGTCGGCACCACCGGTCTGGATACCGTCGGCCAAATGCTCAAGGTTACCGACCCCACCCGAGGCGATCACCGGCACGCTGACGGCATCGCTCACTGCGCGGGTCAGGGCCAGGTCGAAGCCCGACTTGGTGCCGTCGCGGTCCATGCTGGTCAGCAAAATCTCGCCGGCGCCGCGCCGTGCCATGTCGGTGGCCCAAGCCACGGCGTCCAGGCCGGTGTTTTTGCGCCCGCCATGGCTGTAGACGTCCCAGCCCGGGCCCACGGGTTCACCGGCGGGGGTCAGGCGTTTTTCGTCTTCCGCATTGCGGCGCTTGGCGTCAATCGCGACCACGATGCACTGTGATCCGTATTTGGCCGACGCGTCGGCGATCACCTGCGGATTGGCGATGGCGGCCGAGTTGAAGCTGGTCTTGTCGGCCCCGGAATTGAGCAAGCGGCGCACGTCTTCGACGGTGCGCACACCACCGCCCACGGTGAGGGGAATAAAGACCTGCGAAGCCACGGCCTCGATGATGGGCAGGATCAGGTCGCGCCCATCGCTGGTGGCCGTGATGTCGAGGAAAGTGAGTTCGTCGGCGCCCTGCTCGTTGTAGCGCGCGGCGATTTCCACCGGGTCGCCTGCGTCACGCAGTTGGGTGAAATTAACGCCCTTGACCACGCGGCCGCCAGTGACGTCAAGACAAGGGATGATTCGTTTGGCGAGCATTTGGGTTCAGTGGACCTGGCGGTGGTTGGAGATGTCTCTAGACATTCCTAGCCGTTCAGCTCGTCAGCGCGGGCCTGCGCTTTCTCAAAATCGAGGTCGCCGCTGTAAATTGAGCGCCCGCAGATCACGCCTTCCACGCCCTCTTCCTCGACTTCACAGAGCTTTTCGATGTCGGCCATGTTCGAAAGGCCTCCAGAGGCGATCACGGGAATCGTCAGCGCCTGGGCCAGCTTGACGGTGGCATCGATGTTGATGCCGGTCAGCATGCCGTCGCGGCCAATGTCGGTGTAGATGATGGATTCGACGCCGTAGTCCTGAAACTTCTTGCCCAGGTCTATGACCTCATGGCCGGTCATCTTGCTCCAGCCGTCGGTGGCGACCTTGCCGTCCTTGGCGTCCAGGCCGACGATGATGTGGCCGCCGAAGGCGGTGCAGGCGTCCTGCAGGAAACCCGGGTTCTTGACGGCGGCCGTGCCGATGATGACGTAGCGCAGGCCGGCGTCGAGGTAGCGCTCGATGGTGTCCAGGTCGCGGATGCCGCCGCCCAGCTGCACGTCGATTTCGCTGCCCACTTCGGCCAGGATCTGCTTGATGGCCGCCTCGTTCTTGGGCTTGCCCGCGAAGGCGCCGTTCAGGTCCACCAGGTGCAGGCGCCGCGCGCCCTTGTCGACCCAGCTGCGCGCCATGGCGGCCGGGTCTTCGCTGAAGATGGTGGATTGATCCATGTCGCCCTGTTTGAGGCGGACGCAGTGACCGTCTTTCAGGTCAATCGCGGGGATGAGTAGCATGTGGCGGTAAAAAAGACGGTAAAAAAAGAAACGGGTGCTCAGGGTAACAAAAAGCGGGAAGCCCCGATACCGGGTCTGACCCAAGGCGGCTGTAAGTGGCTACGGGTTCCAGTGCAGGAAATTGCGGTACAGCGCCAGCCCGTGGTCGGCGCTTTTCTCGGGGTGGAACTGGGTGGCAAAAATATTATCGCGTGCAATCGCCGCCGCGAAGCGCGCGCCGTAATCGGCCTCGCCGGCGATGTGGTGCGCATCCGACGGGCGGGCATAAAAGCTGTGCACGAAGTAAAAGTAGGCGCCGTCGGGCACGCCGGCCCAGACCGGGTGGGGGGCTGTGCCCGCACCATTTTGGTAAACCTGGTTCCAGCCCATCTGCGGCACCTTGTAGCGGCTGCCGTCGGGCTGCGTCCTGCCCGCCAGTTCGAACTTGACGACCTGGCCGGGAATCAGCCCCAGCCCGGCTGTGCCCACGCCGCCGTCGCCGGGCTGGCCTTCGTCGCTGTGGCTCAGCAGCATTTGCATGCCCACACAGACGCCGAACAGCGGTTTGTGGGCCGCCGCGTGCAGCACCGACTCCAGCATGCCGGAATCGGCGAGCTCGCGCATGCAGTCTGCAATGGCGCCCTGGCCGGGCAGCACGATGCGCTCGGCTTCCATCACGTCTTCGGCCCTGGAGGTGACCAGCACCTCAAAGCCGCTGCCCGCCGCCACGTGGCGCACGGCCTGCGAGACGGAATGCAGGTTGCCCATGCCGTAGTCGACCACGGCCACTGTTTTGGGTTTTGCCATCAGGGTTAAGAAGGGTTGGCTATGAATTTAAGGGCTGCCGGCGCCCATTGGTAGGGGGCGAGGCCAAAAACAAAAGTGGGTTTCGGCGCGGCGGCTTTGGGAAGAAGCTTAAAGCGAGCCTTTGGTCGAAGGAATCACACCGGCCGCGCGCGGGTCTATTTCCAGCGCCATGCGCAGCGCGCGGGCAAAGGCCTTGAACACGGTCTCGGCCTGGTGGTGGGCGTTTTCACCCTTGAGGTTGTCGATGTGCAGGGTCACGAAGGCATGGTTCACAAAGCCCTGGAAGAACTCGTAGGCCAGTTGGCTGTCGAAGGTGCCGATCATGCCGCTCTTGAAGGGCACGTGCATCTCCAGGCCCGGGCGGCCCGAAAAATCGACCACCACGCGCGATAGCGCCTCGTCGAGCGGCACATAAGCGTGGCCGTAGCGGCGCAGACCTTTTTTGTCGCCCACGGCCTTGGCCACGGCCTGGCCCAGCGTGATGCCCACGTCTTCCACCGTGTGGTGGCCGTCAATGTGCAGGTCGCCCTTGGCCTGGATGTCCAGGTCGATCAGCCCGTGGCGGGCGATCTGGTCCAGCATGTGGTCGAAAAAGCCTATGCCCGTGGACAGGCTGGCCTTGCCGGTGCCGTCCAGGTTGAGCTTGACGGTGATCTGAGTCTCCGCCGTGTTGCGCGAAACTTCGGCCGTCCTGGGCGCAAGGGGGGCGATGGAAACAGGTGTGGGGGTAGTCATAGGGATTTTTCAAGCGCCGCCAGCATTTGCGCGTTCTCGTCCGCGGTGCCGACCGTCAGGCGCAAACAATTGGCCAGCAATGGATGCATTTTAGAAACGTTTTTAACCAGCACCTTGTGCGATTTCATGCCATCAAAGGTTTTGGCCGCATCGGGCACGCGCACCAGGATCATGTTGGCATCGCTTTTCCAGGTTTTGACACCTCTGGACGCCATGCCGGCCAGCGCGTCCATCAGCGCGGCGCGCTGGGCCACTAGGTCCTGGGCCTGGGCGGCGAATTCTTCCTGGTGCTCTAGCGCGAACAGTGCGCATTCGTAGTTGAGCACGCTGATGTTGTAGGGTGGGCGCACCTTGTCGACCTCGGCAATCAGGGCCTTGGGGCCCATCATGTAGCCGAGGCGTACGCCGGCCAGGCCGAACTTGCTCAGGGTGCGCATCAGCAGCACGTGGCCATGTTTGGCGATACGGTCGATATAACTTTTGCTTGAGAACGGCTGGTAAGCCTCGTCCATCACGACCAGCCCCGGCGCCGCTTCAACGATCTTTTCGATCACCGCGTCGTCCCACAGGTTGGCCGTGGGGTTGTTCGGGTAGGCCAGATAGATGATGGAGGGCTGGTGTTCCTTGATGGCGGCCAGCATGGCGGCTTCGTCCAGCTCAAAGTCGGCCGTCAGCGGCACGCCGATGAATTTCAGGCCCTGCAGCTGCGCGCTCATGCCGTACATCACAAAGCCCGGCAAGGGCGCCAGTATCGAGCCGCCTTCCACGTCGCAGGCCATGGCCAGCAGCGAAATCAGCTCGTCCGAGCCGTTGCCCAGCATGATGTCGAAGCCCTCGGGCATGCGCGCGTAATCGGCCAGCGCACGGCGAAGGTCGTTGACCCGGCCGTCGGGGTAGCGGTTCAGCGCCAGCGCGCCCAGGCGCTGCCCCAGCTTGGCCTGCAGCGCCGCGGGCAGGCGGTGCGGGTTCTCCATGGCGTCAAGCTTGACCATGCCGGCCGAGTCCTGGATGGCGTAGGCGTGCATGGACTGCACGTCCTGGCGTATCAGTTTTTTGAGCTTGTTATCCAACAGAGGGGCAGGCAGGGTCATGCAAGGGGCTCCAACAGTTCAACGCCGGTTTTAAAAGGATTGATCACCTGGACACCACCATAGTGCTGCTCATGCGCCAGGTCTTCGCTGAGCAGGTAGCGGCAACCCAGGTGCTGGGCCGCCGCGACCACCAGGCTGTCCCGGTAATCCAGGCCATAGCGGCTTTCCACCGCCCAGGCGGACTCGACGGTGGCGTGGTCGGTCAACCAGGGCTGCCAGAGTTCATAGCGGCGCACTTCAGCGCGCGCATCGCCCGCAGGCATGGGTGGCTGGATCTTGCGCGTGGCCAGCAAGTAAAACTCATTGAGCACCTGCGTGCTGGTGCGGCCCAACCCGCGTCGCCACAACACGGTCAGCCAGGCCAGCGCGGCTTGCTGCCGGGCAGGGTCGGCGCCGTCTTCGCTGTAGACCAGGATGCTGGCGTCCACAAAAACGTTGTTCGAAGCCTCGCTCATGCGCCAGCCTCATCCAGGTCGACACGCCTGGGGTAGGGCTGGCCGTCGGACACCCACAGCCGGTCCTTGTTTTGCCAGTCGTGCATGGCGCGCTGGTAGGCGTCGGTGCGCTGCATCTTCTCGGCCAGCATCTCGCCCACCAGGCGCGAGACGCTGGTATTGCGCCGCGCCGCCTCGATGCGCGCCCATTCCAGGGCGGCATCGTCGACGGTGATGGTGACGTTCTTCATGGTTCAAAGTTTACACGAATTTCGTGTTGCACGAATTTCGTGTTGCCTTCAGCACCCACGCAAGATTGCAGAATCGGCTAGCAAGCGCTTTTCTGTATGAAAACGGAACCCGTGGGCATGCTCATGTTGGCCACATCCTTGCGATTCAGGAGTTCCCTGAACAAGGGATCCACAAAAAGCTTCACGCACTCGCCGATCTGGAAAGTGCCGCTCACAGGAAGCGTTAGTGACAAGGTGTTTGAAACGGACACCACGATAGAACTCACATCGCGATTGCCTTGCCGCGCATCAATTGCGTTGGCCAGCAAAACACCGGCATAGCCGCCAGCCACCGTCGCGCTACTTTGCTGAACCGAACTCAAGCCCTGGTAAGGAGGCGCAGATACCTGAGAGATCACGCCGGGCAACTCAATCGCATTGGGAGGTTTCTCCGAGGGTTGAACCACGGAGGCGCAACCCTGCAACACGGTCAACACCATGCAGGCAACCAAGACTAGAGCCGACGATCCGAAAATACGCGTCATTGCCGGCTCAATCGAGCTTGAGCCGCATCTCGGCCGCCCGCGCATGCGCCTGCAGGCCTTCGCCGTAAGCCAGTTCGGCGGCGATCTTGCCCAGCACCTGGGCGCCGGCTTCGCTGACTTCGATCAGGCTGGAGCGTTTCTGGAAGTCGTAGACGCCCAGCGGTGAGCTGAAACGCGCCGTGCCGCTGGTGGGCAGCACATGATTCGGGCCGGCACAGTAGTCGCCCAGCGATTCGCTGGTGTAGGCGCCCAGGAAGATGGCGCCCGCGTGCTTGAGCAGGGGCTCCCACTTGTGCGGGTCGCGGCTGGAGACTTCCAGGTGTTCGGGTGCGATGCGGTTGCTGATCGCACAGGCCTCTTCCATGCTGCGTGTGTGGATCAGCGCGCCGCGCCCGCTCAGGGACTTGGCGATGATCTCGGCGCGCGGCATTTCGGGCAGCAGGCGGTCTATGGCGGCCTGCACGGCATCGATATACGCGGCGTCGGGGCACAGCAGGATGCTTTGGGCCAGTTCGTCGTGTTCGGCCTGGCTGAACAAGTCCATGGCCACCCAGTCGGCCGGTGTGCTGCCGTCGGCCAGCACCAGGATTTCCGAGGGGCCGGCGATCATGTCTATGCCCACCGTGCCGAAGACGCGCTTCTTGGCGCTGGCAACGTAGGCATTGCCGGGGCCGGTGATCTTGTCGACCTTGGGCACCGTTTGTGTGCCATAGGCCAGCGCGGCCACGGCCTGCGCGCCGCCTATCGTGAAAGCGCGGGTCACGCCGGCCACGTAGGCGGCGGCCAGCACCAGGGCGTTTTTCTCGCCTTTGGGCGTGGGCACGACCATGATGATTTCGCCGACGCCGGCCACGTGCGCCGGGATGGCGTTCATCAGCACCGACGAAGGATAAGCGGCCTTGCCGCCGGGCACATAGATGCCGACGCGGTCCAGCGGCGTGACCTTCTGGCCCAGCAGGGTGCCGTCTTCGTCGCGGTAGCTCCAGCTTTCGCCGCTGGCTTTCTTCTGGGCCTCGTGGTAGCTGCGCACGCGGCGCGCGGCGGCTTCGAGTGCATCGCGCTGCGCCGCCGGGATCGCATCAAACGCGGCCTTCAGCTCGGCCTGCGTGAGTTCCAGCTGGCCCATGGCGGCCGCGTCCAGGCCGTCAAAGCGCGCGGTGTATTCCAGCACCGCCGCATCGCCACGCTGCTGCACGTCGGCCAGGATGTCGGCCACGCGCTGTTCGATGGCGGCGTCGGTGTCGGCGGACCAATGCAGGCGCGCCTTGAATTCCGCCTCAAAGTTGGCGGAAACGGTGGACAGGCGGGCGGGTGCGGCGGTCAGTGTCATGGGTCAGGATTTTCGCGAGGAGGCCGTGGCGGCCGAAAGGGCATCAATGAGCTGGCGGATCGGCTCTTGTTTGAGCTTGAGCGCGGTCTGGTTGACAACCAGATGCGAGCTGATGTCCATGATGCGCTCGACTTCGACCAGATGGTTGGCCTTGAGCGTGCTGCCGGTGGAGACCAGGTCGACGATGGCGTCGGCCAGGCCCGTGAGCGGCGCGAGTTCCATGCTGCCGTAGAGCTTGATCAGGTCGACGTGCACGCCCTTGGTGGCGAAGAAGTCGCGCGCGATCGCCACGTATTTGGTGGCAACTTTCAGGCGCGAGCCCTGGCGCACGGCGGCGGCGTAGTCAAAACCCTCGCGCACCGCCACGCTGATGCGGCATTTGGCGATCTGCAGATCGAGCGGCTGGTACAAGCCCTGGCTGCCGGACTCGAGCAGGGTGTCCTTGCCGACCACGCCGATGTCGGCGCCGCCGTACTGCACGTAAGTGGGCACGTCGGTGGCGCGCACCAGCACCACGCGCACGCCGGGCTGGTTGGTGTCCAGGATCAGCTTGCGGGATTTTTCGGGGTCGTCCAGCACCTCGATGCCGGCCGTTTTCAGCAACGGCAGGATGTCGTCGAAGATGCGGCCCTTGGACAGCGCTAAGGTGATCATGCTTTGACTCGCTCTATGTCGGCGCCGATTCCACGCAATTTCGCTTCCATCTGGTCGTAGCCGCGGTCCAGGTGGTAGATCCGGTCCACCAGGGTTTCGCCTTCGGCCACCAGGCCGGCGATCACCAGGCTGGCGGAGGCGCGCAGGTCGGTGGCCATGACGGTGGCACCGGACAGCTTTTCGACGCCTTCCATGACCGCGACCTTGCCTTCGATCTGGATCTTGGCGCCCAGGCGCACCATCTCGTTGACGTGCATGAAGCGGTTCTCAAAAATCGTCTCGGTCACCGTGCTGCCGCCCAACGCGATGGCATTGAGCGCCATGAACTGGGCCTGCATGTCGGTGGGAAAGCCTGGGTACTCGGTGGTGCGGAAGGACTGCGCCTTCATGCGGCCGCTGGCCTGGATGCGGATAAAACCCTCGCCCGCCGTCACGATGGCGCCGGCTTCGCGCAGCTTGTCGATCACAGCGTCGAGGTGGTCGGCGCGGCCGTGCTTGAGCACGACGTCGCCGCCGGCGGCCGCCACGGCGCACAGAAAGGTGCCGGTCTCGATGCGGTCGGCCACCACCTGGTGGGTGCAGCCGTACAGGCGTTCCACGCCCTGGATGCGGATGCGGCGCGTGCCGTGGCCTTCAATTTTCGCGCCCATCTTGATAAGCATTTCGGCCAGGTCGCCGATTTCCGGCTCTTGCGCGGCGTTTTCCAGGATGGTCTCACCCTCGGCCAGGCTGGCGGCCATCAGGAAGTTCTCGGTCCCGGTGACGGTCACCATGTCGGTGGTGATGCTGGTGCCTTTGAGCCGCCCTCTTTCGCCATTCGGGCCGGCCGGCAGCTTGGCCAGCATGTAGCCGTGCTCCACCGCGATCTCGGCGCCCATGGCCTGCAAACCTTTGATGTGCTGGTCCACCGGGCGCGAGCCGATGGCGCAGCCGCCCGGCAGCGAAACCGTTGCTTCGCCGAAGCGCGCCAGCAACGGGCCCAGGGCCAGCACGGAGGCGCGCATGGTCTTGACCAGCTCATAGGGCGCCTCGGGCGAGCTGAGCTTGCCGGCGTTGATGCGCACCGTGCCGTCGTCACCGCGTTCGGCCTCGACCCCCATGTTGCGGATCAGCTTGAGCATGGTGGCGACGTCCTGCAGGCGCGGCACGTTGCGCAAGGTAACGTCGTCGGCCGTCAGCAGCGCGGCGCACAGCTCGGGCAGCGCGGCGTTCTTGGCGCCAGAAATCTCAACCGTGCCTGCCAGCGGCTTGCCGCCCTTGATGAGTAGTTTGTCCATGTTTTTTCAGTTCGCGTTGCCGTTATTGTTGATTGTTGGCCCATTCGGCCGGCGTATAGGTTTTCATCGACAGCGCATGCACCTCGTCGGTCTGCATGCGGCCGCCCAAGGTGGCATAGACCTTCTGGTGGCGCTGGATCAGGCGCTGGCCTTCAAAGGCGCTGGAGACCACAGTGGCATACCAGTGGCGGCCGTCGCCCGACAGCTCGAGGTGCTCGCAGGGCAGGCCCGCGGCGATGATGGATTGGAGTTCTTCGCTGGTCATGTTTTGTGCTCAGTCAGTGCCGTATTTTGTAGCCGGTGCGCAGCAGGTTGACGGCGACGGCGCTGACGGCCAGCAGGGCCGTTGCCACGATGCCCAGGCTCAGCCAGGGCGAGACGTCGCTGACGCCGAAAAAGCCGTAGCGGAAGCCGTCGATCATGTAGAAGAAGGGGTTCAGGTGGCTGACCTTCTGCCAGAAAGGCGGCAACGAGTGGATGGAGTAAAACACGCCGCTCAGGAAGGTCATGGGCATGATGACGAAATTCTGGAAGGCCGCCATCTGGTCGAACTTCTCGGACCACAAGCCGGCGATCACGCCAAGCGCGCCCAGCATGGCGGCGCCCAGCACCGCGAACAGCACAATCCACAGCGGCGCCACAAAAGCCGGTTGGCCGAAAAATACGGTGACGGCGAACACGCCCACGCCCACCAGCAGGCCGCGTGCGACCGAGGAGCCCACATAGGCGAAAAACCAGTGCCAGTGCGACAGCGGCGTGAGCAGCACAAACACCAGGCTGCCCATGATCTTGCTCTGGATCAGCGAGGAGGAGCTGTTGGCGAAGGCGTTCTGCAGCACGCTCATCATCACCAGGCCGGGCACCAGGAAGGCGGTGTAGCTGACCTGGTTATAGACCTTCACCTGGTCTTGCAGCACGTGGCCGAAGATCAGCATGTAGAGCACGGCGGTCAGCACCGGCGCCCCCACCGTCTGGAAACCCACCTTCCAGAAGCGCAGGGTCTCTTTGTAGAGCAGGGTTTGCCAGCCGGTCATGTTGCTACTTTCGCGAGGTCTACCGCCACGGCCGTACTCTCGCCGGCCGGCTTTTTGTTCATGACATCAAGGAAGACATCTTCCAGGTCGGCTTTGCGGATTTCAACGTCCTCAGCCACCAGGCCCGCCTCGCGGATGGCTGCGAGGTATTGTTCAATTTCGTTCGCGTTGTGGGCCGGGAACTGCACGATGCGGCCGGTGATACGGGCCTGCACAGCCAGGTGCGTGGGCAGTTCGCTGTCGATCTTGAAACGCAGCACGTTGGAAGACGCCGCCTTGAGCAGCTCGGAGGTCTGCGCCAGCGCCACCACCCGGCCCTGCTTGAGCATGGCGATGCGGCTGCACAGGGCTTCGGCCTCCTCGAGGTAATGCGTGGTCAGCAGCACGGTGCTGCCCTGCTTGTTGAGTTTGGCGATGAACTGCCACAGGGTCTGGCGCAGTTCGACGTCAACGCCGGCGGTGGGCTCGTCGAGCACGATGACCTGCGGCTTGTGCACCAGGGCCTGCGCCACCAGCACGCGGCGCTTCATGCCGCCCGAGAGCTGGCGCATATTGGCATTGGCCTTGTCGGCCAGGCCCAGGCTGACCAGCAGTTCATCGATCCAGTCGTCGTTGTGCTTGATGCCGAAATAGCCGGACTGGATGCGCAGCGCCTCGCGCACCGAGAAAAAAGGGTCGAACACCAGTTCTTGCGGCACCACGCCGAGCTTGCGTCTGGCGTTGGCATAGTCGGTCAGCACGTCGCTGCCGTGCACCTTGACGCTGCCGCCGCTGGCGCGCGACAGGCCGGCCAATATGCTGATGAGAGAGGTTTTCCCCGCGCCGTTGGGGCCCAGCAAGCCAAAAAATTCACCCTGCCGGATATCGAAACTGACGTCGTCAAGCGCCTTGACGACGGGACCTGTCTGATTTCGCGCGGAGGAGTAGGTTTTGGAGACGGACTGGAATGAGATCGCTGGCATGAGCCCGCCATTTTAAGGGCTGATGCCGTTTTTCAACTGGGCGCGCCGTGCAATGCCCTTGGCGGGACCGCCTTGGGGACCAACGGCGGACAGTGGCGGGTGAAGCGCCTCAGGCCTGGGCGGCCGGAATCAACTCAGCCACGCCATAGAGGCCGGCCAGCTGGCGCAGGCGAGGCGGCAGGCCCGCCACCGAAAAATCCTTGCCGGCGGCCAGCGCTTCGCGCCGGCATTCGAGCAGCACGGCCAGGGCGGAAGAATCAAATTCCTTGAGCGCACCGGCGTCCGCCACCACCCCGGCCGGCTGGGACAGCACGGCCTGCTTCAGACCGCGGGCAAAACCTGCGGCTTCGGCATGCGTGAGGATGGGGGGGAGCGTCAGCACCGGCAGCGCGTCCGCTCAGGACTTCTTGGCGCTTGCGCCGCTGTTGGACTGGTTGCGCTGCACCAGAGAGGCGATCAGGCCGTCCACGCCCTTGGTGCTGATTTCCTGGGCAAACTGGGTGCGGTAGGTTTCCACCAGCCACACGCCGAGCACGTTCAGGTCATAGATCTTCCAGCCTGTGGGGGTTTTTTCCATGCGGTAGTCGAGCTGGACGGGGTCGCCACGGCCCAGCACTTCGGTACGCACCACCACTTCGGTGTCGGCGGGCTCCGCACGCAGCGGCTTGACGCTGACGCTCTGGTCGCTGACCTGTGCGAGGGCGCCTGAATAGGTGCGGATCAACAGGATCTTGAACTCGTCCTGCAGCTTCTTTTGCTGCTCGGGCGTGGCCTGGCGCCAGTTGCGGCCCACAGCCGCCGCCGTCATGCGCGTGAAGTTCACGTTGGGCATGATCTTGCTGTCCACCAGGGACAGCACTTTGGTCAGGTCGCCGGCTTTCACGGCTTTATCGGTCTTGATGTTGTCCAGCACTTCGGCCGACACGCGTTTGATCAGTGCGTCGGGGGCCTCGTCGGCGGCGGCACGCGCGAAAGGTGCGGCGGCCAGCAAGGCCAGGCTGAGGGTGGCGGTTAACAAATGGCCAAGGGTTCTGCGTTTCATGGTGCTCCTTCGGTGTCGAAACCCGGTATCAACTTCATGGCATCGGGTTGATGCATGACACGCTGAAAGCCGGTGTTTCGAAGGTATTTTGCGGGATTGTTTCCGGACTGGGGATGAAGTTATTCGGCAGTCTTGTAAATATTGGCGCTACCAGGCCTTCTCAAGGCCTGGTTTTGGCCCTGTTCAAGCTTGTTTCACCTGCTTACTTGGCCGCCGGCGCGGGTGCGGGCGTGGCCTGCGCGCCCTCAGGCAGGTCAAAGCGTTCTTCCTTTTCCACCGTCCCATTGCCGATCAGGCTGTTGCGGCGCTGCTGGTAGATATCACGGGTAAAACTGTATTTGTCCAGCGCTGCCTGGTCCAGCACGTCACTGGCGCCCAGCAGGTTGGCGCGGACATTGACCACGCGCAGCGTCGTCAGGGTATTGCGGACACGGACATTGCTGGCCTGGGTGACCGCGTCCATCTGGGAGTCCACCAGCAGGCCGGCGGTATCGCGAACCGAGGAGGAGCCCAGCACGGGCAGCACCAAGTAAGGACCCGATCCCACGCCCCAGACACCCAGGGTCTGGCCGAAATCTTCCGAGTGTTTCGGAATCTTCATTTCACTGGCCACGTCAAAAATGCCGCCCAGGCCCCAGAGGGTGTTGGTGGTGACGCGGAACAGGCTGTCGGCGGCCGCTTCGCCCTTGCCCTGCAGCAGGTTGTTGACCATGGACCAGACATCGGAAATGTTGCCGAAGAAGCTGGTGACGCCGGTGCGCACAGGCTGGGGTGTGACGTCGCGGTAGGCGGTGGCCACGGGCTTGAGGACGGTGCGGTCCAGGCCTTCGTTGAAGCCGAACATGGCCCGGTTGAAGGGCTCCAGCGGATCGGACGGATTGGCGCCGGGGCCGGTTGCGCATCCCTGAAGCAGCGCTACTGCGAGAGCAGCGCCGGCCCACCCTGTTGATTTTTTCATTGTGTTGTTGCTTGTCATTTTTTTTCTGTCGTCGCTGGTGGCGGCGCAGACCCTGATCCGGAACTGCTATCCGCCGCTTTACTGTATAAAAACTGGCTGATCAGATTCTCAAGTACTACGGCAGATTGCGTGTTTTTGATCACGTCTCCCGCCGCGAAATTTTTCTCGTCCCCGCCGGCCTCCACTCCGATGTACTGCTCGCCGAGCAGGCCGCTGGTCAAAATCTTGAGCGAGCTGTCTTTGGGAAACACATAACGGCTTTCCATCGCCAGGCTTACGCTCGCTTGGTAGGACTTGTCGTCGAAAGTGATATTTTCAACCCGCCCGACCACCACACCGGCACTTTTAACCGCGGCGCGCGGTTTCAGGCCGCCAATATTGTCGAATTTCGCCGTGATCTTGTAAGAAGTGTCGAAATTCAGTGAAAGAAGGTTGGCGGATTTGAGCGCCAGGAACAGGATGGCGGCGCCCCCAATCAGGACAAACAGGCCAACCCAGAGATCATTTTTGGAGCGTTGCATGGTTCTTCTTTCAGTGGCCCCGAAGGGCTGCCCTGCACCGACCATTCAACAAGGCGAACACTGGATCGGTGGATTTTCTCATGGGCGGATTAAAAATGTTTTAGGGTGGTTGAAAGGCCGGATCAGAGGCTGAACATCGACGCGGTAAGCAGGAAATCCAGCCCCAGCACGGCCAGCGAAGCCACCACCACGGTGCGCGTGGTGGCGCGCGAGACGCCTTCGGGCGTGGGCTGGGCCTCAAATCCCTGGTGCAGGGCCACAAAGGTGACGGTCACGCCGAACACAAAACTCTTGATGATGCCGTTGCCCACATCGCGCCAGACGTCCACGCCGGACTGCATCTGGCTCCAGAAGGAGCCGGCGTCTATGCCGATCATGACCACGCCGACCAGCCAACCGCCAATGATGCCGACAGCGCTGAACACCGCAGCCAACAGCGGCATGGCAATGACGCCACCCCAGAAGCGCGGCGCCAGGATGCGGCGTATCGGGTCGACCGCCATCATTTCCATGGCCGACAGCTGCTCGCCGGCCTTCATCAGGCCGATTTCGGCGGTCAGGGCCGTGCCGGCGCGGCCGGCGAACAGCAGCGCGGTGACCACCGGCCCGAGTTCGCGCACCAGGCTGAGCGCCACCAGCAGGCCCAGCGCCTCGGCCGAACCGTAGCGCTGCAGCGTGTAATAGCCCTGCAGGCCCAGCACAAAACCCACAAACAGGCCGGACACCGCGATGATGGCCAGTGAATAGTTGCCCAAAAAGAATATCTGGTCCCGCACCAGGCCAAAGCGGGCCAGGGCCGGTCCGGTCAGGGCCACCAGCCGCGACATCAGCCGCGCGGCATAACCCAGGTCGACCAGTTGCCTGCGCACCACAAAACCGAGGTCGGACACCAGGCCGACGGGACTGTAGCGGCTCATGCGCGCTCCTTTTTGACTGCTTCCGCATTGCCGAAGTCGGCCTCCACGCCCGGCCCGGGGTAATGGAATTTCACGGGGCCCTCGCTCTCGGCGTTGACGAACTGGTGCACCAGCGGGTCCGTGGAATGCCTGACCTCGTCGGGCGTTCCCTGCGCCGCGATGCCGCCGTTGGCCAGGATGATGACCTTGTCGGCGATGCGGAAGGTTTCTTCCAGGTCGTGCGAGACAACAATGCTGGTGATGCCCAGGGTATCGTTGAGCTGGCGTATGAGCTGCGCGGCGGTGCCCAGCGAGATCGGGTCCAGCCCGGAGAAGGGCTCGTCGTACATGATGAGTTCGGGGTCCAGCACGATGGCGCGCGCCAGCGCCACGCGCCTGGCCATGCCGCCGGAGATTTCGCTCGGCATCAGGTCGCGCGCGCCGCGCAGGCCCACGGCATTGAGCTTCATCAGCACGATGTCGCGGATCAGGCGCTCGCCCAGCGCGGTGTGCTCGCGCAGCGGAAAAGCCACGTTGTCGAACACGCTCAGATCGGTGAACAGCGCGCCGAACTGGAACAGCATGCCCATGCGCCGGCGGGCGAGATAGAGTTCTTCCTGCACCAGCTGGCCGACGTCCTTGCCGTCAAACAGGACGGCGCCGCCGGTGGCCTTCTGCTGGCCGCCAATCAGGCGCAGCACGGTGGTCTTGCCGCCGCCCGAGGCGCCCATCAGCGCGGTGACCTTGCCGCGGGGGACGGACAGGGTGACCTTGTCGAGGATGACGCGATCGCCGGCCGAACCCGGGTAGGAGAAGGTCACATCCTTGAATTCAACCAGTGATGAAGCGGAGATGTCGGCCATGGGGCAAAAGGAAAGCCGACGAAGGCGCCGGCGGATGCTAAGGGAATGCCCTAATGATACGGGGTTTGGCCCGACCCATCCCGGGAAGTAATACCCGCCGGTAATACCGTGGGGTCTCCGCCCTGTTCGCCTTGCGGCGCAGGCCATCGCGCATCCAGGCAAACGCCTGGATTTCCTTAACCGCCGGATATGGCGTTCAACAGGGCGTTTAGCGAGGCAAGTCGCTATAACCCATCAGGAACTCATCCACCGCACGCGCGGCCTGGCGGCCTTCCCGAATCGCCCATACAACCAGGCTTTGCCCACGGCGGATATCGCCGGCGGCGAACACCTTGGGCACGTTGGTGGCATAACCGCCGGTGAAATCCGTGCTCGCCTTGGCGTTGCCGCGGTTGTCTTTTTCAACGCCGAAGGCTTCCAGCACGGAAGCCACCGGCGAGACAAAGCCCATGGCCAGCAGCACCAGGTCGGCCTTGAGGGTCTGTTCGGAGCCGGGCACCTCGACCATCTTGCCGTCTTTCCACTCGACGCGAACGGTCTTCAGGCCGGTGACCTTGCCCTTTTCGCCGATCAGTTCCTTGGTGGAGATGGCGAACTCGCGCTCGCAGCCCTCTTCATGCGACGAAGAGGTGCGCAGCTTGATCGGCCAGTAAGGCCAGGTCATGGGGCGGTTTTCTTCTTCGGGCGGCTGGGGCATCAGCTCGAACTGGGTGACGCTGACGGCGCCGTGGCGGTTGCTGGTGCCCACGCAGTCGGAGCCGGTATCACCGCCGCCGATCACGATGACGTGCTTGCCGTCAGCGCGCAACTGGCCCTTGACCTTGTCGCCGGCATTGATCTTGTTCTGCTGGGGCAAAAATTCCATGGCGAAATGCACACCGTCCAGGTCGCGGCCGGGCACGGGCAGGTCGCGCGACTGCTCGGCGCCGCCGGTCAGGATCACGGCGTCAAAGTCTTTTTGCAGCTGCTCGGGGCTGATGCTTTCCTTGGCCCAGTTGGTGACTTTCGAGTCCTTGGGCAGGCTGCCGACCATCACGCCGGTGCGGAAATTCACGCCTTCGGCCTTCATCTGCTCGACGCGGCGGTCGATGTGGACTTTTTCCATCTTGAAGTCGGGGATGCCGTAGCGCAGCAGGCCGCCGATACGGTCATTCTTCTCGAACAGGGTCACCTCGTGGCCGGCGCGCGCCAGCTGCTGGGCCGCGGCCATGCCGGCGGGGCCGGAGCCGACGACGGCGACCTTCTTGCCGGTCTTGTGTTTGGGCATCACCGGCTTGACCCAGCCTTCGGACCAGGCGCGGTCGATGATGGCGTGCTCGATGGATTTGATGCCGACGGCGTCGTCGTTCACGTTCAGCGTGCAGGCGGCCTCGCAGGGCGCCGGGCAGATGCGGCCGGTGAATTCAGGGAAGTTGTTGGTGCTGTGCAGCGTGTCGATCGCGTTCTTCCAGTCGGCGCGGAACACCATGTCGTTGAAGTCGGGAATGATGTTGTTGACCGGGCAGCCGTTGTTGCAAAACGGCGTGCCGCAGTCCATGCAGCGCGCGGCCTGCTTGTTGGCCTGCGCGTCGTCCAGCCCGATGACGAATTCGCGGTAGTTCTTCAGGCGCTCCGGCACGGGCTTGTAGCCCTCCTCGACGCGCTCGTATTCCATGAAGCCGGTGATTTTTCCCATGATGAGGTCCTGTGCAATTCTTCTTTAAGCGTTTCCGGCTGCCGGCCCATGCATCATGGGCGCGGGCAGTTCCGGTTCAATGCAAGCGTGGGGCTTGGCGGCCTACTTGGCGGCTACCGCTTCCTGGTTGGTGGCGACCTGGGCCCGGGTGGTCTCGGTGGCTGCTTCCAGGCGACGCTCCTTGCGCTCGATCAGGGCCCGCTTGTACTCGTTCGGGAAGACCTTGACGAACTTCAGGCGCGACTCGCTCCAGTTGTCCAGCAGTTCGCGCGCGCGCTTGCTGCCGGTCCAGCGGTTGTGGTCCTGTAGCAGGCGCTTGAGCAGTTCCTCGTCGCTTTCGCCCGCGTGCCAGTCGGCCTTGTCATGGGTGTGCTGTTCGGCCGTGGTGACGATGCGGTCCATGGAGACCATGGAGGTGTTGCAGCGCGTGGCGAACAGGCCATCCTCGTCGTACACATAGGCCACGCCGCCGCTCATGCCGGCGGCGAAGTTGCGGCCGGTCTTGCCCAGCACCGCGACGGTGCCGCCCGTCATGTATTCGCAGCCGTGGTCGCCCGTGCCTTCGACTACCGCCGTGGCGCCCGAGAGCCGCACGGCAAAACGCTCGCCGGCCACGCCGCTGAAGAAGGCCTCGCCGGTGGTCGCGCCGTAGAGCACGGTGTTGCCGACGATGGTGTTCTTCACCGCGTCGCCGCGGAAGTCGATGCTGGGGCGCACCACGATGCGGCCGCCTGACAGGCCCTTGCCGGTGTAGTCGTTGGCGTCGCCTATCAGGTACATGGTGATGCCCTTGGCCAGGAAAGCGCCGAAGGACTGGCCGCCCGTGCCTTCCAGCTGAATACGCAGGGTGTCGTCGGGCAGGCCCTGCGGGTGGTGGCGCGTCAGCTCGCCCGACAGCATGGCGCCGACGGTGCGGTTGACGTTGCGCGCCACTTCGATGAACTGGACTTTTTCGCCCTTTTCAATCGCGGCTTTCGATTTTTCGATCAGGCGCACGTCCAGCGCCTTGCCGAGCGCATGGTCCTGCTCCATGACATGCAGGCGCGGCACGTCGGCCGGCACGTTGGGCTGGTAGAACAGGCGGCTGAAATCCAGGCCGCTGGCCTTCCAGTGCTCGATGCCTTTTTGCGTGTCCAGCAGGTCGGCACGGCCGATCAGGTCGTCGAACTTGCGCACGCCGAGCTGTGCCATGAGCTGGCGCGCCTCTTCGGCGACGAAGAAGAAGTAGTTGACGACGTGCTCGGGTTTGCCGCTGAATTTCTGGCGCAGCACCGGGTCCTGCGTGGCGACACCGACCGGGCAGGTGTTGAGGTGGCACTTGCGCATCATGATGCAGCCTTCGACCACCAGCGGCGCGGTGGCGAAACCGAACTCGTCGGCGCCCAGCAGCGCGCCGATGATGACGTCGCGGCCGGTTTTCATCTGGCCGTCGGCCTGCACGCGGATACGGCCGCGCAGGCGGTTGAGCACCAGGGTCTGCTGGGTTTCGGCCAGGCCGATTTCCCAGGGAGAGCCGGCATGCTTGATGGACGACCAGGGCGAGGCGCCCGTGCCGCCGTCATGGCCGGCGATCACCACGTGATCGGACTTGGCCTTGGCCACACCCGCCGCGATGGTGCCGACGCCGACTTCGCTGACCAGCTTGACGCTGATGCTGGCGCGCGGGTTGACGTTCTTCAGGTCGTGGATCAGCTGGGCCAGGTCCTCGATCGAATAGATGTCGTGGTGCGGCGGCGGCGAGATCAACCCCACGCCGGGCACCGAGTAACGCAGCTGGCCGATGTATTCGCTGACCTTGCCGCCGGGCAGTTGGCCGCCCTCACCCGGCTTGGCGCCCTGCGCCATCTTGATCTGGATCTGGTCGGCCGACACCAGGTATTCGGCCGTGACGCCGAAGCGGCCCGACGCGACCTGCTTGATGCGCGAGCGCAGCGAGTCGCCGTCCTGCAGCGGCAGGTCGACCTCGACCTGTTTCGGGCCGATCACGCTTTTCAGCGTCTCACCCTTCTTGATCGGGATGCCCTTGAGCTCCTGCCGGTAGCGGTTCGGGTCTTCACCGCCCTCGCCCGTGTTGCTCTTGCCGCCGATGCGGTTCATGGCCACGGCCAGCGTGGCATGGGCTTCGGTGCTGATGGAGCCCAGCGACATGGCGCCGGTGGCGAAACGCTTGACGATGTCCTTGGCAGGCTCGACTTCATCAATCGGGATGGCCTTGGAAGGGTCGATCTTGAACTCGAACAGGCCGCGCAAGGTCATGTGGCGGCGATTCTGGTCGTTGATCAGCTGGGCGTATTCCTTGTAGGTGTTCCAGTTGTTGGAACGCGTGGAGTGCTGCAGCTTGGCGATCGCGTCGGGCGTCCACATGTGGTCTTCGCCGCGCACGCGCCAGGCGTATTCGCCGCCGGCGTCCAGCATGTTGGCCAGCACCGGGTCGTCGCTGAAGGCGGCGCGGTGCATGCGCAGCGCTTCTTCGGCGATCTCGAACACGCCCATGCCTTCGACCTGACTGGCGGTGCCGGTGAAGAACTTGGCCACGGCATCGCGGTTCAGGCCGATGGCCTCGAACAGTTGCGCGCCGCAGTAGCTCATATAAGTAGACACGCCCATCTTGGACATGATCTTGGACAGGCCCTTGCCGATGGCCTTGGTGTAGTTGTAGACGGCTTTCTCGGTGCTGAGGTCGCCCGGCAGGCCCTTGGACAGCTCGGCCAGGGTTTCCATGGCGAGGTAGGGATGCACGGCTTCGGCGCCGTAACCGGCCAGCACGGCGAAGTGGTGCACTTCGCGGGCCGAACCGGTTTCGACCACCAGTCCGGCCGTGGTGCGCAGGCCTTCCTTGACCAGGTGCTGATGGATGGCCGACAAGGCCAGCAGCGCCGGGATGGCGACCTGCGTGGCGTTGATGCCGCGGTCGCTGACGATCAGGATGTTCTTGCCGTCCTTGATCGCGTCGACCGCCTCGGCGCACAGCGACGCCAGCTTGGCCTCGACGCCTTCGTGGCCCCAGGCCAGCGGGTAGGTGATGTCCAGGGTGTAGCTCTTGAACTTGCCCTGGGTGTGCGACTCGATGTCGCGCAGCTTCTGCATGTCGGCAACGTTGAGCACCGGCTGGCTCACTTCGAGCCGCATGGGCGGGTTGACCTGGTTGATGTCCAGCAGGTTGGGCTTGGGGCCGATGAAGGACACCAGCGACATCACGATGGCTTCGCGGATCGGGTCGATGGGCGGGTTGGTCACCTGTGCGAACAGCTGCTTGAAGTAGTTGTACAGCGGCTTGTTCTTGTTCGAGAGCACGGCCAGCGGGCTGTCGTTGCCCATGGAGCCGGTGGCTTCCTCGCCGTTGGCGGCCATGGGGGACATCAGGAATTTGATGTCTTCCTGGGTGTAGCCGAAGGCCTGCTGCCTGTCGAGCAGGGGGATGTCGGAAACGGCGGGCACGGTCACCGGAGCAGCCTTTGCAGCCTTGCCGGCCACGTCGTCCAGCTTGATGCGCAGGTTTTCGATCCACTGCTTGTAGGGCTTGCTGTGCGCCAGCGTGGCCTTGATTTCCTCGTCGTCGATCATGCGGCCCTGTTCCAGGTCAATCAGGAACATCTTGCCGGGTTGCAGACGCCATTTGCGCACGATCTTGTGCTCGGGAATCGGCAGCACGCCCGATTCCGAGGCCATGATGACCAGGTCGTCGTCGGTCACGCAGTAGCGCGAAGGGCGCAGGCCGTTGCGGTCCAGCGTGGCGCCGATCTGGCGGCCGTCGGTGAAGACGATGGAGGCCGGGCCGTCCCAGGGCTCGAGCATGGCGGCGTGGTATTCATAGAAGGCCTTGCGGCGCTCGTCCATGGTGGTGTGCTGTTCCCAGGGCTCGGGAATCATCATCATCACGGCCTGGCTGATGGGGTAGCCGGCCATGGTCAGCAGTTCCAGGCAGTTGTCGAAGGTGGCGGTGTCGGACTGGCTGGCAAAGCTGATCGGGTAGAGCTTTTGCAGGTCGGCGCCCAGCACCGGCGAGGACATCACGCCTTCGCGCGCCTTCATCCAGTTGTAGTTGCCCTTGACGGTGTTGATCTCGCCGTTGTGCGCGACGTAGCGATAGGGGTGGGCCAGCGGCCACTCGGGGAAGGTGTTGGTGGAAAAGCGCTGGTGCACCAGACCGAGCGCGGAAACGCAGCGCGTGTCGGTCAGGTCGCGGTAGTAGGTGCCCACTTGGTCGGCCAGCAGCAGGCCTTTGTAGACCACCGTGCGGCTGGACATGCTGGGCACGTAATATTCTTTGCTGTGCGTCAGACGCAGGTTCTGGATGGCGGCGCTGGCGGTCTTGCGGATAACGTAGAGCTTGCGCTCCAGTGCGTCTTGGACGATCACGTCGTTGCCGCGGCCGATGAAGATCTGCCGCAGGATGGGTTCTTTTTCGCGCACGGTAGGTGACATGGGCATGTCGCGGTTGACCGGCACGTCGCGCCAGCCCAGCAGCACCTGGCCTTCGGCCTTGACCGCGCGCTCAAGGGCTTGCTCGCAGGCCAGGCGGGAAGCGTGCTCTTTGGGCAGGAAGACCATGCCGACGCCGTATTCGCCGGGCGGCGGCAATTGCACGCCCTGCCCGGCCATTTCTTCGCGGTACAGCGCATCGGGCAGCTGAATCAATATGCCGGCGCCGTCGCCCATGAGTTTGTCAGCCCCCACTGCGCCCCGGTGGTCGAGGTTTTCGAGAATTTTCAGGCCTTGCTGGACGATGGCATGGCTTTTGTGCCCCTTGATGTGCGCCACGAAACCGACGCCGCAGGCATCGTGCTCATTGGCTCCGGAGTACAAACCGTTTTCTTCAAAATGCTTGATTTCAGCAGCCGTGGTCATGGCAATTCCTCGTCGGTTGGGGATGACGGCGATGCAGGGGTGGCCTCGAAAAAAGGCCGGCAACGCTTCCATCCGCAAGGTTCATAATTTTTCGCAGGGAATGGGAGCATAGTGCACTGCAACAACAATGCCAAGCACTTTAAATGGGGTCAGATACAGATTAAAGATCGATTAAATTAATCGGAATTTAATTGGGGACATATTCAATTCCACTGCAACGAGCCTCCCAATAAGGTTCTGCTCAGGAGGCGGACGCTTCCTCTTTTGGCGCCGCGGGCGGACGCCCTGCCTGGTTTTTGGTCACCCGGCGCTCCGTGCGCTTTTGCAGCTCCACCAGAAAATCAGCCCCGCCGAGCGCCCAGCCGCTGAGGGCCGCGCGGGTCAGCAAGTCCTGCTGCTCCAGCGTGATGCCCGCGCGCACCAGTTCGGCGTAAGCCGCCTCGCGGGCAAAAGGCGTGTTGCCCAGCGCCCAGACCAGCGGGTGTGGCGTCAGCAGGCTGTCGACCCGCAGGCCCGCGTAGTGGCCGTGGCTGGACCACGGATAGTCCCTGGCTTCGGCCACCAAGCCGGCGCGGACCGGGTTCAGGTCCATATAGGCCATGCAGGCCAGCAGGTAGCGCTCGGCCTCGATCACGGTGGCGCGGTAACGCCCTTCCCACAGGGTGCCGGAGCGCCCCTGACTGTCATTGAAGTAGCGCACATAACGCCGCCCCGCAGCCTGCATCATCTGCGGCAGGCCCTCCGCTGTGCTGGGCGTGGCCAGCAGGTGGAGATGGTTGTCCATCAGCACGTAGGCGTGCAGGGCAACGCCGGATTTGCGGGCGCTTTCGTCGAGCAACCCCAGCAGCATCTGGCGATCGGCGGCGGACGCAAAGATGGCTTGCCGGTTATTGCCCCGCTGGATGATGTGGTGGGGGTAGCCGGGAAGGGTCAGACGCGGAAGACGGGCCATGGGATGCAATGCCTGGAGTTTGCACCATGATATTGGAACCTGACCCTGATTTGCGGCCCCTCAAGACGCGGGGCTCGCGGTCCACAAAAGCCGCTGCGTTTAGCGGACGACCTTGCCGTCGGGGGTGATGGTGACCAGGTCGATCGCGCGCACCGATTCGTATTTCTTCGGGCGAAGGTTGACGCGAAAGCCGCCCACGTCGTAGTCCGTCATCGACTCAAAGGCTTTTTGCAGGCCGGCCCGGTCGGGCTTGCCGCTACCCGCCGCGCTACGGCGCACGCCTTCAGCGAAGGTGCGGGCGGCAATATAACCTTCCACGCTTTCATAGCTGGGGGTCTGGTCGGTCTGGTTCAGCACATCGAGGTATTCCTTGATGATGGGCGTGCCGGTGCTGCGCGGCGAAGGCACGACCTGCGAAATCACGACACCGCCGATTTCCTTGCCGAGAGCACTGAACAGCGGATCGATGCCGACGACGGAAAAATTAAGGAACTGGCCGCCGAAGCCTGCTTGCCGCATCTTGCGGATGAAAGCCGCCGATGAATTGAACAGGCTGACCTGGATGACGGCTTGCGGCTGCGCCTTCATCAGCGTTGCCACGGCCGCGTCGACCTTGTCGCTGTTGACCGGTGACAGCGCGCTACCGACGATGGCCGGGCGCTTCAAGTCTATGAGCGCCTGGTTGACGGCCGCCAAGCCGCCGCGACCCATAGCGTCGTCTTCGGCAAACACCGCGATGCGGTCCTGGTTCAGCGTGGCGCAATGGCGCGCGATCTTGTAGGCCTCGTCGGCCAATGCGGGACGCACATGGAACACGTTGCTGAGTGCGGGATCGTGCAGCGCGTCCGACGCGGCGAAGGGCGCGAAGAACAAGGTGCCCGAAGCTTTGGCGGCGGCAAATGCGGCATCGCAACTGGCCGTACCGGTGAAACCGAAAAGCGCGTCAACGCCCTCGTCGATCAATTGCTTGGCATTGGCCGCGGCCTTGGCCGGGGCGTAGCCGTCGTCCAGCGCTTTGACTTCGATCTTGTAGCCGCCCGCGCCGTTCTTGGCGTTGATTGCGTCGAAGTAAATCTTGGCGCCGTTCAGGTAGGCCAGACCGATCTGGTCGGCGGCGCCGGTGAGCGGCACGGATTGCCCAATGACGATTTTTCGCGCGGTCTTGCTTTGCGCCCACAGCGCGGGACTTGCCACCACAGCGCCTGCCGACACACCACCGAGAATTATCTGACGCCGATTGAAACCCATGACAACACCTTTTGAGATACGGAAATAGCCAAAGCAGGTTTGATGCCTGCATTGCAGCATGCGCTTACTGTTCCAAAGAAATGTCACAAAGTGTGCGCAGACCTCAAGCGTAATCCGTGTGAAGCCGAAAAGACAGCGGGGAAATGCCGACACGTCATAAGCCTATGCGCCGTCATATAGCCCTTGATGACGGCCCTCGCTGCTCTATTGTGTGGGACTGGCGCTAATGCGTCGGTGCGCGCAAAGCCGTCAAGCGGTACAACTGCAGCGCCAGGACAAGGCCGAACGCGGAACTGGCCGCGGTGACCCAGCCCGTCCATTGCCAGCCCCCTGCTGCCGCAGCCACCCAGGCCACCAGCGGAGGGCCCGCGAACTGGCCCAGCGCCGACCATTGCTGCATCCAGCCCACCGTGGTGGACACCGTGTCGGCACTGGGGGCCAAGCGGACGGCCAGGCTGAACAGGGTCGCGGGAATCAAGCCGCCGACCATAGAGAAACCGAGGATGGCCGCGTATTGCAGCGCGGGCGGCACGCCCGAAAAAGCCAGCAAGGCGCCGCCGCCCATTGCCAGGAAGCCCGCGCCCAGCAACACCACCGGTGGCAGGCCGCGGCCCAGCAAGCGCCCGGCGGCGACGTTGCCGATGATGTTGACGGCGGCGGCCAGCGCCGTCAGCGGCCCCGCCCAATTGGCGGCCACGCCGGCCTGCGCATAGATGGACGGCAGGAAACCGACCACCGCGAGCCATTGCCCCGAATATGCCGCAAAGGCCATGGCCATGAGCCAGGCGGCGCGCGAACGCAGGGTCACCGCAATCAGCTGGCCGCCGCGGGGCCGGCCGGTTGCCGGGACCGCCTCGGGCGGCTCCGCCGGCACCCGCCATGCGAGTACCAGGGCCAGCACCGCAGCCAGTGCGGCCAGCAGCCACCACAGGATGCGCCAGCCCCATTGCGGGCTGCCCAAAGCGATGAGGTGGGGTCCGCCCAGCAATGCCAGTGAAGCGCCTAGCGGCATGTAAGCGCCCCACATGCCGAGCATGCCGTTCAGCTTTTCCTTTGGAACCAGCCGGCGCACCAGGGCCGGCGCCGGCAGTACCACCCACAAAAATCCCAGGCCTTCCAGGACGCGTGTCGCCAGCAGGCCATAAACACCAGGCGCCATGGCCCCCAGGGCGCTGGCCAAGGCCAGCACCCAGAGGCCCGCCACCATGCTGCGCTTGAGCCCCGCGCGCTGCACGGCCAGCCCCGTCACCAGCCCAAGTGCCATACCCGCCAGTTGCACCAGCGACAACAAAAAGCCGGCCTGCAGCAGCGAGACGCCCAGCACCTGGCCCAGCACGGGCAAAGCGGGCGGCAGCTTGCCCACATGCAGCGCGGCCACCACGCCAGCCGCGATCACGCACCAGGCGGCTCGCGTGCTGGCGACGGTATCCGGCTTGGTTTCAGTCACGCGGGGGCAAGGCGTGAGGTGAAAGTTCAGGCCGCGAAAGCGGCCCGCCCCTTGAGGCGTTCATGTTCTTTGGCGGCAAAGCGGTCCGTCATGCCGGCGATGTAGTCGGCCACCACGCGCTCGGGCTTGGCGCCGGCGGCGTGCGGGACGTCGATGCCGTCAAAGCGGTCGATGTGGGCCTGCGGCATCTGCGCGGGGTCGGCCATGTAGGCCTCGAACAGGTCGCGCACCACTTGCTTGGCGGCCTGCGTGGTCTCCACCACCTTGGGGTGGCGATAGAGGTTTTGCAGCAGGAAGCGCTTGAGCAAGGCCGACTGCCGCGCCATCTCCGGCGTGAAGCAGACCAGCGCGGGGTGCTGGCGCACCTCGTCGGCGCTCGCGGGCGCCGCCTTGTGAATCGCCGCCCAGGTCGCATCCATCACGTTGTAGACCTGCGCGCTGAGCATGCGGCGTATGGTCTCAAACAGCAAGCGGCGGCCCTGCAGGCCGGGATGGGCCAGCCGCGTCTCGCGGCAATATTGGCTGAAGAGTTCCACATCCTCGAATTGCTCCAGCGTCAGCAGGCCGGAGCGCACGCCGTCGTCGATGTCGTGCGCGTTGTAGGCAATTTCGTCGGCCAGGTTGGCGAGCTGCGCTTCCAGGCTTGGCTGTTGCCATTGCGGGCCTTCGGCGGGCTGCTCGACAAATCGACGGGCCACGCCGCCCGGCTCGCGCGCCTCGATGCGCAGCGCATTGCGCCTGGAGCAATGTTTGAGGATGCCTTCGCGCGTCTCGAAGCTGAGGTTCAGGCCGTTGTAGGCCGGGTAGCGCTCTTCCAGCGCATCCACAACGCGCAGGCTTTGCAGGTTGTGCTCGAAGCCGGCGCTCTCGGGATGGCCGGCTTTGAGGCAGGCGTTCAGGGCATCCTGGCCGGCGTGGCCGAAGGGCGTGTGGCCCAGGTCGTGCGCCAGCGCGATGGCCTCCACCAGGTCCTCATTGAGCTGCAAGGTGCGGGCGATGGAACGCCCCAGCTGCGCGACCTCTAGTGAATGGGTCAGTCGGGTGCGGAACAGGTCGCCCTCGTGGTTGAGGAACACCTGGGTCTTGTAGACCAGGCGCCGGAAGGCCGTGGAATGCACGATGCGGTCGCGGTCGCGCTGGAAGTCGGAGCGCGTGGGCGCGACCGGTTCGGTGTAGCGGCGCCCGCGCGACAGCGCGGGGTCACAGGCATAAGGCGCGAGGGTCATGGTTCACGCTCTCCAGGCGGTTACGCGCACTATGCGCAACACAAATCGATCACGCCGCGCACCAGCGCGTCGGGCGCGCTGCGAAGCGCCGCTTTGCCCGGGCCGTCGATCACGATAAAACGGATCTCGCCGGCTTCGGATTTTTTGTCGACGCGCATCAGCTCCAGGTAGCGCCCGGCATTGTCGGTGGCCGACAGCACCGGCGCCTTGACCGGCAAACCGGCGCGCCGCACCAGCCGGGTCAGCCGCTCCACAAAAGCCATGTCGACCAGGCCCAGGCGCTCGGACAGGTGGGCGGCCATCACCATGCCGCAGCCCACGCCCTCGCCGTGCAGCCATTCGCCGTAGCCCAGGCCGGATTCAATCGCATGGCCAAAGGTGTGGCCGAAATTCAGGATGGCCCGCAGGCCCGTTTCACGCTCGTCCTGACTCACCACCCAGGCCTTGATTTCACAGCTGCGCTTGATCGCGTGGGCCATGGCCGCGGGTTCCCTGGCCAGCAGGCCATCGAGGTTGGCCTCTATCCACGCCAGGAAATCCATATCGGCGATCGGTCCGTATTTGATGATCTCTGCCAGGCCCGCGCTCAGTTCGCGGGGCGGCAGCGTCGCCAGGGCATCGAGGTCGCAGACCACCAGCAGCGGCTGGTAAAAAGCCCCAATCATGTTCTTGCCGAGCGGGTGGTTGATGGCCGTCTTGCCGCCCACCGAGGAATCCACCTGCGCCAGCAAGGTCGTGGGTACCTGCACAAAGGGCACGCCGCGCATATAGCTGGCGGCGGCGAAACCAGTCATGTCGCCCACCACGCCGCCGCCCAGCGCGAACATCACCGTCTTGCGGTCGCAGCCGTTCTCGAGCAAGGCGTCAAAAATCAGCTGCAGCGTGATCCAATCCTTGTGGACTTCGCCGTCGGGCAGGCTGACCAGCAGCACCTTGCCATAGCGCTGGCGCAGCGCCTGGCTAAGTTGCGCCGCATACAAAGGGGCCACCGTCGTGTTCGACACCACCAGCGCGGTGGCGGCTTTCGGGAGATCCTGGTAAGTCAGCGCATTGCCGAGAAGCCCGTTGCCGATGGCGATCGGATAGCTGCGCTCGCCAAGGTCGATCTGGACCCGCGCCGCCGCTGAAGAGGAATTTGCGTGCATAGGTGGGAGTGTAGAGGGACTCGCCGCGCCGCGGCTACCCGCTTGCAGCCAAAGGGGCAGTCAGGGCGGAGCCAGCAACCCGGCCAGCTCCAGCTGCATGAGGATCATGTTGACCAGGGTGGACACCGAAGGGCGCCCGGTCTCGATGACGAAGTGCGCGGTTTCCCGGTACAGCGGGTCGCGCGCGGCATAAAGGTCCCTGAGCCTGGCCAGCGGGTCGGCCACCTGGAGCAGAGGCCGGTTCTGGTCGTGCCGCAGGCGGCGAAATACTTCTTCGGGAATGGAATGCAGGTAGACCACCTGCGCGCGCTCGCGAAGGTGCTGGCGATTGGCGGGGCGCAGCACCGTCCCGCCGCCGCTGGACAGCACGCAGGACTGGCCCTGCGTCAGCTCGTCGATCACCTGCTGCTCGATATCGCGGAAGGCGTTCTCGCCCTCACGCTCGAAAAACTCGCGGATGGAGCAGGCGATGCGCTGCTCGATGACCTGGTCCGAATCGATGAAGCGCAGCCCTATTTTGCGGGCCAGATGCCGGCCGACGGTGGACTTCCCCGAACCCGGCAGGCCCACGCAGGCGATTCTCAACGGGTTTGCATTCAATGGAGTCTGGGGGCATTCGCCCCGGGATGCGTGATTGGAGGAAGGAAAGGAAATGGGCCGGCTTCACAAACGCGACAGGCCCCAAAGGGCCCGCCGTTACCTGCATTTTCCACCAAACCGGCCCCGCCTCGCGGCGCAGCCGGCCCCCGGACTCAGCGCAGTGCCGATCCGTTGGTCAGCATCTTGGGCGTGATGAACACCAGCAGTTCGGATTTCGTGGCGGAGCGGGTCCGCTGCTTGAAGAGGTTGCCGACGCCCGGCAGGTCGCCCAGGAACGGAACCTTGGTTTCGTTGTCGCGGTCGTTCTGTTCAAAAATACCGCCGATCACCACGGTCCCGCCGTTTTCCACCAGAACCTGGGTCTGGATGTGCTTGGTGTCGATCGCGAAGCCGTTGGCCGTTTCGCGGCCCACGCTGTCCTTGTTGACGTCGACGTTCAGGATGATGTTGCCTTCAGGCGTGATCTGCGGCGTGACCTCGAGCTTCAGGTTGGCCTTGCGGAAGCTGATGGACGTGGCGCCGCTGGAAGTCGCCTGCTGGTACGGCAGTTCCGTGCCCTGCTCGATCAGCGCCTTCACCTGGTCCGCCGTGACAACGCGGGGGCTGGAGACGATCTTGGTTTTGCCGTCGGCTTCGGACGCGGAAATTTCGAGGTTGAGGAATCGCGTCTTGGCCGCATTGAACAGAGAGACGGCAAACGTCGCCGCCGAGAAACCGTTCTGGCCCACGCCCGGCAGGCTCACAAATTCGCCGGCATTGGTGCCCGCCGTCGCCGCGCTGTAGGTGCCGCCGAACGCCGTATTGGTGTTCTGGTTGAAGGGCTGGCCGCCGAGGCGCACGCCCAGCGACTTGCCGAAGGTGTCCGAAGCCTCGACGATGCGCGCCTCGATCAGCACCTGGCGAACCGCCACGTCGAGTTTGGTGATCAGACTTTGGACCGCCTCCAGCCTCGAGGGGATGTCGGTCACAAACAGCTGGTTGGTCCGGGCTTCGGAAATGACGCTGCCGCGCTGGGACAGGATACGGGCGCTCGCCGGCCCGCTTCCGCCGGCGCTGATCTGTGTCGCGATGTCCGCAGCCTTGGCGTAATTGATCTGGAAAGACTGGGTGCGAACGGGCTCGAGACTCTGGATGGCATTGCGCGATTCCAGGTCCAGCTTGTCCTTGGCAGCCAATTCGTCCTTGGGTGCGATGACCAGCACGTTGCCGTTTTTGCGCATGCCCAGGCCCTTGGACTGGAGAATGATGTCCAGTGCCTGGTCCCAGGGCACATCCTTCAGCCTCAGCGTGACGCTACCCGTCACGGAATCGGACGTAACGATGTTGAAGTTCGTGAAGTCGGCGATCACCTGCAACAGGGAACGGATTTCAATGTTCTGGAAATTCAGCGAGAGTTTCTCGCCGGTGTAGCCGGGTCCCTGGGTCAATTTGCTCGGGTCGACCTTCAGGGGGCGGATTTCCAGCACAAACTGGTTGTCGCTCTGGTAGGCGCTGTGCTCCCATGCGCCCTTGGGCTCCACCACCATGCGGACCTTGTCGCCGGTCTGGAAAGTTGTGACGGTTTGCACCGGCGTACCGAAGTCGGCCACGTCGAGCCGGCGGCGCAGGCCCTCAGGCAAGGCCGTTTTCAGGAATTCAACGACCAGGGTCTGGCCCTGCTGGCGTATGTCAACGCCCACTTCGTTATTGGTCAGGCCCACGACGATGCGCCCGGCGCTGTCGGTTCCACGGCGGAAATCGACATCCTTGAGCGGCAACACGTCGCGATTGCGGCTTTCCGCGAACACCTGCGCCGGCGCCGCTGGCGAAGCACTTGCCGAGGAGGACGGATCCAGTGTGATCACCAGTGATTTGCCTTGAATGTCGGCCTTGTAGGTCGACGGCGCCTTGAGATTGAGCACTACGCGGGTCCGGTCGCCGGCTTGCACCACGTTCGCCGAGCGCAGGTTACCGACGTTCATGTCCACCGCGGTCCGCCCCATGGCATTGCTGACACCGGGGAAATCCAGGGCGATACGCGCCGGCGACTGGATGGTGAATCCGTTGGGGATGGCGGTCAAAGGCTCGGCCAGGTCGATGCGGATGATCTCTGAGCCGCCCTGGACCGAACCGGTCACCGATTGAATGGAGTTTTGCGCCTGTGCGGCCGCCGGCAGCACCGCCACCAGCAGCGACAAAGCCATGCCGAATGAAGCGCCGCGCAACACACGTTCAAGCAAACGCGTCAGGCCGCCTCCCGTACCCTGTGCTGCCAATGCCCATGTTTGCTTGTTCATTTTGATCCCTCTAATAGCTGTAAAGTCGCCGTCCGCTCAATCCATTCGCCCGCAGCGTCCTGCACGATCTCACGCAGGGAAAGGCTTGTTTCACCCACCTGCGTGATCCGGCCGTAATTCTGCCCAAGGTAGTTGCCGACCCGGACCTGGTAAATCAGGTTGTCGACCTTGACCAGCGCCACCGGCTGGCCCACCTTGATCAGGCTTCCGACCATGAAGGTCGCGTCCAGGGGGTAGGCTTCCAGGGGTTCCTTGCGCCGGCTCAGTTCCGGCGCGATCAGACCCGCATTGGCCGTCGCCTGGTTGGAGTCACGCTTGAGCGCCTGCGTCAATTTCTGGTTGCTGAAGGGCTCAATGGCGCCTTCCTGGTTATAGGCCTGCGGCGAGAATTTGGTGGGCTCGGGCAGAGGGTCGACCTTGGGCCGGGTGGCATTGCGCTGCTCCGTCATCCATTGCTGGAGTTCTTCCTGCTCGGACGAGCCGCAACCCGCCAACGTCAATAACGCCAATACCAGGCCGCTGGTCAGCACATAGTTGTTAAGCCTCATTTTTTGGCTCCCGGGGCGCTCTTGCGCTGCAGGGCCACTTCCTCGGGGTCGAGGTAGCGGAATGTCTTGGCCGTGGTGTCCAGGACAAGATTTCCGTCTTTGGCCGGCACCAGGTTCAAATTGTTCAAGGTCACGATGCGGGAGAGATTGGCGATGTCCGCGGCAAAAGCACCGATGTCGTGGTAACGGCCCGTGACGCGCACGGCGATGGGCAATTCGGCGTAGTACTCTTTAACGCTGACCTGGCCCGGCCGGAACAGCTCGAACTGCAGGCTGCGGCCCAGGCCGGCCTGGTTGATGTCCGACAGCAGGGCATCCATTTCAGCCTTGCTCGGAAGCTGCTTCTCCAGCTGGGTGACATATTGCTGAACCTGTTCGCGCTGCTTTTTCAGGACATCGAGGTTCACCGCCTGCACCAGCTTCTTTTTGTAGTCTTCCCGCAACTGGACTTCCTTGGCCTGCTCGGCAGTCAGTTCTTCGTCCGAGGAACTGAGCCAGACAAACCACAGCGCGACCACCACGAGAACCGTGACGGCGACGCAAAGAAGATAGCGCGGCAACGCCGGCCATGAAGGCGGGTCATTGGCGTCAAGCCCGGAGAACTGGGCCTTCAGGCTGTTTTGGATCGACGAGAAATCGACGGAGATTTTGGGAGTTTTTGCCATGATCGTTCAACCTGCTTCAGGCTTTGGCCGGGATCGCCGCAGCCGCCGGCGCGGCACCAGGCGTCGAGCCGGCCGGTGCGGAACCGGGCGCCTTGGGCGCGGCGGGGCGCTTGAGCCCGACACGCATGGAGAAATTGGACACACGCCGCTGGTCGCGCGGCGTCAGCGACACCACGCTGGCCGTGATTTCAACCAGTTCCGGCCGGGTCAGCCAGGGGCTGTTGTTGGCCAGGTTGCGCAGCAGTTCGGAAACCCGCTCATTGGACTGGGCCACGCCGGTGATGAACACCGTCTGGTTGTCCTGCTTCATGCTGTTGATATACACGCCGTCAGGCAACTGCTTGACCAGCTCGCTGAGCAGGTAAACCGGCAGGTTGCGGTTGCCTTGCAGGTCTTCCACCGCGTTCTGGCGTGCCCTCAGTGCGGCGATTTCCGCCTGCAGCGTGGCGATGTCCTTGATCTGCGCTTCCAGGCGCGTGATCTCGACTTTCAGGAAATTGTTCTTGCTGCGCTGGGCTTCGATCTGTGCGAGGTACCAGGAGTACACGGCGCCGCAGATCAAGCCGCCGATCAGGGCGGCCATGCCAAGCGTGGCGAAAAACGTTTCGCGCCTGCGCTTGCGCGCAGCTTCGCGGTGCGGGAGCAGATTGACCAGAATCACTGCAGGAACCTCCGCAAAGCCAGACCGCAGGAGGTCAGGTAAGACGATGCCTCACGGCGCATTTTCTTTTCCCGCACGCTGTCGCCCAGTTCCATGCCCTCAAAAGGGTTGGCCAGGAGGCAGGCGAACGAAGTCTGCTGCGTGACGGAATCGGTCAGCCCCGGCAGGGCGGAAGAACCGCCGGCCAGCATGACGTAGTCCACCTTGTTGTGCGGGGTGCTGGTAAAGAAGAACTGCAGGGCGCGGCCGATTTCCTGGGCCATGCTTTCCACAAAGGGCTTCAGCACGCCGGAGCCGTAGTCTTCCGGCAGGTCGCCGCTGCGCTTCTTGCTTTCGGCCTCTTCCGGCGAAAAGCCGTACTGGCGGACGATCAGTTGCGTCAGTTGCGCGCCGCCGAAGGCCTGGTCGCGCTCATACAACACTTCGTCGTTCTTGATGACCTGCATGCTGGTGGTCAAGGCGCCGACCTCGAACAGGGCGACCATGGTGTCCACCCCCTTGTTGGGCAGGTTTTCGATCAGGCGGGCGGTTGCCAGGCGCGAAGCGTAAGACTCCACATCGATCACGATGGGCTTGAGCCCCGCGGCTTCCGCCAGGCCTTCACGGTCCTGGACCTTCTCCTTGCGCGAGGCCGCAATCAGCACCTCGACATCACCGCTGGAGGTGGCACTGGGGCCCACCACACAGAAGTCAAGGCTGACTTCATCCAGGGAGAAGGGAATATATTGGTTGGCTTCCGACTCGACCTGGGTTTCGAGTTCGGCGTCCGTCATGCCGCCGGGCAGGATGATTTTTTTGGTGATGACCGCGGAAGCGGGCAGCGCCATGGCGACGTTTTTGGTGCGGGTTCCGCTCTTTTTGACCAGGCGGCGCACAGCGTCGGCGACTTCGTCGAATTTTTCGACGTTGCCGTCGGTGATCCAGCCGCGTTCCAGGGGCTCGATCGCACAGCGATCCAGCACCAGGTTACCGGCCTTGTCACGGCTCAACTCCACCAGCTTGACGCTGGACGAACTGATATCCAAACCCAGCAAAGCGGGTTGTTGGCGGTTGAATAACGACCCCAGAGAGATCAAGGCAGTCCCCAAATGACGGCTAATATGTAGCCTTGCATACTTAAGAAATCACTTGAATAGTAGCAGTAAGCTCTTTGTGCAGTAAGGATTTTTCCTGTTCTGCACATCCAGAACGTTGTCAAAAGCCGACGCTTGTAACCGAGTGCAAGCGAGCTGGCGGGGGTAAGACGATGTCTGCAAACGTAAAAGAGTGATGCGGCGGCGCCAGCCCGGTACGCCCCGGTTTCCAGGATTTTTATAATAGTGACGCGACTTTACGATTGCCTACATGCCCTCCACGCCCACCTCTCCTGATTCAAATCCCGGCCCGGCCAAGTCGTCAAGGCCAGCCAAGTCCTGGCTGCCGCGCTGGCTGGTCAAACTTATGCTGTGGAGCACCGGCCTGTTGCTCGCAGGCGTCGTCAGCGTCCTGCTGTTCGTCGCCGTGGCCCTGTCGGTTGCCTACCCCAACCTTCCCGACATCTCGGACCTGGTGGACTACCGGCCGAAACTGCCGCTGCGCGTTTATTCCGCCGATGGGGTGGTGATCGGCGAATTCGGCGAGGAGCGGCGCAGCCTGACCCCCATCAAGGACATCCCGCAGGTCATGAAAGATGCCGTGCTGGCCATTGAGGACGCGCGCTTTTTCTCGCATGGCGGGGTGGACTACCTGGGCGTGATCCGCGCCGGCTTCGCCAACGTGGGCCGGGCCAAGAGCCAGGGCGCCTCCACCATCACCATGCAGGTGGCACGCAATGTCTATCTCTCGGCGGAAAAAAGCTACACCCGAAAGATCTACGAGATCCTGCTGACCTTCAAGCTGGAGCACATGCTGACCAAGGACCAGATCCTTGAGATCTATATGAACCAGATCTTCCTGGGCAACCGGGCCTACGGCTTTGCCGCGGCTTCCGAGGCTTATTTCGGCAAGCCGCTCAAGAACATCACGATCTCCGAGGCGGCCATGCTGGCCGGCCTGCCCAAGGCGCCGTCGGCCTACAACCCCATCATCAACCCCAAACGCGCCCGGGCGCGCCAGCTCTACATCATCGAGCGCATGGAGGAAAACGGCTTCATCACGGCCGAGCAGGCCAAGGCCGCCAAGGAAGAACCCCTGAAGGTCAGGACCGGGCCCGACGCCGGCCGGGTGCATGCCGAGTACGTGGCCGAAACGGTGCGCCAGTTGGTCTACAACCAGTACGGCGACGAAACCTATACCCGCGGGTTGAACGTCTACACGACCCTGCGCGCCACCGACCAGACCGTGGCCTACAAGGCACTGCGCAAGGGCATCATGGATTACGAGCGCCGCCAGATCTACCGCGGCCCCGAGAAATTCATAGACCTGCCCGCCAATCCCCAGGAAACCGAAGACGCCATCGACGACGCGCTGACCGACAACCCCGACAACGGCGACGTCATGTCGGCCGTGGTGCTCGAGGCCAATCCCAAGCGCATCCTGGCCATGCGCCAGAACAGCGAAACCGTCGAAATCACGGGCGACGGCCTCAAACCCGCGCAGTCCGGCCTGGCCGACAAGGCCGGCCCCAATATCAAGATCCGCCGCGGCGCCTTGATCCGCGTGGCGAAAACGCCGAAAAACACCTGGGAAATCACCCAGCTGCCCGAGGTCGAAGGCGCTTTTGTGGCACTGGACCCGCGCGACGGCTCCATACGCGCGCTGGTGGGCGGCTTTGATTTCGAGAAAAACAAGTTCAACCACGTGACCCAGGCCTGGCGCCAGCCCGGCTCCAGCTTCAAGCCTTTTATCTACTCGGCCGCACTGGAAAAAGGCTTCACCCCCGCCACCGTGGTCAACGATGCCCCGCTGTTCTTCGACGCCGGCGTGACCGGCGGCCAGCCCTGGGAGCCGAAGAACTACGACGGCAATTTCGAAGGCCCGATGAGCCTGCGCACCGGCCTGAAGAAATCCAAGAACATGATTTCCATCCGGATCCTGCAGGCCATTGGCGCGCCCTACGCCCAGGACTGGATCACCCGCTTCGGTTTTGAAGCCGAAAAGCACCCCGCCTACCTGACCATGGCGCTGGGCGCCGGCTCGGTCACGCCCATGCAGATGGTGACCGCCTACTCCGTGTTCGCCAACGGCGGCTACCGCGTCAATCCCTACCTGGTCACCAAAATCACCGACCAGCGCGGCAAAGTCCTGCTGGATACCAAACCGCCCGCGCTGGACGAGTCGGCCCGGGGCATAGAGGCGCGCAACGCCTTCATCATGGACAGCCTGCTGCAGGAAGTCGCGCGCTCCGGCACGGCGGCCAGGGCGCAGGCCACGCTCAAGCGGCCCGACCTCTACGGCAAAACCGGTACGACCAATGACTCCATCGACACCTGGTTCGTGGGTTTCCAGCCCACGCTGGCGGCGGCGGTCTGGATGGGCTACGACACGCCCAAGAAGCTCGGCGACCGGGAAACCGGCGGCGGCCTGAGCCTGCCGATCTGGATCAATTACATGGAATACGCCCTCAAGGGCGTTCCGGTCGCCGAATACCCGGCGCCCGAAGGCGTCGTCAACGTGGGTGGCGAGTGGTACTACAGCGAGTACGCCCGGGGCTCGGGTGTCAGCACCGTGGGCATCCAGCAAGACCCGGCCGCCGCCAATGCGGGCCAGCCGGCCAGTCCCGCCGGACCGGGCGGCGCGATCCAGGTGTTGCCGCCTTCGGACGAGAAAAAACGCATTCTCGACCTGTTCAAGAACTGACGGTCGCGCACCGCGCATAAAAAACGGCCCTCACGGGCCGTTTTTCATTTCCAGCGCGGCCGGAGCATCAGTCCGGCGCCTTGAACACCAGCGGCTGGCCGGCCTGCTCGCTGGCGTAGCGCGAGAGCTGGGCGAAGAATTCGCTGGAATCCTTGGTGTCTGCCCAGCGCCCCGCACTGTATTTATAGTGAAACCCGCCGGCCTTGGCCGCCATCCAGATTTCCTGCAGCGGTTTCTGCAGGTTGATGACGATCTGGCTGCTGTTGGCAAAGGTCAGCGTGACCATGCCGCCGGTCCGCTGGTTGTCGATGTCCGCATCGGTCTCATCGTTGATCCGGTCGCAGGTCGCTTCCACCGCCTGGAGCGCGCGCTCGGCCAGATCCTGGTATTCAAGGTCCGTCATTACAATCCCGTCATGGTTTCTTCAGTTCAAATTTTAGGCCGCGCCCGCAATCCCGGCTTCCGGCATGGCCTTGCCGCGATTGTGGCCGCAGCCGCCCTGCTGGCCGGTTGCGGCCAAAAAGGCGCGCTTTACCTTCCCGTGCCACCCAAGGTCCCGGCCGCGGCCCTGCCCACCTCGCCCACGCCATCAACCACTCTTCCCGAGGCACCTCCCGCCGCCGTAACCGCACCGGTTGTGCCGGCCTCGGCCGCCCGCTAAGCGCCTGGCACCCGGCCTTGGAAGGCTCCAGGCCGTGCGCTGCCTGAACCTTGAAATCCAAGGCATCGACGCAAAGACACCTTGAATCGGTCATGGCGCGCAGGCCGCGCGCTCTTTAAGATACCTCGAACCTTTCCTTCCACAGCCAGCACCACCCATGACCCGCCCATCCCTTCCCGGCCATCCGCATTTCGCCTACCGCGAGGGCGAGCTCTTCGTTGAAAACCTGCGCCTGCGCGATCTCGCCGCGGCGCACGGCACGCCGCTCTTCGTGTATTCCAAGGCCGCCATGCTGTCGGCGCTGGCCGCCTACCAGCGCGGCTTTGCCGGGCGCCATGCGCAGATCTGCTACGCCATGAAGGCCAACTCCTCGCTGGGCGTGCTGCAGGTGTTTGCCCGCGCCGGCTGCGGTTTTGACATCGTCTCGAGCGGCGAACTCGACCGCGTGCTGGCCGCGGGCGGCGAGGCCGCAAAAATCATTTTCTCGGGCGTGGGCAAAACCCGCGCCGAAATGCGCAAGGCGCTGGCCGCCGGCATCGGCTGCTTCAACGTCGAAAGCGAGGCCGAGCTCGACGTGCTGTCGGAAGTGGCGCTGACCCTTCAGTTGCGCGCGCCCGTCAGCATCCGCGTCAACCCGAACGTGGATCCCAAGACGCACCCCTATATTTCCACCGGCCTCAAGGACAACAAGTTCGGCGTCGCGCATGAAGACGCGCTGCGCATTTACCGGCATGCGGCTTCGCTCAAGGGCTTGCGCGTGGTCGGCATCGACTGCCACATCGGATCGCAGATCACCGACGCCACACCCTACCTCGACGCCATGGACCGGGTGCTGGACCTGGTGGCGGCCATTGAAGGCGCCGGCATCCCGCTGGAGCACATCGATTTCGGCGGCGGCCTGGGCATCAATTACAACAACGACACGCCCCCCGAAGCCGATGCGCTGTGGCAGCAATTGCTGGCCCGGCTGGATGCACGCGGCTATGGCGGCAAAAAGCTCATGATCGAGCCCGGCCGCTCCCTGGTCGGCAATGCCGGCGTGTGCCTGACCGAGGTGCTCTACGTCAAACCCGGCGAGCACAAGAACTTCTGCATCATCGACGCGGCCATGAACGACCTGCCGCGCCCGGCGATGTACCAGGCTTTCCATGCCATCGCGCCGGTGACGGCTGCCGCCACAAAGGGTGCGGTGGAAATGACTTATGACGTGGTCGGGCCGGTCTGCGAAAGCGGCGACTGGATAGGCCGCGACCGCGCGCTCAGCGTGGTGGCGGGCGACCAGCTGGCCGTGATGTCGGCCGGCGCCTATTGCATGAGCATGGCCAGCAACTACAACACCCGCGGCCGCGCGGCCGAACTGCTGGTCGACGGCGACCAGGTGCACCTGATACGCCGCCGCGAAACCGCGGAAGACCAGATGCGGCAGGAGCAACTGGTCGGCGGTTAATTACCGCTAGGACAGTTTTCCGCGAACGCCGTAGGCGGGCTGCGGCTTCTTTTTCTTGAGGTACTGCTGCACGCGCCAGCCCAGCAGCACCGCGATGATCGTGGCGTAGACAAACACCTCGGCAAAGTTGTTCTTGCCGGCACGCATCCAGAAAAAGTGCAGCAGCCCCAGGCCGGCGATCAGGTAGACCAGCTTGTGCAGCCACTGCCAGCGTTTGGCGCCCATGGCCTTGATCGCGGCGTTGAAAGATGTGGCCGCCAGCGGCGTCAGCAGCACAAAGGCTGAAAACCCCACCAGGATGAATGGCCGCTTGGCGATGTCCCTGGCGATGTCGGCAAAGTCAAAGCCCATGTCAAACCAGCTGTAGCTCAGCAGGTGCACCACGACATAAAAATACGCGAACAGCCCCAGCATGCGCCGAAAACGCGCCAGCGCCGGCACGCCGCTGATGACACGCAACGGCGTGACCGTCAGCACGATGCAGATAAAGCGCAGCGTCCAGTCACCTGTGGCGCGTATCAGCGCTTCGGCCGGGTTGGCGCCCAGCTGGTTGGTGAACGCGCCGTAGAACAGCCATGCGAATGGCAGCAGGCAGACCAGGAACAGCACCGGCTTGGCCGCTGGGTGCAACAGCCACTTCTGCGTTGCCGCCATCACAGCCATCCGCCGCCGGGCCGCGCCAGGGCGGTATGAGACATATACCAGCAGGGGCCGCGGAACCGGCTTTGCCGGGCCGCAGGCGCAGCGGCCCCCTCGGGGGGCAGCGCAGTACGCGAAGCGACAAGCGTGGGGGCCATATTCATCAGAAGTTCTTCTTGAGGTCCATGCCCGCGTAGAGCTGGCCCACCTGGGCTTCGTAGCCGTTGAACATCAGGGTCTTGCGCTTTTTGGCGAACAGGCCGTCTTCGCCGATGCGGCGCTCGGTGGCCTGGCTCCAGCGCGGGTGGTCCACGTTCGGGTTCACATTGGAATAAAAGCCGTACTCCTGCGCCGCGGCCTTGTTCCAGGCCGTGCGCGGCTCCTTGTCGGTGAAGCGGATCTTGACGATGCTCTTGCCGCTCTTAAAGCCGTACTTCCAGGGCAGCACCATGCGCACAGGCGCGCCATTCTGGTTGGGCAGCACTTCGCCGTACATGCCGAAGGCCAGCAACGCCAGCGGATGCATGGCTTCGTCCATGCGCAGGGCTTCCACATAAGGCCAGTCCAGCACGCGCGAGCCGACAAAAGGCATGGTCTTGGGATCGGCCAGGGTGATGAACTCGACATACTTGGCGTTGCCCAGTGGCTCGACCTTTTTGATGAGCTCGGACAGCGAATAACCGACCCAGGGAATCACCATGGACCAGCCTTCGACGCAGCGCAGGCGGTAAATGCGTTCTTCCTGCGGTGCAAGCTTGATCAGGTCTTCCAGCGTGAAAGTTTTGGGCTGCTTGACCAGGCCTTCAACGGCCACCGACCAGGGTTTGGTCACCAGCGTGTGGGCATTTTTGGCGGGGTCGGCCTTGTCGGTGCCGAACTCGTAGTAGTTGTTGTAAGTGGAGGCGTCTTTGTAGTCGGTGACCTTTTCCATGGTCGTGGCACCGGCCACCGCCGATTTACCGCCGGCCAGGGCAGCCAGCTTGCCGGGCTTTTGCACCGTGTCCGCCATGGCTTGGCGCCCCGCCCAACTCGCCATGGCCGCGCCCGCGGCGCCCGTGGCCATCAGCTTGACCAGGTCGCGGCGGCCCTGGTAAATGCCTTGCGGCGTGATCTCGCTGGGAACAGGATGGTCGAAACCGCTGGCGTGGGTCTTGATGAGCATGGGAGCGTCCTTGAAAAAATCCGTTATGGCTTAGTCTGAATACGCGGCAGTTTCTTACACGGATTCAGCCAGGGGCTTTTACAAAGACTCCCCGCCGGCTACAAGGTTCCGTAGCTGTGCAAGCCCGAAAGGAACATGTTGACGCCCAGGAAGGCAAACGAAGTGACCGCCAGCCCCACCAGTGCCCACCAGGCGGCGACCGTTCCGCGCAGGCCTTTCATGAGGCGCATGTGCAGCCAGGCGGCGTAATTGAGCCAGACGATCAGCGCCCAGGTCTCCTTGGGGTCCCAGCTCCAGTAGCCGCCCCAGGCCTCGGCGGCCCACAGGGCGCCCAGCACCGTGGCGATGGTGAAAAAGGCAAAGCCGACCGCGATCGCCTTGTACATCACGTCGTCCAGCACCTCGAAGCTGGGCAGGCGCGCCGCGATGTGCTTGCGGCCCAGCAGGATGCCGGCGGCAATCAGCCCCGACACCGCCAGGTAACCGACCCAGTAGTAGCTGCCGCCCACTTCAGCCGGCGACTTGCTGCGAAACACGATAGGCACAAAACACAGCACCACACCCAGCAGCCACAGCGGCGTGAGCTGATGCCAGCGCTTTTCATCGGCCTGCTGCTTGATCAGGTACGACAGCGACACCATGGCGGCCAGCGAGAACATGCCATAGCCGATGAAATTGGCCGGCACGTGCAGCTTCATCCACCAGCTTTTGAGGGCGGGCACCAAGGGCTGGATTTCATGGGCTTCGCGCACCACGGTGTACCAGAGCAAAAAGCCGACAGCGGCGCTGACCACCAGCATCACAAAAGCGCCCAGCGCGCGGGTGTTGTACTGCGATTCAAAGTAGAGGTAGAAGGCCGCCGTCATCCAGCAGAACAGCACGAATACTTCGTACAGGTTGCTCACGGGAATGTGGCCGACGTCGGCGCCGATCAGGTAGCTTTCATACCAGCGCACCAGCGTGCCGACCAAGGCCATGCCGACGGCGACCCAGGCGATTTTGGAGCCCAGCGACTCCAGCGTGCCGCTCTGGCCTTTGGCGAACATGCCCAGCCAGTAAAAAATCGTGCTCATGAAGAACAGCACGCTCATCCACAAAATGGCCGACTGGCTGGACAGGAAATACTTGAGCCAGAACACCTGCTCGGCCCGCGCCAGGTCGCCCTGGTAGGAGGCGATGCCCAGCAGCGCAAAGACGCTCACTACCACCATGAGCACGCGCAGCGGCCGCCAGAACCAGCCCATCGCGATGGCCGCGGGAATAGCCGCCAGCAGGATGCCTTTTTCATAGACGTCCATGAAAGCGCCGTAGCGCGCGAAGGCGTAGAGAAAGCCGCCGGCGACCAGCGCGGCAAACACCCAGTCCAGCACATTGCGCCGGGCGAAATAGCCCTCGTTGAGGCTGAGCGTGCTGTCGCCGCCGCCGGCCTTCAGCGTGGTGGTGTTCACCGCCGTGGTGTTGATGGTGGAGGTATTCATAAAGGCGCCTGCAACAGTTTCGTTTTCAACATCTCGAACTCCTTGTCGCCATCCAGGGTCTTGCGATTGGTGGACAAGGCCATGGTGGCCTGGCTGCGGCCTTCGGCTGATTCTGGCACTGAATGCCCTTCGGTGGGAGTCCCTGGTCCCGAAGACCCGCGCGGCGCCAACCAGACCCAGACGCGGCGCTCACGCACATACAGCATGGCGAACACGCCCAGGATCAGGAAGGCGCAGCCCAGGTACACAATGGTTTTGCCCGGCGCGCGCGCCACCTGGAACACACTGGCCTGGATCTGGGTGAAATCCTTGAGCTCAAACGCCATGGGCGCCGGATAGAAATGGGCGTCCGACAGGCTCAGCACCATCTGCGACATGAAGGCCAGGGTTTTTTCGTCCTGCGCCATGGGTTTGAGCCCGGCCTGCTCGCGTGTCATCTGGGCCAGCTCGAACAGCGCGCCGTTGAGGATGCGGACCAGCACCTCGCCGGCGCGGTTGCGCTCGGCTTCGGGCACATTGGCTTCCATGAAATCGGAAATCGCCTGCAGGCCGGCGGTCTTGCCCCCAGCCGCATCCGGGCCGCCGCCGGCAAACAGTGCCAGCGCGCGCGAAGCCGAAGCCGCGAGCTGCTGCGCCAGTTCGGGCCGTTCGCGGCCTATGGCCTGGCTGGCATAACGCTTGACCGCCAGCTCGCGCTGGGCCGGGTTGGCCAGCGCGGCGCGCAGCCGCAAAAAGGTTTCCATGCCGCCTTCGGCATCGACCGGAATGCGCAGGTACTGGAAAGGGGCCGAAGGGGTTTCACGCACGCCCATCAGGTAGACCGCCGGGCTGTTTTCGCCCGGGTCGGTCTTGACCGGCAGCATGTAGTTGTGGAACTCGCGGGCCTGGCCGGCGGAATCGCGCAGCTTGTAGCTCACGCTGGGCCCGACGTTGCGCAGCTCTTTTTGCGTGACCGTCTTGTTGGCCGCGCCCAGGCGCGAATCGATGGCCTGGTGCAGGTCGACCTTGCGCACGTCAGCGCCCGAGCCGCCCATGCTGCCGCCCGAGGCGAAGTTTTCCACGTTGATGACACGCAGCGCGGTGTATTCGAGCGTCAGCTTTTCGGCGCTGTCGCCCTGCCCGTTGGTCAGGCTGCTGGTGCCGCCTATGGTGCCCTGGATTTCAAAAGGCTTGGTGGCCGCCGCCATCGGAATGGCCTTGAGCGTGACGCTGGAGCCGCCGTCGTCGAAGCTGGACTGGTAGATCTCGACGCCCTTGTGGCGGGCCGGGTGGTTGACCTCCACGCGCGCCGGGATTTTTTCGCCGGTTTCCTTGTCGTGGATGATGATGTCGCTGGCGAACAGCTTGGGCATGCCGGTCGAGTAGTACTCGACGATGAATTTTTTCAGTTCGATGGAAAACGGCAGCTCCTGCAGCAGCACACCGCCGGGCTGGTTCAGGATGGCGGTGCTGGACTGCGTGCCTTCGGCCACCAGCAAGTTGGCGCGGAAGGTCGGGTTGCTGTCGCTCAGGCGGTACTGCGCCGGCACGTCAGCGATCAAGCCGCCGCCGGTGTAGATGGATTTGCCGTTGAGCCACATCTGGCCGCGCACGATCATGTCGCCGTCCAGCAGGCCACCCACGCACACCAGCACGATGGCACTGTGCGCCGCGATGTAGCCCAGCTTGTTGGCCGCGCCCTTCTTGGCGGCCACCATCCAGCCGTCGCCTTCGGGCGTGCGGCGCTGCTGCAGCTTGACCTTCCAGCCGCTTTGCACCAGCGTCTGGCCGATGCGGCGCGCGGCGGCTTCAGGCGCTTCGGCCAGCGCGGCCTCGGCGCGGTGGCCGAAGGCCTTGAGGCCTTGCTCGCGGACGTTTTCCTTGAGCTGGTTCAGGTCCACCAGGATTTTGGGCGCATTGCGCGCGATGCACAGCGAGGTGGAAATGACCAGGAAGGCCAGGATCAGCAAAAACCACCAGGCGCTGTAGACGGTGTTGAGGCTCAGCAGGCTGAAGGCCTGGGCCCAGAACGGGCCGAACTGGTTCACGTAGTTGCCCAGCGGCTCCGCCTGCTTGAGCACCGTGCCGATGATGGACGCGATGCAGATCACGGTCAGCAGCGAGATGGAGAACCGCATGGACGACAGCAGTTCCACCGACGCCCGCAAGCTGCGGGAGCCCCAATTGACCTTCATACCCTGGGTGGAAACTGTCATGCTTTAAATGGAACCGGATCGGGCTGGCGGCAGCCGGCAAGAGAGAAAAAAGAAAAAAGGCGGGCTTTCATCAGAAAGACCCGCCTTTGGTGTGATTGGTTTTAGCGGCTTGGGTTCAATACGGCAGTCGCACTGCGTGTATTTTTTTCGGCAAAAAAGCCCGCCCTGCGGCAGGCCTCGCCTCAGCGCAGGCCGGCGATGTAGTCGGCCAGCGCGCGGATTTCGCGGTCGTTCAGCTTGGCGGCCACCTGGGTCATGGGAACGCTGTTCTTGCGGCCGCCGTCGCGGAAAGCGGTCAGTTGCGTCACGGTGTAGTCGGCATGCTGGCCGCCCAGGCGCGGGTACTGGGAAGGAATGCCGGCGCCGGTCGGGCTGTGGCAGCCCGCGCAAGCGGCGATCTGGCGATCCTGCACGCCGCCGCGGTAGATGCGCTCACCAAGGGCGACCAGTTCCTTGTCCTTGGCAAAGCCGGTCTTGGCCTTTTTCGAGGTGGCCCAGTAGGCGATGTTTTTCATGTCGTCGTCGGACAGCGCCGAGGCGAAGCCCTGCATGATGGGGTTCTTGCGCTTGCCGGATTTGAACTCCTGCAGCTGCTTGACCAGGTATTCGGGGTGTTGCTGCGCCAGCTTGGGGTTGGCCGGCGTGCCCGAGTTGCCGTCGTCGCCGTGGCAACTGGCGCACACGGCAGCAAAGCTGGCCCCGCCCTTGACCAGGTCGGGCTTGGCAACCTTGGCCGGGGCCGCTGCGGCAGCCGGGGCGGCATCGTGCGCGGGGGCGGCTTCGCCGGCGGCAAACGACGACACGGCGGGCACGGCCAGCAAAGCGGCCAGGAGGGAAGTAACGAACAGCTTCATATCGGGGGTTTTAATTGGTTGGCGCACAAAACTTATAACTTTCTGATTTTACAATGGCTTCAGGGCACCCCCGATTATTCGGGTCTTGCCGCGGCAATCCGCCAGGGGCTCCCTGCCGGTTCACGGCCTCCCAAGCCCCGCCCACAGGGGCGCTGGCCCCTTTCAACGCATGCCGCCGGCATGCAACCGACCTTCAGGGACCGCCCGACCATGACTTCCGCTTCCCCGCCTAAAACGCCCCCAGTCGCACCCGGCACCCCTGATCCCAAGATCGCCATGGGCTGGCTGCACACGGCCAAGTTCCTGACCACCGCGCCCGAACTCAAGCACCTGCCGCGCGTCGACGTGCCGGAAATCGCCTTCGTGGGCCGCTCCAATGCCGGCAAATCCACCTGCATCAACACCCTGACGCAGCAGCACAGGCTGGCGTTTGCCTCCAAGACGCCGGGCCGCACGCAAAGCATCAACCTTTTCAGCCTGGGCAAGCAGGGCGTGACCGACGCGGTACTGGCCGACCTGCCGGGCTACGGCTATGCGGCCGTCCCCAAGGAAGCCAAATACCGCTGGCAGCAGGTGATGGGCAATTATTTGCAGACGCGCGACAACCTCAAGGCCGTGGTGCTGCTGTGCGACCCGCGCCTGGGCCTGACAGAACTCGACGAAATCCTGCTCGACGTAATCCGGCCGCGCGTCGAAGAAGGCCTGAAGTTCCTGGTGCTGCTGACCAAATCCGACAAGCTCAACAAGACCGAGGCGGCCAAGGCGCTGTCCATTGTGCGACTGCAGGCCGGCGGCGGAGACGTCAAACTCTTTTCTTCGCTGAAGCGCCGCGGTGTCGAGGAAGTCGCCCAGCATTTGTGGGACTGGGCGCACCCGCTTGAAAAGCCGACCAAGGCCGCCAGGGCCGCGCCCGAGGATTTGCCTGAAATCAACGATTAAGGCCGGGCGGCGCTTTCAGCCTTCAACAGAAAGCAAAGCGCAACGCCATGATTGAAACCAGTTTGCAGGCCCTGCCGCACGGCATCACCCTCTCCTGCCGCGCCAGCGGCGCCAGAGGCCGGCCCGTGCTGATGTTTCTGCACGGTTTTCCCGAAGCGGCTTTTGTCTGGGACGGCCTGCTCGAACACTTCGCTCGCCCTGAAAACGGCGGCTTTCGCTGCGTCGCGCCCAACCTGCGCGGCTTCGAGCAGTCCAGCGCGCCCGCGGACGCCGCCGCCTACCGGCCCAAACACCTGGTGCAAGACATCGCCGCGCTGATAGCCCTGGAAGGCGGGCAGCTTGAATGCCTGGTTGCGCATGACTGGGGCGGCGCCGTTGCCTGGAACCTGGCGGCCGGCCAGCCGGCCTTGATGAAAAAACTGGCCATCATCAATTCGCCGCATCCCGGCACTTTTTTGCGCGAACTGCAGCAGTCGCCGGTGCAGCAGGCCGCCAGCGCCTATATGAATTTTTTAATTCGCCCCGACGCCGAGGCGCTGCTGGCCGAAGACGACTTTCGCCGCCTCTGGGAATTTTTCACGCACATGGGCGCGGCCGACGGCCCGCACGCCTGGCTCACCGATGCGCTGCGGGACCAATACCGCACCATCTGGCGCCAGGGCCTGACCGGGCCCTGCAACTATTACCGCGCCTCGCCGCTGCGCCCGCCCCGGCCCGGCCCGCCGCACAACGACCCGGCCGCGGCGGCCGTGACGATTCCGCGCGAGATGCTGGAGATCCACCTGCCCACGCTGGTGCTCTGGGCCATGGACGACATCGCCCTGCCGCCGGCCCTGCTGGACGGCTTGCAGGACTATGTGCCGCGCATGGAACTGAAGCGCATCGAGGGCGCGACCCACTGGATAGTCCACGAGCAGCCGGCATTGGTTGCGGCGTACCTGCGAGATTTTTTGCGCTGACGGCCGCGAGGCCGCTCCGACTCAATACAGCGAGGGATCGCCTTCAGGCCGGGTCTTGAAACGCTTGTGCACCCAGTAGTACTGCGCCGGCATGGCTTCGATGTAGTCACGCAGCCGCGCGTTCATCAGCGCGGTGTCGGCTACCGGGTCCTCGGAAGGGAAGTCCGTCCAGGCCGGCAGCACCTGCACCTCGTAGCCGGTGGGGGTGATACGCGGCAGCAGCGGCAACACCTTGGCGCGGCCCAGTTTGGCGAAGCGCGACAGCGAGGGCACGGTGGCAGTGGGCACGCCGAAAAAAGGCACAAACACCGAATCGTCGGGACCGAAATCCATGTCGGGCAGCAAATACAGCGGCTGGCCTTCGCGCAGCGCCGCCACGATGGGCTTGACGCCGGCCGCGCGGCCGAACAGGCGTAAATTGCCGAAGCGCCGGCGCCCGCGCAGTATCCAGCGGTCCACCAGCTTGTTGGACTGGTCGGTGTAGATCGTCGTGGAGGGCCGGGGCATTTGCAGCGCCACGGCGGTCCACGCCGCGTCAAGCCCCACGAAATGCGGCAAAAAAATCACCGTGGGCGCGTTGCCCGCCAGTTCTTCCAGGGCCCCCGTCAGGTTCACGCGCCGCTGCACCCAGGTTTTGGGCGCATGCCACAGCCAGGCGCGGTCCAGCCAGGCCTGGGCGAAATAGACGAAGGTCTGCACGTTCAGCCGGCGCCGCTCGTCCGCGGAAAGCGCCGGGAAGCACAGGGCCAGGTTGCTGTCCACCACACGCCGGCGCGCGCCCACCACGGCATACAGCACCCAGCCGAGCAACGTGCCCAGGCCGCGTGTCCACGAAAGCGGCACCAGGGCCAGCAGCTGCATAAAGAGGATGCCGCCGCGGGTTACCAGCCGGCCGGCCATCTGTCGGGCAGTCTTCAAAGCGGTGCTTCCTTGCGTGGTGTCTTGTAGCGCGCATAACCCCATAGGTACTGGCCGGGCTGGCTCAGCACGATGGCTTCAATGGCGCGGTTGATCTGCGTCACGGCCTGCAGCAGCTCGGCGCGGGGCTTGCCGGAATCCTCCGGCTGAACGCCTTCGACCGCCGGCCATATCTTGAGGAAATAACCCCGGCCGCGCGGCAGGCGCTCGCAACTCACCGGCAGCAGCACCGCCCCGCTTTGCAGCGCCAGCCGCGCCGCCAGGGTCATGGTGTAGGCCGGCTTGCCGAAAAACGGCGCCCAGACGCCCAGCCCCTCGGGCGGCACCTGGTCGGTCAGCAGCGCCACGGCCTGGTTGGCCTTGAGGGTTTTGTGCATCAGCCGGATTCCGCTCAACGATGCCGGTACGACGGTGAGGTTGGCACGGTCGCGCGCCAGCCGCTCCATGCGCGCCAGCCAAGCCTTGCGCGCGGGCCGGTAGATGGCGGTGATGGGCCCGTAGAGTTCGGCCAGGGCCTGCGGGCCCAGTTCGAAACTGCCGCAATGGGGGCCGAAAAAAATCACCCCGCGGCCTTGGGCGAATGCCTGCTCCGCGTGGGCCTGGCCTTCTACTCGCACATTGTCCAGGCAGGACTCCGTGGCCGGCCGCATCCACAGCTTGGGCAGTTCGGCGATAAAACGCCCGGCTTCCGCGATCGCCGGACGGGCCAGCTCAAACGGCAGGCCGGCCTGCGCCACATGGGCCCGGAACTGCGCGCGGTAGCGCGGGCTCGCGGCCCAGACCAGCCAGCCCAGCGCAGCGCCCAGCGCATGCAGGGCGGCCAGCGGCCAGAGGGCGAAGAATCGGAACAACCAGGGCATTGAGCGGAAAAAAGGGGTATTGAAGGGCCAATCCAGCCCAAAACAGGCTGTCTTATAATGCAGGCTGTCGCTGAGTTACTGAACAACTTGCAGGGCGACATTAAACCAAACTGCTAAAGCGTTCGCCGAAGCATTCCAGCCGGCAACGCGCCGACAAACTTTATGGAGTGTACGCAATGGCGAACGATTTTCTCTTTACTTCCGAATCCGTCTCCGAGGGCCATCCCGACAAGGTCGCCGACCAGATTTCCGACGCGATTCTCGACGCGATTTTCAAACAGGACCCGCGCAGCCGCGTCGCCGCCGAAACCCTGACCAACACCGGCCTGGTCGTGCTGGCCGGTGAAATCACCACCAACGCGCACGTCGACTACATCCAGGTCGCACGCGACACCATCAAGCGCATCGGCTACGACAACACCGAATACGGCATCGACTACAAGGGCTGTGCCGTCATGGTCTGCTACGACAAGCAGTCCAACGACATCGCCCAGGGCGTGGACCACGCCAGCGACGACCACCTGAACATCGGCGCCGGCGACCAGGGCCTGATGTTCGGCTACGCCTGCGATGAAACCCCCGAGCTGATGCCCGCGCCGATTTATTACGCGCACCGCCTAGTCGAACGCCAGGCCCAGCTGCGCAAGGACGGCCGCCTGCCTTTCCTGCGCCCCGACGCGAAAAGCCAGGTCACCATGCGCTACGTGGACGGCAAGCCGCACAGCATAGACACCGTGGTGCTGTCCACCCAGCACAGCCCCGACCAGAGCGAAACCGCGCACAAGATGAAGGCTTCCTTCAACGAAGCCATCATTGAAGAGATCATCAAGCCGGTGCTGCCAAAAGGCATGATCACCAAGGACACCCGTTACCTGATCAACCCGACCGGCCGCTTCGTCATCGGCGGCCCGCAGGGCGACTGCGGCCTGACCGGCCGCAAGATCATCGTCGACACCTACGGCGGCGCCTGCCCGCACGGCGGCGGCGCCTTCAGCGGCAAGGATCCCAGCAAGGTGGACCGCTCGGCCGCCTACGCCGCCCGCTACGTCGCCAAGAACATCGTGGCGGCCGGCCTGGCCCGCCAGTGCCAGATCCAGGTGGCTTACGCCATCGGCGTGGCCAAGCCCATGAACGTCACGGTCTACACCGAAGGCACCGGCGTGATCTCAGACGAAAAACTTTCGGCCCTGGTCAACGAACACTTCGACCTGCGCCCCAAAGGCATCATCCAGATGCTCGACCTGCTGCGCCCCATCTACGAAAAGACCGCAGCCTACGGCCACTTCGGCCGCGACGAACCGGAATTCACGTGGGAGCGTACTGACAAAGCTGCTGCGCTCCGCGCGGCTGCGGGCCTGTAAGCTCCACGCAACAAGCCCGATACCAAGGCGCGGCGTCCTACGCCGCCGCCTGCCAAACACCGGCAACATAAAGCCACCTTCGGGTGGCTTTTTTCATGCTTTGCCGAGAGGGCCGGCCTCTACAATTTTGGGCAGGTTGAGCCGGCCGGCGGCACTATTCGAGAACTTCCACGAAAGCTCCCATGCGAAGCACTCCCCACAAAATGGCCGTCAACATCGCCTGCGCCCTGGTCGCTGTGCTCACGCTGATCGGCATCAGCGAGCTTTCGTACCTCCGATCCATGGAGGCGATGGACGAAGTGGCCAAGGCCCATGTCGCGCGCAGCCATGTGCAGCGGCTGCTGCGCGATGTGCTCGACGCGGAAACCGGGCAGCGCGGTTACCTGTTGACCGGCGACACCATGTACCTGGAGCCCTACAAGGCCGCCATCGCGGACATCAGCCAGACGCAGGACCAACTGCGCGAATTGCTCGCCATGCGCAAGGACCAGGTCGACACGCTGTCGACGCTGGGGCGGACGGTGCAGCGCAAGCTGGCCGAAATGGACCTGTCCATCCGCATGAAGAACGAGGGAAAGGACGACGCCTGGCGCTTTGTCCTGACCACGGAGGTGGGCAAGGAGCAAATGGACATCATCCGCAACGGCGCCGGCCGGCTGGTCACCGAGACCAACCAGGAGACCGCCAACGGCTACACGGAGGTCCGGCACTCCCTGCTCCTGACGCGCATAGGCATCACCCTGGTGGCAAGCGTCGCTTTTATCGCCTTCTGGCTGTATTTGCGCCAGACAGCCGCCCTGGACCAGGCCGGGCAGCGCCAGCAGCTGGCATTGCAGGCCGAGCGCGACCTGCTGGGCGTCCAGGTCAGGGAACGCACCAGCCGGCTGGCCGAACTGGCCACCCACCTGCAGCAGATCCGGGAAGAGGAAAAAGGCCACCTGGCACGCGAGCTGCACGACGAGCTCGGCGCCCTGCTCACGGCGGCCAAACTCGACGTCGCGCGCATCAAGGCCAAGCTGTCCGGCGACAACGGCGACCTGCCCGCCCGCATCGAGCACCTGATTGAAACGCTCAACAGCGGCATCTCCCTGAAGCGGCGCATCATTGAAGACCTTCGGCCTTCCTCGCTGTCCAATCTTGGGCTGGTGCCGGCCCTGGAAATCCTGACGCGCGAATTCGCCCAGCGTTCGGGCCTGAGCATTGCCACCAACCTTGAGCCCGCGGCGCTGGACGAAACCATCCAGTTGACGGTTTACCGGCTCGTGCAGGAAGCGCTGACCAACATCGCCCGCTATGCGCAGGCGCAGAACGTGGACATCAACCTGCTGAGCTACAAGGACTACATCGTGGTGACGGTCCACGATGACGGCCGGGGTTTCGACCCGCTGGCCGTCCAGGCCTCAAGCCATGGCCTGCAGGGAATGCGCCACCGGGTGGAGGCCTCGGGGGGGCGCCTGGACATCAACGCCACCCAGGGCACGACCATCGCGGCCACGCTGCCCCTGACGGTGTTGCGCAAGTCAGCGCACCAAGCCGCCATTCCGGAGACTCAGCCGCGCGTGTAAGGCGTCTTCCCGATATGCGGGGTGTTGCCCAGTTCTTCGGAAGGTTCACCGTCGGCCTTGGGCTCGGGAAGGGTTTTGTTGGTGCCCTCCTTGCCGAATTCATCCGAAGCCTTCTTGCGGGGCGGGCCCGCAGGGGTCTTTGTGCCGCCGGTCCGCCGGGTTCCCGGCTCCGGACTGGATCTGGTGCTCATTTCCCTCTCCCGGGCACAGAGGTCAAGGCGGCGGATTCCATGGAATCCATCAGGTGACAAAACTGCTGCCGGCCGGGACGGAGCCTGACGGACCGCCTTGCGGTCGCGCTGGCGCCGTAGGCACGCCGATTTGCTTGCCGGACACCGGGAAGGGCCAGGGATGGCGGGACTTGGCTGGTTCGGCCGCCGCTTCGCGAGCCGGGCGCAAGCCGCGGCTGTCCTGTGCTTCCTCGCGTGGAAAACTGTCTAGAAACATCTTGCTGCCCATCGGGCCCGGAGTGGATGAATTTCGACTTTAGGGGGCGCAGGGGTAACAAGTCGTCAGCGGGAGAGGAATTCCGTGTAGGACAAGCTCGATTCGGCTGGCACCAGTCCTTCATTTTCGCGGCGCTCTTTTCCACCGCAATCCGCCGCCTCCGCAGCTAGGCCTCCAGGCGCACAACGACCTTGCCGGAGTGCCGGCCCTGTAACAGGTCTGCCAGGGCGGCGGGCGCTTCCAGAAGGCCGTCCACAACATGCTCCACTGCTTTGACCTGTCCACTGCCAACCCATTCGTCCATTTCACTGCGGAACACGTCAAAGCGCGCGCCATAGTGGTCAAGGATGATGAAGCCCTGCACCCGTACCCGCTTCTGCAGAATGGCGGCCAGGAACTGCGGCAACTGGTTGGCGCCGGCTGGGCCTGCCGAGTCGTTGTAATGCGCGACAAAGCCGCACACCGGCATGCGTGCGCCGATATTGAGCAGGGGAAGGACTGCCGACAACACCTCACCGCCGACGTTCTCAAAGTACACGTCAATGCCCGCCGGGCATGCGGCGGCAAGCTGCTCTCCAAATAAGGGCCCGTGCCTGTCGATGCAGGCATCAAAGCCCAGGTCGTCGACAGCCTGCCGGCACTTGTCCTCACCGCCGGCGATACCGACGACACGAGCACCCTTGAGTTTCGCGATCTGGCCGACCATGGCGCCCACCGCGCCGGTGGCCGCCGCGACCACCACGGTTTCGCCGGCCTTGGGCTGGCCGATGTCCAGCAGGCCGACGTGCGCCGTGAAGCCCGGCATCCCGAGCGCGCCCAGCGCCAGGGATGGACGGGCCATCTCACCTATCGCCAGCAGGTCGCTCCCATCGCTGACAGCGTAGTCTTGCCAGCCGGCGTTGGCGAGCACGAGATCACCCGCGCGGTATTGGGGATGCCTGGACTCCACGATGCGGCTGACGGTGCCGCCCGGCATGGTGCCGCCAAGCGGAACGGGGGGCGCGTACCCGGGCCCGATGCTGTCCATCAGGTTGCGCATGTACGGATCCAGCGAAAGGAACTGCGTTCGCAGCAATACCTGGCCTTCGCCCGGACGCGGCACGGGCTCGGTCACGAGATGGAAGTCGGACGCAACAGGCAGGCCGCGCGGGTGCGACGCCAATGTGATGCGCCGATTGGTGTCGGGGTCTGGTTTCGGCTTGGCCATGTTCACCTCCGCGATTCAGCCGCGGCCTGATCCGGGGCCGCGCCGCCATGCCAGCAGGCCGCCCAGCACTACGGCCACCATGGCGAATGCAGGGGCGCCGAGCGCACCTGTCCAGTCAACGATGAGGCCGCCCGCGATGGCGCCCGTGGCAATGGCGATCTGGAAGGCCGCCACCAGCAGGCCGCCCGCAGCCTCTGCCTGGTCGGGCGCGGCGCGCACAATCCAGGTCTGGAAGCCGACCGGGAATGCGCCGAACGCGAACCCCCACAGCGCCACGGCCACGGCGGTGACCACGGTGGAGCTGCCGCCTATGAGCAGCGCGGCGGCCAGCAGGGCGATCATCGCGCTGCCGGCGACGATCGCGTAGCGTTCGCTGCGTCCCGCCAGCCAGCCCCCCGCGAAGTTGCCGAAGAAGCCGCCGATGCCGTAGCCCAGCAGCACGGCGGAAATCGCCGCCACCGACAACTTCGTCACGTCTTCGAGCACGGGCCGGATGTAGGTGAAGCCCGCGAAGTGGCCGGATATCACCAACAGCACGGCCAGCAACGCAATGCGCACCGGCCCCCGCGTGAGCAGGTCGCGCAGGCCTTTCAAACTGGCCTTGTCGCGTGGCGGCAGCGCCGGCAACGCTGCCAGCTGCACAAGGAAAGCCAGCACGCCGACCACCCCTGCCGCGACAAAAGCGCTGCGCCACCCCCACAAACTGCCCATCCAGGCGCCGACCGGCGCCGCGCAGACGGTGGCAATGGAGACGCCGGTCAACACCAGCGACATCGCCCGCGGGAAAAGCCGCTCCGGCACCAGGCGCATCGCCAGCGCCGCCGCCATCGACCAGAACCCGCCGAGCGCGATGCCGAGCACCACGCGCGCGAACAGCAGCACCGCGAGCGAACCGGCCGTTGCCGCCAGCAGGTTGGACACGAGCAGGAGGGCGGTGAGCGTCAGCAGCACCCGCTTGCGGTCGAAGTGCGCCGTCAGCAAGGGGATGGTCGGCGCGGCCACCGCGCCGACGAGCGCGGTGGCCGTGACGGCCTGGCCCGCGGCGCCAGCCGTGACATGGAGATCGGCCGCCATGGCAGTCAGCAGGCTGGCCGGCAGGAATTCCGCCGTGACCAGGCCGAACACACCCAGGGAAAGTGAGGCGACCGCCGGCCAGAGAGCGGCGGCCTCGCCGGATGAATTGTTGGCAGGGCCTGCGCCGGCAGCCAGCGGATCTAGGCAGGCAGAAGAGGAATTGGATGGCATGAGATATGAAGCCTTGTTGAGGACAGGGTGACCAGCTTAGGCCTAGCATCCACACATTTCCATGGCGAAAGAGCCGAAATGCTTGACGATTCCTCCAGAACTTTCACGCCCGTCGTCGTTCAGCCCCCTCACGAAGGCGCGGGCCTGCCTGCTGCGGGGCCCGATCCCCTCACCCAGATCCTGCTGGGCCTGCGCCTGGACGGCGTCGAGTACGGCCGCTGCCTCATGCATGCGCCGTGGGCGATTTCCTTTACCGCGCAAGCCACCGCGCGTTTTCATTTCGTCGGCAGCGGAGATTGCTGGCTGCACACAGAGCCGTCCGGGTGGATGGAACTGAAGGCCGGTGACGCGGTGCTGCTGCCGCGCGGCACGGCCCACACCGTGGCCAGTTCACCCGAAGTTCCGCCGGTGGCCCTCGCGACCTTCGATCGCGAGCGGGTCGCGGACGATATCTATCTGTTGCGGGACGGGGCACCCCTGGCGCAAGCACCGTCCCACGTCATGTTCTGCGGCACCATGAAATTCAACCTCGACCCGCTGCATCCCTTGCTGGCCATGATGCCGGGGGTGATCCGCGCTGGCGACCTGGCTCAGCGCGACCCGGGCGTGCCCATGCTGCTCGAGGCGATGGAGCGAGAAGCCTCGCTCAACCGCATGGGCGCCTGCGGCATCCTGGCCCGCATGGCCGATGTGCTCGCCGCGACCATCATCCGCGCCTGGGTCGAATGCGCTTGCAGCAACTCGACGGGCTGGATCGCGGCGCTGCGCTCGCCCGGCGTGGGCAAGGTGCTGGCCGCCATCCACGCGACGCCGGAGCAGGACTGGAGCGTGCCGGAGCTGGCGAACATCATGGGAGCATCAAGATCACGTTTTGCCCAGGCCTTCAAGGAATCGGTGGGCGAGAGCCCTGCCCGGTACGTGGCTCGCATCCGCATGTTCCAGGCGCGCAACTGGATCGCGCAGGACGGAATGCGTGTCACCACGGCCGCCGATCGGCTGGGTTACGACTCCGAGGCCTCCTTCAGCCGGGCGTTCAAGCGTGTCATCGGCCACGCACCCAGCAAGGCACGCAGTCCTGTTTGACGAATATCGCTATCGCCAGCTGGGTCGGGTTTTGACGGAATCCAGCCCAATGGCGCTCCGCAACACCCGCGGCCGCCCCAAAAAGCAGGTTTTCCGGCCCTTGCCTTGAAATAGGGCCCAATTGCCCCTATGATTAGCACTCGATGGTATTGAGTGCTAACAAAGCCCAGTCAATCCACCAAAGTTAACAAGCACCCACTTCCAGCCGGGTGCTTTTTGATTCCCAAAACCAGTGTTCTCAAACAAGGAGCTCTCATGAAACTTCGTCCTTTGCACGACCGCGTGATCGTCAAACGCGTGGAAAACGAAACCAAAACCGCTTCCGGCATCGTCATCCCCGACAGCGCCGCTGAAAAGCCTGATCAAGGCGAAGTGCTGGCCGTTGGCCCAGGCAAGAAGAACGACAAGGGCGAACTGAGCCCCGTGGGCGTGAAAGTCGGCGACCGCGTGCTGTTCGGCAAATACAGCGGCCAGACCGTCAAGGTCGACGGCGACGAACTGCTCGTCATGAAAGAAGAAGACCTGTTCGCAGTGGTTGAGAAGTAATTTCTCCCGCCGCGTCAAATCCCTAATCAACTGAATCTGGAGAATTAATCATGGCAGCAAAAGACGTCATTTTCGGCGGCGAAGCCCGCGCACGCATGGTCGAGGGTGTGAACATCCTGGCCAACGCCGTCAAGGTAACCCTGGGCCCCAAAGGTCGTAACGTGGTTCTGGAGCGCTCGTTCGGCGCCCCCACGGTGACCAAGGACGGTGTGTCCGTCGCCAAGGAAATCGAACTCAAGGACAAGCTGCAGAACATGGGCGCGCAGATGGTCAAGGAAGTCGCTTCCAAGACCTCCGACAACGCCGGCGACGGCACCACCACCGCCACCGTTCTGGCCCAGGCCATCGTCCGCGAAGGCATGAAGTACGTGGCCGCCGGCATGAACCCGATGGACCTGAAGCGCGGTATCGACAAGGCCGTGCTGGCCCTGACCGAAGAGCTCAAGAAGGCTTCCAAGCCCACCACCACGTCGAAAGAAATCGCCCAGGTCGGTTCGATCTCGGCCAACTCCGACGAATCCATCGGCAAGATCATTGCCGACGCAATGGACAAGGTTGGTAAAGAAGGCGTGATCACCGTGGAAGACGGCAAGTCGCTGCAAAACGAACTCGACGTCGTCGAAGGCATGCAGTTCGACCGCGGCTACCTCTCCCCTTACTTCATCAACAACCCTGAAAAGCAGTCCGCACTGCTGGACAACCCCTTTGTTCTGCTCTACGACAAGAAGATCAGCAACATCCGTGACCTGCTGCCTACCCTGGAACAAGTCGCCAAGGCCGGCCGTCCGCTGCTGATCATTGCCGAAGAAGTCGAGGGCGAAGCCCTGGCGACGCTGGTGGTGAACACCCTGCGCGGCATCCTGAAGGTTGTGGCTGTGAAGGCCCCCGGCTTCGGCGACCGCCGCAAAGCCATGCTGGAAGACATCGCCTGCCTGACCGGCGGCAAGGTCATCGCTGAAGAAGTCGGCATGTCGCTCGAAAAAGTGACGCTGGCTGACCTCGGCCAGGCCAAGCGCATCGAAGTGGGCAAAGAAAACACCATCATCATCGACGGTTCCGGCGCCGCTGCCGACATCGAGGCACGTGTCAAGCAAGTGCGCGTCCAGATCGAAGAAGCGACCAGCGACTACGACCGTGAAAAACTGCAAGAGCGCGTGGCCAAGCTGGCCGGCGGTGTTGCCGTGATCAAGGTCGGCGCTGCCACCGAAGTCGAAATGAAGGAAAAGAAGGCCCGCGTGGAAGACGCACTGCACGCTACCCGCGCTGCCGTGGAAGAAGGCATCGTGGCCGGCGGCGGCGTGGCGCTGCTGCGCGCCAAGCAGGCTGCAGGCAAGATCGCCGGCGACAATCCTGACCAGGACGCCGGTATCAAGCTGGTGCTGCGCGCCATCGAAGCCCCCCTGCGCGAAATCGTTTACAACGCAGGCGGCGAAGCCTCTGTGGTGGTGAACGCCGTGCTGGCCGGCAAGGGTAACTACGGCTTCAATGCAGCCAACGACACCTACGGCGACATGATCGAAATGGGTATCCTGGATCCCACGAAGGTCACCCGCACCGCACTGCAGAACGCAGCCTCCGTCGCATCCCTGATGCTGACGACCGAAGCCATGATTGCCGAGGCTCCGAAGGAAGAGTCCGGCGCCGGCGGCGGCATGCCAGGCGGCATGGGTGGTATGGGCGGCATGGGCGACATGGGCATGTAATGCCTGCCTGAGCTTCTCGCTCCATCAAAAAGGGCCGCTTTCGCGGCCCTTTTTTTATTGCTCGGCGGGTGCCGCGGGTGCGGCGCCTTCGTCATACTGGTTCGGGCCTTCCGAGGGCTGCACGCACCAGTACAGCAGCAACAGGTTGACCAGCGGAATCAGGCCGATCAGCATCAGCCAGCCGGTCTTGCCGATGTCATGCAGGCGCCGCACGCCCACCGCGATGGCCGGCAACAACATCGCCAGCGCGGCGATGCCGTACAGGATGTTGCTGATCATGCCGGTGACGATCAGGACGATGATCTGGAACAGGAAGAACCACCAGAACTCCGGCCGCGATGCCCGGCCGGTAAAAGTGACGTATTTGGAAAAACAGGTGGAGATGGCTTGGCCGAAATTCATGACAGTGATCCTCCTCACAAGGTGTAAACAGGGTGAATTCCCTGCCGCATGATAATGCGGCCCGCCCCGCGGGGCTACCACGGCCGGACGGCACCCACGCAGCGGCCGACTTCAAAGCGCGTAAACCGCCTTGTACGCATCCGTACAAACCTTGTACGAAGAACGTTTTCAATTGGCCGGGGCGTTGCGTCTGCGCTTCACCCACTGCCCTTAAAACCACGCGGAAGGCAGCGCTTGGCGGCGCTTGCCGCTACCATGAGACGCATCGATCCACTGGATGAACCCTCCAACACGCCACAACGGTCACCAGCCCATGACTCTTTCCAGACCCCACCTGATTGCCGCAGCCCTCATGGCTGCTGCCTCCGCCCTCCCCGTTTTCGCGCAGCAGGCCGGCACCTGGTCCCTCTCGGCCGGCGTCACGCGCATCAAACCTTCAGTGGACAGCGACAGCCTCACGGGCAACATACCGAATGTGCGCGTCGGCGTCAGCAACGACACCCGGCTGACAGGCGCGGTGAATTACATGATCACCGACCACCTGAACCTGCACCTGCCGCTGGGCCTGGGGTTCCGGCATGACGTCACCGGCGACGGCGTGCTCGCGGGTTTCGGCAAGGTGGCCGAAACCAAGGCCTTGCCAGTCACGCTGATCGCCCAGTACCGCTTCTTCGAAGCCAACGCCAGCTTCCGGCCCTACCTGGGCGCCGGCCTGTCCTACGTGCGGTTTTACAAGGAAAAGGGCAGCGCCCTGCTGACCGCGCTGACCAATCCCGGTGGCCCACCCACCGGGGTGTCCTTCAAATCCAAGCTGGCCCCGTCCTTTCAGATAGGAGGGGTCTACAAGCTCACCGAGAAATGGTTTGTGGAAGGCAGCTACACCAAGACCCTGCTCAAGACGCGCGGTACGCTGAGCACGGGCCAGACGATTGACGTAAGGCTGGACCCCAACTGCTTCACGGTGCAGCTGGGCTACCAGTTTTGATCCCGCGCCTGCCGGAGAAGCGGGGATAAACCCCGAAAATCAGGATGACCGGCCGAATCGGCCGTCGGCCTGGCGCCTGAACTCGGTGGGCGTCATGCCCTTGATCTCCAGGAAACGCCGGTTGAAGTTCGCCACGTTGTTGAACCCGACCTGGTAACAGATGTCGGTGACCTTGTGGTCGGTCTGCATCAGCATGTGGCAGGCGCTGTTGATGCGCACGCGGTTGACGAAATCGGTAAAGCTGTTGCCGGTGGAACGCTGGAAGAAGCGGCTGAAACGGCTTTCACTCATGCCGAGCTCGGCTGCCACGGCCGACATCGAGATCGGCTCCGCCATGTTGGCGGTCATACGGTTGACGATGCCGTTGATCTGGTCGACCTGCGCATCGCCATCGGCGCCCTGCGCCCCTTGCATCTGTACGCTCGACAGCAGCCGGTAGTCCGTCCATTGCGCCAGATCGGCCATGAACTCGAAAAATCGGCCGAGGCGGCGCACTCCGCGCGAGGCCTTGATGTTGTCCCAGTGCATTTGCGCCTGTTGCGACATGCCAAAAAATTCGATGCCGTGGCGCGCCCGCTCGAGCAATTGCATCACCTCGCGCAGTTCGGGAATCCCGGCCGCCGCGCGTTCGATGGGTTCGTGATGGAACTGGATCACCCGGTCGCGTCCCGCGGCGCCGCCTTCGGGCACGTCGAGCGAAATCCAGTTGTGCGGCAGCCGCGGGCCGCACAGCACCAGATGGCCCGGCTGGAACGGCCCTATCCAGTCGCCGACAAAGGCCTTGCCCGAGGTCTCGGTGATCAGGTGCAGTTCATACTCTTCATGAAAATGCCAGCGTACCAGCGGACTCGGGAAGCCGTGCGCAAGGCAGCGCACCAGACCGGTTTCAGGGGCCTCGTAGCCGAGCAAGGGAGAGCGCGCGATGTCGCGTTCCAGCTCGGGCTGGCGCTGGCGGGGTATAGCGCGTCTGGATGCGGACGTGGTCATGGCAGCCTGGATCAGGACCGGGAAGCAAGGGCCTCATTGTCCTCCCGCAGGAGCGCGGCGCGAACGGCTTCCAGCGTGGGTGGATCGGCGCCTTCGCGGGTGCAGTTCAGTGCGGCGGCCATGGCGGCGAAGCGCATCACTTCGCGCCATGCGCTGTCGCCCAGCTCGCCGAGCTGGGCCGGGTTCTCGACGCCATGCGCAAGCAGCGAAACCGAGAGCCCGGCCGTGAAAGTGTCGCCCGCGCCTATGGTGTCGATCACCTTGACGCGCGGCGCCGCCACGGCAAGCGCTTCGCGCCCGGTGCGCCAGAGCGTGGCGCCGCTGGCGCCGCGCGTGACGATCACCGCACGCGCACCGGCTTGCAGGCAATCCGCCGCCAGTGCATCGGCAGGCCGGCCGGGCGCCAGCAGCTCGGCGTCTTCGTCGCTGAGCTTGACCAGGTCGGCCATCGCAAACCAGCCCACGGCACGCGCACGGTAGGCCGCCATGTCGGGAATCAGGCTGGGCCGCACGTTGGGATCGAACATGATCACACGGCGCCCTGCGTTGGCGGCCATCAGATCGGTGATGCGCGTGGCGGCAGGTTCCTGCAGGAGCGCGATCGAGCCAAAGTGCAGAAAACGGCAGTCCGCCGGCAACTGGGGCAGCGGCTCAGGCGCCCAGGTCGCGTCGGAGCTGCCGCGCGTATAGAAGGCATAGCGGTTGGTCTGCGGTGTGCGCTCGACGAAGGCCAGGGTTGACGGCGCATGGCTGCGCAGGATGAACCGGGTGTCCACCCCGTTTTGTTCGAGAAAACCCATCAATCGTTCGCCGAACAGGTCGGTCGACAGTTGCGTGAGGAAACCGATGGGCGCCCCGAGGCGGGCGCAGGCGACGGCCGTGTTGAGCGGCGAGCCGCCTTCATGGCCCAGGAAAGCCAGCGTGCCTGCCTCGCCGGCGGTGAAATCGATAAGGGCCTCGCCCGTGATTGCAATGCGCATGGTGGATTCTCGGTCAATGCAAGGCGCCGGCGTCGGCCAGGAATCCGCGCTCGGCAGCCAGCGTGGCGGGATGGTCGAGCAATTCCGCGAAGAGGCGCGGAGGAATCGTGATGGCCCCCACACCCAGCCCCAGCAAGGAAAGGTAGGCCTCGCGGGAGCGGACGCTCGCCACCAGCAGGCGGGTGCCGGACGAAGGCCGCCGATCCACCAGCGCCTGCATCTGCTCGATCAGCGCCAACCCGTCAGCACCGGCGTCTTCGAGCCGCCCCAGGTAGGGTGCCGCATAAGCCGCGCCCAGCTGTGCGGCAAAGTGCGCCTGCTCGGGTGCGTAGACAGCCGTCCACGTGACGGGTACACCCTGAGCGATAAGCCGTGCGCCGGCATCAAGGCCCTGGCGGGTGGCGGGAATCTTCACGACCAGCTGGCCCCGGTCGAAGTGCGACAGCAATTCTTGCGCGTCTTCGAGCATGCCGTCGACATCGCTCGAATACACCTGCGCCTGCACCCGCCGCGCGCCCAGGTCGATGCAGCGCGCCAGCAGGCCGGGCACGGCCGAACGGCCTATGCCCGCGCGCCGCAGCAGCGTGGGATTGGTTGTCACGCCGTGGACCACCGGGTGCGGGAGGCAGGCCTGCAGTTCGGCCAGGTCGGCGCTGTCGAGGTACAAATGGAAGTCGTCATTCATCGCGTTCAAGCCCGGGAAATCAGCTCATGACGTTACCACCATCGACATTCAGGGTCTGCGCCGTGATGTAGCGCGCTTCGTCGCTGGCGAGGAATACCGCCGCACCCGCGACGTCGGCCGGTACACCCATGCGGCCAAGCGGCACTTCCAGGCCCACGCGCCGCTTCTTTTCTCCCGGCGGCAGGCCTTCCGCCCTGGCGAACAGGCTGTCGACACGGTCCCACATCGGCGTATCGACCACACCGGGGGCAATGCCGTTGACGCGAATGCCATGCGGCGCCATGGCCAGTGCGGCGCTCTGGGTGTAGCTGATGACCGCGGCCTTGGTCGCGCAGTAGTGCGACACCAGCGCTTCGCCGCGCCGGCCGGCTTGTGAGGCCATGTTGATGACCGACGCACCCTGCGTGCCGGCTTCGACCATGTGGCGAAGCACGGCCTGCATGACAAAGAACATGCCCTTCACGTTGACGGCAAACAGCTCGTCGAAAGAAGCCTCGTCGCTGTCGAGCAAAGGCGCGAGGTCGAACACGGCCGCGTTGTTGAACAGCGTATGGATGGGACCAAAAGCGGCTCGTGCCTCCGCGAGCAGGCGCGCAATCGCCTTGGCGTCCGTGACATCCGCCGCGATGTAGGCAAGACAGCCCGGATGGCGCGTCTGCAGCGCCCGCACAGCCTCGGGCGCCGTTGCCGCGCGGTCCACCACACTGCAGCGCGCGCCTTCAGCAATGCAGGCCTCGGCGACCGCCAGGCCTATGCCACCACCGGCGCCGGTCAACAGCACGTGGCGGTTTTTCAGACGTTCGCTCATGCTGTTGCCCCCAGATTCATGAAATCCGACACACGCCCGCTCGCACTGCGCACGGCGTCGATGAGCCGCGCATCGCCGGCGGCGATCCCCCACAGCGCCGCGTCCGAACACAGCGCGATGACCGGGTCGGCAGCGCCGCAGATCGCGTGTGCCACGGCCTCGTCCATGCCCTGGTCCTGGTAGGCATAAGGCAGTTCCCCGCGATGCCAGCGCTGCAGGAAGGCGAGGAACAGCGCGGGCAGCATCGCAACGCTGGCTATCGGCTGGCCCGCGGCGAGCCGCTCGCGCACCGTGGGCGCGATGAAGCCCGGGATCTTCGAAAAACCATCGGCCGCCACGCGCTGGTTGGTGTCGCGGATCGAGGGGTTGCCAAAGCGGTCGATGACCACGTCCCGGTAGACCGCAAGGTTGATCGGGCTTGGGACCTCAGGCGAACTCAGGCAGGGAATCACGTCGTCGGTCACGTAGTCCCAGGCCATTTTCCGGATCGCCGCATGGTGCGTGCCTTCGTGGATAAACTCCAGCCCCAGCAGCGTGCCGGCCCAGGCAATGCAGCTGTGCGTGGCATTGAGGATGCGGATCTTGGCCTCCTCGTAGGGTTGCACCGATTCGACCAGCTCAACGCCCACACGGCCCCAGTCGGGGCGCCCGGCCGCGAACCTGTCTTCGATCACCCACTGGATGAAACTCTCGCCCGTGACCGCCGCCGAATCGTCGCGCCCTGTGGCGGCCTTCACGCGGGCGCGCAACTCAGGCGGCGGGCGCGGCGTGATGCGATCGACCATCGCGTTCGGGCAAAGGGTGTTTGCGCCGACCCACGAGAGCAGGTCGCCATCGCCCGCAAGTTCGATGAACTCGCGCAGCCCGTCACGGAAGCGGTCGCCGTTGTGGCGCAGGTTGTCGCAGTTGAGCAGGGTGACCGGGCCGGCCTGCCTTGCCTTGCGCGCGCGCAGGATCGCGCAGACGGCGCCATAGATGGTCATGCCCTCGCCGCCCTCACCACTCTCTTCCCCGATCTCGCCGCGGCGTGCGCGTTCAAGGTCCGCCGCCAGATCACTGAAAGACAGGTCCAGCTTGCCCTGGGTGTCGAGGTAGTAGCCCGCCTCGGTCACGGTGAATGAAACGATGCGCGTGGACGGCGCCGCACCGCGAGAGATCACCGCGGCCAGCGAGTCTTCCCAGGGGAGCACTTCGCGGATGGCTTCAATCTGTTCGTAGCGGTACTCGCCGGCCGGCGATACGGTTTCCAGCGTGTAGCGCCCGCCCTGTGCCTGCAGGGCCGCGACCACCTCGGCCATATCGGGCCGGATGTTGGCGCCCACTATTGACCAACGGGTGTCGCCCGCATCGATCAGCCGCTGAAGATAGGCGGCCTGGTGGGCCCGATGAAACGAACCCAATCCAAGGTGAAGCACCGTGAATTCCGAAAGGGCCCGTGGAGTTTGCGCAAGAGGCGCTGTGGCGAGAATCAAGGGGATGCCCGAAAGAAGAGGGAGGAAGGGAAGAAGGAAGGAATCAGGCCGGGACCGCACGGCCTTCACTGTTGAACAGGTGAAGCACCGACGGGTCGAGTTCGACCGCCACGTCGTCACCCGCATGCAGCGGCGTGCGTTCGTTCTGGCGGGCTATCAGCGGCACGCCGCCTACGTCGACATGAATCAAGGTGTCGGCGCCGAGCGCCTCGATCAGCTCCACGTGGCCCGGCACCCCCGAAGCAGCGGCCTGCTTTGGATGCACGCGCAGGCCTTCCGGCCGTACGCCCAGGAAACCGTCGCCTGGCAAGCGTCCGCCGGTGGCCGCCGAAAAGCTCGGAATCGCGCCAGCCGCCACCATGTTCATCGACGGCATACCGATGAACTGCGCGACAAACCGGTTCGCCGGATGGTCGTAGAGTTCGAGCGGCGTGCCGACCTGCTCGATCAGCCCGTCCCTGAGCACCACCACGCGGTCGGCCAGCGTCATGGCCTCGACCTGGTCATGCGTGACGTAGATGGTCGTCGCGCCGAGTGCGCGGTGCAGCTTGTGGATTTCGACGCGGGTATTGCCGCGCAGCGCGGCATCCAGGTTGGACAAGGGCTCGTCGAACAGGAATACCTTGGGCGCGCGCACAATGGCGCGGCCAATCGCCACGCGTTGCCGTTGCCCGCCCGACAGCTCTTTCGGCGTGCGGCCGAGGTACTGGGTGAGATTGAGCGTCTTCGCCGCGTGCTCGACCTTGGCCTGGATCTCGCTTTTCGACACACCCGCAAGCTTGAGCGCGAAGGACATGTTGTCGTACACGCTCATGTGCGGGTAGAGCGCGTAGCTCTGGAACACCATCGCCAGGTCGCGCTTGCCCGAAGGCACCCCTGTGATGTCCCTGCCGTCCAGCAGCAAGTTGCCTTTGGTGATGGGCTCCAGCCCCGCGATGAGGCGCAGCAACGTCGACTTTCCGCAACCCGAAGGCCCGACGAAGACGATGAACTCGCCCTTGTTGATTTCAAGATCGATGCCGCGAATGATTCGGGCCTCCCCGAAACTTTTCTCGATGCCCTTGAGTTCCAGATAAGCCATCAGTCAATTCCTTTCATTTCACCGCGCCGAATGTCAGGCCTTGCACCAGCTGCTTCTGGCTGAACCAGCCGAACACGACGATGGGCGCGATCGCCATCAGCGAGGCGGCCGAGAGTTTGGCCCAGAACAGGCCTTCGGGACTGGAGTACGAGGCGATCAAGGTCGCCAGCGTTCCGGCCTTGGCCGAACTGAGGTTGAGGGCCCAGAAGGCCTCGTTCCAACTCAGCACCAGGCACAGCAGGCCGGTCGAAGCCAGGCCGCCCACCGACAGCGGCAGCACCACATGGCGGAATTCGGTCCAGAGGCTGGCACCGTCCATGCGCGCGGCTTCCAGGATCTCGTTCGGAATGTCCTTGTAGGCGCTGTAGAGCATCCACACCATGATCGGCAGGTTCGACAGCGTGAACACGATGGTCAGCGCGGTGAGCGAATCCAGCAGGCCCGCGGTCTGCGCGAGAACGTAGATCGGCACCAGCGCGCCCACCGCCGGCATCATCTTGGTGGAAAGCATCCACATCAGGATGTCGCGCGTCCTCTTCGTGCGGAAGAAGGCCATCGAGTACGCCGCGGGCGCCGCGATCAACAACCCGATGAGGGTCGAGCCCAGGCTGGTGATGAGCGAGTTGCGCGCATAGAGCAGGTAATCGCTGCGGCGCTGCACTTCGCTGAAGTTGTCGAGCGTGGGTTCAAAGATAAACAGCGGCGGCACATGAATCGCCTGGAGTTCGGTCTTGAAGGCCGTGAGAAACAGCCAGCCGAGCGGAAAAAACAGCAGCAGCGCCGCGGCCCACGCGCCCACGGTGCGAAGCAGTTGCGCAAGAAAGTCGCCTGGTTGCATGGTTCAGTTGCTCCGCTGCGTAAGGGTGTGCATCATGTCTAGTCGAGGTTCTTGCCGACGATGCGAATGAGGAATACCGCCACGATGTTGGCCACCACCACCGCGAACAAGGCACCCGCCGAAGCCACGCCCACGTCAAAGTTCATCAGCGACTGTTTGAAGATCATGTAGGTGAGATTGGTGCTTTCGTTGCCCGGTCCGCCATTGGTGGTGATGGCGATTTCGGCGAACACGCTGAGCAGAAAAATCATCTCGATCATGATCACCACCGCCATCGGCCGTCCGAGATGCGGGATGATGAGATAAAAGAAGCGCTGAAAGGAACTCGCGCCGTCCATGCGTGCGGCTTCCATCTGCTCACGGTCAAGCGATTGCAGCGAGGTAATGAAGATCAGGCAGGCGAAAGGCAGCCATTGCCAGGCCACCATGATGATCACCGACAACAGCGGCACATCGGTGAGCCAGTCGACCGGCTGCGCGCCGAAGAATCGCCACAGGTCGGCCAGCACGCCGTAGATCGGATTCATCATCATGTGCTTCCACAGCAGTGCGTTCACCGCGGGCATGACGAAGAACGGCGAAATAAGCAGCACCCGCACGACGCCCCGCCCCGGAAATGGCTCGTTCACCAGCAAGGCGAGCAGCACGCCGAATACCACCGTGATGAGGATCACGCTGCCGATCAGCAGCAGCGTGTTCCAGGTCGCGGGCCAGAAGTCCGGGTCGGTGATGAAGTACTCAAAGTTCTCGATGCCCGCGAACGGATGGGCGCCGGGTTGCATGAGGTTGTAGCTCACGAACGAGAAATACAGGGTCATCACGAGCGGCACGATCATCCAGAGGAAGAGCGTGAGCACTGCGGGGGCCATGAGCGCGCGCGGCAGGAGGCGGTTCATGTAGTGAATCCCGGGGCGAAGTGTGGGCGGCCTGGGGGATTACTTGCGATTACTTGTAGTACCCGGCTTTTTTCATCTCGCGCTCGGCAGCCGTCTGCGATGTCTTCAGGGCCTGGTCCACCGTGACCTTGCCCGACAGGGCAGCGCTCATCTGCTGGCCCACCGCCACGCCGATGGCCTGGAACTCGGGAATGGCCGCGTACTGCACGCCGACGTACGGCGACTTGGGCAACGTGCTGTCGCTGAGGTTGGCGCTGTCGATGGCTTTCTTCTCGGCGGCGGCGAACTTTGCGACCTTCTGGAACTCGGGGTTTGCGTAGGTCGATTTGCGCGTGCCGGTGGGCACCGCGCCCCAGCCGTGTTCCTTGGCGACCAGGTTGATGTATTCCCTGGAAGTCGCCCATTTCACAAAGGTCTGGGCGGCCGCGCCCTTGGTCGAGCTGGCAGGGATGGCCAGGTTCCAGGTCCAAAGCCAGTTGGCACCCTTGGGCGTGACGGCAACCGGCGCCTGCGCAAAGGCTACCTTGTCGGCCACCTTCGACTGCTTCGGATCACTGATGAACGAGGCGGCGATGGTGGCATCCACCCACATGCCGCACTTGCCTTCATTGAAGAGTGCGAGGTTCTCGTTGAAGCTGTTGGCCGAGGCGCCGGGCGGGCCGTAGGCTTTCATCAGGTCCACGTAGAAGCTGATCGCGTCCTTCCAGGGCTTGGTGTCGATCTGCGGCTTCCACTGCATGTCGAACCACTGGCCACCGTTGGTGTTGACCAGCGTGGTGAGGAAGGCCATGTTGTCGCCCCAGCCCGGCTTGCCGCGCAGGCACATGCCGTACACGCCGGCTTTCGGGTCGTGGATCTTGCCGGCCAGTTCCTTCACCTGTGTCCATGTGGGCTGATCGGGCATCTTGAAGCCGGCCTTGTCGGCGAGGTCCTTGCGGTACATCAGCATCGAGCTCTCACCGTAGAACGGCGCGGCATAAAGTTTGCCTTCATGCGACAGCCCGGCGCGGATGGCGGGCAGCAGGTCGTCGACGTCATAGGCGGCATCGGTGGCAATGGGCTGCAGCCAGCCCTTCTTCGACCAGATCGGCGCTTCGTACAGGCCGATGGTCATCACGTCGAACTGCCCGCCCTTGGTGGCGATGTCGGTGGTGACGCGCTGGCGCAGCGTGCCCTCTTCGAGCGTGACCCATTTGAGCTTGATGTCGGGATGGGCCTTTTCAAAAACCGGCGTGAGCTTCTGCATTTCGATCATGTGGCCGTTGTTCACCGTCGCCACCACGAGTTCGGTCACGGCATGGGCCATGCCGGCGCCCGAGAGTGCAAGCGCCAGGCCTGCCTGGATAAAACCCTTCATGAGATGTCTCCTTCGTTATGTCGTTCGAAACGGCAGCTTTGCCGCTCACTGCATTCTGGGGAAACCTCCTGGCGGGGTTGATACCAGATCAAAGGACCTTGATACTTTGTTGCATTGAAGGAGTGGGAATTTCCCTAAATGCCGCATCAGTAGATGCAACAAATTGTCAAGGCGGGCGCGATGTGGCCCTGCCGGTTCGGGCCGCCGGCCTGCGACGTTCTCACAAATGGACAGAGAAACCATGCCGCGACCGGCGCAGATGCGCCGACCGGATGCGGCGCTACTTGCGCGCGACGGCCGAAGCCGGTACCAGCTTGAGCGGCCCGTAGAAGGCCTGCAGCTGGCCTTCGTTTTTTTCACCTTCGGTGAAGACCGCGAAACTCAGCAAGGCGCCCGGGTCTTCGCCAAAAGCCTTGCGGTAGTCGGCACGGATGTCGCGCTCGTAGCTGCGCCATTCGTTGTAGCCGTGGTCGCCCGAGTCGACGACGATCTTGCGGATGCGGTCGGTGCGCTCGTTGACGACGACCTCGCCGGGCTGGTTGACCCGCGACCACGAATACACCAGTGTCGCGAACGGCATCTCTTCGCCGGTCAGCAGGCGGCTCAACTCCGACAGCAGGGAGTTTTTCATCGACAGCCGCGAACGGTCTCCTTCGAACGCCAGCACCACCCGCACCGGCACGTCATCGAGTTGCGGCAGCGTGAGGTTGGCGCCGGCACCGGCGTTCGGCACGTTCCAGGAAAAACGCACGAGGCCAAGCTGGTCCGGCTCGATGCGATAGCGATGGCGCAGGATGCTGCCGGAGGCCTCAGCCTTCGCCAGCACCGCGTCGCGGCCTTCATGGCGCACATAGCTGTAGCTGGCCGGCTGCTTGCCGGGCACGCGGAATATTTCCCACTTGAGGTCGTCGGGCTTGAGTTCCCCGCCTATAGGCGGCGCCGACATTGCGGCCCAGGCCGTGCCGGTCACCCCTTCCGCCAGGCCCACCGTGCCGCCCTGGCTGGCCGGTTCGTCGACACCGGCATCCTCATCGGTGGGCGCGCGGGTTGCGCAGCCGGCGACGAGGGCCATCGCGAGCAGCACCGCGGCAACGCTCGAAAAACGAGGGGAAACACGGGGGGACGGGACGGGTAAAGACATGGTGCGGGTCATCGAAAAAATCGGCGAAGCGGCAAGTTGACCACGGAAGCACGCGGCCCCGCAATGGAAAAACGCACAGTTTTGCGCAAATCAGCCGGCGATTTTGCGCAGCAGGCCGGCCGTCGAGCCGTCAAGGCCGGACACATCCCCGCTGCGCAGCCGCGGCTCTATGTCCCTGGCGAGCACCTTGCCGAGCTCGACGCCCCACTGGTCAAAGCTGTTGATGCCCCAGATCGCGCCGCTGGCGAAGACCCGGTGCTCCTGCAGCGCGACCAGTGCGCCGAGGCTGGCGGGCGTGAGCCGCTCCAGCAGCAAAAACGTGCTGGGCCGGTTGCCGGGGAAATGTTTGTGGCCGCCTCCATCTTCCTTGCCTTGCATCAGCGCCTGCGCCTGGGCCAGCACATTGGCCAGCAAGGTGGCATGGTGGCCCGGCAGGCTGTGGCCGGCCTGCCTGACGGCGACAAACTCTACCGGCACCACCGTGCTGCCCTGGTGCAGCATCTGGAAATAGGCGTGCTGGCCGTTGGTGCCGGGCTCGCCCCACAACACGGGCGAGGTGGCGAAAGGCAGGGCCTGGCCGTCGGCATCGACGCGTTTGCCGTTGCTTTCCATTTCCAGCTGTTGCAGATAGGCCGGCAGGCGCCGCAGGGCGCTACTATAGGGCGCGATGCTGCGGCTGCTGAAGCCGTAAAAATTGCGGTACCAGACGTCCAGCAAACCCAGGCGCACCGGCAGGTTGCGCGACAGCGGGGCCGTGCGGAAATGCTCGTCCATGGCATGCGCGCCGGCCAGCAGCTCGCGAAAGCCCGCCGCGCCTATGGCAATGGCAATCGGCAGGCCTATGGCCGACCAGAGCGAATAGCGCCCACCCACCCAGTCCCAGAAGCCGAACGTGGTCTTGATGCCGAAGGCATTCGCCGCGGCGACGTTGGTGGTGAGGGCCGCGAAATGTCGGCCGACGTCCGTGCCGCCTTGTGCTTCGAACCAGCGCCGCGCCGAATGCGCGTTGGTCATGGTCTCGGTAGTGGTGAAAGTCTTGGACGCGACCAGGAACAGCGTGTTTTGCGGTTTGAGCCCTCGCAGCACGCCGGCCAGCTCACCGCCGTCGACGTTGGAGACAAAGTGAAAGCGCCTGCCGGGTATGGCGAATTCAGCCAGCGCCAGCACCGCCATCTGCGGCCCGAGGTCGGAGCCGCCGATGCCGATGTTGACGATGTCGGTGATGGCGGTGTCGGCGCGCACTTGCTCCGCGTAGGCCAGCATGGCGTCCAGGGTTTCATGCACGCGCGCGAGATCACCGCCCATGCCACCGGCGGCCGGGCTCCTCAGTAAAAAATGCATCACGGCGCGCTGCTCGGTGCCGTTGATCAGCTCGCCGGCGAACATGGCGTCGCGGTGCTGCTCAAGCCGGCATTGCGCGGCCAGCTCCAGCAGCAAGGCCTCGCTGCCGGCGTCGATCAGGTTTTTCGAGAGGTCGGCAAAAACGTGCGGCGCGTCCTGGCTGAAGTGCCCGAAGCGGCCGGGGTCGGCCGCGAAGGCCTGGCGCAGGTCAAAAGACTTTCCGCGGGTGTCAAAGCAGGCCTGCAGCGCGGCCCAGGCCGGCGTGCGGTCACAGCGGGGTCGGGGCTGCACGGCCATGGCTCAGGCCGCCTGCATCAGCTGTTCGAGCTTCACGGCATCGGCCGCGAACGCGCGTATGCCCTCGGCGAGTTTTTCAGTGGCCATTGCGTCTTCGTTGAGCGCATAGCGGAAACCGGCTTCGTCGTAGTTGACGGCGGGCAGATCCAGCGCGGCGGCCGCCTTGGCGTCCAGGGCGCGCGACAGTGGCGCATCGGAGGCCGCGAGCTGGGCCAGCAGTTCGGGGCTGATGGTCAGCAGGTCGCAGCCGGCCAGCGCGGTGATCTGGCCCACGTTGCGAAAGCTCGCGCCCATCACCTCGGTGGCGATGCCAAAATGTTTGTAGTGGTTGTAAATCTCGCGCACCGACTTCACGCCGGGGTCGTTGGCGCCGGCCATCGCGGCTTCGTCCCAGGACGCGCCGGCGGATTTTTTGTACCAGTCGTAGATGCGGCCGACGAAGGGCGAGATCAGCTGCACCTTGGCCTGGCCGCAGGCCACCGCCTGGGCGAAGGAGAACAGCAGGGTGAGGTTGGTGTGGATGCCGCGCTGCTCCAGTTTCTCCGCCGCCTGTATGCCTTCCCAGGTGGCGGCGACCTTGATCAGCACGCGGTCGATGTGGATGCCTTCGGCCTGGTAAAGCTCGACGATGCGTTCGCCGCGCGTGTAGGTGGCGTTGGCGTCAAAGCTCAGGCGGGCATCGACTTCGGTCGAGACGCGGCCCGGGATGATGGAGAGGATTTCGCAGCCGAAACGCACCAGCAGGCGGTCCATGATTTCGTCGAGGGCGCGGCCTTTGAAGCGGCCCACGGTGTCCTTGAGCAAAGGCTGGTAATCGGCCTTTTGCACCGCCTTGAGGATCAGCGAAGGGTTGGTGGTGGCGTCCTGCGGCTTGAACTGCCCCAGTTGCTTGAAATCACCGGTGTCGGCAACCACGGTGGTGAACTGTTTGAGGGCGTCGAGTTGGGTCATGGCTGGATGCTGGGCAAAAGGCGGGCGTGGTCCGGATGAAACACCGCTGGACACCTGGGTGCAGGCATCGCACGGGCTTCAAGGTCGAGTTACCATTATGCCCATAGAATGTGAAACTTAATTACCAAGACACTTTTTTACCATGAGCTTTGACCTGATCCTCTTCGGCGGCACCGGTGACCTGGTGTGGCGCAAGATCATGCCGGCCTTGTTCCAGGCCTTTCGCCACGGCTCGCTGCCGGAAGGCGGGCGCATCGTGGGCGTGGCGCGCGACGACCTGTCCGACGACCAGTACCGCGCCTTGATCAAATCCCGCTTCGACAACGTCGAGCTGGCCAAACGCCCGAGCGAAGAAGAGTTCTCGCGATTTGCCGCGCTGCTGGGCTACCTGCGCATGGATTTGTCCAACCCGGCGGACTACGCCGCGCTGGCCGCGAAACTGCAGCAGCGGCCGGCCGACGTGGTGGTGATGTATGTGGCGACGGCGCCCAGCCTGTTCACCACCGTGTGCGAACAGATCGCCGCCGCCGGCCTCAACGGCCCCCAGACGCGGGTGGTGCTGGAAAAACCGCTGGGCCACGATCTGGCCTCCAACCGCGCCATCAACAAGACCGTGCGCAGCGTGCTGAGCGAGCAGCAGATCTTTCGCATCGACCACTACCTGGGCAAGCCCTCGGTGCAGAATCTGTTCGCGCTGCGCTTCGGCAATTCGCTGTTCGAGCCGCTGTGGCGGCGCGAGACCATCGCCAACATCCAGATCACCATCGCCGAGGACCTGGGCGTGGAAAAACGCGGCGCCTTTTACGACAGCACGGGCGCGCTGCGCGACATGGTGCAGAACCACGCGCTGCAGCTGCTGTGCGCCATCGGCATGGAGCCGCCCATCAACTCGCATGCCGACGCCATCCGCGACGAAAAGCTCAAGGTGCTGCGCTCCCTTAAGGCCTGGACGCCTGAAACACTGAGCCAGCACGTGGTGCGCGGCCAGTACGCGGCGGGCAACATCGACGGCGAACCGGTACCCGGCTATCGCGACGAAAAAGGCGTGCCCCCCGACAGCCGGACCGAAACCTTTGTCGCGCTGCGCACCGAGATCGCCAATTGGCGCTGGGCCGGCGTGCCCTTCTACATACGCACCGGCAAGCGCCTGGCCGGCCGCGACGCGCACATCGAGGTCAACTTCCGGCCTGCGCCGCACGCGATTTTCAAGACCTCCACGGCCGGCTCCAACGTGGCCAACCGACTGGTGATCAACCTGCAGCCCAAGGACGGCCTGGAGCTGCATTTGCTGGCGCAAGGCGCCGACCAGCGCTCCGGCAACAGCCATGCGCGCGGCACACCTTCGCTGGCGCCAGTGCAGCTGGACCTGGATTTCGACAAGCGCTTCGGCTCCGAGCGCGTGGGCGCCTACGAGCGGCTGTTGCTGGACGTGATCGACGGGCGGCTCAACCTCTTTGTGCGCAGCGACGAGCAGGAGGAAGCCTGGCGCTGGGTCGAACCCATCCTGGACAGCTGGAGCAATGATTCCGGCGCGCCGCGACCTTATGCCGCCGGTAGCTGGGGGCCGAGTGCCTCGAGCGCGATGATTGCACGCGACGGCTATTGCTGGAGTGAGGAGTGTTAAATATGTGGCCCCCACGGTCGTTCACTTCGTGTAACTCCCTGCCCCCCGAGGGGGCCGCTGCGCCTGCGGCCCGGCAAAGCCGGTTCCGCGGCCCTTGCTGGTTAGAAGAGCTCCCACATTTCCAGCGCGTTGGCGCCACCAGAGACCTATCCCACCATGCTTGATCGAATCAAGGCTTCGCTGCCGTCGCTCGCACCCGCCGAACAGCGTGTCGGCCGGCTCGTGCTGGGCGACCCGCGGGCCTTTGCCAACCTGCCCATCACCGAGCTTGCCAGCCGTTCGCATGTGAGCAAGCCCACCGTGGTGCGCTTTTGCCGCAGCATGGGATACGACGGGCTGTCGGACTTCAAGCTCAAGCTGGCAGGCAGCGTAAGTGAGGGCGTACCCTTTATTCACCGCAGCGTGGATGCCGACGACAAGACCGCCGACGTGATGGTCAAGGTGATAGACAACACCGTGGCGGCGTTTTTGAAGTATCGCAACGATGCGAGTTCAGTGGCGGTGGAAAGGGCCGCCGACGCGTTGCTGGCGACCTACAACAGCGGCAGGCGCATCGAGTTTTTCGGTGTTGGCAATTCGGGCATCGTTGCGCAGGACGCGCAGCACAAATTCTTCCGCCTGGGAATCACCAGCATCGCTTACAGCGACGGCCACATGCAGGTCATGAGCGCCTCGCTGCTGGGCCCGGGCGACTGCGTGGTGGTGATTTCGAATTCGGGCCGCACGCGCGACCTGATGGACGCCTGCGACATCGCGCGCAAGAACGGCGCGACCACCATCGTCATCACCGTCACCGGTTCGCCGCTCGCCGCGGCCGGCAACATCCACCTGACGGCCGACCACCCCGAGGGTTACGACCGCTACAGTCCCATGGTGTCGCGCCTGATGCACCTGATGATCATCGACATCCTGGCGACCTGCGTGGCGCTGCGTATCGGCAGCAAGCTGCAGCCGCTGCTCAAGGAAATGAAGAACAACCTGCGCAACAAGCGCTACGCCTGAGGCACCGAACCGCGGTATCAGGCGAGGGGCAGCGAACGCTCCACGATGCCGGCGAACAGTGCCGAGCCCAGCGGCAGCACGCTGTCGTTGAAGTCATAGCAGCTGTTGTGCAGGAAGCGGCTGCCGACGCCGCCGGTGGTGCCGCCTTTGCCGTCGGGCAACTGCTCGCCCTGGCCCAGGCGCAGGTAGGCGCCCGGCTTGACGCGCAACATGAAGGAGAAATCCTCCGAGCCCATGCTGGGTTCGAGGTTGCTTACCACGTTTTCCGCACCCACGAGCTGGTCCGCCACGGCGGTGGCCAGCGCGTACTCGGCGGGCGAATTGATGGTGGCCGGGTAGATGCGTTCGTATTTCACGGTGGCGGTGGCGCCGAAGCCCTGGGCCACGGCCGCGCACAATTCCTTGAGGCGGCGCTCGACAAGGTCTTGCACCTCGGGCTTGAAGGTGCGCACGGTGCCCACCAGCATGGCGGTCTCGGGCACCACGCTCATGGCGCCCAGGTCGCCCGCCCGGACGGCGCAAATGCTGATCACGGCATTGTCCATGGCCTTGACGTTGCGCGACACGATGCTTTGCACCGCGGTGATGATGTGAGCGGCCACCAGCACCGGATCCACCGTCAGGTAAGCATGTGCGCCGTGGCCGCCTTTTCCGGTGACCTCGATGGTGATGCGGTCGGCCGCGGCCATCATGGGGCCGGGGTTGATGCCGATGGTGCCGGGCTGCATCGCGGGCCAGTTGTGCATGGCGTAAATCGCCTGCACGGGAAAGCGCTCGAACAAACCGTCCTTGATCATGGCATCGGCCCCGCCGCGCCCCTCTTCCGCGGGCTGGAATACCAGCACCGCATCGCCGGCGAAGTTACGCGTTTCGGCGAGATAACGGGCGGCGCCCACCAGCATGGTGGTGTGGCCGTCGTGGCCGCAGCCGTGCATCAACCCAGTTTTTGAAGACTTCCAGCCGAACTCGTTGTGCTCGGTCATGGGCAACGCATCCATGTCAGCACGCAGGCCCACCATGGGCCTCAGGCCGGACTTGGCGGTTTGCTGGCCCTTGATGACGGCGACCACACCGGTCTTGCCGACACCCGTATGCACCTCGTCGACGCCGCACAGCTTGAGCGCATGCACCACACGGCTGGAGGTGTAGACCTCCTCAAAACCTAATTCGGGGTGGGCATGCAGGTCGCGGCGGAAAGCGGTGAGTTCGGGGTGGTACTGCACGATCTGCGCGAAAGCCCGGCCGCTGGCGCGCAGCTGGGGCGGGCGATCCGTGCTGTCGGCGATATCCGCCGCTGCGGTGGGCTGGAGGGATGAGGCACCTGGAATATTTGGAAGGGTGGCCGGAGCGCGCATGTCAGTGAAATTCCGAGTTCAGCTGTTGGAATACTAGTCTTGAAGGGATGGCGGTGCAAACACGGGGCTTTGTAAGAGCCGCACCGATGCGGCGGTCACGGCGGGAACGGCCACGGCGCTCAAAGGCCTGTTCACCAGGCTGACCGGGCCATACCATGCCTTGGTTTTTTGCCGCGTGTTGTCGCTGTCCGTCATGATGGCAATACCGACCAGCGCGCCCGGCGCTTCGCCAAAGGCTTTTTCATAGTCGGCGCGGATGTCGCGCTCGTAGTCGAGCCAGCGGCCAAGCCGCGCCGGTCCGGACTCCAGCACCAGCTTGCGGATGCGGTCGGTGCGAGGGTTGATCACCACGCTTTCCGGGGTGCTGTGCGTGCCCCACACATACATGAGGGTTGCATAAGGAAGCGGCTCACCCGTCAGGGCCAATGCCAGTTCCGACAACATGGCGTTTTTGGCGGAGAACTTCGAACGGTCGCCTTCGAAGGCGAGCAACACGCGCACCGGGGAATCGTCACTATCGCGCTGCGTCATGTCGGCACCGGCGATCATCATGGGCACCTTCCAGGAGAAACCCAGTTTGCCCAGGTCTGAAGGCTCGACCCGCAACTGCTGCCGCAGCATGCTGGCGGCGCTGTCGGATTCGCTGAAAACGGCTTCGCGCCCATCCAGCCGCACCGCGCGATAGCGTGTGGACTTCTTCCCCGGAAATGCACAGTGTTTCCATTGGACGGTATCCGGGATTGAAGAGGAATTTGAGTTTGAACTTGCGGGCGACGCCGAGGCCCAGTTCACGTCCTGGCTGCTTGCCGGCTCGGAGCTTCCTACTCCCGCGCAGGCCGCAAGCATGGTCACGCAAGCGACAGTCACCATCGCATGGAACACACGTGAGAAAAAACATTGAGACAACAGGGTCATGGGAAGACAGTTGATGAGGCTAGATAGCTCAACGCGGCCGGGGCAGAAAAGGTTTCAAAATAATCAGAAAAATTGCACCGCAGTCATTTCGGCCATAAAAAAGCCGCCTCGGGTTTCCCCGGGGCGGCTTTCAGATCTTCATAAGAAACTGGCGTTAAGCCAGCCTCAAATTAGAACGTGTGGCGAATGCCAGCTGCGTAGCTCGTGGTGCGACCGATGGTGCTGCCTGGCAGAACCACAACGGCAGCAGCTGCCAACTTGTCATAGGCCTTGGTGCTCAGGGCGCCTGCGTACAGAGTCGTGCGCTTGCTCAAAGAGTACAGAGCTTGGACACCGTAGCCGGTGCTCTTGCCCAGATCGTCACCCTTGGACTGTGCATAGCCAGCGCTCAGGGTCGTAGCACCCAGAGGCACCGCAACGCTCAAGCTCCATTCCTTTTGAGCAGCCATCGAAGCGCCTGCGACGATGTCTTTGTACTTAGCACGGTTGAAACCAGCGCCGACCTTGGCAACACCAAAGTCATAAGCAAAGTTCAACAGGGTGTTCTGCAGAGCAGGCTTCAACGTTGCCGTGCGGGCACCTGCTTCAGACTGATAACCGCCAGAAACCAGCAGAGGGCCGTTAGCGTACTTCAGGTTAGCCGATACCGTCTTGCTTGCGCCAACAGTAGCAGTCTTGTCTTCACCGAAAGCATACATGAACGAACCGCTGAAGCCGCCGAAGTTAGGGCTGCTGTACTTGATGCTGTTGTTGAAACGGGTATTGAAACCAACCCAGGTCGTGTTACGACCCAGCAGCGAAGCTGCAGCAGCAGTTGCGCTACCAGTGCTGGTAGAAGTAGGAGCGACTGCACCCAGAGGAGCACTGAAAATCTTGGCAACGTCAGTTGCGGCAACACCGTTGTTGGTATTCGATGGATCGAAAATCGTTGCACCCATCATGGCGTGATCAGCAGACACGTCATCATAAGAGCTGGAGTTACGACCGATCACCAGGGTACCGAAGCCACTGGAAACACCCACGTTGGCGCGACGGCCGAACAGCAGGCCGCCTTGAGCGGAAGAACCAGCGTCGAGGTTGATACCGCTTTCGAGGTTACCGATGATGGCAGTGCCGCCGCCGATGTCTTCGCTGAAGCGAATGCCCCAACGCGAACCGTTCAGGCCGCCGGAGTCAATTTTGGTCTGGGTCAGATTTTGAATGGTGCCAGGAGCGCCGCCGATACCGCCGACAGCATCTTTATTGCCGACAGCGGTGTTGGTCTTGAAGCTGCCGAAGTTAGCGTCGAGCAGACCGTAAATGGTCACGGTCGACTGAGCTTGTGCTGCACCAGCCATTGCGCCGAGTGCGGCCAAAGCGATAAGGGTCTTTTTCATTGAGAGTTTCTCCAAGGTTAAACATAGGGCTCCGGCACGGGGACCATTTGCGGACTTGCGTCCTCGTGGCTCCACCAGAGACCCGGGCCAACCCCCTTTCGGGAAGTTGGCTCTATTGCACCAGACTGAGCTTCAATTCGCAAAGGAATGCCCAAAAAAACCGACAACTCGTTGTGCTCAAACCACAAACAGACGGCAACCAGTGGAAAAGAAACAACGCCTGCAAAAGCCGGGGATTCCCTCTTGCCCAAAACCCGCTTTTTGCCCTATCGCAGCATTTACCAATAAAAAAGCCGCTTCAATGAAGCGGCTTTCCAGGAAACCCGCGGAGGCGGGTTCAGGTTCAGGTCAAACTGGATCAGAACGTGTGGCGAATGCCAACGCCGTAGGTGCTGGTCTTGCGCTCGGTTGCGCCGCCGGTTTCCTTGCCGGTCTGGATGCCGGCGTACAGGTTGGAGCGCTTGGACAAGGCATACAGGGCAGCCACACCGTAGCCGGTGCGCTTCAGGTCGGGAGCGCCGGCCAGCAACGTGCTCTTGGAACGGGCATAGCCACCGGACAGCGTCAGGGCGCTGCTCACAGGGAAGTCCAGGCCGATCTGGTATTCCTTGGTCTTGTCTGCGGCCACACCGGTGATCGGGGTGGCGCCGTTCTTCACATTACCGTAAGCGCCCAGCAGCTTGACCACGCCGAAGTCATAGGAACCGTTCAGTTGCGTGTACTTGACCGCGGTGGCGGCACTGGTGGTTTTTTCGGTCTGGTAAGCCAGCGAAGCGCCGATCGGGCCGTTCGCGTAAGCGACGTTCATGCTGATGATTTTGCCGGCGCCGACAGCGGCGGTCTTGTTTTCGCCAAAGCTGTACATGCCGGCAGCGGAAAAGCCGCCGAAGTTGGGGGTCTCGTAGTAGATCGAGTTGCCGGGACGATCCTGGTAGCTGTTGCTGGCCCACACGCTGGTGGAAGGCGCGAACAGCAGCGAGTCAAAGCCAGCAGCGCCCGAGCCCTTGACCATGTCGTAGGGGGTCCACATCTTGCCGAGCTTCAGTTCACCGAAGCCCCCGGAAACGCCCATCCATGCCTGGCGACCGAAGACCGCCGTGGAGACCGTGGTGGTGTAGGGGTTGGTGTAGTTGTTGGCGGCGCCGGTGCTGGGGTCAAAGCCGGCTTCCAGCAGGAAGTTGGCTTTCAGGCCGCCGCCGAGGTCTTCAGAACCCTTCAGGCCGAAACGGCTGGTCTGCAAGCCGCCGCCACTACCGGAGAAAGGATGTGGAACGTTGACACCGGACTGGCTGAGGTTGTTGTCCTTCACGGTACCGACCCATGCGTCCACGAGACCGTAGATGGTCACGGTGGATTGCGCGGACGCCACGCCGGAAACGGCCAGCACTGCCAGGGCAACTAGGCTTTTTTTCATCATTAAAAATCTCCAAAAAGGTGGAAACACATAAAAAGGACGCTGATATTCAAAGGGCTTTCTGATCGACCCCAGAGCCGATTTAATCGATCTGTCACACATCACACAAAGCCCTTATCGCTCCATTAGCAAAATTCACGCCCGATTGTTGGCACCTGACCACACTGCTAGGTGTCATGCCGTACCAGCCCCACCAGGGAGCCGTCTCCGGCCGGATATGCCCTTCGATGTTGCCTGAACACACCAAAATGGCGCTTTTTTCCATAAGCGCATCGTTTTGGTGAACACGCGCTGGCCGGGGCCGGCGGCCGCGTTTTCGGCGCTCCATGCCAACCAGAGGCATCGCAACGGGGGCGGTGCACACTCGAAACTGCCCAGGCACCCCGTGGGGCTGTGGCTCACGTACCACGGCTTGGCCAAAATAGAGACCAAGCCCTAAGCGGCGTTCGCGCAAACGAAAACCACCCCCGGACACGACGCGCGCACCACCATCCCCAGAGGGAAGGGGCGGGAAATGACGGACTTGACCGGCTTTTTCCCGGGCTTTGCCCTGGCACCAAAAACTTCGGGTTTTCCCCTGTCGCGAAAGTGATACCCCCCGTAGTGACACTCTTTACGGCTCACGGCATCGCCATTAATCTTTCCTTCACAAAGACGGCCTGCCAGGGTAAGGACGGGCGTCAAAATTTCCCGCCATTCAGCGCTTTTTTTAATTACAACTCCTGGAGACTCCATGAAAAAACTGACCCTCGTTGCAACTGCGATCATGGGACTTTTGTCCACCTCGGCCGCCATGGCGCAAAGCACCGTGACCGTCTACGGCATTCTTGATGCAGGCTTCAACCACGTGAGCGGTCTGCGCCAGGGCTCCGTGAGCACGATTGCCAGCGGCATCATGGAAGGCTCTCGTTTCGGCCTTCGCGGCACGGAAGACATCGGTGGCGGCTACAAGGCCATCTTCACCCTCGAAAACCGCCTCGAGCTGGACACCGGCTCCGTGACCAACCGCCCGAACTCCGGCACCCAGATGCCTGATCGCGTCTCCACTTCGGTGGCTGCTGGTGTGGCGGGCCTCCCCCTTCCCGTCGCAACCCGCGACTTGCTGATCGCCGGCGTGAATAACACGCTCGCCACCGGCGGATTCGGCGTGAACATTGCCGGAAACCTCTTTGATCGCCAGGCCTACGTGGGCTTGGTCACCCCTTTCGGCGCCTTCACGGCCGGCCGCCAGTACACGCCCGGTTACCTGGTGGCCGCGCAGTTTGACGCTTCGCAGACCCAGTCCAGCCTGGCCGCCGGCCAAGTCGCCAGCCTGCCCGCCGCATTCGACATCCGCCTGAGCAACACGCTGCAATACGCAATTCAGACCAGCGGCGTCACCGCATTGCTGATGTACGGTGCCGGCGAAGTCGCGGGCAGCAACTCCGCAAGCAGGTTCTGGGGTGGCATGGTCACTTACAAGGGCGACGGTTTCTCCGTGGGCTATGGCCACAATGGCAAGAACAATGAGCTGGGCCAGAAATCCCTGACCAACGACCTGATCGGCGCCACCGTCGACATCGGCCCCGGCACCCTGTACGGCCAGTACGCCACCATCAAGGACGACAATCCAAGCGGCATCTCCACGATTGGCGCTTCTGTCACCGCCTCCACCGGCAGCGCGGTGGTCGGTACGGCGTTCCAGAATGCCTACAACGCCGCCTTCAGGCAAGACGCCAGGCTGATGCACATCGGCTACCGCCTCACCACCGGCCCACACACCTGGGTTGTGGCCTTCAACCGCCTGGATGACAAGCGCACGGTGAACGCCGATACCGACTCCTACGGTTTCACCTACACCTACGCGCTGTCCAAGCGCACCAACTTGAACGCCGTGCTGACCCGCTTCAACAACAAGGGCCAGGGCCAGGTCGCACCAGGCGGCAACGGCTTCCTCGGCGGCGTGACCTCCGCGGCCGGTGTTGGCTCCACCAACATCGCCCTGGGCATCCGCCACACGTTCTAAACCGGAACCCCGCCCGGATCCAATCCGGGCGCGTCACGAAAAAGCCCCTTCACAGGGGCTTTTTTCATGGGCGTTTGCATGCCGGGAGTCCGGCGCTAACATGGCGCCATGACCACCGCACTCGACACCGCCCTGAATGCCGCCGACGGCGCCTTGCGAACTCTTTTTGCCGCCCCCCGCGCCAGCCGCGCCTGCCCTACCGTACCCGGCGAAAAGACCGAGCTGGCGCTGCAGGACAAGGCCTTGTCGGGCGCGCTGATGCGGGTCAACCATGTGGGAGAGGTCTGCGCGCAGGCCCTGTACGCGGCGCAGGCGCTGGGCACCCGCGACCCGGCACTGCGCGAGCATTTCCTGCAGGCCAGCCGCGAGGAAGGCGACCACCTCGCCTGGACCAAGGCCAGGCTGGATGAACTGGGCGCCCGCCCCTCGCTGCTCAACCCGCTCTGGTACGCCGGCGCCTTCGGCCTGGGCCTGGTCGCAAGCCGGTTGGGCGACCGCATGAGCCTGGGCTTTGTCGTTGAGACCGAGCGCCAGGTCGAGGCCCACCTGGCCGGCCACCTGGAGCGCTTGCCGCTGGGCGACCACGAGTCGCGCGCCATCGTGGCGCAGATGAAAGACGACGAGGCCCTGCACGCGAGGGACGCCGAACAGGCCGGCGCCCTGCAGCTGCCGGAGCCGGTCAAGGCGCTGATGCGCTCGGCCGCGCGCGTCATGACGACGACGGCGCATTACATCTAAAGCCTAAAGCCTCAGCCTGGGCTGCAAGGCCCTTAAACCTCCAGCACCTCAAAGCTGGTGGTGATGTCCGCAGTTTTCGCCAGCATGATGGTGGCCGAGCAATATTTGTCGTGGCTCATGGCCACCGCGCGCTCCACGGCGCTGGCGACCAGGCCCTTGCCCGTCACCACAAAATGCATGTGAATTTTGGTGAACACCTTGGGGTCCACGGCCGCCCTTTCAGCGCTCAGCTTGACCGAGCAGCCGCGCACGTCCTGGCGGCCGCGTTTGAGGATCAGCACCACGTCATAAGCGGTGCATCCGCCCGTGCCGGCCAGCACGGTCTCCATGGGCCGGGGCGCCAGGTTGGCGCCGCCGTTTTCAGGCTTGTCCGCGTCGGGCGCGCCGTCCATCACCAGGGTGTGGCCGCTGCCCGTTTCGGCGAGGAAGCTCATGTTCGAGCGCGATCCCGTGTTGGCGCTGTTGCCTGTCCAGCTCACCGTGCATTCCATAAACTCCGCTCCTTATGCATAAAATTTATAACTAAACCGTGAAAAATGTTGAGTTTGCGCCACAAGATATTGTGCAGCGCAACATCGCTCCGCTATACTGAAATCATCGCATCAATACTGATCGCCCACAGCGTCACAAGGTATTTGGTGCCACTGGTTGTCTCCTCCACCTCCTCTAAGGGTGGATTTACAGGCCCAGACCGCAAGGTCTGGGCCTTTTTTCTTGGCGGCACTCCTGGCCCACCGGCGTCTTGCGGCGTTTTTTCTCGCGCCACTATGATGTCAGGCTGCGAGAAAAACATGCCCACTCCGACCAAAACCGCCAAAAGCCTCCCCAAAACAGCCCCTTCCGGCAAGCCGCTCACCCCCGCCGACTACCTGAAAAAGATTCTCACGGCGCGGGTCTACGACGTGGCCGTGGAATCCAGCCTTGAGCCCGCCAAAAACCTGGGCCTGCGCCTGAAAAACACCGTGCTGCTCAAGCGCGAAGACCAGCAGCCCGTGTTCAGCTTCAAACTGCGCGGCGCCTACAACAAGATGGCCCACCTGAGCCCGGCCCAGCTCAAGAAAGGCGTGATCTGCGCCTCGGCCGGCAACCACGCGCAAGGCGTGGCGCTCAGCGCGCAAAAGCTCGGCACGCGCGCCGTCATCGTCATGCCCACCACCACGCCGCAGCTCAAGGTCGACGCGGTTCGCGCCTGGGGCGGCGAGGTCGTGCTGCGCGGCGACAGTTATTCGGACGCCTACGCGCACGCCGTGGTGCTCGAGAAAAAACACGGCCTCACCTTCGTTCACCCCTTCGACGATCCGGACGTTATCGCCGGCCAGGGCACGATCGCGATGGAAATCCTCATGCAGCTGCAAAGCCTGGGCTCCAGCCGGCTGGACGCCGTGTTTGTGGCCATAGGCGGCGGCGGGCTGATCTCCGGCGTGGCCAACTACATCAAGGCCGTGCGGCCCGAGATCAAGGTCATCGGCGTGCAGATGAACGACTCCGATGCCATGCTGCAGTCGGTCGGCGCCAAAAAGCGCGTGACGCTGAGCGACGTGGGCCTGTTCGCCGACGGCACGGCCGTCAAGCTGGTGGGCGAGGAGACCTTCCGCATCAGCCGCGAACTGGTCGATGAATTCATCACCGTCGATACCGACGCCGTCTGCGCCGCCATCAAGGACGTGTTCGTCGACACGCGCAGCATCGTCGAGCCCTCGGGCGCGATGGCCGTGGCCGCCGTCAAGCAGTACGTGGCCAGCCACAAGACCAAGGGCGAGACCTACGCCGCGATTTTGTGCGGCGCCAACATGAACTTCGACCGCCTGCGCTTTGTCGCCGAGCGCGCCGAGGTCGGCGAAGAGCGCGAAGCCCTGTTTGCCGTGACGATTCCCGAAGAGCGCGGCAGCTTCCGGCGCTTTTGCGAAGTCATCGGCGAGCTGCCCGGCGGACCGCGCAGCGTGACCGAGTTCAACTACCGCATCAACGACGACGCCAAAGCCCATGTCTTCGTCGGCCTGACCACCTCGGCCAAGGGAGAAAGCGCCAAGATCGCCAGCAATTTCTCGCGCCACGGCTTCAAGACCCTGGACCTCACGCACGACGAGCTCGCCAAGGAACACATACGCCACATGGTGGGCGGGCACAGCGCGCTGTCCAAGGAGGAGCGCCTGCTGCGCTTCATATTCCCCGAGCGGCCCGGCGCGCTGATGAAGTTCCTCTCCAGCATGCGGCCGGGCTGGAACATCAGCCTCTTCCACTACCGCAACCAGGGCGCCGACTACGGCCGCATCCTGGTGGGCCTGCAGGTGCCCAAGGCCGACAACAAGGCCTTCAAGGACTTCCTTGACACCCTGGGCTACCCCCACGTCGAGGAAACCGCCAATCCGGTTTACCGGCTCTTCCTGCAAAGCTGACGCGCACCCTCCATGAACCCGCAAGGCGCACCCTCGGCAAAGCCCGCAGCGGCCAACACCTCGGTGTGCCCGCGCTGCGGCGCCGGCCTGCGCTGCGGCATGGTGGCGGGCGATGCCGAATGCTGGTGCGTGCAGTTGCCGCACGTCATGCCGGTGCCCAGCGAACGCACCCCATCATCGCAAGGCAGTGCGCTGTCCTGCTTCTGCCCCGCCTGCCTCAAGCTGATCACCGATGAACGCTCCCGACTTTCCACCCCTGATCCTGCCCGCGATTGAGCCCACCGCCGACCTCCCGCTGGAGGCCAGGCTGCGGCACAAAATTGCTCACAAGACCAAGCCACTGGGCGCGCTCGGCCGGCTTGAAAGCCTGGCGCTGCAGCTGGGCCTGATCCAGCACAGTGAAACCATCGCGCTGCGCGAGCCCCAGATGGTGGTCTTCGCGGCCGACCATGGCATCGCCGCCGAAGGCGTTTCCGCCTACCCTCAGGCCGTCACGGTGCAGATGGTCGGCAACATGCTGGCCGGCGGCGCCGCCATCAACGTCTTCGCGCGCCAGCATGGTTTTGCCCTGCAAGTGGTGGACGCCGGCGTCGCGGCCGAGCTCGCGCCGCACCCGCAGCTGCTCCAGCGCAAGATCGCGCCGGGCACATGCAACGTCCGCCACGAGCCCGCCATGACGGCCGCGCAGGCGCGCGCCGCCTTGCAGGCCGGCATGGACATCGTGCGCCAACTGCCCGGCAATGCCGTCGCCTTCGGCGAGATGGGGATTGCCAACACCTCGGCCGCCGCCCTGCTGTTCGCGCGGCTGGCGAGCGTTGGCATAGACGAGGCCACGGGCCGTGGCACCGGCCTGGACGACGCGCAGCTTGCGCACAAACGCCAGGTGCTGGCACAGGCGCTGGCCCGCCATGCCGGCGCCGTGCAACCCCTAGCAGCGCTGGCCGCCCTGGGCGGCTTTGAAATCGCCATGATGGCCGGCGCCATGCTGCAGGCCGCAAGCGAGCGCCGCGCCGTGCTGGTTGACGGCTTCATCGCCGGCGCCGCCGCGCTCGCGGCCAGGGCCCTGGCGCCCGCCGCCCAGGACTACATGGTGTTCTGCCACCGCGGGGACGAACACGGCCACCGCCTGCTGCTGGCTCACCTCCAGGCCGATCCGCTGCTGGACCTGGGCCTGCGCCTGGGCGAAGGCACGGGCGCGCTGCTGGCCTGGCCGCTGCTGCAGTCGGCGGCTGGTTTCCTCAACGAGATGGCCAGCTTTGACTCCGCCGGCGTGAGCGGCCGCGAAGACGCCTGAAGCGCAAGGGGCACCGCATGACCGCCATCGCCCAGTTCATCCGCGAGTACCTGCTCGCCGTCCAGTTCTTCACCCGCATCCCCATCACCGGGCGGCTGGCTGACTGGGTGGGCTACAGCCCCGAACTGCTGCGCGCCAGCGCCGGGCACTTCCCGGGCATAGGCATCCTGGCCGGCGCTTTTGCCGCCGCCCTGTACGCCCTGGTGCAGGCCCTTTTGCCCGACACCACCTTCACGCCGCTGGTGGCCGCCGCGCTGTCCACCGCCGCCACCGTGCTGCTGACCGGTGGTTTCCATGAAGACGGCCTGGCCGACACGGCCGACGGCCTGGGCGGCGGCCATGACAGGGAGCACGCGCTGCAGATCATGAAAGACTCGCGCGTCGGGGCCTTCGGCGCCATGGCGCTGGTGCTGGCCGTACTCGCCAAGGTCTCGCTACTGGCGATCCTCGGCTCGGTCGAAGGCGCGCCCACCGGCTGGGAAGAAGCCCCCTTCGCCAGCTGGTACATCTGCGCGGCGCTATGGACGGGCCACGTCGTCTCGCGCGGCCTGCCGCTGCTGCTGATCTACCTGCTGCCGCACGTCGGCGACACGGCCGCGTCCAAGTCGAAGCCGCTGGCCGACCAGATCTCGCCGGGCGCACTGCTGGTCGGCTTTGCCTGGTGTTTTCTCGCGCTGGCCCTGGCCGCCCTCGCGCTGGACGCCCTGAACCTGATCGTCGCCTGCAGCTTTGCCCTTCTGGCCCTGCTGTGGATGGGCCGGATGTTCAAGCGCCGGCTGCAGGGCTTCACCGGCGACTGCCTGGGCGCGACCCAGCAGGTCTGCGAGATCGCTTTCTACTTTGGCCTGGCCATCAGCCTGTGACCAGGACAAGCACCAAGCCATGAAACTCTGGCTGGCCCGCCATGCAACGCCATTGGTGAATCCCGGCATCTGCTACGGCCGGCAGGATGTTGCAGCCGATGTGCCTGCCACCGCCAACTGCGCGCAGGCGCTGGCCAGCTTGCTCCCCGTCGGCACCCGCGTTACCCACTCCCCGCTGCAACGATGCGCGCAACTGGCGCGAGCCTTGTGCGAACTGCGGCCCGACCTGGCGTGCGAAACAGACCCACGGCTGCAGGAAATCGACTTCGGCGCCTGGGAAGGCCAAGCCTGGCAAGACATCGCCCCCGCAGAACTGCAATCCTGGACAGACGGCTTCGCCGAATACGCCGTGGGCGGCAGCGGTGAAAGTACAAGCCAGGTCATGGCACGTGTCGCCGCGGCCTTTGACGAACTGCGGGGCCAGGCAGACACCTTGTGGATCACGCACGCCGGCGTCATACGCGCCGTGGAACTGATCGCGCGCGGCACGCGTCAGATCACCAGGGCCGACGAGTGGCCTGTTGAAGCGCCGTCCTACGGCCAATGGTGCACACTCGAGCTGGAAACACCCTCTTAAAACCCAGACAAGGCACTAAAAAATGGCAGCAACCCTGGATGGTCAGCTCGTGGTGGCGATCTCGTCGCGCGCGCTGTTTGATTTTGAGGAAGAAAACCTCGTCTTTGAAACCGGCATGACGGCCGCGCCGCCGCCCGGCGTCAAAAAAGACGCGGCCTACATGAAGCTGCAGCTCGAACGCCTGGACGTGCCGGCCAAACCCGGCGTCGCCTTCTCGCTGGTCAAAAAGCTGTTGGCCTTCAACGACGCGCCCGAAAGCGCCGGCGAGGCCGCCAGCCCCGCGGCGCCCGCCCAGCGCGTGGAGGTCGTGATCCTGTCGCGCAACGACCCGGTCTCGGGCATGCGCGTGTTCCGCTCGGCCCAGCACTACGGCCTCAAGATAGAGCGCGGCACCTTCAACCGCGGCGAAGCGCCCTGGCGCTACCTCAAGCCGCTGCACGCCAACCTGTTTTTGTCGGCCCACCTGAGCGACGTGCGCGACGCGCTGGCGGCGGGCGTGCCGGCCGCACAGGTCTACCCCCATTCGGTGCGCGCCAGTGACGCCCACCCCAACGAAGTGCGCATCGCTTTCGACGGCGACGCGGTTCTGTTCTCCGACGAGGCCGAGCGCGTGTTCCAGGCCCAGGGGCTTTCCGCCTTCCAGCAGCACGAGCGCGACAAGGCTTCGCAGCCGCTGCTGGCCGGCCCCTTCAAGCCCTTGCTCGAAGCGCTGCACCGGCTGCAGCAGGTAGGCACCTCGCACATGCGCATACGCACCGCCCTGGTCACCGCGCGCAGCGCTCCGGCGCATGAGCGCGCCATCCGCACGCTGATGGAGTGGAACATCGAAGTCGACGAGGCCATGTTCCTGGGCGGCCTGGCCAAGGGCGAGTTCCTGCGCGAGTTCGAGCCCGACTTCTTCTTTGACGACCAGACCGGCCACGTCCATTCCGCCGCCCAGCACGTGCCCTCGGGCCATGTGGCCAGCGGTGTTTCGAACCAGCTTTCCTGAATCTGAAAACAAAAACCGCCCATATGAACCAGACACCTTCCCCCGGCCTGCTCGCCAAATTCCGCGCTGTCCGGCGCTTGGCGGGGCGCATAGTGGCGCTGGCCGCACCCTATTTCCGGTCCGAAGAAAAATGGAAAGCACGCGGCTTGCTGCTGGCCATCGTGTTGCTCAACCTCGGCACGGTCTACATGGCGGTGCAGTTCAATGACTGGTACCGCGTGTTTTACGACGCGCTTGAAAAACGCGACCAGACTGTCTTCTGGCAGCAGATGGGCCGCTTCAGCTACCTGGCCTTTGGGGCGATCATCATCGCCGTCTACAAGTTCTACCTGACCCAGTTACTGCAAATGCGCTGGCGCGCCTGGATGACACGCGACTACCTGCGCCGCTGGCTGTCGCACCATGCCTTCTACAAGATGGAGCTGGCGCGCTATTCCGCGGCCACCGACATCAACGGCAGCCCCGACAACCCGGACCAGCGTATCCAGGAAGACGTGCACTCTTTCACCACGTCCACGATCTCATTGAGCATGGGCGTGCTCAACGCGGTCGTGACGCTGGTCAGTTTTGTCGGCATCCTCTGGACACTGTCGGGGCCGCTTGGATTCACCCTGGGCGGCAGCAGCTACAGCATCCCGGGCTACATGGTCTGGGCCGCGGTCGCCTATTGCCTGGTCGGGAGTGTGCTGGCTCATTACATCGGCAGGCCGCTGATCAAGCTCAACTTCATGCAGCAGCGCTACGAGGCCAACCTTCGCCATCATCTGGTACGGGTTCGCGAATACAGCGAGCCCATCGCGCTGGACCATGGCGAAGCTGTAGAACGCGGCCAGCTCGACGGGCGCTTCTCGACAGTGCTGGCAAATTACCTGAACCTGATAGGCGCCAACAAAAAACTCATCTGGTTCCAGAGCTTCTTCGGCCAGGCCGCCGTAATTTTTCCCTTCTTTGTCGCGGCACCCCGCTTCTTCAGCGGGGCGATCCAGCTCGGCCAGCTCATCCAGATTTCCTCTGCCTTCGGCAAGGTGCAGGATTCGCTGAGCTGGTTTGTGGACAACTACGACACGCTCGCCAGCTGGCGCGCCACCACCGACCGCCTGACCAGTTTTGAAGACAGCATGATCGCGCAGACAAAAGACAATGAAGCGCTTGTCACCACACCATCAACCGAACTTGGGTCCACCGGCCTCAACCTCGCGCTGCCCACGGGTGCCATGCTGCTGGCGGACATGTCGCTGAAGGCTCACACCGGCGACCACATTCTTCTCAAGGGTCCCTCGGGCAGCGGCAAGTCAACCCTGTTTCGCGCTTTCGCCGGCATCTGGCCTTTTGCCAGCGGCAGCATCGCGAAACCTGCAAACGCGATGTTCATTCCCCAGCGCCCCTATTTCCCCAATGGCTCCCTGCGCGATGCGCTGGCCTACCCCGAGCCCGCCGCGGCTTACAGCGACGAAGCCCTCAAGCAGGCGCTTGAGGAAGCCCTGCTGCCCGACCTGGCCTCGCGGCTTGACGAGGAAAATGCCTGGAGCCAGAAACTCTCGGGCGGCGAGCAGCAACGCCTGGCGATCGCACGCGTGCTGCTGAAAAAGCCCAAATGGATTTTTGCCGACGAAGCCACCAGCGCACTCGACGAAGCCGCCGAAAAGACGCTGTACGAGCGCCTGCTCGCGCTCGTGAAATCGTCAGGAGGCTCCATCATTTCGATTGCCCACCGGCCCAATGTCGCCGTCTTTCATGACAAACAGTGGACGCTGGAGAAGCAGCCCCCGGGCTCTGCCGCCCTGTACCGCCTGACGGCCAGCCAGCTCCCCGGAGGAAGCGCCGCGAATGCCTGAAGAAATGTCCAAACCGGCTGCGCCGGAGCCCGCCGACCTCTCCGCCTGGGCGCCCATCAAGCGCCCGGTGTTCCGCATGCTGTGGAGCACCTGGCTGGTCGCCAACATCTGCATGTGGATGAACGACGTGGCGGCGGCCTGGATGATGACCTCCATGACCACCTCGCCGATCTGGGTGGCGCTGGTGCAGTCGGCCTCCACCTTGCCGGTGTTTTTGCTGGGCCTGCCCAGCGGCGCGCTGGCCGACATCCTGGACCGGCGCCGCTACTTCATCATGACGCAGTTCTGGGTGGCCGGCGTGGCCACGCTGCTGTCCATCACGGTGATCTCGGGCGTCATGACGCCGGCCCTGCTGCTGGCGCTGACCTTCGCCAACGGCGTGGGCCTGGCGATGCGCTGGCCGGTGTTCGCCGCCATCGTGCCCGAACTGGTGCCGCGTGTGCAACTGCCCGCCGCGCTGGCGCTCAACGGCGTCTCCATGAACGCCTCGCGCATCGTCGGCCCGCTGGTGGCCGGCGCGCTGATCGCCGGCGCCGGCACTGAATACGTCTTCGTGCTCAACGCCGTGCTGTCGGTGGTCTCGGGTTTTGTCATCATGCGCTGGCGGCGCGACCATGCGCCCAGCCCGCTGGGGCGCGAGCGCCTGGTCAGCGCCATGCGCGTGGGCCTGCAGTTCGTCGGCCAGTCGGCGCGCCTGCGCGCGGTGCTGCTGCGCATCGCCATCTTCTTTTTCCATTCCACCGCCCTGCTGGCCCTGCTGCCCCTGGTGGCGCGCGGCCTGCACGGCGGCGATGCCGGCACCTTCACGCTGCTGCTGGCCTCCATGGGTGCCGGCGCTATCGTCGCCGCGCTCAACCTGCCGCGGCTGCGCCAGATGATGCCGCGCGACGTGCTGGTGATGCGCTCCACGCTGCTGCAGTCGGTCTCCATGGCGGCCATGGCCTATGCGCCCAACGCCTGGGTGGCGGTACCGGCCATGGCGCTCAACGGCATGGCCTGGATCACCTGCGCCAATTCGCTCAGCGTCTCGGCCCAGCTCGCCCTGCCCGACTGGGTGCGCGCCCGCGGCATGTCGATGTACCAGATGGCCATCATGGGCGCCAGCGCCGCCGGCGCCGCGCTGTGGGGCCAGGTGGCCACGCTGAGCAGCGTCTCCACCGGCCTGCTGGTCGCTGCCGCCAGCGGCACCGTTGTGATGCTGGTGGCAAAGCACCTGGTGTCCGACCTCAGCATCGAGGAAGACATGACTCCCTCGCGCCAGTTCAAGGCGCCCGTGGCCGAGGAACCGCCCGGCGTGGGCAATGTGGTGGTGACGATTGAATACCTGGTGGACCCGGCGCGCGCCGACGACTTCCGCGCGCTGATGCAGGAAAGCCGCCGCAGCCGCCTGCGCCAGGGCGCACTCGAGTGGGAACTGCTGCGCGACGTGAACCGCCCCGGCCGCTTTGTCGAGCAGATCGTCGACGAATCATGGACCGAGCACCTGCGCCGCTTCGACCGCGTGACCGCCAGCGACGTGGCGCTGCGGGAGCGCAAGCTGGCGTTTCATATCGGCGAAGAGCCGCCGGTGGTTTCGCGATGCGTCGTCGAAAGCCTGGTGAGGGTCTGATTTAACTCCTTCCCCCTCTGGGGGAAGGTAGGGATGGGGGCCAGCGGCGTGCGATTCATCAACCTGCCGGCCAGATCAAACAGCCCCCATCCCAGCCTTCCCCCAGAGGGGGAAGGAGCAGGAATCCTAAGCGGACGCCGCGTAACGCTCAAACCCGCGTGCGCGCAATTCACAAGCCGGGCAAGTCCCGCAACCGTAACCCCAGGCATGTCGGTGCACACGGTCACCCAGGTAGCAGGTGTGCGTATGTTCCACGATCAGCTTCACCAGCGCCTCGCCGCCAAGCGAATGCGCCAGCCGCCAGGTATCCGCCTTGTCTATCCACATCAGCGGCGTCTCGATCAGGAAACGTTTGTCCATGCCCAGCGACAGCGCCAGTTGCATGGCCTTCATGGTGTCGTCGCGGCAATCGGGGTAGCCTGAGAAATCGGTTTCGCAGACGCCGGTGACCAGCACCGGCAGGTCGCGCCGGTAGGCCAGCGCTGCCGCCAGCGTGAGGAACAGCAGGTTGCGCCCCGGCACAAAGGTGTTGGGCAGGCCCGAGCTTTCCATCTTGAAGGCCACGTCGCGGGTCAGCGAGGTGTCGCTGACCTGGCCCAGCACCGCCAGGTCCAGCAAATGGTCTTCGCCGAGCTTGTGGGCCCACTGCGGAAACTGGCTCTTGATTTCGCGCAGCACATTGAGGCGCGCTTCCAGCTCCACCTTGTGGCGCTGGCCGTAGTCGAAGGCCACGGTTTCGACGCGTTCGTATTTGGACAATGCCAGGGCCAGGCAGGTGGTGGAATCCTGCCCGCCGGAAAACAACACGAGTGCGGAAGTGTGCATGCCGGTTACCTCCTTGCCTTAGATCAGCTTTCGCTTGGCCAGGCTTTGCATCAGCGCCGAGATGCCGAAGGTCCAGGGCGCGGCCTTGTCGGAAGTCGTCACGCGGTTGACCAGGCTGCCGAGCTGCGGCGTGGCCACCGTGACCTCGTCACCGACCACATGGGTAAAGCCCTGGCCGGGGCCATGGCGATCCTGCGTGGGCGCGAACATGGTGCCCAGGAAGAGCATGAAGCCGTCGGGGTACTGGTGGTTGGCGCCTATGGCCTGGGCCACCAGGTCCAGCGGGTCTCGGCTGATCTTGCTCAGCGAGCTGCCGCCCTTCATCTCAAAGCCCTCGGGGCCGGTCACCGTCATGTTCAGGTCGCTGCGGCGCACGTGGGCGATGTTGAACTTGTCGTCGAACAGGCGGATGAAAGGGCCGATGGCGCAGGAGGCGTTGTTGTCCTTGGCCTTGCCCAGCAGCAAGGCGCTGCGGCCTTCGAAGTCGCGCAGGTTGACGTCGTTGCCCAGCGCCGCGCCCACCGTCTCGCCGCGCGAATTGACGGCCAGCACGATTTCAGGCTCGGGGTTGTTCCAGTGGCTGTGCGGGTGTATGCCGACCTCGGCGCCCGTGCCCACCGCGCTCAGCGGCTGGCTCTTGGTGAAGATCTCGGCGTCGGGGCCTATGCCGACTTCCAGGTACTGCGACCACACGCCCTGGGCGATCAGCACTTCCTTGAGTTTGTCCGCCTCGGGCGAGCCGGGCTTGATGCTGCTGAGGTTGTCGCCGATCACGCCGACCACGGCCTTGCGCACCGCCTCGGCCTTGCTGGCGTCGCCGCGCGCCTGTTCTTCAATCACGCGCTCCAGCATGGAGGCCACAAAAGTCACACCCGCCGCCTTGAGCGCCTGCAGGTCGCAGGGCGCCAGCAGCCAGGGCAGCGCGGGCTTGCGCGCATCGGCCGCGGAATTGGCCAGCACCTCGGCCGTGCCCGCCAGGCGCGGCAGCGAGGACGCGGCGGCGCGCACGGCCTTGGCCACACCGGGCAGTTCCAGCAGCTGGCTGGCCGTGGCGGCCACGCTGGACAGGTCGAAGACGCTGTCGGGCGTGACCAGCGCCAGCACGGGCCCGGTGCCCTCCACCCACACACGCCCGACCAGCAGGGCATCGGCGGCATCAACAGGCAGGGCGGAAGCAAGGCTCAAGGAGTTTTTCATGATGAAGGAATGGGGTTTGCGGAAGGGAACGATGCGCCCAAAATCGGGCCCAGGCCGCCAATACTACAGGGGTCGGGCGGCCGTCGGCGCCGCTACACTGAAATGTCCCCGCCCTCATAGACAGCCCCACCCCACCCTCTGATAACTATGCCCCTCAACCCTGAACAAATCACGCAGGCCGCCACGGAGTTGACCGCCCGGCGAAAAAGCGGCCAGCCCGGCCCACGCCTGCCGGAAAGCTGCCGCCCGCTGGACCTCGAAGACGCCTGGCAGGTGCAGCAGGCCGTCACCCTCGGCCTGGGCCAGGCGGTGGGCAGCTGGAAGGCCTCTCCACCCAGCCCCGGCAAGCTGGTGATGGCGCCGATTTACCGGCCCGCCATCAGCCGCGCCGCTATCTGCACCGTGGCTTTTCCCGCCGACAGGGACCTGGACGGCGTGAAGGTCGAACCCGAGCTGGCCTTTGTGCTCGCCAAAGATTTGCCCGCGCGCGAGCAGCCCTATACCGAGGCCGAGATCGACGCAGCCGTGGGCGCCGTGCATGCCGCGCTCGAAATCTGCGCGAGCCGAAATGCTGGCCGACGGCCTGGTCAACAACGGCCTGTGGCTGGGACCTGAGCTGGCGGCGCCCGAGGCTGCGGCCTTTGAACTGAGCTGGCAGGCCGGCAGCCACCCCGCCCAAAAAGCCCAGGCCAAACACCCCAACGGACACCCGCGCGCGCCGCTTTACTGGCTGGCGAATTTTCTGCGCGAGCGCGGCCTGGGCCTGAAAGCCGGGCAGGCCGTCATCACCGGCTCCTATGCCGGCGTGCTGACGGTGCCGGTCGGTCAGACGGTCACATTTGATTACGCAGGGCTGGCCCGCTTTGCGGTGGAATTCCGGCGGGGTATATAGGTCTGGAAATGGCCGCTAACAGCCGCTAATGCCGCCGCGGCTTGCTAAGCTGTACACCCTTGTTCTTTTCCCCAGCGGAGACCCCATGCGAGCCATTCACCACCCGCAGTTTTTGCAACTCCATCAGTCACCCGGCAGTATCCTGCTGTTGCCCAACGCCTGGGACGCAGCCAGCGCGAAACTCTTTGAAGCATCCGGCGCCGCGGCCGTGGCCACCAGCAGCGCTTCGCTCGCCTGGGCTTGCGGTTATGCCGACGGCGGCGCGTTGCCGCCGGACGAACTGCTGCATGCGGTCAGCAACATCACCCGTGTCCTGAAGGTGCCGCTGACGGTCGACATGGAAGATGGTTACAGCACCGACCCGGCCGAGGTGGGCCGGCTGGCAGCCGCGGTGGCGTCGGCCGGTGCCGTGGGCATCAACCTCGAAGACGGAAGCGGCGCGCCTGCGCTGCTGGTGGAAAAAATACGCGCCATCCGTACAGCGCTCAAAGGCACGCCGCTGTTCATCAATGCCCGCACCGACGTCTACCTGCGCAAGCTGAAAGTCGATAGCACCCCGGCCCAGGCCAGCATCGCCCGCCTGAAGCTGTACCAGCAGGCCGGCGCCGACGGCGCCTTTGTGCCTGGCCTCACGGGCATACCCGAAGTGGAAGAAATTTGCGCGGCCGTCAGCATGCCGCTCAACCTGATGGCCATGCCCGGCTTGCCGGCCGTCGCCGCGCTACAGGCGGCCGGCGTGCGGCGCCTCAGCGTGGGGCCCGCCCCTTTCCAGGTGGCCTATGAACACGCCCGGACCAGCATCGAGGCCTTGCTCAAACAAGACCTGTCGCCGCTGCTGGGGGCCAAGCTGGACTATTCGGCCATGAACGCCTTGCTCGCGGCCCGCTGATCCAGCCCATTCGCTCCCGAACATCGCCTGACTCCCCCTGGGATTCAGGCGATTTTTCATGGATTTCATCTTTTTGGAAGCAGGTGTCACAAACGGCAAAGCTGGATCGTCAATACGGTGTGACACCCAACTTTTAATCATTTTTTAAAGGAAACACCATGACTGCCTCCACCACCATCGCTACCGCCGCCAACACCGCGCCCGTCCGCATTGACCTCGCCATTCCCGACGTTTTCCCCGCCTTGCTCAAGGTCAGTGAAACCATAGCCGCCCAGGGACTCGACAAAAAACTTCAGCACCTGATCCACCTGCGCGCCTCGCAAATCAACGGCTGCGCCTTCTGCGTGAAGATGCACCTGCGCGAAGCCCGTGAAGACGGCGAAACCCAAGACAGACTGGACCGCCTCGTCGTCTGGGCCCACGTCAACGACTTCAGCGAAGCCGAGAAAGCCGCACTGGCCTGGACGGAAGCCCTGACCACGCTCGACCACAAGACCGACTACGCCAGCCTGCGCGGCCGCCTGCGCCAATCGTTCACCGACAAGGAAATCGGCGCGCTGACCGCTAACATCGGCATGATCAACCTCTGGAACCGCATCCAAGTCTCTGCACACTAAGGTTCGTCATGGAAAACATCGACCCCACCGCCGTGTTTGAAGAAAGGCGCAGGCACCTGTTCGGCCTAGCCTACCGCATCCTCGGTTCGCGGGCCGATGCCGAAGACGCCGTGCAGGACGTCTTCATCAAGTGGCTGGCGGCCGACCACGCCGGCATCGCGACGCCGGCCGCCTGGCTCACCACCATCTGCACGCGGCACTGCATAGACATGCTGCGCGACGCCCAGCGCAGCCGGGTCGACTATGTCGGCACCTGGCTGCCCGAACCGATCCAGACCCGCACCGACGAAACGCCCGAAACCCACGCGCTGCTGGCCTCGTCGCTCAGCATGGCTTTTTTGCTGCTGCTGGAGCGGCTCACGCCCAAGGAACGCGCGGCCTACCTGCTCCACGAGATTTTTGACACGCCCTATCCCGACATCGCCGAGATGCTGGACATGGAAGAAGCCGCCTGCCGCAAGCTGGTCTCGCGCGCCAGCGTCAACATCGCCCAGGGCAAGGTGCGGCACGTGACGCCGCCCAAGGTGCAGGACGACCTGCTCAGCGCCTTCCGCGAAGCCATCAGCGCCGGCAGCACCGAAGCGCTCGCCGAGCTGCTGTCCGACGACATCGCCGTCTGCGCCGACAGCGGCGGCAAGGTCAGCTCCATCGAAGGTGTGGTGCAGGGCAAGGGCAGCGTGCTCACCCTCATCGCCACTCAGCTGGCCCAATACTGGGCCGCCTACGAATGGCTGCCTTGCGAGATCAACGGCGGCCGCGCCATCCAGCTGCGCGCGAACGACGGCGAAATCGCCGCGGCCATCACCTTCGCCTACAACGACGAAGGCAAGGCCACCAACATCTACATCATGCGCAACCCCGACAAGCTCGACGGCCTGCATTTCGGGCCTGAAGCACTGGCATGAGCAGCGCACCCACGGGCTGGGCAGCCCTGCTGACCGGCGTCAATGCCGTGCGCACGCTGGCCCTGGTCGGCGGCGTGGCCCTGCATGCCATCAACCTCTACATAGGCACGACCATCCTGCCGTCCGTCGTGCGCGACATCGGCGGGCTCGAGTTCTATGCCTGGAACACTGCGCTCTTCGTGGTGGCCTCCATCATCAGCGCCGCCATGGCGATGCAGGTGCTGGGCAAGCTTGGGCCGCGCTTTGCCTATGTGCTCGGCGCCGCGATCTTTGCGGTGGGCTCGCTGGCCTGCGCGCTGGCACCGTCCATGCCCGTGATGCTGGCCGGGCGCGTGGTGCAGGGCTTTGGCGGCGGCCTGCTGCTGGCCCTGCCCTACGCCATGATCCGCCTGCTGTACGACGAAGCCTTGTGGTCCCGGGCGATCGGCCTGCTGTCGGGCATGTGGGGCGTGGCCACCCTGGTCGGGCCGGCCATAGGCGGTGTGTTTGCCCAGATGGACGCCTGGCGCATGGCCTTTGGCGCACTGATTCCGGCGGCGGCGCTGTTCACGCTGCTGGCCGTCTGCGTGATTCCCCGGCGCAACACCGGCAGCAGCCCGGCGTCGCCGGTGCCTTGGGTGCAGCTCTTTTTGCTGGCCGGCGCGGTGTTTGCGGTGTCCGCCGGCAGTGTCAGCCCGCAGATGGCCTGGAATGCCGGCGGCGTGGCAGTCGCGATAGCGCTCAGTGCCTTGCTGGTCATGGTCGACAAGCGCGCCGCCAAGCGTTTGCTGCCTAAAGACGCCTTTAGCCCCGGAGCGCTGGGCGCGCTTTATCTCGCGATGGCGTTGCTGGCCATGATGGTCACGTCCACGGAGATTTTTTCGCCGCTGTTTTTCCAGGTGCTGCACGTGCAGACGCCACTTGCCTCCGGCTACCTCGCCGCCATCATGTCGGCGGGCTGGACCTTGGGTTCGCTCATCAGCTCCAGCGCCACCGGCGGCCACGCCAGGCTGGCGATCCGCATCGCACCGGTGCTGGCACTCGCGGGCCTGGTGGGCATGGCGGTGCTGATGCCCTCGCCCAGCGACGGCAGCTGGCAAGTGCTGGCCCCGATCTGCATCGCCATGGTGGCCGTGGGTTTTGCCGTCGGCATCGCTTGGCCGCACCTGAGCACCCGTGTGCTGCAGATCGCGCCGCAGGGCGAAGAAGACCTTGCGGCATCTTCCATCATGACGGTGGAGCTGTTTGCCACGGCCATGGGCGCGGCGCTGGCCGGCATGTTGGCCAACCTGGGCGGGCTAAGCAGCCCCGGCGGGGTGCCGGGGACGGCCGGCGCGGCCCAGTGGCTCTTCGCCGTGTTTACCCTGGCGCCCGCGCTGTGCCTGCTGACCTCGCGGCAAACTGCCAACCCAGGCTCGCCCGCCACCAGGCAGACAACCGGGAGCACCGCATAGGGTGCGCCGGCTGCGCTGAGGTATTACTTGCGCGAACGGAGCGCGTCCACGCTCCAGGCACCGCCGCCGGCAGCGGCAAAGAACAGAAACACAAAGCAGAACAACACAGCCGACTCGCCGCCGTTCAGCATGGGCGACTGCACAAAACCTTTGGATGCATGGCCGATGAAATAAGCAAATGCCAGCAGGCCCGACAGCACAAAGGCCACAGGGCGGGTGAAGAGGCCGACCAGCAGCAACGCACCGCCAAAGAGTTCCAGGATGCCGGCAAAGCCGATCAGCGACATCACCTGCAGCCCGTCGAAATAGGCCACGTGGGGAAAGCCCAGCAGCTTGGCCGTGCCGTGCTGAATCAGCAGATAAGCGGAAACAATGCGAAGCACCGACAGTGCGCGTGAAGTCAATTGGTCGTTCTGGGCAAAAGCCATGGGATTCCCTCCGTTAAAAGGGAGTCTGAGAGGCCTGCCGTGAAAAAGTTCAGCGCGGCTGCGCAAGTTTCTGGCGCGGCCTGGCCGAAGCTACTGAAGGGCCTGCGGCCGGCGCCGCGCTTTTCTCGGCCAGCAACTGCACCAGGTGCTGGCGTATCACCGAGGTGATGTGCTCGCGCTTGCCCTGCTCCAGCATGCCGATCAACCGCGTCGGGGGCCGGCCCGGCAGCGGCAGCACGCGCAGCAGCGCATCGTTGGCCCAGTCGGCGTTCTTGACGTGCGGCACGATGGTGATGCCCACGTTCTGGCGCACCAGTTCAATGATGGCCGACAGCGAGCTGAGCTCGAGGAAGTCCTGCGGGGCCAGGCCCAGCTTGCGCAGGGTCTGCTCTATGCGTATGCCGCTGGGCGTGCGCCTGTCGAAGCGCAGAAAGGGCTGTTCGCGCAGCAGTTTCCTGAAATCGCTGCCCGGCGGCGCGACCTGCGAACTCGCGACCACCGTCAGGGGCTCGGTGTACAGCGGCGTCCAGCGCATGCCCTTGCGCTCCTGCGGCGAGTCGTCGACGAAGATGGCGGCGTCGAGCTCGCCGCTCTGCACGCTGCGCGCCAGCCCGCTGGACTCCTGCATGACCAGCCGCACATTGAGGCGCGGGTACAGCGGTTTCATGCGGACAACGGTGTTGGACAGCAGCCCCATGGCCGTGACGATGGAGCCCACCGTCACCGTGCCGGCGATCTCGCCCTCGCCTTCCAGGCCCTCGCGCATCTGGTCGTAATAGCCGATGATTTTTTCGGCATGGGCGATCAGCGCGCGGCCGGCATCTGACAGTACGACGCCGCGCCCGGATCGCTCGAACAGCTGGGCCTTGAGTTCGGTTTCCAGCGCGCGCATCTGCAGCCCGACCGCGGCCTGCGTGAGCGCGACGCGGTCGGACGCCGCGGCGAAAGAACCGCCTTGCGCCACAGCGAGAAAGGTCCTCAAAAAGCGGATGGTGCTCACACGCGACCGGCCTCAATACAAAAGAATAACTTTATCATCTCACAACATAATATAGATATATTTTTTAAACTGGATGGAGAACAATCCGCCCTAACAGGGTTGTGTGACGGACTCATGTCCTCCTCCATCACGGCGCACCACCCTTGGCCAGCAGGCCGCTTTGAATCTCTTTTTTTTGGGTGGTGATCTATGTCTGAAGTGCTCTCCTCGGATGCCGCAACGGCTTCGGCCCCGTCTTTTGGCGACAAGCGGGCGGCCGCGATCTACGACCTGGGCCACAGCACGATTTTTGCGTCGCGCACCGACCCGCGCTTTTCCTACTGCACCTATGTTCCGCCGCACCTGGGCAATTCGAAGCAGCCCATGCAACTGGTGGTGGTGGTGCACGGCACAGGCCGCGCCTTCACCGAATACCGTGACGCCTTCGCCGCCTTCGCCAAGTGGAACGACTGCATCGTCCTGTGCCCGCTGTTCCCGGCCGGCCCGCAGGGCGACGGCAACCGCGACGGCTTCAAGCACCTGCGCGAAGCCGATATCCGCTACGACCAGATCCTGCTGAGCATGGTCCACGAGGTGGCCGTCAAGTTCGGCTGCGATTTTTCCAAGTTCGCGCTCTTCGGTTATTCCGGCGGCGGCCAGTTCGTCAATCGCTTCGGCCTGCTGCACCCCGAACGCCTCTGGGCGCTGTCCATAGGCGCGCCGGGCTCGGTCACGCTGCTGGACTTCCAGCAGGACTGGTGGGTGGGCGTGCGCGATTTCGAAAAGCGTTTCGGCAAACCCCTGAACCTGGCGGCGCTCAAAGCCCTGCCGGTGCACATGGTGGTAGGCAAGGCCGACATGGAAACCTGGGAGATCACCCACCGCGAAGGCGGCAAGTTCTACATGGCCGGCGCCAACGACGCCGGGCGCACGCGGCCCGAGCGGCTTGAAACCCTGCGCCAGTCCTTCGCGCAGGCCGGCGTCAGCGTCACCCTGGACCTGGTCGACAACGTCCCCCACAACGGCCTGGCCTGCGTCGACACGGTGCAGGACTTCCTCGCGGGCGTACTGGCCGACATGCGCACAGCCTGATGCCCTCCACACCCCAGCCCTGAAAGCCCGACCATGCTACGTTTCGCGCTGGCCCGCCTGATGATGGCGATACCGACCCTGCTGATCGTGGCGGTCGCGGTGTTTGTGCTGATACGGCTGATCCCCGGCGACCCGGCCCAGCTGCTGCTCGGCGACCTCGCGGACCCGGTGCGCCTGGCCGACCTGCGCGCCCAGCTCGGCCTCGATAAAAGCTGGCCGGTGCAGTTCGGCATCTGGGGCCGCCACGTGCTGGGCGGCGACCTCGGTGTTTCCATCAACACCGGCGAGCCGGTGCTGCAGCTGGTGCTGGGCCGCTTCCTGGTCAGCGCGCAGATCGTGCTGGTCGCGGTGCTTTTTGCCACCCTGGTCGCGGTGCCCGCCGGCATGATCGCCGCCTGGAAACAAAACCGCCTGCCCGACCTGATGCTGGTCGGCACGGCCACGCTGCTGGTGTCCGTCCCCACCTTCTGGCTGGGCCTGTTGCTGCTGCTGTTCTTCGGCCTGAAGCTTGAGTGGCTGCCGGTGGTCGGTTATGTCTCCATCATGAGCGACTGGAAGTCCGGCCTGCTGTATCTGCTGATGCCGATCCTCACGCTGTTCCTGCATGAGATCGGCGTGCTGATCCGCATGGCCAGGGCCAGCACGCTGGAAGTGCTGCGGCTGGACTACATCACCCATGCGCGCGCCAAGGGCCTGTCGGAGCGTGCAGTGTTGATACACCACGCATTCCGCAACTCCTTCGGCCCGACCTGGACGCTGATAGGCCTGGTGCTGGGCAACCTGCTGGGCGGCGTGGCCGTGGTCGAGACCGTGTTCACGATTCCCGGCCTGGGCCGCCTGCTGGTCGATGCGATCTTCGCACGCGACTACCCGGTGATCCAGGGCTGCCTGCTGCTGGTCGCCGTGATCTACGTGGTCACCAACCTGGTGATCGACCTCTGCTATCCGATCTTCGACCCCAGGGTGCTCGCGGAATGAAAAAGTTTCTCACCCCGCAGGCCCTGATAGGCCTCTTCATCGTGGGCCTGATCCTCGCGGCGGCCGTGCTGGCTTTTTTCTGGACGCCGCACGAGCCGCTCAAGATCAACTTCCTGGCGCGCCTGAAGCCGCCCAGCGCGACCTACTGGCTGGGCACCGACGAGTTCGGCCGCGACGAGCTTTCGCGCCTGATGGCCGGCGCCTCCAACAGCGTGTGGATCAGCTTCCTCACGGTGCTGCTCTCCATCACCGCAGGCACAGCGATCGGCGTGCTGACGGGTTTTGTGCGCGGCTGGACCGACCGCATCATCATGGCCTTCATCAATGCCTTGCTGGCCTTCCCCGGCCTGCTGCTGGCGCTGGCGCTTCTGGCCGTCTTCGGCGCCAACAAGTACGGCATCATCCTGGCGCTGGGCCTGGCTTACACGCCCTCCGTCACGCGCATCGTGCGCGGCACGGTAATGTCGTTGCGCGAAAAGGAGTTCATCGAATCTTCGCGCGTGCTCGGCAACTCGGAGCTCTACACCATGTTCCGCCACGTGCTGCCCAACTGCGTGGCGCCGCTCACGGTGCTGGCGACCTCGATGTTCGGCTGGGTGATCCTGGCGGAAAGCTCGCTGTCCTTCCTTGGCCTGGGCGTTCCGCCGCCCGCGCCGACCTGGGGCAATATGCTGGCCGCGGCCCGGCCCTTCATGGCGCAGGCGACTTATCTTTCCATCTTCCCGGGCCTGTGCATCGCGCTCACGCTGCTGGGCATCAACTTCCTGGGCGACGCGGTGCGCGACCTGCTGGATCCGCGCATGAGGGGCATCGAATGACACATCTGGTCGATGTCTCCGGCCTGAGCCTTTCCATCGGCAAGGGCGGCCGTGAAATCGTGCGCAATGTGTCCTTCACCGTCGCGCCCGGCGAAATCGTCGGCATCGTCGGCGAATCGGGCAGCGGAAAGACCCAGGCGGCACGCGCCATCATGGGCCTCACGCCGCCGCCGCTGGTGCGCAGCGCGGGCCGCATTTTGTTTGAAGGCGAGGACATGGCGGCGGCCGGCGACGCGCGTTTGCGCAAGCTGCGCGGCGCGCGCATCGGCATGGTGTTCCAGGAGCCCATGACCTCGTTGAACCCGTCGATGACGATTGGCCGGCAGCTCGACGAAGGCCTGGCCCTGCACCGGCCCGAACTTTCACCGGCCGCGCGCCGCGAAAAAGCGCTGGCCATGCTCGCGCGCGTCGGCATCACCGACCCGCAGGCCGCGCTGGCCGCCTGGCCGCATGAGTTTTCGGGCGGCATGCGCCAGCGCATGATGCTGGCCTCGGTCATGCTGCTGGAGCCCGCGCTGCTGATCGCCGACGAGCCCACCACTGCCCTGGATGCGCTGGTGCAGCGCGACGTGCTGGAGCTCATGGTCGGCCTGACACGCGAACACAACACCGCCGTGCTGCTGATCAGCCACGACCTGCCCATGGTCGCGCGCTACACCCAGCGCATGATCGTCATGCAGCAGGGCGAAGTCGTTGAAGCCGGCGACACGGCCACCCTGCTGGCCGGCCCGCAGCAGGATTACACCCGCAAGCTGCTGGAGGCTATCCCGCGCCGGCAGGCCGCGCGCACGATTGCCGACGAGCAGCCCGTGATCGAAGTGCGCAACCTCGTCTTCGACTACCCCGGCAAGCGCCGTCTCTTTGCCAAATCCGCGGCCAAGCGCGTGCTGCACGGCATAGACCTGGTGGTGCGGCCGCGTGAAATCGTCGCGGTGGTGGGTGGATCCGGGTCCGGCAAAACCACGCTAGGCCGCGCGATTGCCGGCCTGATCAAGCCCACCGAAGGCGACATCCGTTTCCGCGGCCGTTCGATCGCCCGCAGCGATGCGGGTTGGCTGGATTACCGGCTCAATTGCCAAATGGTGTTCCAGGACCCGTATTCCTCGCTGAACCCGCGCATGAGCATTGGCCAGCTGGTCGGCGAAGGCCTGCGGCTGGTGCCCGGCCTGACTTCGGCCGAGCGGCAGTCGCGCGTGGCGAAGATGCTGGACGAAGTCGGGTTGCAGCCCCAGCACGCGCAGCGTTATGCGCATGAACTCTCGGGCGGGCAGCGCCAGCGCGTGGCGATTGCCCGCGCGCTGATACGCGAGCCGGCTTTTGTGATCGCCGACGAGCCGGTGTCGGCGCTTGACGTCACCGTGCGCGCCCAGGTGCTGGCGCTGCTGGCCGAGCTGCAGGAGCGCCACGGCTTTGCCTGCCTCTTTATCAGCCACGACCTCGGCGTGGTCGAGCAGGTGGCGGACCGCGTGATCGTGATGCAGGCCGGCCGGATCATCGAGCAAGGCAGCCGCGACGAGGTCTTCGATAACCCGCAGCACGCTTACACACGCAAGCTGCTGTCGGCGATTCCCGCGCTGACGCCCACCGGCCAGGGCGGCATGCAGCTCAAGTGGCGTTTTGACGAAGCCGATGCAACGGCGGGCGCCATGAACCCCATACCTCCCATACACCCTCTTCCGGCCTGATTTTTAAGGAGCTTCCCATGCTTTCGATGCGATTGAAATTCCTGAGCGCCGCCGTGCTGGCGGCTTGCACCGCGGCCCAGGCCCAGACGGCTCAAATGGTGGTCGCGCAGCCGGCCGACATCCGCTCGACCAACCCGGGCGTGAACCGCGACAACACCACCGACGGCGTGGTGCTCAACATCGTCGAAGGCCTGGTGGCCTACCACGAGAACGGCACGATCGGGCCGTTGCTGGCGCGCTCCATCGTCACCAGCCCCGACGGCATGACCTATATCTTCAAGCTGCGCACCAACGTGAAATTCCACAACGGCGAGCCCATGACCTCGGCCGATGTGCTGTGGAACTGGAAGCGCTACACCGACCCCAAGACCGACTGGCGCTGCCTCAGCGAATTTGACGGCCGCTCCGGCGTCAAGGTCACTTCCGTCACCGCGCCCGATGCGCAGACGGTGGTCATGCAGCTGGACAAACCCTCGGCCGTCTTTCTCGACAACCTGGCGCGCACCGACTGCGGGATGACGGCCATCCTGAACAAAAAATCCGTCAAAGAAGACGGCAGCTGGGACAAGCCGATAGGCACCGGCCCCTTCAAGTTCGAGGAATGGAAGCGCGGCGAATACGTGACCCTGAGCGCCTTCGCCGACTACCAGTCGCCCCCCGGAACCAAGCCCGACGGCTATCTCGGTCTCAAGAAACCGCTGGTCGAGCAGGTCAAGTTCCTGACCGTGCCCGACATGTCGACCTCCAAGGCCGGCCTGCAGTCGGGCGCCATCGACGCCGGCCAGATCACCTCTTCCGACGTGCAGGAACTCAAGGCGAATAAAAACCTCAACGTGGTCGCCGCCGTCGACGCCGGCAAGAACACGCTGCTGATGCAGACCAACGACCCGCTGCTCAAGGACGAGCGCATCCGCCAGGCCATCGCGCTCTCGCTGGACATGAACCAGCTCGTCGCGGCCGCGTCCGAAGGCCTGGCCCGCGTCAACAACTCGGCCATTCAGGACACCTCGGCCTTCTACACGGCGGCCCAGAAAAAAGGCTACCGCCACGACCCGGCCAAGGCCAAACAGCTGCTGAAGGAAGCCGGCTACAAGGGACAGCCCATCGTGATCCAGGCCAACAAGCGCGCCCACGTACCCAGCTTCTCGGTTGCGGTGATGAGCCAGGCCATGATGCAGGCCGTGGGCATCAACGCGCAGATCGAGGTGCTGGAATGGGCGACCCAGCTGGATCGCTACAACAGCGGCAACTACCAGCTGAGCTCCTTCACCTATTCCTCTCGCCTGGACCCGGCCCTGAGCTATGAGCAGTTCTCGGGCCCCAAGGCCAAGCAGCCACGCAAGGTCTGGGACGACCCGGCCGCGCAAAAGCTGATCGACCAGAGCTTCACCGAAGCCGACCCGAAGAAGCGCCAGGCGCTGTTCGACCAGCTGCACGCGATGATGATCGCCAAGACGCCGCTGGTCATCCTCTACAACGTGACCGACTCCTGGGCCGTGCGCAAGCGCGTGTCCGGCTTCACGGTATGGGAAGGCAAGCCGCTGCTCTGGAATACCAAGCTGGCCGCTAAATAAACCGTTCCAGTTTCAGTTTTCACTCGCCTTGATGCGCAGGCCCGCGCACAAGGCCGGACAGGTACGCCTGGCGGCGGCCCTTATCTATCTCTCTCTTCCTGAAACCTCTTCTGGCAGCACAGCATGGCAAACATCGAGCAATTCCCCTTTATTTCGGTTTCCGGCAGCCCGCATGAGCGCGGCCTGCAGTACGGCCGCCAGGCCGCAGGCCGGGTGCGCGGCAGCGCGCGCCTCTACGGCCAGACCCTGGTCAACCTGGGCTACAGCGAGCAGGCCCGCGCGCGGCTGATCGACTTCTTCGCCAAGGAAATCGGCGACTTCGCGCCCCACTACATCGACGAGATGCGCGGCATCGCCGAGGGTGCGGGCGTGGACTTCCAGGACATCGTGATGATCAACGCCCGCACCGAGGTGCTGGCGAAAGCGCGTGCCGAAAAGGTCAAGGCAGCCGACCAGGAACCGGGCGACGGCTGCACGGGTGCGCTGATACTGCCGGAACGATCCGCCAACGGCAAGCTGCTGCACGGGCAGAACTGGGACTGGCGTGCCGAGTGCGTCGAGACCTCCGTCGTGCTGCGCGTGCGCAATGACAACGGCCCCGACTTCTTGACCTTTGTCGAGGCCGGCGGACTGGCCCGCAGCGGCTTTAACAGCGCGGGCGTGTCCATCACCGCCAACTACCTGGAGTCGGACCGGGACTTCAAGCAGCTGGGCGTGCCGCTATCGCTGATACGCCGCAAGGTGCTGGAGCAGGAGATTTTTTCGCTGGCCATGAAGGCCGTCGCGGCCACGCCCAAGTCCTGCTCCAACAACATCATGTTGGGCATGGCCCAGGGTTTCGGCATCGACTTCGAATGCACGACGAATGAATCGTTTCCAATCTACCCCGGCGCCGACAACCTGATCGTGCACGCCAACCACTGGATGAGCCCGGTCGCGCTCAGCAAGCTGGTGGACCTGGGCATTTCCCAGTCGCCCGACAGCCATTACCGCGACTGGCGCGTGCGCAAGCTGTTGAACGCGCAGGACAAGCTCAGCCGCCAGGATTTGAAGAACGCTTTTTTCGATGACTTCGGCCTGCCCTACTCCGTCTGCAGGCCGCCGCGCCTGGGAAGCCACGACAATCTCTCGGCCACGGTGGCCATGGTCATCATGGAACCGGCCGCCGGCGAGATGGAAGTCGCGCCCCTGCCGGCGCTGAATCGCGTGTTCACCTGCTACAGCCTGACACAGGAACCGCGGCTTTCGGCCGCCTGAGGCTGATTAAAGTACCGCGGCCAGGCCGTCCAGGTCCAGCGAAGGAACAAACTTGGGGTTGACGTAGCGCTTGCGGATGTCGGCTTCGGAGAATTCCACCATCTCCGAGCTCTTGGCGCTTTCACCGCCGCCCGCGATCCAGGCGCTCTCCCAGATATGGGCCAGGTTGCGTATGCCCAGGGCCATGACCTTGGCGGTGTTGCTGCCGAACTGCTCCCACAGGCCGTCTATCACCGCGCGCGAGGCACCCTCGCCGAGTTCGACGTAGGCGTCGCAGATCTCCGCAGGCGCGATCAGCCTGGCGACGTCGTCCATGAGCTTGACGGTGGCGATCGCGGCCTTGCGGCCTTCGTCGATCTTCGCCAGCTTGGCGGCCGGCTTGGCCAGCACCTTGTCGATGGCTTCGAACAATTCTTCCGCCTTGGCGTCAATCATCTTGGTCTCATAGACCGAATGCACGCCCTTGGCGGGCCATTCCTTTTTGGGCTTGCCGGTGTTGGTGACACCTTCCGTGACCTGGTCCTGGTAGCCGTCGGCCAGGAAGGAGCCGTGCAGAGGCTGGCAGGCGTCGCCCACATAGTGCGCCAGCAGCCCCGCCGCGGCCACATAACTCGCGTAGTCCTTTTTTTCGACATAAGCGACCATGGCGTCGTAGAACTGCCAGACGCGGAAAGGCAGGCAGCCGCGCGACTTGGAGGCGGTGGAGCCCACGCTGTCGTAAAAGCCCTGCCAGTATTCGACCGCCACCCGGTCGCTGTCCTGCATGCACAGCTCCCGAAGGCTGGGCCCGTCGCCGGGACCGGGCACGTCGATGTCGGCATAGTGCGTCGGGTGTTCCGGTCCGCTGTTAAAGCCGGTGTCGCGTCCGCCCTTGACCTTGCCGGGCTGTTTTTTCCAGATGACGTCGGGCACGTCCGCCAGGGCGATAAAGCCCGTCGTGTCTTTCAGTGCCTCGTTGATCTTGCCGGGCGCGATGTCGGCGCGGTCAAAACTGATGCGCAACGCGTTGGCCGCCAGCAGCTTGGCGAGCTTTTTGTCCTTGACCTGGCCGACCGCGACGTTGCCTATGCTGTAGTGGCCGGTCGCGCCCCAGTAAGGCTGCGCCGCCGTGTTGTGGGCCGACACCAGTTCCACGTCCAGCAGCTTGCAGACATTGCTGAGGTTGGTCGCCAGCGCGAAGTTGTAGGCGCCGCCGTCGACGCTGAAGGTCTGTGCGCCCCATTCCACGGCGAGCGGACGGTAAGTGGGCTTGCCGTTTTCCGCCTTGCCGTCTTTGCCCGCCTCGACTTTGAGGTGCCAGACCGTCCCCGAATCGCCCGGCTGTGTCTGGTGAGTGGCATCCTGCGGCGCAATCAGCAGATCGGCCACATAGTCATAGCCGCCCACCGATTTGTAGCGGTAGAACAGCGCCTTGATGCGCCCGTCGAGGTGGCCCGAGGCCGCGCCAAAGGCCGACACCGGGTGGTCTATCAGCTGCAAACCCAGGTTCTGCTCGTTGAGATCCGCCAGCGCGCCGACGTCGCCCAAGCCGTAGACGCTGCTGGTCCAGTCCCTGGCGTCGTCGACCTCGACCAGGCCGACGTCCAGGTTCAGGTAGGTCTGCTTGCCGGCAAACGACGGATAAACCTCGGTGAAGGGCAAACGCGTCAGCTGGCGTTCGGAGGCATGGCCGACCTCGACCTCCTCGCCGCGCAGGCGCGCATGGACGGGTTCGCCTGGCTCGCCGCAGACATGGCGGTTGGTCAGCGCAAAAATCGTGTGGCCGTCGCTGACCAGGCAACCGGCGCTGGCCGTGCGCAGCAGGCCCTGGTTGCGGATCAGCAGCGGAAAGCCCCCGCCTATGGCCGCCTCCGGCCAGATCCACGAGGGCAGCTGCTTGCGCCCCGGCGCCTGCGGTTCGACCTTGACGACGCAGACCGGCACCACGCGGCCGTCGGGCAAGTACAGGATCTTGGGCACCATGTCCTGCGGATGGAGCTTGCTGGTGGCGAAGGCTTTTTCCTCCACCCACTCATCGACCATCACCAGGATGCAGGGCCAGGAGTAGGGGCGAACCTCGGAGTTGGCGAAGGTGCGCTCCACTTTTTTCTTCGCCGTGGATTTTTTGAGCGGGTTCTTCGCGTCCGGCCAGGGATCGCTGTGCCGTATCAGGTACAAGCCCACCGCCGTGCCCACGACGTTGCGCTTGTTGAGCATGTGCACATGGAACTGGTTGCGCGCGTCCAGCAGATCGCGCACGGAAAGGCTCGCGTAGTTGTTCTGGCTGCTCAGGATGTCCATGGAATGTCCTCCGTGTGGTGAAGCTTCCGAGGCAGCTCCCCCGTTTGTGCGCGCGAATGCGCGGGTGCGTCAGGCCTGCAGGCATTGTGCGCAGCCAAATCGGCCTGATCAATCCTCCAATAGGAGGAGGAACCAGCTTCACCGGGTTTTATGACGTGGATGTGTCCGCGGCGGGCTGCCTCGGTGGCACGCGCTGGATTGGCGCAATGCAGGCAACACAGCAAGCGATGCAAAAAAAGCATGAGCAAACAATGTCTTTCTGGCGACATTGCGAGATCATCAAAGCTACAGAAAACCAGGGCTGTACGCGCGACATTCAGGGCACAACCCGCAGCGCCACAAGCCCCTTGCCCAGTCTCCAGACCGTGTGGACCCGGGCATTGTCGCGATCCACGTGGAGTTCGATACACAAGCAGGCGGAAGTCAAACCCCGTCGCCGCAGGACAGCCGCGACGCCGGGGAAAACATCATGGGGTGAATAACATGGAAGCCATCAACGCAGGAAATGGATTGTCGATTTATCTGCCGCTCGCGCTGTACGCGGTCATCGCCATCGTCGGCTGGCGGCTCATGAAGAGACAATGCAAATCCGAAGCCGGGCAAGCCACCTACTGGCAGGCCTGCTACATCAAGCTGAACAGCCTCGCCAGGTCACACCGACTGCGCGCGGCCGAGTTTGAAATCCAGGCGGAAAAATTCCGCCTGCGCTGGCAGCAGGAACAGCGAACCCTGCATAAAAGAAGGTTCGACGAAATGTTTTTCAAAAAATAGGCCACGGCCCACAGCCACGTCGGCCCCTCGAACACCACGGGATGCATCAAAGGCGGACCAGTGTTTTCCTGGCCAGATAGCCGAAGGTCACAATGCCCGCCAGCCCTCCCCACTTGGTATATCCGGTCGCCCACCAAGGTATTACCGGCGCATGGCCAGGCGATGGCACCATGCTTTGGCCCGCCCAGAAGTCCAGAGCCGGCCACCAGCACATCCAGAGCAGCGCCAACAGGACGGGCCAGATTTTTCTTGGCCGCAGTCGCGGGAAATCGCCTTTCAGTGTCGAGCAAAGACGGGTGAGCACCGCCAGCACGGCTATCCAGGAGAACACCACCCCCGCCACATCCCGGCTCAGCCGGAAATAGCCGGAAAACTTGCAGGCCAGCAAGGCCGCGGATGCAACGCCAACGACAAAAAGAATCCAGCGGTCTTCACCATCGATTTTGTACATGGAAGTTCTCCTTCACTTTTCGGATCAAGCCCAGCCGCGCTTTGAAAGGGGCAGGCCGTAGCGAAACGTGGCGTGCAACAGTTCGGCCTTGAAGGTTTGCGCGGAATTTCCCAGTGTTCGTAAAAACCCGTACATCGAGCGAGCGCACGCTCCGGGATTTTTTGCACCAAGGCTTCGCTCGCCTCCCTCACGCGCGCCCTTTCAAGCAGCCACGCTCAAATTGGCGCCCAGGGCCCGGACCACCGGTGACCATTCGCCCGGGGTCTCCTGGTTGAAGATCTTCAGGCTCGGATACCAGGGGCTGTCCTCGCGCGGCGCCATCCATCGCCAGCAGGCGTCAAAGCGCGACAGCATCCAGGTCGGGCGGCCCATGCTGGCCGCCAGGTGCACACAGGCCGTGTCCACACTCACCACACCGTCAAGGCAACTCATCAGGCCCGCCGTGTCGCCAAAATCCGCCAGGTGGTGGCTCCAGTCGACGATGCAGCCCTGCCAGGCCGAGGTGGCGATTTCAGCCGCCGCCGGGCCCAGCTGCAGGCTGTGCCACTGCACACCGCGCACCGACAGCAAGGGCTCCAGGTCGGCCAGGCATATGTTGCGGCGTTGCGCCATGGCCTGCGCATTGGAGCCGCTCCAGACCAGGCCCAGCTGCCGTACCGCGCGGCCCCGTGTCACCCCCTTGATGGAACGCGGCATGGGCGCATAACAAAAGCGGGTCATGCGTTCATGCCAGATTTCGACGCGCTCCTGGCTTGCGGCCAGCGAGGCAGGCGGCGGCAGGTTTTCTATCCTGCAACCCAGGTGCAGCGGCAGGCTCAGCAAGGGCACATGCAGGTCGTGGCCCTGCACGCGGCCCGGCAAGGCTTCTTCCGCCGGCATCAGCGTGATGCGCTCACGCGCGGCCATGCCGGCCAGCACCGGATGCAGGGCCCGGCGGCAGACCAGCAGCAAACCCGCCTCGGGATGCGCGGCCCGCAACTGCGGCAAAAAGCGCGCGAACTGCATCGCGTCACCCAAACCCTGCTCGGCCCAGACCAGCAAAATCCGCTCGCCCAGCGCGTCCCCCGCCCAAGCCGTGCCGTAGTCGCGCCAGCAACCCTGGGCTTGCGAAACCTTCCAGCGCCATTCATGCGCCGGCCAGCCGGCCTCGAAGTCACCCCCGGCCAGCAGGCCCAGCGCGCGGCTGAACTGCGACTCGGCATATGCCGGGTCCGCCTCGCAGGCGGCCTCCACCAGGGGCCTGGCCGCGGGCCAGCGCGACGCTTCCAGCGCCACCACGCCCAGCGCGGTATAGGCCCGCGCCTGGGCCGCGCGGTCGCCAGTGGCCAGCGCGACGTCAAGCTCGGGCTGCCACAGCCTACGCGCCTCGTCAAAGCGGTACTGCGCGCGCAGCATGCCGGCCAGCTGGCGCAGCACGGCCTCCTTGTCCGCCGGCCCCAGTACCAGAGCCTTGCGGTACGCCTCTTCGGCGCGGGCCGCCAGGGCGGGCTGTTGCGGCTGGTCGAGCGCCGAGCCCAGGTTGAACCAGTCGTCCGCATCGCCTTCGCCGCCGGACGCCTTTGCCAGCGCCAGGACCTTTTCGAACGCCGCCTGGGCCTGCGCCGGCCGGACGCCGCGAAAAGCCAGCGCGCCCACCAGCCGCCAGGCTTGCACCGACTCCGGCTTCACCTCCAGCACCTGTTGCACCAGGCGTTCGCAGTCGGCCCAGCGCTGATTGGCATAGGCTAGATTTGCGGCGCGCATCGCCGCCTCGGGCGTCATGGAAGAAATAGAGGCTTGGTTCATGTCAATTCACCGTGCTGGCAAGCGAACTGTTGCGCACAGCCGGCTCAAACCACACTGGTGGTCAGCAAGACATTGATCAGCAGATTGATGGTGTGTCCATCATGCTGGTACCGGTATACGTCATAGGTCTGGCCACCGATCGCCACGTCGTTGGCCGATGCATTACCGGCCGCTGAAGCCACGACGCTGTAAACCGTTCCGTCCACGTCGGTCAGGTTGTTCGTGCCCGCGGACTGCGTGGTCAGTGTTTTGCCCAAGGCGCCCAGGTTCAAGACGTCGCCTGCCGTGCCCGTGATGCGCAGGGTATCCGCCACCGAGTTGCCGCTGGTGAACTCCAGCACGTCGCCCAGGCTCAGGTTCAGCGTCTGGTTGCCGGCGGCCGCCATGCTGACGATCTCAAAGCCTTTGACGAAATTGCCGGGACTGGCCGCGCCCCTGAAGTTGAATGCCGTTGTGGTATCCAGCACCAGGGTATCCACGCCCGCGCCGCCCAGGTATTGCGCGCCGGCGACGAAGAAGTTGGCTTGTGTCGTGCCGGAGTTCAGGGTGTCGTTGCCGGCCCCCAGGTTGATGACGCTGTTGACGTTGGAGGCCGTTCCGATGGTCACCAGATCGTTCATGTCGCCGGTGTCCAGGATCAATCCACCCAGGTAGCTGCCGCTGGCCGTGCCGGTGACCAGGGTGTCGGCCACGCCTGCCGCCATCGTTTGAAGGTCGTCGTCGATCAGCGTACCGGTCGCCGACGATGTGCCGGCGCTGAAACCGCTGTCGGTGGCGCTCTCGCCCACGATGGTTTCATTGGTTTCAGCCAGCGCGTCCTGGGCCAGGGCCACCGTGACCACCTTGGTGACCTGGCCCGCAGCCCAGTCCAGGGTCTGGATGCTCACGTCCGTGTAGTCGGTTCCGCCGCCTGTGGCCGTGCCGCCGTTGGTGCGGAAGTAGCTCGTCGTCGCCGCGGTGATGTCACCGCTTCGGGTGACGGTGAAGGCCATCAAGCCGTCCGCCTCGTGAGGCGCGCCGGTGGCCGTGACCACATAGGCATAGGGGGCCGGCGCGGTGTCGTTGTCCAGCAGGTTGATGCTCGCCGTGGCCAGCCCGGTCGTGAAGCCGCTGTCGGTGGCGATCTGGCCGATCAGCGTTTCGGTGGATTCGGCCGCCGCATCGTCCACCAGCGCCACGAACACCACTTTGGTCTTCTCGCCCGCGCTCCAGCTCAGGGTCTGCGACGCCACATCGGTGTAGTCGACGCCACCGCCCGTGGCCGTTCCGCCGTTGGTGCGGAAGTAGCTCGTCGTCGCCGCGGTGATGTCACCGCTGCGGGTGATGGTGTAGGCAGCCATGCCGGTGTTCTCGAAGACGTTGTCGCTGGTCTGGCTAATACCGTAGCTGGTGGCCACCGTTGTCTGCAGATCCGTCAACGTCACCGTGGCAGTGGGAGTGACGATGGTGCCCGCCGAGGCATTGCGCAAACCCATGACGATGGTCTCGTTACCCTCGACCAGGGCATCGCCGGCCAGGTTGGTGGTGAATGTCTTGGTGGTCTCGCCCACGGCGAAGGTTACGGTCGTGGCGCTGATCCCGCCGTATTCGACCGCACTGGTGGCGGTGCCGCCGGCATCGTAGTACTGCACGGTTTGCGAGGTGCTCAGGTCGCCACTGCGGGTGATGGTGAAACCGGCATACGTATCGTTTTCCTTCACGACGTCCAGGGTGGCCGCAATGCTGAACACCGAGCGCGTGCCATCGTTCAACGCCAGGGTGCTGGACGACGTGGCGGCGACGATGTCACCGATGCTGGCATCGGAGATCAGGCCGGTGATGGTTTCGCCCGTTTCGGCCAGGGTATCGTCGGTCACGGGCACCAGCACCGTCTTGCTCATCTCGCCCGCAGCAAAGCTCAAGGTCTGCAGCACGGCGCTGTAATCGGCTCCAGCCGCGGCCGTGCCGCCACCCGCGGTGCTGAACACCACCGTGGCTTGCGCACCGGATCCCGTGCGCGTGACGGTAAAGGCGGCAAAACCGCTGGCTTCGTTGGCGGCCGATGCGGCCACGCTCCACAAGGACTGGTCGTCGTCCAGGATCGTGCCGGTGATGCTGGCCGTGCCGATGACGCCGTTGCTGGCGCCGCTGATGGAGGCCACCACGGTTTCATTGCCTTCGGCCAGGCTGTCGCCGCCGATGGCGATTGTCACGGTTTTACTGTTCTCGCCGGCCGCAAAGCTCAAGGTCTGGTAGGCCGCCGTGTAATCGGCGCCTGCCACGGCCGTGCCGCCCACGGTCGCGAACTGGATGGTCTGCGCCGTACTGTAAGGCCCGGACCGGCTCACCGTGAAGGTCAGCACACCAGCGCTTTCGCCGGCATCGCCGCCGCTGGTGACCTTCCATACCGACAAATCATCGTCCAGGAGGGTGACGCTGGCCGTCGCCGTGACAATGGTGCCTGTGCTGGCATTGGCGATGCTTGCGACGAGGGTCTCGTCGCCTTCAGTCAAGGCGTCGTTTATCAGGTTCACCCGGACGATCTGCGTGGTCTCGCCTGCCGCGAACGTGATGCTACCCGCGGAATTGGTGAAATCACTGCCGCCCGTTGCGGTCCCCCCTGCCGTGAAACCGAGGAGCGTCGCCGCGGTGCTGCTGTTTCCCGTTCTTGTCACCGTGTAAATCACGGCGAAGCCGTTTTCGCTGCGATCGATGCCGGTGGTGGCGATGCTCCACAGCGACTGGTCGTCGTCCAGGATGGTGGCTCCGGCCGTGGCCGTCGCCAGAGTGCCCGTGCTGGCGTTGCTGATGACACCCAGCACCGTCTCATTGGCTTCGACCGCCGTGTCGCTGCTGATCGCCACCGTCACGACCTTGGCCGTCTCGCCGGCGGCGAAGGTCAGGGTCTGGTTGGCGGCCGTGTAGTCGCTGCCCGCCGTGGCCGTGCCGCCCGCGGTCGCGAACTGGATCGTGGCGGCGGCGCTGCTGTCTCCCGTCCTCGTCACCAGGTAGGCCAACACGCCCGCACCCTCGCCCGCGGCCCCGACGCTTGCCACACTCCATACCGGCTGGTCGTTGTCCAGGATAGTGGCACTCGCCGTGGCCTGGGCGATGGCGCCCGCGCTGGCATTGCTCAGAAACACGCCCACCGTCTCGTTGGCCTCGGGCGCCGCATCGTTGTTGAGCGCGACCGTCACGACCTTGATGCTCTCACCGGCCGCGAAGCTCAGCGTCTGGCTGCCGGCCGTGTAGTCGCCGCCCGGCGTGGCTGTGCCGCCGCCGGTGGTGAATTGCACCGTTGCCGCGGTGCCCAGCGGCCCGGTCCGCGTGACCGTGTAGGTGATCACACCCGCGCCCTCGCTCGCATCACCGCCGCCGGCCACACTCCAGCCCATCTGGTCGTCATCCGTGATGGTGGTGGTGACTTCCGGGCTGCCTCCGAGGTTGCCTGTGCCCGAGTTGAGGGCGAGGTAGATACTGCTGGTTTCATGCAGCTCGGGCACCGCATCGTCCACGATATTGCGGTTGACGGTCTTGACGGCCTCCCCCACAGCGAAAGTGTAGAAAGCGTCGAAGGCGATGATGTCGGTGCTGTCGGCCGTGCCGCCTTCACCGGTCAGCCTGACGACGGCGGCGCCCAGGGCTCCGGTTCGCGAGATCACGTACGTGACGGCCTGGCTGCTCCTCTCACCGGCCGTGTCGATTGCCGAAAGGCTCCAGACCGAGGCGTCGTTGTCCAGGATGGTGGCGCTTGCGACGCCGTTGGCGACGACCCCGCTGCTGGCATTGCCGATCGTGGCCAGCACGGTCTCGTTGCCTTCGACCGCCGCGTCCTCGCTCACCGCGACCGCAACGGTCTTGCTTGTCTCGCCGGCGGCAAAGGTCAGGGTCTGGCTGGCGGCCGTGTAGTCGGTTCCGGCCGTGGCCGTGCCGCCGCCGGTGGTGAACACGATCGTGGCCGCAGCCGTGGGGTTGGTCCGGGACACGGTGTAGGTCAACGCGCTGGCGCCCTCGTCAGTGCCAGCGTTGCCCACCACGCTCCAGCTCGACTGGTCGCCGTCCACGATGGTGGCGCTGGCCGTGCCCTTGCTGACAAAGCCACTGGAGGCGTTGCTGATCAGCACATTGACCGTCTCGCCGGCTTCAAGCAGCGCATCGCCGGCGATCGCCACGGTCACCGTCTTGCTCAGCTCGCCGGCGGCAAAGCTGAGGGTCTGGTTCACGGCCGTGTAGTCACTGCCCGCCGTCGCGGTACCGCCCATGGTCGCGAACTGGATCGTCGCGGCCGACGAGATGTTGTTCGCGGAGCGCGTGACCGTGTAGGTGAGGAAACCCGAGTCCTCGGCCGCGTCGCCGTTGCTGGTCACGCTCCACGATCCCGTCTGGGCGTCCACCAGGGTGGCGTTCGCAACGGCGCCGGTCGGGGAAATGGTGCCCGTGCTGGGACTGGTCAGCTGCACGCTCACCGTTTCGTCGCCTTCGACGAGACTGTCCGAGGCCAGGTTGCCCGCGACAACCTTGCTGGTTTCGCCTGGCGCAAAGGTCAAGGTGACTCCATTGATGGAGCCGATGTCGCCATTCGTCGCGGTCGTGCCGTTGAATTGGAGCATCTGAATCGTCGCCGCCGCGCTGGCGGAGCCCGTTCTCGTCACCGTGAAGTCCATGAACCGGGAGTTTTCGCCTGCATTGCCGTTGCTCACGATGCTCCACACCGGCTGGTCGTTGTCCAGGATGCTGGCGCTGGCGGTGGCCGTGGCAATCGCCCCCGCACTGGCGTTGCTAATGAGCGCACCCACCGTTTCATTGGTTTCGAGCGCGGCGTCGTCTGTGACGGCAACCATGACGGTCTTGGTGGTTTCACCCAGGGCAAAGCTCAGCGTCTGGCCCGCGACTGCCGTGTAATCGCCGCCCGCAGTGGCCGTGCCGCCGGTGGTGGAGAACAGGATCGTCGCCGCACTCTTGTCACCTGTTCGCGACACGGTGTAGCTCAGCATGCCCCCGCCTTCATTGGCGTTACCATTGCTCGCCACACTCCACACCGGCTGGTCGTTATCCAGGATCGTGCCGGTGATCGTGTTCGCGCTGGAAGCGATGATGGCCCCGCCCGTCGGATTGGCCAGTTGCAGGGTGAAGGTTTCGTTGGCCTCGGCCAGCGCATCGTTGTTGATGGCCACGGTCACGGTCTTGCTGGTCTCGCCGGCGGCGAAACTGACGGTCTGGTTGACCGTCGTGTAGTCCATCCCCGGCGTGGCGGTGCCGCCGCCGCTCTGCACCACCACGGTCACGGCATTACTGACCATGCCGCCGCGCGTGAGGTTGAAGGTGGCGTTGCCGGCGCGTTCGCTGACGCTGATGCCCGCCGCCGCGTTGTCGAAACTGATCACTGCCGTGTCGTCGTCCTTGATCGTCACGGTCGTGCGATCGTTCACGGGATCGATCCGGGCACTGGCCGACGCGGTCGTGAGTTGCACATCGAAGCTGACGTCATCCTCGGCCAGTGCGTCCACCCTGGGAGTGACCTGGACGGTCTTGCTAGTGTCACCGGGGGCGAAGGTCAGCGTTGAGTCGACGAAGAAGTAATCGGTCAGGTTCGAGGCGCTTCCCCCGCCGGAAATCACCCTCACGGTATCCGTTCCGGTGGTCAGGCCGCTGCGGCGAATGGTGACGGTCTGGTTACTCCCGCCTTCAGTCATGGTCGTACCGGTGGCGCCATCGATCGTGAAGATAGCGACCTCGTTGTCCACGATGGTGGCGGCGGCGCTGGCGGTGGCCAGGTTGCCGCCGGTGGGGCTGCTCAACACCAGGCTGAGCGTTTCGTTGCCCTCGGTCAGGGCATCGTCCACCGTCGTGACGGTGACAGTCTTGACGGTCTCGCCCGCGGCAAAACTCAGGGTTCCCGTGGCGGCGGTGGTGTCGCCGGAGGCGATGGCCGTGCCGTTGAGAGTGGTGTAGACCACCGTTCCAGCGCTGCTGATGTCGCCCGAGCGGGTCACGGTGAAGTCGATGTTGCCGCCTTCGGTGACGTGGTCGCTGGCAATGCTGGCGTTATAGGTGGTTCCCGAGAGGCTATAGGCCTGGGAGAACACGGCGCCCGCATTGCCCGCGGTGTCGTTCACGCGCACCTTCAGCGTGTCGTTGCCCGTGAAGGTGGTGACGAGGGACCACGTGTTCGAGCCCACCGTGGTGCTGGCGGTGCTCCAGCTCACGCCGTTGTTGATGGACACCTCCACGATCTCGCCGGCCACGAGGTTTGCGCTCGCCGTGCCGGTGATGGCTTGCGCCTCCATGTCCGCCACGAAATTGGCGGTGGCAATGGTGGTCGTGGGCGCCGCGGTGTCGACGGTGACGGCCAGCGCGGCCGAGGCAAAGCTGGTGTTGCCGGCGCTATCCGTCGCCTTGGCCGTGATGCTGTGCGCACCCTGGCTGAGCACGCTGCTGGTGATGGAGTAAGTGCCGCCCGTGGCCACGCCGCTGCCCAGCACCGTGGTGCCGTCGGTGTCGTACAGCGTCACCGTCGCGCCGGATGTCGCCGTGCCCGTGAAGATCGGTGTGGTGTTGTTGGTGGTGTTGTCGGCACTGGAGCTGCCGCTGTCGGTCGCGATCGTCATGTCCGGCGCGCTGGGCGTCGCCGGCTGGCCAGTGATGGTGGTCGTGATCAAAGTGTCGACCAGCAGCTTGAGGGTCTGGCCGCCATGCTGGTACTGGTAGATGTCGTAGGTACGCCCGCCGATGACCACATCGTTGGTAAACCCATTGCCCGCACTGGACGTGACGACATCGTAGAGCGTGCCATCCACGTCGGTGAGATTGCCCGTGCCGGCAGCCAGCGTGCTCACCGTCTTGCCCAGCGCCTGCAGATTCAAGATGTCGCCCGCGTTACCGGTGATGCGCAGCGTGCCCGCCACGGCGTTGCCACTGGTGAACTCCAGTACGTCCTGCAAACTCAGGTTCAGGCTCTGGTTGCCCGTGCCCGTCATGCTGACGATCTCGAAGCCCTTGACGAAATTGCCGCCACTGGCCGTCGTGCTGAAGTTGAACGCCGTCGTTGTCGCCAGCGCCAGGGTGTCGACGCCCGATCCGCCGATGTATTGCGCGCCGTTGACGAAGAAGTTGGCCTGCGTTCCGCCGGTGTTCAGGGTGTCGTTGCCTGCGCCCAGGTCGATCACGCTGTTGACCGTGGATGCCGCACCAATGCTGACGGCATCGTCCATATCGCCGGTGCTCAGCAGCGTGCCGCCGAGGTAGCTGCCGCTGGCCGTCCCGGTGGTGAGCGTGTCGGCCACACCCGCCGCCATGCTCTGGGCGTCGTCGTCCAGGATGGTGTGCGTGGCCGCCGTTACGCCCGTGGTGAAGCCGCTGTCGCTGGCACTCTGGCCGATGACGGTCTCGCTGGCCTCGGCGCTCGTGTCGTTGGCCACGGCCACGGTGACCACCTTGGTCACTTCGCCCACGCCCCAGCTCAAGGTTTGCCCGGCCGCGGCCGTGTAGTCGGCCACGTCCGTGGCTGTGCCGCTGTTGGCGCGGAAGTAGCTGGTACTGGCGATGCTCAGGTCACCGGATCGGGTGATGGTGTAGCCCGCCACGCCGGTCGATTCATAGGCATTGCCCACGGCCGCGATCGAATAGCTGTTGGTGCCGGCGGCCGCGGTGTCGTCGTCCAGGAGCGTGACGGTGGCCGTGGCGACGCCCGTGGTAAAGCCGGTATCCAGCGCGATCTGGCCGACCAGGTTTTCGCTCGATTCCGCGACCGCGTCGTTGACAAGGTCCACCAGCACGATCTTGTATCGCTCGCCCGCGGCAAAGCTGAGCGTCTGGATGGCAATAGTGGTGTAGTCGCTACCAGCCACCGCCGTGCCGCCGTTGGTGCGAAAGTAAGCCGTTGCTGCCGCACCGACATCGCCGCCCCGGGAAACGACGAAAGACACGGTGCCCGCACCCTCATAAACGTTGTCGAGGTTGATCGAGATGCCAATGTTGCCAGCGCCCACCACGGTTTCGTTGTCGCCCAAAGTGACTGTCGCCGTTGCAGTGGTGATGGCGCCAGCCGAAGCATTTTGCAGGCCCAGGATCAGGGTTTCATTGCCTTCGAGCAAGGCATCGTCCATCAGGGTTATCCCAATGATCTTGCGCGTCTCGCCAGGCGCGAACGTCACGGTGGCAGGTACGAGCGCCACATAATCGGCGCCGGCCGTGGCCGTACCCCCGGTAACCCGGTAATCGACGGTCTGCGAACCGCTCAGGTCGCCGCTGCGGGTAATAACGTAGCTGGCTTGCGAACTGTTCTCGTCAAAATTCGAGGTGATGCTGAGAGCGAACAATGGACGTGTCTGGTCGTTGGCAGTCAGGCTGGCGGCGGCCGAAGCGGTCTGGATATTGCCCGCGCTGGCGCTGGAGATGAATCCCACAACGGTTTCACCGATTTCACCCGTACTGTCGTTGGTGAGCGGCACCAGGACCGTCTTGCTCATTTCACCCGCGGCAAAGCTGAGAATCCGGTTCACGGCGGTGTAGTCGGCGCCCGCCATGGCGGTGCCGGCGGTGTCGAAATGAATCGTCGCCGCAGCGCCGGCGCCGGCGCGCGTGACGGTGAAAGCGGCAAAGCCATTGGATTCCTCTGCGCCGGCCCCCGTCACGCTCCACTGCGACTGGTCGTCGTCGAGGATGGTGGCAGTCGCGCTGGTGCTGCCGATGTCGCCCTTGCTAAGGTTGCCCATGACCACCCCAATGGTTTTGTTGCCATCGGCAATGGCATCGTCCTGGATGGCAACCAGGACGGTTTTTTCCTTCTCGCCGGCGGCAAAAGTCAGGGTCTGGTGAACTGGCGTGTAGTCTATGCCCGCAATCGCCGTACCACCGGCCGTCGCGAATTCGAGGGTTGCTGCGCTTGCGAAGGTGGTTCTGTTGATCGTGAAAGAAGCGAAGCCCGACCCCTCTCCGGCGCTTGCACCGCCGCTGAAACTCCACACCATCAAATCATCGGAAAAAATGCCGGCCCCGCTCGATCCCGTCACGATGGTGCCCGTGCTGGCGTTGGTGATATTGGCAAACAGGAATTGGAATGTTTCAGGAGTTGCGTCATCGATGACGGGAACCGTCACGGTCTTGCTGGTCTCTCCCGCGGCAAAGCTCAGGGTCTGGTGGACGGTGGTGTAGTCCACGCCCGCCAGGGCGCTGGCGCCGCCCTGGCTGATGGTCCCGAACTCAATGGTCGCGGCAGTGTTGGTCGCACCAGTACGCGTCACGTTGTAATTAAGTGCGCCGACAGACTCGAGGCCGTTGCCAGCAGCGGCCACGCTCCACAGCAATTGGTCGTTGTCCAGCAAGATGGCGCTGGCCGTGGCCGTCGCAATGGTTCCCGTGTCGGCGTTGGTCAGGGTCAGGCTGACCGTTTCATTGACTTCGGCGAGCGCGTCGTTGGTGATCGCCACCATGACGGTTTTGCTCATCTGGCCGGCAGCGAAGCTCAGCGTCTGGTTGACGGCGGTGTAGTCGGCGCCGGCAATGGCCGTGCCACCGGTCGTGGCAAACTCGACCGTGGCCGCGCCCGCGCCGCCGGTACGGGTGACGGTAAAGGCCAGGAAACCGGCGCCTTCGTCCACGGCGCCCGGGCTGCCCACACTCCAGACCGGCTGGTCGTTGTCCAGGATGGTCGTGACGGCCAGGGGCGCGACGATGTCTCCCGTGCTGGCGTTGACGATGGACGCGGCCACCAGTTCGTTTTCTTCGGCAAGCAGGTCGTCGGTCAAGGCCACGGTGACGGTCTTGCTCATCTCGCCCACGGCAAAAGTCAGGGTCTGGTTGAGGGCGGTGTAGTCGGTGACGGCGGCCGCCGGGTTTCCGTTGGTGCCGCCGCCCGTGACGAACTGGATCGTGGCCATGCCGGCGGCGCCGGTTCTTGTGACCGTGTAGGTCAGGAAGCCCGCGCCCTCATCCACGCTGCCGGGCCCACCTATGCTCCAGATGGACTGGTCGTTGTCTTGAATGAGCGCGTTGGCCGAAGCCGTGGCGATGGTTCCGCTGCCTGCATTGCTGATGGCCACACCGGCCAACTCGTTGCCTTCGGCCAGCAGGTCGTCGATGACCGCCACGGTGACGGTCTTGCTCATCTCGCCAGCCGCAAAGTTCAGTATCGTGTTGACGACGGAGTAGTCGACGCCGACCGTGGCAGCGAGGCCGCCATTTCCCGCACCGGAGCCGACCGTGGCGAACCCAATGCTGGCCGCCTGGCTGCTGCCCGTGCGGGTGACGGTGTAAGTCATGAAGCCGGCGCCTTCATCCACATTGCCGCTGCTTGCCACGCTCCAGACCGATTGCTCGTTGTCCAGGATGGTGGCGCCGGCAGTTGCCGTGTCGATGGTGCCATTGCTTGCATTACCGATCGACACGTTGACCGTTTCATCGGGCTCGGCGACTGCATCGTCAGTCAGGGTCACCGTCACCGTCTTGCTCATCTCGCCGGCCGCAAAGCTCAGCGTCTGGGTCACTGCCGTGTAATCGCTGCCTGCCGTGGCCGTTCCACCGGCGGTCGAAACTTCAATGGTAGCCACGCCCGCCGCGCCCGTGCGGGTGACCGTGTAGGCCAGAAAGCCCGCGCCTTCGTTCACGGTACCCGGCCCACCGACGCTCCAGACTGACTGGTCGTTGTCCAGAATGAAGGCGGCGGCCGTGGCGGTATTGATCGTGCCGCTGCTGGCGTTGCTGATGGCGGCCAGCACGGCCTCATTGCCTTCCGCGTTCGCGTCATCCGTGACAGCCACGGTGACGGTTTTACTGGTCTCGCCGGCCGCGAAACTCAGTGTCTGGTTGATGGCGGTGTAGTCACTTCCCGCTGTGGCCGTGCCGCCTGCGGTGGCGAACTGGATGGTCGCTGTCCCACTGCTTGCACCAGTTCTTGTCACCGTATAAGTCAGGAAGCCCGCGTCTTCGCTGACATCGCCGTTGCTGGCCACGTTCCACACCGGTTGGTCATCGTCAAGAATCGTGGCGCTGGCCGTGGCGGTGTTGATCGCGCCCGAGCTTGCATTGCTGATGGCGGCCATCACAGTTTCATTGCCTTCGGGCAGTGTGTCATCACGCAGCGCCACGGTCACGGTCTTGCTGGTCTCACCCGCCGCAAAGCTCAGGGTCTGGTTGACCGCCGTGTAGTCGCTGACCGCCGTGGCCGTGCCGCCCGCGGTGGTAAATACGATCGTGGCGGCGGCATTGCTCGCCCCGGTTCTTGTCACCGTGTAGCTCAGTGCGCCCGCGCCTTCGCTGACGTCGCCATTGCTGGCCACGTTCCACACCGATTGGTCATCGTCAAGAATCGTGGCGCTGGCCGTGGCGGTGTTGATCGTGCCCGAGCTTGCATTGCTGATGGCTACGCTCACCGTCTCATTGCTTTCGGCCACCGCATCGTCAACCAGCGCTACCGAGACGGTCTTGCTGGCCTCGCCTGCCGCAAAGCTCAGGGTCTGGCTGACGGCCGTGTAGTCGCTGACCGCGGCCGCGGTGCCGCCTGCGGTGGTGAACACGATGGTCTCGGCCGTGTTCGTCGCACCCGTGCGGGTCACCACGTAGCTGATTGAACCGGCGCTTTCGCTGACATCGCCGGCGCTGGCCACGCTCCAGACCGATTCGTCATTGTCCTGAATGGTGGCGATGATGGTATTTGCGCCTGCGCCGATGACTGCGCCGGCGGAGGGGTTGCTCAGCTGCAGGTGGAAGGTCTCATTGCCCTCGGCCAGCGTGTCGTCGGCAATGGCCACCGTCACGGTCTTGGCGGTTTCGCCGGCCGCAAAAGTGACGGTCTGGTTGACGCTGGTGTAGTCCACCCCTCCCGGACTGGCCGTGCCGCCGGCGCTTTGCACCACCACGGTGACGGCGTTGCTGGTCAGGCCGCTGCGCGTGAGGCTGAAGGTGACGGTACCCGCGCCTTCGCTGAAGCTCATGCCGGCCGCGGCGTTGTCGATGCTGATGACGGCGACTTCATTGTCCTGGATGGTGGCCGTGACACTGGCGTTGGCCGGATCGATCAGGGCGCCGGCCGAGGGGCTGCCCAGATGCAAGTTGAAGGTTTCATTGCCCTCGACCTGGGTGTCGTCGATGATCGTCACCGCCACGGTCTTGCTGGTCTCGCCCGCGGCAAACGTCAAGGTCTGGTTCACCGCGGTGTAGTCCCCGCCCGCTGTGGCCGTACCGCCGCCTGAGCTGACGACCACGGTGTCAGTCCCTGTGGTCAACCCACTACGGTGGACCGTGAAGGTATAGCTTCCCACCCCTTCACTGAAGCTCACGCCGGTGGCGGTACCGTCGATGCTGAACAGCGCGCCCTCGTTGTCGACGATGGTGGCTGTAGCGCTGGCGGTTCCCAGGTTGCCGCCCGTGGGGTTGCTCAAGACCAGGCTCAGCGTTTCATTGCTTTCGACGGCTGTGTCATCGAGTGTCACCACCGAGACCGTCTTGGTCGTCTCGCCCGCTGCAAAGCTCAGGGTTCCGCTGGCTGCCGTGTAATCGCTGCTGGCCGTGGCGGTGCCGTTTTGTGTGGTGTAGGCCACGGTGCCGGCGCCGCTGGTGTCGCCTGAGCGCGTGACGGTAAAAACCGCACCGCCGCCTTCGGTGACATGGTCGCTGGCGATACTGGCGCTGTAGCTGGTGGTGGCGCTGACGGGCAGGGTAATGACGGTAGCGGGACCGGTAGAACCGGATACGACCTGCACGGCGCTGACGCTGGCGGTGCCGGCCACAAAGCTGGGCGTGCCGCTGGCGGGCGTGGCGGTGGCCAGGTTCAGGCTGTAGTCGCCATTGGCGTCGGCCGTGACGGCGTAAGTGAAACTGTTGCTGGTGGCGACGTTGTTGTCAGGGTCAATGGCGATGGTGATGCTGGCATTGGCCAGGGCCTTGCCGCTGATGACGGACTGGCCGCTGAGGTTGGGGGCGGTGCTGACGTTAAGGGTGGTGACGGTGGGCGTTGCTCCGGGTGTGACCGTCGCTCCGTCAAAGCCACTGATCGCGGATAGCGCAACGGATGGATTGCCGGCAAAGGCAGTCTTGACGCTGTTCGAAAACGCTGCCCCGTCGGAAAAAACGAGCTTGTCGTTAGAAGCGCCTGTGCCGGCTGCGACAGTGACTCTTTCAGTATCGCCGCCCAAGGTTCGCGTAAAAACCATGGTGCTGCCGGAAATGGACTTGGTGTAGTCGGCCCAGCTACCGGTGAAGTAGACCAGATCATTGCCTCCACCCAAACTTGACGCATCAACGGTGGTGCCGGACTTGATATAGACGCTATCAACACCGCTGCCGCCGAGAATCTTGAAACTCATGCCCGGGCTCGCCAAGGCAAAAGTTTCCCCGGTGGCATCCAGGGCCACGGCCTTCACCGTGGCATTGAGCGTTGTTGGAAAATTCGGAGCCAACGAAGTTTCACCGCCAGGCACCGGCGCCGACGCCGTCCCTTTGACGAAATTGATGGTGGCCAGGGACGTCACCGTACCATCGGCAAAAACCAGCGTATCGTTCGACGGGCCGGTTCCACCAATCACTGATACCGTTTCGGTCTTCCCGCTGACGGTACGCGTCAAGGTAAGCGTCGAGCCGCTGGCTGACTTGCCGTAATCCGCAAAATTACCACCCAGGTATATCTTGTCGGCACCGGCGCCTGCCGAGGTGAAATCGAAGGTCATGCCGGGGTGCACAAAAACCGCGTCAACCGCGGACGATCCCAGATACTTGATCTCTTCGCCGTCGAGCGTCAGTGTTCCGTAGCTGAGCGCGAAGTCAATGAAATTCGAACCGGGGGACGTCAATAAAACATATTTAGAAGTGATGGCCATGGTGCGGCTCCTGAAATTGAGGGATGGGGCGGCAGTTGATTTGCCGATTTAACCGCTAATGACGGCGTGATTGCTGGTGGCGGCCTGGAACTCTGCCAGGCTGGTAAACGTCGGATTCAATCCGGGCACAGTCACATCGAGAAAGGCTTGGCCTGCTGTGGAAGCAAACTGAACCGAAGTCGGTGGATTGCTCGTCGCTGCGTTGTACGACGACAGGGAAAAATCATTCACCTTGGCCACATCATTGAACTGATCGTCAATGTAAATAGTGTCATTGGCGCCAAAACCCATGAGCGCCACCCAGTAGGTATTCAACACCGTAATGCCGTCATAAGCACTGCCATCTCCGCCGGCGGAGTCATTGTCTTTGCCGCCCACGATGACAAAACTGCCTGTTGAAAGATCGTAAGTGGCGCCTGCCGCTGTGGCTGAGCCAGTCGGGTCACCAACGCCAACGACATCCAGCCATTTGGCCCCGGTCGAAACGGCATCGACGCCATTGGCCATCATCACGGATGTGACGGCTGCGGCCAAACCGCCCGTCGAGGCCGACCCCGGTGTTACTGTTGCAAAATTCATTGAAGTCACACTGCTGACTGCGGTGCTGCCTTGCCCGCTGACCATTCCTGTAAAGGCGCCGGCATCGACCAGGATGTGGTAGTTGTTGGCAAGATCCAGATCGAATTTAAGATCGGGATTGATGGTGATCTTGTTACCGCTGATGGTCACCTTGCTTGCATCGGTAACGTCAATATCGAAGCTGTGAACAGTCGACTCGCCTTGGTAGCCGGTGCCACCGTCATTCACGATGTGGATGAATTTGCCCGCCACCGCGGTGACATTTTCGGAAGCCGTCAGGACAATGTTGGAGGTAACGTCAAAGTTTGTGACGTCGTCAATGCTGCTGGTCAGGCTGGGCTGCGTAACGACACCGAAATTAAAGGTCTGCGTGGTGCTGAGCCCTCCCGAATCCGTCATCGTAACGACGACGGGGCTGCCCGCATGGTTGGTGCTCGCCGTGCCGCTGAGGATGCCCGTATTGAGGTCGATGACAAAGCCGGGCTCCAGTCCCGTTGCGCTGTAGTGCCGCGTATCGCCGGCATCCACGTCGGAGAAATAGCTGCTCAGGCCCAGGGAATAGGCTTGTCCGGCGACCGCAGTTTGCGCCGCTACTGTTCCGACCGAGGTGGGTGCCTCGTTCACATTGGTCAGGTTGACGGTGATGGCCTGCGTGGTGCTGTTGCCGGCCGCGTCGCTGACCTGTACGCCGAGGTCATAGACGCGGTTGGCGCCGTTGTCGTCGGGCGCTTCGAAGTTCTTCGCGGCATTGAAGGTGAGAACGCCACCTGTGGTCAGCGAGAACAGGCCGGCATCGGCGCCGGTCAAAGTGGTGCTCCAGGTCAGGGCATTCGCATCGGCGGCCGTGAGTGTGGCCACGGCGGTGCCGTTCTCGGCCGCATTGAAAGACGTGGTGCCCATTGCGGGCGCACTGGTATCTACGGTGACGGTCAGCCCACTGGAGGCGATGCTGACGTTACCCGCGGTATCGGTGGCCTTGGCGGTGATGATGTGGGCGCCGCCGCTCAGTACACTGCTGGTGATGGAGTAATTTCCGCCAGTGGCAACGCCGGTGCCCAGCACCGTGGTGCCGTTGGTGTCGTACAGAGTTACCGTTGAGCCGGCCTCGGCGGTGCCGGTGAAAGTCGGTGTGGTGCTGCTGGTGTTGTTGTCGGTGTTGGAGCTGCCGCTGTCATCGGCAGCCGCCAGGTCCGCAACACCTGGCGCTGCAGGGGGGGTGGCATCCACGGTGATGATCAAGCCGCTGGAGGCGGTGCTGACGTTGCCGGCGGCGTCGGTAGCTTTGGCGGTGATGGTGTGGGCGCCGCCGCTCAGCGTGCTGCTGGTTATGGAGTAATTGCCGCCTGTGGCGACACCGGTGCCCAGCACCGTGGTGCCGTCGGTGTCATAAAAGGTGACCGTGGAGCCGGCTTCGGCCGTACCGGTGAAGGTGGGCGCGGTGTTGCGGGTGTTGTCATCGGTACTGGAGCTGCCGCTGTCGCTGGCTGCCGCCAGGTCTGGCGCGCTGGGCGTTGCCGGGGCAATGGTATCCACCATGTAGTTGGCGTTGTCGGCAACGGCCGCGTGGTTCAGGGTGGCGACGTTGCCTGCCGCGTCTTTGATGGTGCCGCTGTTGAGTGCCAGGCTGTTGAGCGCCACCGCAATGCCGTTGGCATCCGTCTGCCCTGCCAGGATGGTGTAGCTGAAGGTCAGCGCCGTGGTGCCTGTGCCGCCCGCGTAGCTGGCGAACACTGCGGTGCCGCCGATGTCGAGGGCGAGTTGCGGAGCGCCGGTGACCGTGACCGCTTCATTGAAGTTGATCGTGGCCGTCACGGTGTCGCCGGCGTTCAGGGTGTTGTTCTGGATCAGGGTGGCGCTGGTCAGGGCTACAGTGGAGACGGTGGGCGCTTGGGTATCCACCGAGATGACGTGTGTGCCCGCCGTGCTGGTGTTGCCGGCCGCGTCGGTCTGGGTGACGGAGAGGGTTTTATTGGTGCCTTGGCCCATGGCGGTGATGTCGGCGCCGGTCAGGGTGTAGCTCCAGGTCGTGCCGCTCACGGTGGCTGCCCGGGTGTTGCCGCCCAGGGTCAAGGCGACCGTGGCGCCGGCCTCGTTGGTGCCGGTGATGGCAGTGGTCTGCTCGCCGGCGTTGACGATGTCGTCGGTGGCGACCGCATTGATGGTGGCCGCTACCGGCACGCCGGTATCCACCGAGATGTCACGCGTGGCGGCGGTGCTGGTATTGCCGGCCGCGTCGGTCTGCGTGACGGAGAGGGTTTTATTGGCACCCTCCCCCATGGCGGCGATGTCGGCGGGGGCGAGGGTGTAGCTCCAGGTCGTGCCGCTGACAGTTGCCGCCCGGGTGTTGCCGCCCAGGGTCAGGGCCACCGTGGCGCCTGCCTCATTGGTGCCGGTAATGATGGTCGCTTGTTCACCGGCGTTGACGATGTCGTCGGTGGCGACCACGTTGATGACGGCAGCGGCTGGATTCGTCGTATCCACGACGATTGTCAAGACGCTGGATGCGGCGCTGACGTTGCCGGCTGCGTCGGTGGCTTTGGCGGTGATGGTGTGCGGGCCACCGGTCAGCGTGTTGCTTACGATGGAGTAGGTGCCGCCGGCCGTGGCCGGGCCCGTGCCAAGCACCGTGGTGCCGTCCGTGTCATACAAAGTCACCGTGGAATTGGCTTCCGCCGTGCCGGTGAGGGTGGGCGTGCTGTTGTTGGTGTTGTTGTCGGTATTGGAACCGCCGGTGTCGCTGGCGGCCAACAGGTCGGGCGTACCAGGTGCGACCGGGACGATGGTGTCATAGGGCCGGGCGCCTGCATTTTGGGCGATGGTGGCGGTCATAGTGCTGTGGTGGCCGATGCCGCCTGTTCCCGAGTTGACCGTCACGCCGATGTCGGCACCCTGCGCGCTGGCCGTGGGCGTAACAACCAGGGTGTAAATCGTGGAACTGACCGCGGTGAAAACACCCTTGGTGCCATTGGTGACGGTAATGTCGCCGGCGTCGAAGCCGGTCACGGCATCGCTGAAGGTGAAGGTATAGGTGACCGCGTGGTTGGTGACGCCGGTGCCGCCTACGCTGTCGGTAATGATCAGGGTGGGGTTATTCACCAGCGTAACCGGGCCGGTATTGACGCCCGCTTCAAAAGTGGCGGCGCCGGTGGTCAGCAAATTGTTGAGTGCGGTTTGCCGCGCAACGGGATCGACCGTGTTGATGGCCGCCAGGAAAGCCGCCAAGGTGGCGCTGATACTGCCGCCGGGGGTGTGGTCGTAGCCGTCAAATTTGGCCAGCAACTGCCCGTAGATCTCGGCCGCGTTGAGGCCGTTGGCTTCGTTGTAATCGGCGCTGAGCACCGTGGTGACGGCACCCAGGATGTCGGACACGCCAAAAGTCGCACCGACAGAGGCGTTGGTGGCGGTGATGGTGGAGGCGGAGGCCGTGGCGGCATCGGTGGTAATGCCCATTTTTTCCACGGCCAGTTCGGTCACCGGGCTGACGGTGATGCTTTGGGCGGAACCTGTGGCCACAAAGGCGGCACGCATTGAGGTGCCGCCGAGGCTCGTACCCCCACCTGCCGCATCGGCGGTTTCGCTGCGGAAGTCAGGAGCGGCCCCGTTGGCGTCTGTGATCTTGATCAGCAAGGCCTGGCCGGCATAGGTGCTGGCCAGGTTGACGGTGATCTTGCCGCTAGTGTCAGTGATGCCGGAGGCCACCACATTGCCTTGCGCGTCGTAGATCTTGTAGTTGAGCCCCGCAATGACCGGACCGGCGACCGCACCGATGCTGACGGCAAAAGTGCTCACGGTGGGGGCCGCCACGGCGGCGGCGGCCGCGCCACCGCCACCACCGATAGCGGCCAGGCCGAGCCCGCCGCCGATAACGGGAAGCCATGCCGCGCCATCGGAAGCGGCCGCGCTGGAAGCCCCGGCCGCCATGGCTTCTTCCGCCGGCGTGGCGGCTGATTCGGTGGTGGCGGCGGCGACCACTTGTTCCTGGTAGGTATCAACTGATGATTCAGCGTTCTGGTCGTCACCGGATTCGCCGAGGCGTTTTTTGCGCAGGAGTTGGTCGGCGGATTGGTGAGCCTTGCTGGCAGTGGCTTCCTGCTCCATCTGGATGGCGGCAGCGGCGTTGGGAGGCGGTGCCTTGCCGGCTGTTGCGGGCTTGGGCGCAATAAACGGTTTTTCGGCGACAGTGCCTTGCTGGACAACCGCCTGGGGGACGACGGCTTGCGCGGCTGCGGCTGCGGCTGCGGCTGCGGCTGTGACCGGCAGGTTCTCTGCATGCACCGGGCTTGAATTGGCAACGGTGTTGTCGTGGGCTTGGTGGGGCATCTGGTTCATGGCAAGTCTCCTGGTTAAACAAAGAAAAAGGAAATCAAACAGTCAGCGTTCGGAAAAGGCTTCGGAAAAAGTCTTGGTGATGGGCTTGGTGAGATAGCGGAAGATCGAGTGGCTGGTGCCGCGGATATCGATGCTCGCCGTCATGCCGGGCTGGATTTCGATGGGCTTATGTCCGGTCACGTGATGCCGTTGCACCGGGTCGAGCTGGACCTGCACGCGGTAGTAAATGTTTTCGCCAGCGCGGGTGTCTTCGGTGAGGGCGTCGGCGCTGACGTACTTCACGGTGCCGGACAGCACGCCGTAGACGGCGTAGTCATAGGCGTCAAGCTTGACGGCGGCCGGCTGGCCGACGTGGATGCCGGCAATGTCGGCGGGCTTGAATTTTCCTTCCACCACCAGGTCACTGCCGCTGGGCGTCAGTTCCATGACCACGTCACCGGCCTTGACGCGTGAGCCCAGGGTGGTGAAGCGGATGTTGCGCACGGTGGCATGGGCGGGCGCGCGGATTTCGGTGCGCTCAAAGGTGGTGGCGCGATCGGCGAGCACCTGCTCTTGCGTGGCGAGGTCCTCTTCGGCCTTGGTCATCTCGGCCTGGGCGTCCTGGAAATATTTGTTGCGCCGGTTGGTGATCTGGCCTTCGAGTTCGGCGACCTGTTTTTGCAACCGGATAATTTCGACGCGGGAGATGTCGCCGCTCTTGAGCAAGGGTTCGCTGATGGAAAGCTCGTCGCGTGTGGATGCCAGCATGGATTGCAGGGCGGCGGCTTCCTGGTTGACCGCGCGTTGGCGGCGCTGGAAGAGTTCGGTCTGGTTGCTGACAAAAGCCGGGAATGCTTGCACCTCGGGTGGGAAGACCAGCGGCCGACCCAGGACTTCGGCATGCAGGCGCACCAGCGCGGCCTTTAGGGCGGCGACCTTGGCGCGGCTGTCACTGAGTGAGGCCTGCCCTTGCTCACGCTCGAGCATGACAAGAATGTCGCCCTTCTTGACGTGGCTGCCTTCGCGCACCAGAAATTTTTCGATCACGCCGTCGTTGGTGGCCTGCACCAGCTGGGTGCGCGAACTGGCGATCACCTGGCCGGTGCTGCGCGCGATCTGCTCAACGTCGAACCACAAGCTCCACGCCAAAAAGCAGCCGATGATGAGGATCAGCAGGGCGATGAGCCGCTGTGCCGAGTGCAGGGCCGGCGGTGTGGGGTACGCGGATTTCATGCGACGGCCTCCAGTGGCGCGCCGGGACGTCCTGCTGGTGCGGGGCGGGATCGAGCGGCAAGCTCCTGCAGCACCAGCGCCTTGGGCCCGTCCATGACGACGCCGGTGGGCGACAGAATGACCAGACGTTCCACCAGTTGCAACAGCGCAGGTTTGTGGGTCACGAGGATGAGCGTCTGGTCGACCTGCACGCTGGCGCGCAATGCGGCAATGGTGCGCGCCTCTAGGGTTTCATCCATGGACGCCGTAGGCTCGTCGAGCAGCCATACATCGGGCGTGGCGAGAACCATACGCGTCAGCGCGATCAGTTGCTTTTGCCCGCCCGACACACCGGTTCCGCCTTCGGCAATCGGCATGTCAAAGCCTTTGGGATGCGCGGCAATCACCTGACGCAGGCCCGTGAGTTCACAGGCGGCAAGCAGGTGCTGCTCGGTTTTTCCGAGAACTCCGGTGGTAAGGTTGTCGCGCAAGGTGCCGGCGAAGAGCCGCACATCCTGCGGGAGGTAGCCCAGCCGGTCGCTGAGATGGGGCCGCGAGATGTGCTGCAGGTCGATGCCGTCGAGCGAGACGCGGCCCTTGGATGGCATGTACATGCCGGACAGAAGTTTGAGCAAAGTACTTTTGCCGCTACCGACCGGCCCGAGCAGGCCGACTTTCTCGCCGGGCTTGATGTGCAGGTTTTCCAGTTGCAGCACGGTGGCATGGCCGCGGTAGCCGAATTCGAGATTCTGCACGGTGACTTCACCACGCAGTCGGTCGATAGCCAGGGGGCGCTCGACGGCGTGGTTGTCTTGTTCCAGGCTGAAGATATGCGAGAGGCTGCGCATAGCCGACTTGGCGTTGGCCCACTGGACCATGAGGCCGGGCAGCATGCCGGCCGGTGTCAGTACCCGGCCGGAGATGATGGAGCAGGCAATGATGCCGCCCGCGGTGAGCGAGGTGGACGTGGACGCGACGTAAGCGCCGGTAGCGACCAGCAGCACATAGCTAATCTGCTGCAAAAAGCCAGCGTAATAGGTGGCCGAGTCGCCGAGGTGGCGCAGGCGCATGTCTTCGTCAATGTTGATGCGGGTCAAGCCGTTCCAGCGGGCCAGGAACTGCCAGCCGGCGCCGCTGGCCTTGATGGATTCCGCGCCTTCGACCGCCTCGACCAGCAGGCCCAGCTTGCGGTTGGATGCGGCCTGGCCTGAGAGCGCATGGCGTTCCATGCCGCGGCGAAATAGAAAACCGACGGTCAACGCCACGATGAAGAACAGCACCGGCACCGCGGCGACCAGGGGGCCGCCCAGCAGGTAGATCACGGCCAGGAAAAGAATGGCAAAAGGCGTATCGACCAACAGGTACAGCGTGACCGAGGAAGCGAAGGAACGGATCATTTCGTAACTGCGCAGCTGGGCGGAAAGCGTGCCGACGCTGGCGGGGAACTGGTCCATGCGCACGCGCAACAGGCGCTCGAAGATGCTGTGCGAGAGGTTGACGTCCATGGAGCGGACGGAATGCTCCGTGATGGTGGCGCGCGCGAATTTGGCGATCAGTTCCAGCAGGATGCCTGCCGCGATACCGGCCGTCAGCGCGTAAAGGGTGGACAGCCCTTGCGTGGGAATCACGCGGTCATAGACCTGCATGCTGTACAGAGAGGTCAGCAGGCCGAACAGGTTGATGACAACGGAGGCGATAGCCGCGTGGATGAAGTAGCGCCGGTTGTCGCGCAGCGCGCCGCGAAACAGCTCGCCGGCCGTGCGGTAGAGGCCGGGGCCCGTGGCCTGGCTTGCCTGGATTTCGGTATACAGGGCGCCCGGAGGCAGCACCGTGACGTGGCGGTTGCCGGATGCGTCTTCGAGCAACCAGCCACCGGCAGGCGTGTGCTGGTGCAGGATGAAGGCGCCGACGTCGGGGTGTAAGGCAACGGCGGGCAGCCGGGCCCCCGTGCTGCCTTCGCTCCAGGTCTGCGAGTGCACACCCATAGACGCAAAGGCATAGTCGACGCAGGCTTTCAGGCCGTCGCGTGTGAGGCCTTGTTCCTGAGCGGCGGCCAGGTGGCTTCCAAGTTCGACCATCATGTGCGATTGCAGGGGTCGCAAGTCCTTGACGATGTCGGGTAGGCGGCGAGCCAGCCAAAGCACGCTCTGCGCGGCGGACGATGGCGTATTGACCGGGGGCGGAGTGTTCACGGGAGCTCGCTTTCTGGGGACCACATCGGGATGCCGAGCAGCAGGCCCAGGCGGTAATAGGCGCCTATGCTGCCGGCACGCGCTTCGGCTTCGGCTTGCTCGGCTTGGGCGATCTCACGCACGGAATTGAGCAGGTCGATCCAGCTGCGGCGCCCGGTGACGAAGAGTCGGCGATTGGAAGCGAGCACTTCAGTGGCGCCTTCGCGGCTGCGCCGCAGCTCCGGCAAGCGCCGCTGCATGGACTCGAGGTCACGCCATTCGGCCTCCACACGCTCGGTGATATCCCGCCGGCCGGCTTCAGCAGTGCGCTGGACCGCTGACAGGCGCCGCTCCGCGGCCTCGATCTGGGAGCCCAGCGACAGGCCGGAGCCTGGAGCGTATTGCATAGACACAAAAACACGATTGCCGGCCGCGGCGGAACCCGGGTATTCACCCACCTGGCGCTCCAACCGCAAGGACACCGTTGGCCACATGGCGGAACGCGTGCGGTCTATCTCGATGGCGGCCAGGCGCGTGTCGATTTCAGCGAGGCGCAGATGGGGGTTGTCTTGCACGGCGCGCTCAAGCAGCCGCGCAAGCATGGGTGGGCGCGGCGGTGCGGGCGGCAGCTCGAGCGAACCTGGCGCCAGGGGCCGCCCTATCGCACTGCCCAACTGCGCCAGGGCGGAGTTTTCGAGGGCACGGAAGGATTCGAGATCGGCCTGGGCCTGCGCAAGCCGTGTCCGCACCATGTTGACGTCCGACGTGGCGGAGACTTCCGCCTGGCTGCGCCTTTCAATCATGCGCAGCAGGCCGATCAGTGTTTCGACGTTGCGCTCCTGGGCGATGCGGCGTCCGGTGTTCAGCAGATAGGACTGCGCGATGCCCGCCACGCGCGTGGCGAGGGTGATCTGCGTATCTGAAATCGCTTCGCGCGCGCGCAGTTCACGCAACTCGGAGAACCGCAGGTCGGCGGTGAGTTTTCCGCCTGTCCAGAGAGGCTGGGTGAGGCGGAAGGTGGTGGCGCTGCGCCCGGACAATGAATCTGTCTGCACGCCGGGGGCGGGCCAGAACTGCTGGCGTGCAGCTTCGATCATGCTTTGCGCGGACTGCTGGTCAAAGCGCGCGCTGGCGATACTGGGATGCGTCTCGACGGCCATCTGCAACAGCTGGCGAAGGCCCAGGTTTTCCTTGGTTTGCAAAGCGGGGACGGCTTGATCGGCCTGCGCGTACAGGACGCCGCATGTGGCGCAAAGTGCCGTCATGGCAAGCTGGATACCTGCCGTGTCGGTGGTCCTGGATGCCGGCGGGACGGCTTCGTTCTGTGCGTGCGCAGGAACGCAGAGTGCTAGAGACAGCAGCGCAAGGGCGGGCAGTGCTTTCATGCGGGACACACGGCGAGATGGGCAGGTGAATTGGTCAGCGACGTACATGGACGCCGCCGGCCACTGCCAGGCTGTTGCACTTCATGCTGGAAGCGCCATCTGCGAAATTGGCCGCTCCCGTCAGGATTTTTTTTTCAGATACTTTTTTCACAATAACCGTCCCACTAAACGAAAATCTGAAATACAGACGACAAACGCATTGCCCTAATAGACCCACCGCGTGCAAATCCCGGGAAGCAAGCAAGAATGTCAAAGCAGGTTTCAGCTTATCGATGGCGGTTACGAAGTTTTTCTGACATAGTCTTTCTACGGACAATCTTTGTTGATTACTTTGAAATTGATTGACATCGCGGCGCCATGAATGAGTCGCTGCAAGGATGTGCAGGTCGTCCGAAACCGGGATACCGCGCAGGCTTGAAGCAGTCGCGGGTCATGGGAACGTTCGCGCGAGTCGGCGTTACAGTTTTGAAGGCGAGGCAAGTCCGATAGCGCCGCGTTGGGTATCTCGGACGCGGGGCTTTTTCATGGCGCAAGGCCGTGACTCGGTTCGTGGCAGACTTGCCCGCGCATGTCCGTGCTTTTGCCGTTTAGCCGTGTCTAACGTTCGCGCAGCCCCTCCTGCACGCCCTGCAACAAGGGGCTCAGGAAGAAGGAAATCACGCGGCGGCGGCCGGTCTTGATTTCGGCATGGGCCACCATGCCGGAGCCTAGCGGGACCTCGGCCCCATCCACCGCAATGCGGGTGCGAGAGAGCTGCACACGCACGGCATAGAGCAAGCCGCGCTTTTCATCGGCGATGGCATCCCGCGAGACATCGGTGACCACGCCGGGAATGGCACCGTAGAGGGTGAAGGGAAAGGTTTCGAGCTTGACGACGACCTCCTGGCCCGGACGCACAAAGCCGATATCCTTGTTCTCCAGCATGGCCTCCACTTCGAGAGGGTGCTCCCCAGGCACAACGACCATCAGCTGCTGGGCCGGCGTGACGACGCCGCCCACGGTGTGCAAAGCAAGCTGCTGCACCGTGCCACTGATAGGCGCGAGCAGCCGGGTCAGGGTGCCGCGCGACTGGGCTTTGTTCAGGTCCTGCTCCAGTGCGGCGCTGCGCTGTTGGGCTTCCTTGAGGCTGTCGAGCGTGGCGCGGCGGACCTCGGCCTGGAATGCTTCGCGCTGCCGCCGGCTCTCGGTCACGGAGGCCTGCAGTTGCCGCACGCGCTCACGCTGGACCGACAGTTCGCCGGACTGGTCAAGGTAGGCTTGCCGGCGTTCGAGAAAGTTGTGTCGCGAGACATAGCCGTCCCGGGCCAGGCCATCCAGGTCTTCCGAGCGTTTTCGCATCAAAGGCAGTGTGGCCTCGAGCTTGAGCACCTGCTCCCGGCTGGCGCGCAGCTCGGCCTCGCGGGTGGCGGTTTCCGACTCGCTGCGCGCCAGCTTTGTCGCGTATTCGCCGTACTGCCCCTCCAGCATGCGCACCGCCTCGCGCAGCCGATCGGCCGGCAACCCGAACTGCCGCGGAAGGATGGGCGCCGTGCCATGTGCCATCGCATCGAGCAAGGCGCCGGCGCGCGCGGACTGCAACAACGCCGCCTCGAGTTCGGCGCGGGCGCGTTCGATGTCGGCATCCTCGGTGGCGGCATCAAGTTCGACCAACAGGTCGCCGGCCTTCACGGCCTGGCCGTCGCGCACGTGAATGGCCTTGACCACGGCCGCACTGAGCGGCTGCACCACCTTGGTGTAGCCGCTGGGAACGATCTTGCCGCTGGCGACCGCCACGATGTCGATTTTTCCGAACACGCTCCAGACCACAGCAAGGAAGGCGAAAGCAATGAGCAGCCACATGAAGACACGCGGCGCGGCGGGCGTGGGTGCTTCCTGCACCGCGAGCACGGCGGGCAGGAATTGTGCCTCGGCGGCGCTGTAGCCGCGGGCGTCCGAAAGTTTGCGGTCTTTCCAGGCGAGGGCAAAAATGCTTCGGTAGCGACCCAGCAGCTCGCTGATCGCGCCCAAATACTGTTTAAGGGTATTCATGCTCATGCTCCCTGCATCGCATGCAGATGCGCGTACTGCCCGCCCGGCACGGCCAGCAGTTCCTCGTGAGAACCCTGCTCGACGATCTGCCCTTTATCGACGACGATGATGCGGTCGGCGTCGCGCACGGTGGAGAGGCGATGGGCGATAACGAGCACCGTGCGACCGGCGCAGATCGCCCTCATGTTGTCCTTGAGGATGCGTTCGGACTCATAGTCCAGCGCGCTGGTGGCTTCGTCAAAAATCAGGATGCGCGGGTTGCTGATGAGCGCGCGCGCGATGGCGATGCGCTGGCGCTGGCCGCCCGAAAGAGTGGCGCCGTGCTCGCCCACCAGGGTGTCATAGGCTTCGGGCAGTTCGATGATGAATTCATGGGCGCCTGCGAGTTTGGCGGCTTCAATGACGGCCTCCAGCGGAAGCCCGGTGTTGACCAGCGCGATGTTGTCGCGGATGCTGCGGTTGAACAGCATGTTCTCCTGCAGCACCACGCCGAGCTGGCGGCGTATGGTGGTGGCGTCGGTGGTGGCAAGATCCACGCCGTCTATCAGCACGCGCCCCTGGTCGGGCAGGTACATGCGCTGTACCAGTTTGGTCAACGTGCTCTTGCCGGATCCCGAACGGCCGACGATGCCGATGACTTCGCCCGCGGCGGCGCGAAAGCTGATGCCGCGCAGCACCTGCGGCGCATCGGGGCGGTAGCGGAAGGTCACGGCGTCGAATTCGATGGTGCCCTCGATGGCGGGCATGGCGCTCTTGCTGCCGGAAATTTCGGGCCGGGTGTTCAGGATGTCGCCCAGGCGCTGCATGGAGATGCCGACCTGCTGGAATTCCGTCCACAGCTGCGCGAGGCGGATCACTGGCGACGCGACGTAGCCTGCAAGCATGTTGAAGGCGATGAGTTGCCCGACGGAGAGTTTTCCTTCCATGACCAGTTGGGCGCCCAGCCAGATGGTGGCCACGGTGACCAGCTTGCTGACCAGCGACACGCCGTTGTTGGCCAGGGTGCCTATGGTGGCGGTGCGAAAACCGGCGGAGACATAGGCGGCGAGCTGCCTGTCCCATTTTTGAGACCATTGCGGTTGCACAGCCATCGACTTGACGGTATCTATGCCGCCTATGGTTTCTACCAGGAAGGCCTGGTTTTCGGCGCCACGGTTGAATTTTTCGTTGAGCCGCGTACGCAGGAGCGGCGTGAACAGCACCGAAAGCAGCGCATAACAGGGCAGCGACACCACCACCACCAGCGTCAGCCAGACGCTGTAATACAGCATGACCGCGAGGAAGACCACTGAAAACATCAAATCGAGCACCACCGTGATGGCGTTCCCGGTCAGGAAAGAGCGTATGGTTTCCAGTTCACGGATGCGGGCGACGGAATCGCCCACGCGCCTGGCCGTGAAGTAGGCCATGGGAAGGCCGATCAAATGCCGGAAAAGGCGGGCACCCAGTTCCACGTCGATACGGCTGGAGGTGTGGGCAAACACATAGCTGCGCAGGCCGGTGAGCACCACGTCGAACACCGAGATGACCAGCAGGCCTATGCAGACGACGTGCAGGGTGGTCAAGCCGTTGTGTACCAGCACCTTGTCCATCACGACCTGAAAAAACAGGGGCGTGACGAGCATGAAGAACTGGAGCACAAAGGACACGAGCAGCACTTCAAGCAAGGGGCGCCGGTATTTGACGACAGCGGGAATGAACCAGCTGAAGTCGAATTTGGCAAGCTCGCCCGCCAGCGAGGCTCGGGAGGTCACCTGGATCAAGTCGCCCGACCAGCGCTCATCAAGCACCGTCCTGTCGACAACTTGCGGCCCTTGGGCCGCGGGGTCCTGGATCAGGGCCTTGTCCTCATCGATCCGCGCGATGATGAAAAACCCGCCGTCCCTTCCGGCGGCGATGGCCGGCAGGACGGCCATTGCCAGGCGGTCGGGAGAGGGGCGCCTGCGCGCGGCCGACAGGCCCAGGCTTTTGGCGGCATTAAGAAGGTCGACGATGTCCAAGGCCCGGCCGTCGCGGCTGAATTCGTGGCGCAGTTTTTCCGGGTCTGCCGCCACCGCGTGAAACTGGGAAAGCATCACGAGGCAGGCGAGCCCGGTGTCCACCGCCACGGATGCTTGCAGTTCCATGCCCTGCCCTGAGGCCCCGGGGTGCGGTTCGCCCGACGGCGAAACTGTCGTAAATGTGTCCATTGACTGCCCAATTTTTCGTGCTGTCGGCGAGCACTCTGTCGATTCAACGCCCCGTGTCTCGCCGCACTTGGTCGACTGCAACCTAAGGTGTTGCTTCTCTCAGGTTTTCTTGTTGTTTCACAAACCAGATGGGCGATTCACATCAGGTGAATAGCTTTTTTGTTTTACTTTCGCCGGGTCAAGCTTAGTGGTGAGACAAAAAAATTCGGCGCGAAATTGTCTTTCTGCGGGCAGTTCTATGACGTTTTCTTACGTTTTCTGGTGTCGTTTTCGCATGTCGGATGCCGGCCGGTCGGTCGGTCGGTCGGTCGGGGACGAGAAACGCCTTCGCAGCCGGATGCGGTCAAGTGCGTGGAAAAGGAGAACCCCGCACGCCAATCTATTTGCGGCGAGGCAATGCAGCGGCGGAAAGCCGCGTGACCCGGCGCCCGTGTTGGCGCCGAGGCCGGGAAAGCATCAAGGCAAGGCGGCTTCCTGTATCAGCATGATGAGCTCTTCCAGCGTGGGCTTGGTGATGTTCATACGGGCCTGGCGGTGCTTGCGGGAAAAGCGCAACCAGGTCTCCAGCGAACGCAACTCCAGCATGCCGTAGTTGACACGCAACCAGCCGGCCGCGACAAGATGGTGCACGGCTTCTGAGAAAACGCTGCGTGACACGCCGCAGACTGACGCGATGACGGTTTGTTTGACCGGAATCTCCACGGACGTGCCTTCGAGTCCATGGGTGGGGGGCCGCGAGGAGTTGTAATACAGCGCTTCGGCAAACAGCGCCAGGCCCATGACCACCCGAAGCGGCGGACTGCCCTGCTTCATGAGCACGATCATTTCCGAATGCTGCCGGCTGCGCCATGCCATCAGCAGGGCAATGTAGCGGGAAAACTCAGGTTCATCCTGGAATGCCCCGAGCGCATCGGTGGCCGGCACACACACCGCGCGAACCGGGGTGAGACACACATAGTCCAGGCACGAGGGATAGCGGTTGAGCATGGGCTCTTCGCCGAACCAGGTGCGCGGGCCGTAAATGTTGACCTGGATGCAGCCGCCCTCTTGCAAGGGCACGCTAGCCCCCACCAGGCCGGAGACGATATAGGTCCAGGCGGCGACCTGGCCGCCCTTGGGCCAGATGACATCGCCGGCATCAAATGCGGTCATTTTCACGCGGGACAGCATTTGAAGCGCGCAGCGCTCGCCAATGCCTAGGCCCGTCAGCAACTGATAAATATAGGCGCCAGACATTCCTACCCCTTTAACACCGGGCAGTCCCGGCAAAGCACTTCGCGGCTTTTGGTTTCACACAGAACACGGATCAGAACAGTGCCTTGGCCGGCAAAGGAGGCATGGGCGTCGTATCGACCCATGTCACGGACCGGTATTGGGGAGCGCGGCTTTTTTGCGGCGTTGCGGATGCGCGGCCGGGCATGAAACGCAATAGCTCATTCAGGGCAGTCACACGCGGCAGCAGCGGCAAGGAAAGCACCGGGTCCCACCGCCCCGTGAGCACAATGGTCTCAGCGTTGCACTCGTCAACCAGGGATTTGAGTTGCCGCCAGTCCAGGCGCGCCGCGTTGATGAGGGCCACATCAGGGCAGGACCGGGTATTGGAGCCGTCGGCCCGCCACTCGGCCCAATCCGTGGTGTCGCCTTTGTCGGGACCCATCTGCGCCCTGAGCGCCTGGACCACCGCATCGTCGTCCGGCAGGAATTGACTGAGTTCAATAAAGTACATCATGGATAGCGATCTCCCTGAGAGGCTGGCCGGGTTCACATGCAGCCATCGGCAGCCATCGATGGCGATCACCGGGAGGTGAGCAATCAAGCATAGGCCGCTCAAAAACAATTGGGCGCAACATTGTCCGCAGGAAGGCAATCTCCGTGGGTTTTTGAAAATTGACGTCCCGCGATCGACGGACTTGCGCCTGATCGTTGGCGGTGAACAGACCAGGCTGCGCCTCTTGTGGGGATGGCAGGTATCGCGAAGATGGGGCCGTATGCTGCAGGCTGTCTCAGGAACGCCCGCCGCGGCATTCATGCAGCCGCCAGAAAGCGCTGCACGCCATAGGGCGCGGCATCGAAGGGCAAGGTTGCGCCAGTCAGTTGCGTCGCCAGCAGGCGGTCCGTGGCCGGGGCCGTGATGACACCCGGGCCTTCATGGCCGACGGCCAGGCACAAGGTGCCGCAGGTGGTGAAGGCGCAATCGGCATTCACAGGCGTATGCCCCAGGCGAAAGGATCGCCGTCCTCGATCAGCAAGGTCGCCTCGGCGCTCATGTGGGCGCGTCCACGCAAAGTCGGGATGACTTTGCCGTCCTCAAAGGAATAGCTGGCCTCGAAGCGGCTGCCGATGATGCTGGCCTGGCGCCAGACCTCACCGGGCGCGAGCTTGCCGTCGGCCGCCAGGCAGGCGATCTTCGCGCTGGTGCCGGTGCCACAGGGCGAACGGTCGTAGGCCTTGCCGGGGCACAGCACGAAGTTGCGGCTGTCGGCGCCCTCATCGTCGTCCGCGAACAGCTCGATGTGGTCGATCTCCGCGCCGCCGGCGCCGGTGATGCCCTGTGCCGCGAGCGCTTCGCGCAGCGACACGCTGTAGGCGGTCAGGGCCTCCAGCTTGTCGCTGGCCAGCCGCTGGCCGTGTTCGCTCGCCAGGAAAAACCAGTTTCCGCCCCAGGCCACATCGCCGCGCACCACGCCGTGGCCCGGCACGTCGACGGCCACCTGGTGCAGGTGCCGCCAGGCGGGCACATTGCGCACGCTCACCGAGCCGTCCTCATGCAGCGTGGCCGTGACCGTGCCGACCGGCGTTTCGATTCGGTGCGCGCCGGGCGCTATCCGGCCCAGGTAGGCCAGCGAGGCTACCAGCCCTATGGTCCCGTGGCCGCACATGCCCAGATAGCCGGTGTTGTTGAAGAAGATCACGCCGGCGGTGCTGGCCGGATCCGCCGGCTTGCATAACAAGGCGCCCACCACCACGTCGCTGCCGCGCGGCTCCAGCACGGCGGCGGCGCGCCAGTCGTCGTATTGCTGTGCCAGCAGTTCGCGCCGCTCGGCCATGCCGCCGGCGCCCAGGTCGGGAAAGCCATCCACCACCAGCCGGGTCGGCTCGCCGCCGGTGTGGGAGTCAATTACCTTGATTCGTTTCATGTTTTTCATGTTGCAGACCTGTGAAGGTTCAATGAGATGAGCTTACGTCGTCAGCCATCTGAAATGACGGGTGTACCAGACTCCAGCAGCGGCCCTTGGAAAGCAGTGGCGGCCAGACAAAAGCCTGATAACGGAGAGATAACGGAGAGATAACGGAGAGATAACGGAGAGGTTGGAGCAGAAATTCCTAAAACAAAGGATTTAAATTCTCAATATTTAAATATATTAATGAGATATTTAAATCGACTTTATAGGGTATTAAGCATCTTGCCAAGCCGCCTTTTTTGCGCTGGGGTTGAGTCAAGAACTGCCGGAGTGGCCCCGCAGCGGCCTCAGATTTCGATGGCGCGCCTTGCGAAACCCGGCTCCTCGGTGGCTTGCGGTAGGGCAGCCTCGCGCCGGTCGACGGTCCTTGGGAAAGCGCACGCACCCAGAACATGCAGCAGGTCTTCCTGCAGAAAAGAAGTGCCAAGGTACATCGGGCTGACGCGGGAAAGATGGTGGCGGAAATGGTCAAGCACAGTCCGCTGGCTGATGACCGGTATCACCAGGGTGGCAGGAAACGCGGCCAGCTGCGCCAGGAAATTCTCCATGGCCTTGCCGCGTTCGCCGTGTGTGTGCCGTTCCCGCAGGCATACAAACACCGCGCGATGCCGGAAGGTCTCAAGCACCCATGGCGCGCCCATCAGCGCCGTGCTGTCCACACGCGTAACCAGCCTCGAGGCGGACAGCATTTTCAGACGGCTTCGAAAGTCCTCGACGACGAGTTCGTGGAAATCCACCAACAGCACGCGAACACCAATTCCTCTGTGCAAGGCATTGAATTCAAAAGAATCTCTGGCACTCATATGGGGTCCTCTGCTTCGCCGAGGCCGGGTGCGGGCTCACAGGATGTGAGCGGCATCACCGGGCAACGTCGCCGCAGTGTCTGCGAGAACGCCAGGATGTAAAGCCGACTTTGTCTACGTACGGGCAAAGCTTGCTGGAAAGGCCGAACATTTATGCCTTGCCGCAGCCCGGGCAGGAATCACCCGCTGATCAACAACAATTGTCCGCAGAAACACATTACCGGCTTGCCGGTACCGGCCTGATTTTTACAATGGCCGGGACGCTCTGGCGTTCCTTGTTCTCATCCCAGACAAGGCTGCTATCAGGCAGTTCAAGCCCCTGCAGCGACCTCTTCTGCAGGGGCTTTTTTTCGCCTCCCGAAAAAAACAGGCGACCGCTAGACCCTGTCCTTCCAGCGCCCAAGTTCCCACGAAGGCAGGCCCCGCAGGTCACCGACCTTGGCGCTCTGGAATTCCGCGAGCACGGGTTTCGCGCCCAGCCTGTCATAGGCCTGCTTGACCAGCGGCGCGGTCTTGACAAACACGCCCTTGACCTGCGCCCAGCTCAGCGGCTCCGCGATGATCTTGGCGCCCGCAATCATCTTGGACGTCGCCAGCAGAGACAGCGCATCGCCTTCGGTCGACCAGGCCCAGCCGCGGCGAAACACCACCTCGTCGCGGACCACCTTGGCGCCGTCCGCGGGGGACAAACCCCAGTAGGACTTCACCAACTGCGACACGGCCGCCGGCTCCGACTCGCTGAGCACAGCCACCGCCTCCTGCTGCGCCATCAAAAAAGCCAGCACGAGGTTGGGGTGTTTTTCCAGCAGGCTGTTGTGCACGATGCGAAACGACCGGTGCAGGTAGTAGCCGTCCGGATAAAAAGGCGAGTTCTTCACCGAAGGCAACAGGATGCCAGCACCCTTGCCTTCCGGCCCGTCGTAATGCGACTCCGTATAACCGTAGGAATTCATGATCGCCACCGTGCCCGTCGCCTGCGCCTTCAAAAAGGCCGGGTAGACGGCCAGCGTGGCATCCATTCCCGCCGGCACCTGCGCCGCCTCGGGCAGCGTCGATATGTGCACCATACGGATGCCATGGGCCGCCGGGTCCGGGTTGCCCAGCTCATAACGCAGGATCTGCGTGAAGGCGTTGTACGGGTCAGCACCCATCAGCGTGCCCACCGTCTTGCCCTTGAGGTCCTGCACATTGCGGATGGGTGAATCCTTGCGCGTGCACAGCAAAAAGCGCAGCCGCCCCTCCGCTACCGACACAAGGCTGAAAGGATGCTGCGCCACGATGGCGCGTATCGTCGGCGTGTTGCCCCACATCGCCATGTCGAGCTGGCCCGCGGCCAGGGCCTCCACCTGCGGCGCGGCCGCCGGGTAGCTGCGGTAGTCCACCGTCAGGTCGTAGCCGAACTCCGCCGCGTGTTTTTCAATCAGCCGCTTGCCTATCATGTACTGCGTGACCGGTGAGTTGCCCGCCGCCCAGGGCACCCAGCCGTAAGACAGGGTGAAAGGCCTGCCCGCCTGCGCGCGCGCCACGCCCCCAATGCCCACAACCCCAAGCGAGGCGGCCAGGCCCGCGCCCCGGCGCAGCCAGTGCCTGCGCGTCAATATCGATGATCCGCCGTTCATGGGAGACCTCTCTTTCAGCCTGAAGAACAAGACGCGCGGCGAGCTTAGGCAGCCTCCGCCGCCGCACCCAGCCGGCCCGGTTTCGTATCCGGTTCGTGCACCACCCGCTCCAGCAGTTCATACACCTCCTGCAGCTCGCCGCGCGGGCCCAGCGGTACCGTTGCCGCCAGCCGGAAGCGAAAATAGCGCGCCGCCGCCAGCGCCACCGAGCGGCTGGCCGCTATGTTCAGGCCCAGCGCGTTCGCCTGCCGTGCCAACGCGCGCGCGTTGTCCAGCGGCGCGCCCACCGCGGTGAAGGTCAGGTGGTCCCAGGTGCCGAAGTTGCCCACCGTGGCACTGCCGAAATCCAGGCCGAAGCGCGGCGGCTTCACCGGCGCATCCAGCCCCTCGGCCAGCGCCTGCATGGAATCCACCGCGCGCAAAGCCGCCTCGCAGGCATAACCCGCCGGATTCGAGACATTCAGCGGCGTGTTCCACAGCGCCACCGCCGTGCAGCTTTCATAGCGGTCCATCATGCCCTTGCCCTGCGCCACCTCCACCGCGAAGATCTGCAAATAATGTTCGGCATGCGGCGACCAGGTCACCGCCGTCGCGTGATGTTCATCCAGCGCCGCGCACAGCACCGCCAGCTCGCGCTGCTCCACCCCCGCCTGCGGCGTCAGGCGGTTGGCGATGAAATGCTTCACCAGCGGCCGCGGCACGTAGCGCGAGAAACCCTGCAGCGCGATGCGCGCCAGCGCCAGCGATTCCTGCAGGCGGCGCACTTCAGAAATGTCGCTGTCCTGCGGGATGTCGCTGTCGAACTCGAACTCCCGGATGTGCTTGGCCGAACGCACCAGGTTCATCAAGGGCCTCGCCAGCCGGTTCGCCATCCAGAACAGCATGGGCAGCAGCATCAGCAGCCCGGCCACACCCACCCCCAGCAGCATCCAGCGCATGCGCCGCACCTGCGCCAGCAAGAGGTTCTGGTCCGACACCAGCGCCACATAGGCCTTGTGGCTGAACACGCCCTCCATCGGCATCACCACCGCCGCGAAGCGCTGGCCCCCCGCACCTTCCAGCGAATGGATGGGCGTGTCCTGCGGCGAGCCATCCGTCACCAGCTTGTGCAGCGAGCCGTACAGCGGGTCGCTCAAGGCCGACAGGCTCACCGGCGTGCCCGAACCCAGCAGGCGGCGCAACCGGTCTGCCTGCGACCATCCCCAGACACGGCCCTGCGCATCGAACAGGATCAGCTCGGCCCGGCTTTCCTCGCCCCGCGCATGCAAAAAATCCGACAAGCCCCCGACCGTGAACATCGCCGCGGCCACACCGCCGCGTGGGCCGCTCAGCGGGCGTGATAGCGCCATGCCGAACTCCTCCGGCACCTTCAGCACAAAAGGATCGGTCGCCTGGAAAGTGCCCAGGTTCAGGTCGCTCGCCCCCTGGTACCAGGGACGGGTGCGCGGGTCGTAGCGTTCGCCCCAGGGCCGCCGCTCGCTCGCGATCGCCGTCATCTGCTGGTCGTAGAACACCCATTGCTCGACCCGCTTTTGCTTCTCGTCCACGCGTATGGTCTGCAGCGCGAAACGCGCCTCCGGCAGCGACCTGGACCAGGCCCGGTCACGCGCCGTGCGCAGCACCATGCTTTGCTGGAAACTGCCGTCCGGGTAACCGAACACCAGCGAACCGATCTGCGGATAGCGTTGCTGCATCGACATCTGCATGCGCAGCACGGAAATGTCGTTGTCGCCTTCCAGCCCCGCATGCGGGTCGTTAGACGTCGCCTCCAGCCAGGCCCGCGCCGGCTCCTGGAAACGCAGCAGCTGCTCCTGCGTGCGCCGGCCCAGCTGCTCCAGCTCACGCTGTGCGCCGTCGAACACGATGCGGCTGGCCGCCAGCTCCGCCAGCGCCATCAGCGCCACGACCAATACAGTGACCAGCGCGGCATAGGTCCAGAACAGGTGGGCCCGAATCGACCTGGCGTGAAAGCTCAGCATCTTCATCACCGTTGTCTCCCTGCGGTGCGTGTTTGCACTGCAAGATACGCCTCGCTAATGGCTTTGACAAGGTGATTGATACTGCCTTTCGGGCGTGTGGCTCGGCCTGAACAGTTTGTGACGTTTGTCAGGAGATTGGGTGCAGCGGCGTCTCCTATAAATAGAGGAGTCGGTGTCATTCACGGAATGGCCCCTGTTCGGCGTGTGCCGGCCTGAATGGGGGCTGCGCTTCAGGACAGCGCCATATTGAAGGACTTCAATCGGCGCTTCACCTGGAACAGGTGCGCTAACTTAATGTCACAAATCCCCGCGCCTTTTGGTGCGCAGATATCGCGTTGAACATTCAGTCGCCAATGAGCGGCTGTGGTTGAGAACGGAATCCATGACTTTGTTATAGGTTTGTTGTCCGACAGATATCCGTCTAAATTTTTAGCGACGAAACTCAATCAACAGACCTACCGGAAAACCCGGCCTGAGCCAGTGCGTCCATGATTTTTTGCTGCTTTTTATTCCGCTTCTTGTTCTTGAAGCTTGCCTCAAATTCAAGCTCTTCTTCTAGCGTATTCCATTGTCTGGCCTCACACAATTCGCTACTCGCCATGATTGGGCACCAGCCAATCGTACTTTCGAAGAAGGATAAATCCTCAATCTCAAAAACATGTTCTCCCGCTCTTTTAAGCGTGACCATGCCGAAACAGCAATGCGTGTATTCGCCGCCAGCACCTGCAGGCGCGCGGTCATCAATCACTTTTTGAGTCCAGCCCTCTACATCCCCTGTAGCCTGCGGCAATGGATCTTGAAACAGCAGCTGAAACGAAACGCCGTTAACTCGACAGACGCAAGGGATATTCTTTTGCTCAAGCAAGCTCTGTACGACGAGGTTGTCCGGCAATTGGATTTTTAGCAGCATATCTATTTCCCTGGTGTTGCTGGTGCCGGGCCGACTTTGGCACGATAACCTCACCCGCTAAACTTTTGTTATACGCGGAGACTACATTCGCCACGAACAATCAAAAGGTGATTGGCAACCTCACTTCGTGGCCATCAACCATCTCCCAAGTGATACTCGAAAGTACTTTTACTGCGTCGGCCCTACGTGTTGAAGCGTCGAGCATCAAAGCGTCGAACTCTGCAGGACACATCATCCGTCGGATGCCCCCGCTGTCCAGCAACTCGACCTGATGAACCGTAAGTACTTGATCAATTAAGACGCGATAGGTCGCTGTTTTGGCGTCCGAAGATAGTTCGATAGAAATAAGCTGCACAGCGGTTTACTCCTTGAAGACGTTGTAGCCGTTTCACCTATTTTTAAAGTCAGTGACTGTCATGGTTTACACCAAGCCTCCGCCAGCGTATCGGTTCAATACCGAGGAGGCCGAGACGGACGCCATCGCCAAATACGACGTCAAGATCGCTGCGCTGGAGCGAAAAGAACGGTCAAGAAGTCTGTTGCCATCTTGGCTCCCCTAAGGGAATAGAACATCATTCCTGACGTACGTAGGTTGTATAACCAGACTCACCTTTTAAATGCAACCTGTCGCATTGCGGACATCGCAGCACATTGATACTGCCGGCATCGACCATTTCATAGTATTTTTCCGGTGTCGGCTTGTCTGGCGAAGCCAGCACATCTCCGATGTTTTCAATGTTCTGTTGAGAAATGAGCTTCAACTCAAAGTCAGACCATCCCGTTGAAAGGTTCATCACATGGCCGCAATGGCAGGAGTATTTCGGCATATCGATTCCCTATATTGGCCTTGTTAATAAGCTCAAAGCAACGGGAACTTTATATTTCATTGCTTGACTTGGTTCGCGTTGATCGTGCAGCGGAATCGCGTCGACTTATACCAACGAGTGTTCAGCTGAGAGTTCTTAAATCGACTTTCCATTTTTCGTCGGTATGGGCGAGACTCGCTGCTGCTTGATCGCGTTAACGAGACCTATACGATCCCTCGCATCTCGCAACATCCCTGCTTTCGACGGGCTTTCCATTCTTTAAGGTTATGGACAACTTGCAGGCTCTGGCGCCAGCCGACTCCAACTTGACAAGGTATTTCTCTCCCGCTTTCGGCACGATGGATTTTGTTATCGATGGGCAGCTGGAGCCCGGGTAGTACGTTGTTGCAATCAACGCACCCGAGTTGATGGATGAAGACTCAGGACGAATTGCCCAGCTCCCGGAGATCAAGATTTCCTTCTCAGGCGGTGCCGATATCTTCCAGATGCTCTTGTCATCTTTATCTCGAAGATAGGAATCCTGGTGCTGCAAGTAAGCGACCCTGTCGAAGTCTCGGCATAGATTGGATGACGTGTTTGCTCGCTTTGCCATGAAATAGGTATTTACGCTGAACTCGGATTGAAACTCAAATTCCGGATCGTCTGGCGATGCAGCTACATAGTTGTAGCTGGGCTTGGGGTAGGTAGTGCAGGCTGCGAGCAGCGCGACCAATGCAAGCGCCGAAAGTTTTTTGGCACTGTTCCTGATTTTTCTCTTCATTGTCATTTTTCCTTTTCGGTTACTTTGTGATTCTGTCCAAAAAACATATCGTCTCTTTACAGCCTGGGCAGGTTGCAGAAAACGAAGTCCATGAGTTTGTCAAAGGAGGATCCATGTATGGGCGGCGGGCGCGGAGCGGGTGGAGGTTTGGGAATTGGATATTTGAGCGCCAGCTTCTGCAACTCATAGTCGCTGTTTGCCTGGGTCTTGAGCTCCTCTGGCAGCAACGCAATGCGGCGCTCGATATAAGGCTCATAGAGTTCGCCAATCACTTCCTTCAGATTCTCTGGTTCATAGAGTTCCGGTAAAAAGCGGTCCGCCATTTCCCACACTCCCCGCAAGCGGGTATAGATGATGGGTTGCCCGCGATTTCCGTGCTCCCAACCCCATGTTCCGGGCTTTGCCTCGTCAAAACATTGAACATATTTTTCGACCCAAATTTCGACACCTGCCGGATTCTCCAGCCCGTACCTGGCCAGCAGGAGTTGCGTCCATTTGTATGGCAAGAATCTTCCCGCGAGACCGTTCAGTTTGCTTGCATCCAACAACGTCGCATAGATAATGGCATCGTCTCCGTGCTCACATCGTTTGATGTCGGATATCTTTCTTTGAGGACCGACATAACCTTCGCCGGTTTCAATTTCCAGGGCCTCCCAAGTGGTCTTGCCAACCGCGAAATATCTTTGCCCCATCACTCCTCCATTTTTCGCGTTGAATCAAGACGACAAATGAAGCCAATCCTCCCCTGATTCAATTTTCTCTTTTACTGCAGCCAAGTCGTCAATCACGCCATGATCGTTATCTATCAAAACCTGACCGGGAGGATGCAAATTATTGATGAAATTGTTTGAAAAACTAACTTCACCATCCCGTCCTTCAATTAAATAAAACGACGGATTGCCAATTCGACTTTTTATGTCCTCTAACTCATCAACTTCATAGTCATGTTGAATATTCTCAATCGGCTGAAAAGCGATCCATCCATCTTTCATGCCACCTGTGCTTTCAACAACAAACCTACGCCCCATCTCTCTTCTCGGTGACCCCATCGCAGAGAAGACCTGATGAACGCTGTCATCAATGCTATCGATGTCTGAGATGATTAAAAAGCTGAACATATTACAAACCCTTTGACCTGATGTATGCGAGAAGGTCGTCCAAATTCCTGAATACCTTTGTTCCTAAGCCCTGTATACCCTTAACTACTGATGGCTTCAGATCTGGACCGTACACGATCACTTCACCAGAATCTCCAATTATCTTGGTTTGGTTAGCGACTTGAGTTGTTGCACCCTTTCCGCCACCAGATTTCACTTCGATCACATCCCCATTTTTCAACAGAATGTCCGCATCGGACGACATACCGATCCCAGGGTTTTTTATGGGAACGTTTACATCTTTAACAGCTCCTGGCAAGAGTCGATCAATGGTCGTTGCCGTCTGTCCAACCATTGGGTCGTTCGAGGCAAAGACCCTCGGCTCACCACTATTCGCCCCATTCGTTATGCCACGACCATTCCCTCGGGTTGGCAATACCGCACCTGGAGTGGTTATCAACGCTGCACCGTTCTGGGCATTTTCTCCCAGACCCATAGCCAGCAACGTCGCGACGTCGACCAGGAATCGAGGGTCATTTGTTTTCCCCTTGAGACTGGTGATTGCCGTAAATAGGGGAAGCGCCGCGTAACGTGTTCCGGCACGACACGCGTCATCTTGGCACGCGTGATACTGATAGGCAATATCCTGCCGGTAAAGGCTTAGCTCCTTAAGCGCATCCTGAGAGCAGCGCAAGTCAATGCAACTGTTCGCGGACCTGACGATATTTTCAAGCGCAATGTTGAACTCTGAACGGTCACTCGCGATGCGTGTGTACTGATGGTCAACTTGCTCCCGGCAAACACTGCTGCTGCCGCACGCAGAAGTGGCCTGGGCTTTTTTCAGCAGTTCAGGCACGGTGAGGCCGTAATGCCCACTACGGACGTCACCAGCATTAATGGCGTCGATCCGCTGGTCGAACGCCGTGTAGGTAAACAAATCAGCCGTCTGTGAAGCCGCAAGCAAAGCCAGAGCCTCTGTATATTTGCCGTCGGTGTTTTTAAACACCTCTTGCTCTATCGCCAGCAACTGGTCCCTGGCCGGATCGCCGGCTGCTTTGCCAGCGGCGCATTTCGCTATGACGCAGGCGACATCAGTAAGATTTTTCTCAAGCTCGAAGTTACCTTTCGCCAACTCCTTGATCTTGGCTTTCTCGTTCTCATGCAACAACCGGTTATTGACCGTGGCGTTGTTGGCAATCACAGCGCCTGAACCGGCTGCGCCGGCACCTCCCGTCGCCGCGCCAGTCGCAGCGCCTGCCAACGTTGAACTCGCGATCAGTAAGGTGTTGAATTCCTGGTTGGGCGTGCCGTCCTGGTTGTAGCGTGCGATTCCCTGTTCTTTCAGATAGGCCTCGATGATCGGCAACAGTTGCTCGTTCAGAGCGCCGGCAAGCGCCCCGCTCATCGCGCTGGTCCCCGCCACCTTGGCCTGTATCACCCCGGCCATTCCATGCAGCACGGTCTTCTGCCAGCTGCCTTCCGGCCAGTCATTCTTCAGCGCCAGATCGCCAATGGCGTTGGTGATGACGGCACCGATGTATTGAGCAGCCTGGGCATTCCCTTTGGCTTTTTGCTGCTGAGCCTGCAGCTCCTGCGCTTGCTGCAGGGTCAAGGTATTCTTCAGGCTGCCGTTGGCCGTTGACGCGTCGCGGCTTGTCAGCGTAGCAACGTTCTCTTCGCTTTGCCTGTCTCCTCCCGTGATGGTCACCTGCGCCGGGCTGATCACGCTTTGCGTCACGCCGCTCTGGCTCCCGCTTTCGGGCAGGCCGGTGTTGCCCATGGCGTTGGCGAGCAGGTTGTTGGTGAGGTTGCTCGCCAGGTTGGAGGCCATGCTGGCGCCGCTGCTGAAGCTCAGGCTGGCGCTTTCGCTGCTGGCGCTGGTATCCCGCCGGTTCTGCAGATCGCTGTAGGTCAGCGAAGAGGTGCTCAAGGTGTTCTTGCTCTTGTCGGCCTCACTGGTGATGGCTGCGCCTTTGAGGTCGGTGGCGCCGGCCACTTTGATGTCGAAACCGCCAGTGCCCGCAGCGATGCCGCTCTGGCCGACTGCGCTCAGGTAGTTGTGGTCGACTTGCTGCTTGCTGGCGCTCAAATTTCCGCTGACGGTCGTGCCATAGCAGAACGGCGGGATGCACAGGCTCAGGCCGAAGCCTCCGGTGGTTTGCTTGCTTGCGTAGTTGCTGCTGTCTTGCAGTGTCTCGATGTTGAGTTTGCCGCCGACATCCATCTCCACGGTCTTGCCGGCGAGCTGCGCGCCTATCAGGCTGGTGTCGTTGCCGCTCTTGACGCTGAGCTTGTTGGTCGCCGTGACCTGGGTATTGTCATAGGTGGTTTCACTGCCGTCGGCGCGGCCTTTGCCGTTGCTCGCACCAATCTGGAAGCTGATGCCGCTTTGTTCACCGAAACCGAATGTCACGCCAATGCCGGCCGAGCTTGAGTTGTTTTTGCTCTGAATTTCCGCGGTGTTCTGTGCGGCGATCAGGTTGACATCCTTGGCGGCGTCGAGCGCAATGTTTTGCGCCTGCAACTTGGCGCCGACCATATTGATATCGCTCTCGGTGGCCTTGATATCGATGTTCTGGGCCTGAAGGTTCGTGCCACGCTGCTGGGTGCTGCTCTGGCGGCTGTCCTGGCTGCTGCTGCTGGTACCCAGGCTCACACTGACCCCAAAAGCACTGTTTGCGGGATCGCTGGCACCACCGGGCTGGATTTTGTCGGCACTCGCCTTGGCGCTCGCATTGATCCCGCCGACATTCAGGGCCGATGGATCAGATGCCAGCTTGTAGGCGTCGTAGCCGGCCTTGAGCGCGGCGGCGCCCTGCAGCCGGCTGTTGTCGCCCTGGCGGGCCTGCTGCGCCAAGTCTGCGATTTGCGTGATCTTGCTGCCGATCACCCCTGTGAGCTGGCTGCCTATGGCCAGGCTTTTGCTCTCGGCGTGGAACTGGCTGCTGCTGCTGTTGGCTGCGGCCTGCAGGTCGACCTTGTTGGCACTCAGCTTGATGGTGTCGCCGGCCAGCAGGTCGGCGCCTTGCGTCGTGAGATTGCCTTGGCCGGTGTTCTTGTATTGGGCGTCTGTGCCGGCTGTCAGCGTGAGGTTGGCAGTTCAATCTCCATCACGCTATCAAGCCGCTTTGGCATTTCCAGAAACATCTTCCAGGCGATTAAGGCTGTCTTGACTTCTGCAAGACTACATTTCCAAACTGGCCAGTCTGGGTGATCGTTCGCAGCTTGTAGTTCAAAGTCCACATGATCTCGATAGATAGTGACGAACCACGCATTTCCGCCACCATAAGCTAGTTCCCTCTCGCCGCGTTCCAACTGCTCGATTTGCGCAAGTATGCTGGAACATCCCTGGATGGTGTCCACATCAAAATTTAACCAAGCACACAGATATTTAACGTAGGGATCGCTCGATTCAGCAGTGCCTCGAATGAAAGCACGCGGTAGCAAGAAATCCTCATCTCCAGGAAATGGGAGATATCTATAAGAAAGGCGCGTCTTACTCATTATTTTGGACCTTGATACACGGGGTAAACGGTCGTATTTGGCTGAATGTAGCCTTGTACCTTGACTCCAGAAGCCGTAGTACCCAGCCAAATATTGGAGTTTGTTGGATCAATTTTCCTATTTGCCCAAGCACCATCTATTTCAACCTTGATCCTATCCGCAGTCCAATTTTTTGGAAACATCGTATGGCCATTTGAGCCCAATGACTTATCGATCCATTGCCCGAGATTTTTGGGATCCGGCATCTGCGGCTCGGCTTTGTAAACACCTGCCACATCCGGCGCGGTTTCCGTCCCTGGCTTGATCCTCACATCGCCATTCAGCAAGCTGTGTCCGCCCGTAGGCAATCCATTTTTGTTGTAATCCGCTCCAATCACGTGATCAAAGTCCACCGGCGCGGTGACATTATTGACTTTTAACGCCGCTGCTTTGTTGGCAGCAGCATTCAGCACTTCCCCTGCTGGCTTGTTGGTCACATCAGGCCCATTGGGGTTCCCCCCAATTCGCAGCAGTGCATCTATCTCGGCCTGCAACTTTCCGGGCGCGACATCTGACCCGTTAACAGCTGATTTTCCTGCACCCACCAACTTTCCACCCCCCGACAGGGCGCTTCCGATACCGGCCACAGCCATGCCCGTGGTCGCAGCCACTCGCCGGAGCAGCTCCGTCTGCTCATCGGCTGTCAAACCAAACTGTTGCTGCTTGACGAATAGTTCGTCCGTGCGCAGGGAGTTCCAATCGTTCAGATTACGCTGGGCGTCTTTGATCTGCGCGTCGAGCGCTGCTTTCTCTGTCGCGGTCGTAGCGCCTGCCGATTTTTTCTGAAGATTGGTAAGATCAGCTTGAAGACCCACCCAGTCGGTCTCACTTTCCTTCAGCTTGGCGTCGCACTGCGCTTTGGTCCCATTCATGCATACATTGACGCGTTCAGTATCGTTTTTATCCGACAAGGCTTGGTACTGAGCTTCAATTTTGTCTCGGCAGACTTGTGTCGCGCAGCCAGCAAGTTTGGTGCGCTTTTCTTCCATCTCAGGGTGTTTGAGATAGTTATTCACGGTCGCTGAGTAGGCAATGCTGGCACCTGCTCCCGTCCCGATGGCAGCTCCCACCAATGTCGACCCCGCGGTAATCAGCGCATTGAACTCCGCACTGCCTTTGGGATAGCCTTGTGCCACCAGATAGTTTTCCAATTCGGGCAACAGTTTCTCGTTGAGCGCCCCGACCGCCGCCCCCGACAAGGCGCTGGTACCGGCCACCTTGGCCTGGATCAGCCCGGCCAAGCCGTGCAGGACGGTTTTCTCATTGCTGCCGTCCTTCCAGCCATACTTCACTCCCAGATCGCCAATGACGTTATTAAGGACGCTGCCAATGTACTGGGCGGCGATAGCGTTTTCTTGTGCCTTGCGTTGCTGGGCCTGTAGCTCCTGCGCCTGCTGCAGCGTCAGCGTGTTTTTCAGACTGCCGTTGGCGCCGCCGCTATCGCGCCCCGTCAGGGTGGCCACGTTGCCTGCGCTGCTGCTGTCTTTGGCGGCGTCGCCCGTGCCGGTGATGGTGACGGTTGCCGGGCTTATCACGCTCTGGGTCTCGCTGCTTTGGCTACCGTTTTCTGGCAAGCCGCTGCCGCCCAGGGCATTGCCCAGCAGGTTGTTCGTCAGGTTGCTGGCCAGCGTACTGACCATGGTGCCGCCGCCATAACCCACACTAACGCTGGAGCTGCTGGCGCTGGTGTTTTGCTGATTGTTCAGGTCGCTGTAGGTCAGCGCCGAGGTGGTCAGGGTGTTCTTGCTCTTGTCGGCTTCGCTGGTGATGGCGGCGCCTTTTAAATCGGTTGCGCCTGCCACCTTGATGTCAAAGCCTCCTGTGCCGGCGGCGATGCCGCTTTGCCCCGTCGTGCTTTGATAGTTGTGGTCGATCTGCTGCTTGCTAGCGCTGACGTTGCCTGTCACGGCCGTGCCGTAGCAGAACGGCGGGATGCACAGGCTCAGCCCGAAGCCACCGGTGGTTTGTTTGCTTTCGTAGTTGCTGCTATCTTGCAGGCTCTGGATGTTGAGCTGGCCGCCCACGTCAGCGGTGACGGTCTTGCCTGCAACCTGAGCGCCGATCAGGTTGGAGTCGTTGCCGCTCTTGAGGGTCAGGTTGTTGGCGGCCGTAACTTGGGTGTTGTCATAAGTGGTCTCGCTGCCGTTGCTCCGGCCTTTGGCATTGTTGGCGCCGATCTGGAAGCTGATACCGTTTTGCTCGCCAAGTCCGAAGGTAACGCCCACGCCGGCTGAGCTGGCGCTGTTGTGGCTTTGCAGCTGCGTGGTGTTTTGCGCAGCAAGCAGGTTGAGGTTTTTGGCAGCGTCCAGCACGATGTCCTTGGCCTGGAGCTTCGCACCGGTCATGCTGATATCGCCTTCCAGGGACTTGATCTCAATGCTCGTGGCCTGGATGTTGGTGCCGCGTTGCTCGGTGCTGCTCTGGCGACTGTCCTGGCTGCTTTTGCTCGTGCCCAAGGTCACACTGACGCCGATGGCAGATTGACTGGGGTCGCCCTGTCCGGCGCTGCCGCCGTTGGCGATGGCGCTTTTGTCGTTAGCAGCATTGATCGCATTGATCTTTTCCGGGTTGACCTCGGGGAGCAGCTTGTAGGCGTCGTAGCCGGCCTTCAGCGCGGCCGCGCCTTGCAGACGGCTGTTGTCACCTTGAGTGGATTGGTTGGCCAAGTCCCCAATGCGGGTGATCTGGCTGCCCACCACACCAGCTAGCTGGGCGCCCAGAGTCACGCTTTTGCTTTCAGCATGAAACTGACTGCTGGTATTACCCGTGGCGGCGTGCAGATCTACCTGGTTGGCGGTGAGCTTGACCGCGTCTTTGGCCAGCAGGTCTGCACCCTGACTGGTGATGTTGCCCTGGCCAGTGTTGTTGTATTGGGCATTGGTACCGGCGGTGAGCGTCAGGTTGCCGCTGTTGGCGCTGATCAGGCTTGTGGCCGAGGTGTTGCGGTTACCGTCGGCGTCTTGCAGGGCGCTCGTCTTACCGAAGGCGGTGAATCGTCCGCTCAGGCCGGGCGTGATGCCGAAACTCGTGGAGCTGCTGTGGGCATCGCTCTGACTGTTCTCGGTATTGGTGGCGGCCAGCACGTTGATGTTGCGGCCGGCACTGATCGTCACGTCCCGGTCTGCCAGCACGGCGCTGGCAGACACGGTGGCGTCGCGGCCAGCGGCAACGGTGACATTCGCGCCGCTGACGGTGCTGCCCACCTGGATGACCTGTTGTTGCGCCTGGCTTTGGTCTTGCGCGCCCTTGCCGTAGCTGATACCGCCCATCAAACTGCCGGAAAAGCCACTTTTCGTTTCTTCGCGGAAGGTGCTTTGACTTACGCTGCTCGCGGCGGCCTCTATGGTGACGTTGTTGGCGGCCGCCAAAGTGGTCTGGCCGTTGCTCGTCACTGAGCTACCACGCGCCGTCAGATCGTTGCCCGCTGTGATGCTGACGGCGTTGCCGCTGAGGCTGCTGCCAATTGCCACGTTGGAGCTACCCGTGTCGTGCCCCGTCTGGCTCTTGCTGCTGAGAAAGCCGCTGCTTTTGGTCTGGTTGAAGAGATCGAACTCGCCCTTCTCGCGCGCTTCCACGATGTTAACGTTGTTGGCGGCCACCACGTTGAGCTGGCCGGTGACGGCATTGACGCTCGAGCCTTGCACGGTGATGTTGCCCTTGCTTCCATCTGGGGCGGTCTGCAGGGCAGCGAGCGTGACGTTGCCGCCGGCCAGCAGCTTGCTGCCGACCACGCGCTCCTGCGCGGTGTGGTCGTTGCGCACATAACCCTTGGCGCGCATGTTTTCGTCGAGCTGGGTGGTGTCGGTGGCAGCGACGATGTTGAGGTTGCCGCCGCTGATGACGCTCAGGTCCTGGCCCACGCCAATCTGGGCCGCCCTGAGGGTGGTGTCCGCACCGGACGACAAGGCCAGGCTGCCGCCAGTTTGCAAAGTGCTGCCCAGGTTGGCGGTGCCCTGCGTGCGGCGCACGCCCATGTTGCTCACATCTTGCGTGCTCTGCTGGGTCTGAAGGGTGTCCACCACCAAGTTTGCGCCTGCGCTCAGGCTGGCATTGCCTTGCGCGGAAACCAGCGCGCCGGCCAGCGTGATGTCGCGACCGGCATTGATCAGCAGGTCACCTCTTGAGACGACACTACCTTGCGGCCCGACTTCGGTGTTGCTGCCGCTGACGTTGCCGGCCACGGTCTGGCGACTGGCACTGAACTGGCGTGTGACGGCATCGATCTGGATGTCACGGGCGGCATCGAGCCGCACACTATTGCCGCTGATCATGCCGGAGCGGTTGATGATGTCGGTGTCGGAAATGACGGTGGTGCTGCCGCGGCTGGCGTCGATCAGCCCCAGCTCATTGGTGATTTTGTTGGCCGCCAGCAGGATGCTGTCCTGGGCCTGCAGGGCGCCGCGGTTGGTCAGGTCACCCTTGGCGGTGATGCTGACGCTCTTGCCGGAAATGAGGGCGCCGGTGGGATGCAGGTCGGCCGTGTGCACCCGGCTCAGGTAGACCACAGGCACCAATGCCTTGGTGGTCCGGCCGTCGGTAAACGTGACATCCTGCTCGACCAGCCAGACCATGTCGCTGGTCAGGTTGGCCACCTGCTCGGCCGTCAACGCAATGCCGGGTCGCAGGCTCCACTGCTGCGCCACGGTGACAGCGCTGGCCATCAAGGCCTGGTACTGCGCTTCCTCGCTGGCATAGCCATCCAGGAAGCGGCGGCCCGTAAGCTGGCCGACCTGGTCGCGGATCAGCTTTTGTTCAAAGAAACCGTCACCCAGCCGTTTCTGGAGGGTAGCCGGGTCGTAGCTCAGGGCGCTGAGCATGTAGTCGCTCGACAGCCACTGCCGGTAGCTGGTGAAGCGCGGGTCGCTTTCAATCAGGTAGGTCAGGCTGAGGTTGCGCGGTGGCGGAATCGTCAAGGTGCCCGGAAGGCCAGGGACAACGCCTGCCGCGGCGGACAGCGAAGCCAGGGATGGCAAGATAAATGCTGTTCCCGCCGGCCCGGGTGTGGCCGCGCCGCTCGCATTGGATTGGCCCGGCAAGGCATTGGTGTTGACCACCGAGCCTGCATAGATCGCGAAGGTGCCTCCCGCGCTCATCGTGCCGCCGACCCGCCCTATCACGGCGGTGCTGGCCTGGGGCGCCAGGCTTTGGGTGGTGGACGCTCCAAAGTTGCGATTCCAGCGAAAGACGGAGTACTCGTCGACCAAAGTGTCGCGATTGAGCACCGCGCCGGTATTGGTGACGCTGGCGGTCTGGTAGCTGCCCAGCGGATCCGCATTGCCTATCGTCACATTGCCGCCGGCCATGATGCTGCCGTATTCATTGCGCAGGTTGCCGACGTTGCGCAGGATGAGGTTGTTGCCGACTAGCACCTTGGGCTCAGGCTGCAACACACCTTGAAGCTGTGTGTCAGTCACGGTAGTGGTGGTGGTGCGCTCGGTCTCCACCATCCACCCGCCTATGAACATGCCGGGCTTCTCGGCCTGGGGGTTGATATGGATGGCCGGGTCGTACCAGCTGAGGTCGGCATAACCGGCCGCGCAGAAGCCGGCAAAGTTGTCGATGTAGTTGCCGTATTCGCACATCCAGTAGCCGTTGCGCTTGACCAGGGTCTTCGTGCTGCTGCTGGTGGTCGTGGTGACTTGCGGCGCGGCGCGGGTGTTGACCAATGTTTCGGCGGCGATCTGCATGTCGCCATCGGCCTGCAGCAAAGATGTGTTGTTGTTGACCAGCGTCGTGCGGTTGAGCAAGGTGCCGTCGGCGTCTTTGCTGCTGTTGGCGGCAATCTCCATATCACCCAGGCTGTAGACGCTGGCGCCGCCGGTGTTGTTCAGCGTGTTGCTGACGTACAGGTTGACCTTGCTGGTGCCGGCGATCAAGGCGCTGGCGCCCTGGTTGTTCAGGGTCGTGGCGTTGACCGTCACGGTGTCGCCCACCATCCCGCCGCCGTTGTTGTTGACGGTGTTTGCCGTCACCGTCAGCGCATTGCCTTCGATGCGGCCGCCGGCCTGGTTATTGAGCGTGGCGGCCTGCACAGTGGTTTGCGCACCGGCGATCTGGCCCGTGTTGTCCAGGGTACCGGTAGCGCTGACGTCCAACTGGCCGGTGGCGATGATCCTGCTGCTATTGACGAGATTTTGCGAGGCGTTCACGCTGGCGGTGTTGCCTTCGAGGCGACCGGTACCGAGGTTGCTGATGCTTCCGCCTGCCACCGCCAGGTGCTGGCCGGCGGCGATCTGGCCGTCGGTGTTGTTCAGCTGGGTGGCGGCTGTGACGTTGGCGTTCTGCACGGCCGTGATCTGGCCTCGGGTGTTGGTGAGCACGGGGGCGCTAAGGGTGACGCTGCCGTTGCTGGTGATCTTGCCGTCAGTGTTGTTGAGGGAGCCGCTGGCGTTGATGCTGCCACTGCCGGTGCCGGTCTGGACGATCTGGCCGCCGATGTTGGAGACGTCCTGCGCCGTGATGTTGAGCTGGCCGGCGGATACCCGGGCGCTGTCGGTGCGCAGCGTTTGCGCGGTGGTAGCCGTCAGCGTGCCGGTCGCGGACACCGTGGCGCGGCTGGCGTCGATGTTGCCTGCGGTGGCGGTAAGGCTGAGGTTTTGCGACTGGACTTGGCCATCTGTCAGATCAACCTGGCTGGCCGAGATGCTGGCGTTGCCGCCTGCCACGTTCTGCCCCTTCAGGACCACCGCACCTTGAGCCGCCACATTCAGGTCACCCGTGGCGCTGAGGCTCCCATCGGGGTTCAGGCCTGAGGCCAGTACGGACCCGGCGGTCGATGTGATTTGCGCGCCTGCACCGGTGGCCTGCAAAGTCGTGTCGCCTTGCGCGGCAAGGATTCCCGTGTTGCTGATACCACCTTGGGCGTTGATGACGGTGTTGCCGTTGGCATAAACCGTTGCGTTGTTGGTGACCGCCCCTGTCGTTGTGATCTGCGCATTGCCTGCCGCTTGCAGAACGCCCTGGTTGGTCAGCCAGCCGTTGGACTGCATCACGAAGTCACCCGCGGTGGCTCTCACGGCACCGGCATTGCGCGTGCCCAGCCCGGCTTCGGTGCCGACCAGGTAGATTTTTCCGGCATACATGCCGCCCAGCGCGGCGATGTCCAGCATAAAGGCAGGCGCCGCGTCGGTGCCGGCAATCGGCGTCGCGACGTTGGGGTTGGCCGCATTGACCTCGTTTGCGCCGGTGGTGACGTTGAGCTGCTGGGCCCAGATGCCGGCGTTGACCTGAACGGCGCGCGCCAGGATGTCGGTGTAGCTGGCCGTGCGGGTGTCCAGGCCCAGGCCTTCGACTACAACGGTGCCACGCTGCACGCGGAAGCTGTCCAGGCTGCCGCCATTGGCGCCGTTGATCACCGGCACGCCTGTGGTCAGGGTCACCCTGTCCGCGTTGATGAAGCCACCGCCATTGACGGTGATACCGGCCGGGTTGGAAATGACGACGTCGGCGCGCTGGCCTGCGACTTCGACATACCCGCGCAGCTGGCTCGGATTGACGGAGTTGACCTCGTTAAGAATCACGCGGGCGCTGCCGCCGGCCAGCGCGGCATTGGCCGGCACCCAACCGCCCAATTGGGTTTGCACATTGGTGCGGCTGTTGTTGAGGATGGCACCCTGTGGGTTGACATCAAACTGGGTGTAGTTGTTGCGGCTGACACCGGCGGCGGAGGGCGCTGTGATGTTCACCAAGGGCACGCCGTTGGGTGCGGCCTGCAGGGTGGGACGCTGACTGCCCGGGGCGCTCGGGTTGGCAACGATCTGAGCCTGTGCCACCGTGAAAAGCACGCTGGCCGCGACAGCGCAGGCAGACAGCGCCGCTGTCAACTGGCCGCGCTTTGCATTAAAGACAATGCGGTTGGGATTCTTGTTCATGTCGTTGCTCGAGAAGGGAAACAGGGGAACCAGTGGTGCCGGTTAGAAGCTGTAGTTCAGGTTGAAGCCGACCGTGGTGCTGGCGGTGCGATAAAACTCGGGTTTGCGCACAGGTGCGCCGGCAAACAGCTCGTACTGCAGGCTCTTGACGCTGCCGCGCAGCCCAATGACCATGCCGGTGAGCCGCTTGCCCACCAGGAATTCGCTGCTGGGGCCGCTGACTTCACCATGGTCCAGGCCAAGGTAGATTTCCTGGCCCGAATCGCCTAGCGCCGCGCTGACCTCGTTGCGGATCAACCAGCCACGTTCGGCCGAGAGGCTGCTTTCGCCGTCAAAGCCGCGCACGGTGTAGCGCCCGCCAATGGCAAAGCGGTCTTGCGGCGTCAAGGGCGTGCGGTTCTGCTGCCAGCGCCAGCTGCCGGTGTAACGCAGCTTTTGATCGGCGATCTTGAACGGCCAGCTCAGGTTGGCATCGGCGGTGACCAGTGCAAAGCGGGAAGTCCCATCGCCGAAGGCCTCCTCCGGCGCCGGCTGGGAACCAAAAGCGCCGGTGCCGCGTTTGTAAGCGAGGTTGCCTTCCAGCGTGGCATTGCCGATGAATTCCTTGTGGCCCACACCAGACTCCCAGCCACCGACCACGCGGCGTTGGTTGACGATTTCGGTATCGTCAATGAAGTTGTTGGATTTACGCTGCCAGCCCTTGAAACTGATGGTGGTTTTGCGGCTGGCATCACGGTAGACCAGGCGCGACAGCTTGACTTCGGCGTTGTCGCTGGTGCCTCTGTAGACGATGTCGCCGTTCAGGCCCGCGACCGTCTGGAAGTAGCGGCTCTTGCTGGCGGTGATGCCCAGCGTCCAGTACCCCCAGGGCAGCGAATAGTGCAGCACCCCGGCGCGTGTACCGCGCTCACCGGCTTCTCCGCCGCCCATGTCATGGTTGAAGGTGGCATAGAACAAGTCATTGAGCGTCCACCAGTTGTCGTAGCTGAGGGTCACGCCGCCTTGGTATTTGCCCGTGCCTTTGGTGCCGCTGTCGTCGGCCGACAGGGACAAGCGGAACGGAAAGCCCTGCTTGTAGTTGATAACCACATCGTTCTGGTCTGGCTCTGCGTTATCGCCTGAGGCAGGTGCGATCTTGAAATCGGCTTGGGCTGTGGGGACGCGCTGGAAGTTTTCGAGCGCCTGTTCGAGGTCGCGCACGTTCAGGATATCGCCAGGTTTGGCCGGAACGGCGTTCCAGGCCGTCGCGCGCGGATCAACCGGCTCCGCAAAACGAATGGCATGGATGCGGCCGGGCAGAACAGTCAGCGCCAGCGTGCCCGAGTTCAGGTCTTGTGGCGCTATCAGCACCCGGCTGGTCACAAACCCTTTGGCAATCACGGCGTCATTGGCGCGTTTGAGCACCACGTCCATGGCTTTTGCACCCAGGCATTTGCCGACGGGCTCGTCATCCCCCGTGCTTCCGGCGAGTGCCTGGGTCAGCCAGGTAAAGCGAGCCAGGTCTTTTGCGACAGGGCTTTGTAACTGGATGTGGGTGATTCGAAAGCAAGGAGACCCGCCCTCTGGCAGGCGTTCGGTCGCAACGCTGGCCGGAGCTGGCAACCAGACATCCCGGCCACGCTCCTGCTGTTCGCGGATCTGTGTTTCCCGGTCTTGGGCGCGGCGCTGCTCCTGTTCGGCGCTGGTGAGCGGCGCGGGCTGAGCCCAAACTTGGCCGGCCAGCACGGCCACGGCCATGCCGACGCAGATTTTTCGTGCGCCGCCGTATGGTTTGATAAATTTTTTGGTGCGCGCTGGCACCTCCCCGAGTGATACACCCAAGTCATCGTGTGGCTTGGCCAATCACGCTCTCCCTGATTTCGTTGCTTTTATTTGCCCGACCGCTTGCCGAGCCGGTGCAACTAATTGTAATTTTTACGCGCGATGAAAGCTGTAACTTCGTCTTTTTGCGGGCAATGGCTGTTGGTTTTTGTCTGAAAAGTTAGCCCAGGAATCTCTGATCCTTAGAGCGCTATGGATATTGGCCGTGAATCAAACTGAAAGCTTGGCCGACACGTGAACCGAAGACAGATAAGCCCGGATTTCCCGGCCAAGATCTTCAAGCGCCGCAACCATGGGAATGTTGTAGTGCCCACACACGATATCGACGTTTCCCTTGCGCCAGTAACCAGGCGGGCAGCAGACCACGGCCTTGCGTTCCCGGGCCGCGAGGCCGAGCTCCAGCAAGGTGACGGGGGCTTGCGATTGCGGGGCAAAGTAAAACGCGATCATGCCTGCCGCTTCCATGGCGGCCAGCTCCCATTCGACCTGCTCACGAAACGGTGGAAAGCTGGCTTCCGCCAGCCAGCTTGAATCCCACTGCTCTCGGCGAGGGTTGAGCAAGATTCCTGGGCAATCTGCAAGAGACAAGGCCAGTTCCGCTTGCCAGTCAACGCTTTTCCCCAGGTCGATGGAGCCGGCCAGGAACACCGCCTTGTCAAGGGACAGGGTGGAAAGAGGGGTGGGTGGCTGGACAAGCTGCATAAGCGTGCGCGGCACCGCTCAAATGCGATCCGTCAATGAGAAGAAAAAATCCAGCATGTGGAAATGGTCGTCGTGGAAGCGGTCCTCCATGGCGGCCAGTTTCTCGATAGCAACCCACTCGACCGCCGCCGCATCATCCGCCGCCTGCACTTCAGGCAGGCTGCGCGAACCGAGGTCAAAAAAGTGTGCATGCGTGATCACGCGCCCGCGCAGGCTGCGGTCCGGGTGGTCAAACACGTGGACGGCTTTGAGGGCGTTTTTCATGTCGCCGCCCAGCAAACGCAGCTGGGTTTCTTCTTCGAGCTCACGCAGTGCTGACTGGTACACCGTTTCGCGTTGCTCGATGAATCCGCCCGGCACCGCATACAAGCCCTTTCCCGGGGAGCGTCCGCGCTGGATCAGCAGCACACGGCCGCTGCATTTGACGACCGCATCCACCGTCACAAAAACCGGTGCATAGGGCGAGCCGGCCCACTTCGCCTTTTCCTGTCTAAGGCTCTCCCACTCCTGCGCGAGTTCATGGAAGTAAGGCAAGGCCGCCCAGGTGCGAAGGAATGCAACGGTGCTGGCCGGCGCCTGGCTCACCAGGGCGGCAAGCGCCGGCTCCAGCGCGGCGCCTGCGTTGCCGAAGTAGGCGTCGCGCAAGGCGCTGGCATCTATCCTGCCTTGCGATTCGACGGCATCGAGCGTCCAGCCGGGGAAATTCTTCAAGTACTCGCTGGTCGCATCCTTGAAATGCCCGACGAGCACAGGGGAGGCACCGGCCTTTTCGCCGGCCAGTTCCGCCACGCCGTGCTTGACCGCCGACACCCAGCGATCCTGGTCATAGTAGTCACGCACAGGCAGAAAACGAACCCTGTCCCGGTCCGCCTCGGGCAAGGCCAGGCGGATCATTTCCGCCCGCTCCTGCCAGGTGAAGGGATTCTTGGGCGTGCGTGCCTGGTAAGCCGACCCCAGCACCACGATGCATAGCGGCGCCGCTTCGAGGGCTCGCCGCAGCAGCGCAAGCTGTCCGTTGTGAAAGATCTGGAAGCGGCCGATATAGACCGAGACCTCGTGTTGTCTGGAAGTTGATGTCATGGGAGCCTGATGAAGCTAGTTAAATTTGGCGGCAATCGGCATCTGGCGGCCGGAGCCAAAGGCCCGCGCGCGCAAACGGATGATGGGCGGCGCCTGCCGGCGCTTGTATTCGTTGCGGGCGATCATGCCCTTGATGCGTTCTGTCATCGCGAGGCCCTCGGGCTGCAGGCGCAGCTGCGCGACAAAGGCGGAAGCTTTCTCGTACTCCCAGCCGGCCAGGCGCCGGCCTTCGATCAAAAGCTTGAGCACTTCGTCGAGCACCGGGTAAGGCGGCAGGCTGTCCACGTCCTTCTGGTCGGGCGCCAGTTCCGCCGAAGGTGCTTTGTCGATGATGGCCTGCGGAATGATTTCCCTGCCTGCGGCGTCGTTGAGGTAGCTCGACAGGGCGAACACCTCGGTTTTGTAGAGGTCGCCGACCAGGCCCAGGCCGCCGTTGGTGTCGCCGTACAGCGTGCAATAGCCCACCGAGATCTCGGACTTGTTGCCGGTGGTCAGCAGCAGGTGCCCGAAGCTGTTCGAGTATTCCATCAGGATGGTGCCGCGCGCACGCGCCTGCAGGTTCTCCAGCGCGATGCCTTGCAGCGGCTGGCCGAAGGCGGTCTCAAAGCCGCCTGAAAACTCATTCACGATGCCGGCGATCGGATGGTGAAGCAGTGCCACCCCCAGGTTCCGGCACAGGATCTCGGAATCATCGACCGAGCCGGCCGACGAGAAGCGCGACGGCATGGTGATGGCCGTCACATTGGATGGGCCCAGGGCTTCGGCGGCGAGCGCCAGCGTCAAGGCCGAATCAATGCCGCCCGACGAGCCGATCACCGCGCGGCTGAAGCCACAGCGGCGCGCATAGTCCTGCAGGCCGAGCACGATCTGGCGCCGGTAGAACTCCATGGTCGGCAAGCCCTCGGCTGGGACCGCGACGGGCTCATCCCCGGCCAGCGTCAGAAAGCGGCCGTTCTCGAAGCGCAGGGTCGTCACGTCTTCGGTGAAACGTTCAGCCTCAAACACCACGCCCGCCTGCGGTTCCACCGCGAAGGACGCGCCGTCGTAGACAAGCTGGTCGTGCCCGCCCACCTGGTTGACGTAGAGGATGGGCAGCTGGTTGCGTTTGCTGGCGGCGCCGAAGATCTGGTGGCGCTGCTCGCGCTTGCCGATGTTGGACGGGCTGGCATTGATGGAAATCACCAGGTCGGGCGCGGCGTCGCGCATGCGGTCAAAGGGGTTGATCGCGTAGTCCAGGCCTTCGTCATTCCAGCCGTCCTCACAGATCAGCACGCCCACCTTGGCGTCGCGTATGCGCAGAACTTTCGCGACGTCCTGGCCGGGTTCGAAATGCCGGCGCTCGTCGAAGATGTTGTAGGTGGGCAGCAACTGCTTGGCATACTCGAGCAGCACCTCGCCGCCCTTGATCACGCACAGCGAGTTGCGCAGCTTCTTGCCCGGCGCTTCGCGGCGCGCGGGCAGGCCTATGACCCAGTAGAGATTCGGGATCTGGCGGGAGGCCAGCAGCAGGTCTTGCAGAGCCGCATCGACGCGCTCCATAAAACCCTCTTCTTCGAGCATGTCGCCGGGGTAATAGGCGGTGAGCGACATCTCGGAGAAGACAACGATGTCGGACTGGTCGGTCCAGGCCTTGCTGGCGGCCGTGACCATTTTGGCGACGTTGCCGGTGAGATCGCCTATGGTGAAGTTCAGTTGGGCGGCGGTGATTTTGAGCATGCGGTCCTCAAGCCCTTAAGTTGAAGCGGGGAAACGGAAGACCTGGCGCAAATAGGCCAGGAAGGTCTGGTCGTTGCACAGCGTCTTGCCCGGGCTGTCAGACAGCTTGGCCACGGGCCTGGCATTGGCGCCGGTGAGCTTCATCACGATGTTCAGCGGCACCAGCCCGACGTCGTTGGTCAGGTTGGTGCCTATGCCGAAGCCGGTCTGGGTGCGCGCGGCAAAGGCACGGTAAAGCTTGAGCGCGGTCGGCACGTCCAGCCCGTCCGAGAACACCAGGCGCTTGTTCTGCGGGTCGACGCGCAGCTTGGCGTAATGGGCGAGAGCCTTCTCACCCCACACAAACGGGTCGCCCGAATCATGGCGCAGGCCGTCGAACAGTTTGGCGAAGTAGAGGTCGAAGTCCGCCAGGAAGGCGTCCATGCCGACCACATCGGTCAGCGCCACACCGAGGTCGCCGCGGTACTCCTGCACCCAGTCCTCGAGCGCGGCACGCTGGAAGTCCCGCAAGGTCATGCCCAGCGCCTGGTAAGTTTGCAGGTATTCATGCGCCATGGTGCCTATGGGCACCAGGCTGAGTTCCTTGGCCAGCAGCACGTTGGAAGTGCCTTTGAAGTACTGCGGTATTTCACGCTTGAGGGTGGTGACCACCTCGGTCTGCCAGTCGCGCGAGAAGCGGCGCCGCACGCCGAAGTCAAAAAACTCGAAGGGGTTGCGCAGCGCGGGTTCTTTCTCGAAAGCGCGCAGCATGCCTATCTTGTCCTGCAGGCGCTTACGCCCTTCCGCCAAAGCGGCGGCCTGGTCGGAGCGGCGGAAGTACAGCTCGTTGACGATGGCCAGCACAAAGATCTCGAAGGCCATGGTGTGCACCTGCGGGCCCACGGCCTTGATCACCAGCGTGGGGCCGTCGGCCGTCGCCTTGATGAATTCGCGCTGGAATTCAAAGATGCGCAGGAAGTCCACAAAGTCGCTCTTGATGAAACGAAGGCCGCGCAGGTAGGCCAGTTCCTCAGGCTGGAAGCGCAGGGTGCAGAGATGGTCGAGCTGCGCATTGACCTCCGCCAGCAACTCGCTCAAAGGGTAGCCCGGCTGGTTGCGGCAGACAAATGTGTATTCGGCTTCGGTCTGCGGATGCCTGTGCAGCATGGTCTGCCACATGGTGAACTTGTAGAGGTCGGTGTCTAGCAGGCTTTGGATGATGGGTTGCATAGTGGTTTGTGTTGGAAAGGGATGCCGTTCAGGCGTTGGCTTGGAGGGCTTTCAGGATTTCCGCGCTGCTCACGCTGGCATGGCCTTGAGAGCATCCCGGACTCGGGTGAGCACGCGACCCAGCTTGTTTTGACCCAGCCACTGCTCGGGGTCCAGGCAACGAGGGTCGGACTCTTCCAGGCCGATGCCCCATACGACATCATCAGGGCATGCCTCGACCAAGAGGGTGTCGGCGGTAGCCAGAAGAGCAGCCTTGCGGCCTTCGTCCTGTGAGAATTTCGCAAGCAGGCCCGGAAACATCAGGTCTTCCGCCTGAACTTGCCAGACAGCGTCGACGTAACCCACGACCTGCCGGCCGAGCGCCTTCTGCTTACGGGGGTTGGGTTCAGCCATGATGAGCTCGGCGGTCGAGAGGTCCCCGAATAGCATTGCCTTCGCAAACATCATGTACTGCTCACTGCAGTTGAAAGTCCGGCCACCAACGGCGAAGTCGCCCCGGTTCCAGTTGCTGAACACCTCGCTCGTTCGCCAGAAAAGAGTCATGCCGGCAATAGTTCGCATCGTTGTCTTTCTTGAATGGGTAATAAGTCATCTTGCATGGGATGGCTTTATCCGGGGGGGAACGCTGTTAGCCGTTGGCCTGCAAGGTACTTAGCACGGCCGCGCTGGTCGACAGCACCACGCCCCGGCCGGCCATGTCGTCCAGGAAGGCCTGGTGCTGGGCTTCAAAACCGCCGACCGGGCTCATGCAGTCGGTCAGCAGCAGCACCTTGCCGGTCTTGCCGGAGGGCAGGTTTTCCACGATGTGCTCGGTGGTCGCTTTCACGCAGTGGCTGCTGGCCTCGCCGGCGATGATGAGCAGGTCCGCCTGGTCCAGCGACGCGATCAGGGCCGTGTTGAGCTGCGTCGCCGGGTCTTCTTCATCCGGCACCTCGGCCTGCATGGCGCTGTAGTGTTCCGTCCAGGGGTTGCTGCCCTTGCCGATCTTTTGCACCATGGCCAGGCGGCTGTCTTCCCAGGCGTTGTAGGCGGCCTTCACGGCGGGGTGAACGTTGTGGCCCCAGCTGCCGATTTCGCAGTGCACCGGCCAGACCATCAGGGTGTAGCGCCCGCGCCGCTCGAGTTCGTCGATGTAGGCCAGGGCCCTGGGCAGCATGGCCGCATCTTTGGGCAGGTAATCGCCCTTGCGCACCTGCGCCGCCGTGATCGGCGTGAACGGCCCGACGGCCGCGCCGGCGCCGGTCTTCCAGAAGGTCGGGTGAGCAATGTCAAACCTGTGGTGGGAGTCCAGTGTCACGCCGATGGCGGAGATGCCGGACGCGCCTTCACGGATCAGCGTGGCCAGGCGCAGCATGTCGGCATGGGCGCCCGCCACGGGCAAAGCCGGCGGCGTGGCTTTCCCCGTCACCGGGTCGACGGGCAGCCAGCCGGCCGGCAGGTCGCAAAAGTCGTTTTGCGGGTCGATGATCAAAAGCTGGATGTTTTTCTTCATGCTGTCCTCCGTTGAGATGGCTCGGTTGAGATTGATTAACTGCACTGCCGCCGATTCTGCTGGATTACCTTATAGGTTGTACTAAACAACCTATTTATAAGTTGCATAATACAACTTAATTCAAGTTTGTCAAACAGGAGCCGGAAAAACATGGCGACCAAACCCAAACACCTGGACTTTGAAAAACCGCTGACCACGGTCGACGTGGTGATCTTCAGCGTGCTGGACGAGCAACTACAGGTGCTGCTGGTCAAGCGGCCCACCGGTCCCCAAGAGCCGTTTCCCGATGCCTGGGCCCTGCCCGGCGGCTTTGTGGATGTGGACAAGGACGACTCGCTCGAGGCCTGCGCCAGGCGCAAGCTGCTCGACAAGACAGGCGTCAGGAGCCCCTACCTGGAGCAGCTGGGCAGCTGGGGCGGCAAGACGCGTGACCCGCGCGGCTGGTCGGCCACGCACGCCTACTTTTCGCTGCTGCCCGCCGACGCCGTGAAGCTGGTGCAGGACGAGGCCAAGCCGGCCAAGTGGCATCCCGTGGACGAACTCTCGCCCCGCAAACGGCTGGCCTTCGACCACGGCGACATCCTGCAAGCGGCGCTGGAGCGGCTGCGCAACAAGGTCGAATACACCTCGCTGCCGGCCTTCCTACTGCCGGAGCCGTTCACGCTTCCGCAGTTGCAGAAGATGTATGAGGTGGTGCTGGGCCGGCCCATCGACAAAAGCGGGTTTCGCACCCGGGCGCTGGCGGCGGATTTCCTGAAAGAGGAGGGCTTTCTCGACGTGGGATCGCCCCGGCCTGCCATGGGCTACAGCCTGAAGGACAGGCGCGCCGTGATGTATTTTCCGAGGACTTTCAGTCCGCGTAGCTAAGAGCTCGCCTGAGCAGCGGTTTGCCTGATGTAAACCGTCTCAACAGGCAGCCGCAGGTTCGGGTCCTCATCCTCGGCTTGCAAGCGTTGCGATGCGACAAAGCTGCTCATGTCGATAACCTCCAGCAGTTCGTCCGTTGCCATGGCGCGCAGGGCCTCCCCGCGCAAGCCGAGTTGAATGGCCCGGCGAGCGAGCTTCGCGCCCGATGGCGCGTGGTCCGGGTCCCACTGGCGCCTGACGTTCGAAGCCGCAACGGCGGCCTGCCAGGCTTGCGGGCTGGCGTAGGCCTCGCTGTCGAACGTCGACGGCACGGCAGCCGCCAGCAGGGAGTCAAAGAAGGTGCGCCTCAGCCTCAGGCCCAGAACCCCCTCCTGCCCTTCCTTGCCGCCCCAGCCTGAGCGGTACATCATCCATAAAAAGTTTGGCTTGATCCAGCTCATGCGGCTGAAGCTGAAGTCAGGGCCCCCCAGTTGTCCATGCTGGATGGCGTATGCGGCCGTGCTGGGCCGGTAGGCCTGGTACACGACGATGGTCTCCGCGTCGTGGTGCGCCAACACATGCTGTCCCTCTGCCGGCCATGAGCGTCGCTGTTCCATGTGAGGAGCGGTAGCCAGCTTCACTCAAGGCTCCCGGCTTCGACGACGCTGAGGTAAACCGGCGGCACGTGGTCGGTCAGCCACACATTGTTGTCGGACCGAAAGAACAGATAACCCTCAGCCGACATGCGCCGGCTGTCCACGGCCAGCAGGACGGGCTGGCCGTAGCGCCCGCCCACGGCGGTGGCCGTTTCGCGGCTTTCGCTCAGGTGCACGTGATGGCGCTGGCGTTTGCTCAGGCCCTCCGCCAGTATTGCGTCGAGGAAACGCGATGCGGTGCCGTGATAAAGCCTGGCCGGCGGCGCCGCGGGCGGCAAGCCAAGCTCGACATCGACGGAATGGCCCTGGTTGGCGCGGATGCGCAGCCCGTCTTCGCTGAAGGCGAAGCGCTTTTTATCGCTGGTTTCGACGACCTTTTCGAGCAGCGCGCGGGAGAGGGTGTGATGGGCGGAAGCGGCCTTGGCGAGCAGTTCGTCGACGTTGGCCCAGCCGGCGGCATCAAGTTCAAGCGCTATGGTCGATGGCTTATGCCGCAAGACCAGGCTCAGGAATTTGCTGGTGTTGGTGAGTTGTTGTGGTGTCATGATTTTCCTTTTTATTGTTATGGATGGATCTATAGGTTGCTTTGAACAAGCTATAGAGTTGCATAGTACAACCAAACAAACGAAGAGGCAAGTCCACGAACTTTTGTATTCCACTGTATCCACCCCTCCCCGCGATACCCGGCCTTACGCAGCGCCCCGCACACGACACACCAGGGATACCTCAGGGCCTTCCAATGCCTGCATGGGCCGGCGATTTTCTTGTCGCCGCCTGTCACTCCACTCTGAAGGACCCGACCATGAACGCTCGCCGCCAATTTCTGGCCACTGCCGCCGTCGCGACAGCCGCCGCCTGTGCCACGCCCTATGCCTCGGCTTTCTTTTCACTGGGGCGCACGCCCACCGCGGCGCCGGAGTTCGCGGGCATCGACACCTGGCTCAATTCGGCGCCGCTGCGCATGGCGGACCTGCGGGGCCAGGTGGTGCTGGTCGACTTCTGGACCTACACCTGCATCAACTGCCTGAACCACCTGCCGTCCGTGAAGTCCTGGCATGAAAAGTACAAGGACAAGGGCCTGGTGACGGTCGGCGTGCACACGCCCGAGTTCGCGTATGAAAAATCGACGAAGAACGTGCGCGAGGCGATGGAGCGCCTGGGCGTCAAGCATGCGGTAGCGCAGGACAACAGCTACGCCACCTGGCGCGCCTTCAGCAACAACTACTGGCCCGCCGTCTACCTTGTCGACAAAAAAGGCATGATCGTCTACAGCCATTTCGGCGAGGGACGTTACGCGGAGACCGAGAAGACCATACAGGCGCTGCTGGCGCAGTGAGATCGCCCTCCCCAGGGCCCTGGCGCAAAATGCCGGGGTGACGAATTTTCCAGGACGCAGCCATGCAGCAGCCAGACCACATCCTCATCGTTGACGACGACCGCGAAATCCGGGAGCTGCTGGGCAGCTACCTCGAAAAAAACGGCCTGCGCGTGACCAAGGTGGAGTTGGGCCGCCACATGCGCGCCGCGCTGGAAGACGTGGCGGTGGACCTGATCGTGCTCGACCTGATGCTGCCCGGCGAGGACGGCCTGACGCTGTGCCGCGACCTGCGCGCCGGCAAGCACAAAACCATTCCCATCCTGATGCTGACCGCGCGCAACGAAGAGGCCGACCGCATCCTGGGCCTGGAGATGGGCGCCGACGACTACCTGGCCAAGCCTTTCGCGGCGCGCGAGCTGCTGGCGCGCATACGTTCGGTGCTGCGCCGTACGCGCATGCTGCCACCGAACCTGCAGGTCGATGAACCATCCCACCTGCTGTCTTTCGGCGACTGGCAGCTCGACACCACGGGCCGCCACCTGCTGGACGCCAGCGGCACGCTGGTGCCGCTCAGCGGCGCCGAGTACCGCCTGCTGCGCGTCTTCCTCGACCACCCGCAGCGCGTGCTGAATCGCGACCAGCTGCTGAACCTCACGCAGGGGCGCGACGCCGAATTGTTCGAGCGCTCCATCGATCTGCTGGTCAGCCGCCTGCGCCAGCGCCTGGGGGATGGCGCGCGCGAGCCGCGTTATATCAAGACGGTGCGCAGCGAGGGTTATGTGTTCAGCGCCGCGGTGCAGGGCCGGCCGGAGGCCGCATGACAGTGAAACCGCGCGCCTGGCCGCGATGGCCGCGAAGCCTGTTCGCGCGCCTGATGCTGATCCTGCTGCTGGGCATCCTCGCCGCCCAGGCCATGTCCTACCTGCTGGTGATGTATGAGCGAGGCATGGTGGGCCGCGACCTGATGCTGGACAACCTCGAAAAAGACATCACCAGTTCCGTCGCCATCCTGGACCGGGTGCCGGCGGCCGAACGCGCGGCCTGGCTACCGCTGATAGACCGCAAGAATTACCGCTACCAGCTCGACGGCGGCATCACCGAGCAAGGCGGCGACAACGAGATCGTGGCGCGCGTCAGCGCATCGATCGCCAATGCGGTGGACAAGCGCTACGGCACCACCGTCAATGCCATCCCCGGCGACCCCAAGCGCGTGCACATCCACCTGCGCCTGAGCGACGGCGCGCCGCTGACCATCAACCTCTGGGCCGCGGCCACGCCGATCTCGCCCTGGCTACCGGCGCTGATGCTGCTGCAGCTGTCGCTGCTCGCCGTCTGCGCCTTCTTCGCGGTGCGCATCGCCACCCAGCCGCTGCGCCGGCTGGCCCATGCGGCCGATGCGCTGGGCCCCGACCTCAAGGGCACGGCCCTGCCCGAGGGCGGCCCGACCGAGGTGGCGCGCGCCTCCAGCGCCTTCAATGCGATGCAGCGGCGCATTGCCGGCTACCTGACCGAGCGCACGCAGATCCTGGCCGCGATTTCGCACGACCTGCAGACGCCGATCACGCGCATGCGCCTGCGCACCGACCTGATGGACGACGAGGCGCAGCGCGACAAGCTGCAGCACGACCTCGATGAGATGGTGGCCCTGGTGCGCGAGGCGCTGACCTATGCGCGCAGCCTGCACGGCGCCGACGAGGCCCCGCGCAGGGTGGATCTCGACGCCCTGCTGGACACGCTGCGCTGCGACTACGAGGACGCCGGCAAGGCGGTGCGGGTGGACGGGCGCGTCGGCCACCCGGTGATGAGCCGGCCGCTGGCGCTGCGCCGCATCCTGACCAACCTCAGCGACAACGCGCTCAAGTTCGGCACCGAGGTGGAGCTGGCCGTGCGCGTCGATGCCGATGAGGGCATCGAGATCCGCGTGCTGGACCGCGGGCCCGGTATCCCCGAGTCCGAACTTGAGGCCGTGCTGCAGCCTTTTTACCGTGTGGAAAGTTCGCGCAACCGCGACACCGGCGGCACCGGCCTGGGCCTGGCCATCGCGCAGCAGCTGGCCGCTTCCATAGGCGCGCGCCTGAGCCTGGCGAACCGCCCCGGCGGCGGCCTAGTCGCACGGCTGGTGATGCCGGCGTCTTCGGCCACAGAGTAAGGCGCACGAAAAAGCCGGCCTGCCCGATCACTCGGGCAGGCCGGCTTTGCCTTATGTGGATCTGCGAACCCTGCGGGACTCAGGCCAGGTTGATCTCCACGTCGATATTGCCGCGCGTGGCCTTGGAATAAGGGCACAGCTGGTGGGCGGCATCGACGATGGCACGGGCCGTCCCAGCGTCCAGGCCGGGCAGGCTCACGTTCAGGCGTGCCTGCAGGAAGAATGCGTCGCCGGCGGTGCCCAGGTCCACTTCGGCATCGACAGCCACACCGGCCGGCAGCGTGACTTTCTGCGTGGCGGCGGCGCGGCCCATGGCGCCTATGAAGCAGGCCGACCAGCCGGCGGCGAACAACTGCTCGGGGTTGGTGCCTGTGCCCGCACTGCCGGGCGGCGACAGCTTGATGTCCAGGCGGCCGTCGGTGCTGCGGGATTCGCCGTTGCGCCCGCCGGTGGTGTGGGTCTTGCCCGTGTACAGGACTTTGTCGAGGAGGTTGATGGCGCTCATGGTGTTTTCCTTTTTAAACAATTGAAGAAGTTGAAAAATGCATCGCTCGCGAAGCACAAGATGAATTACAAAGGGGCGGCGTATCCCCGGTATCTCGTAAACGCAATGTTCTGTACGCACCAGGCGGCTGGACACACTGCGGTACAAATCTCCGGCGCATGGCGATAGCGGTGGCAGCGGTGGTTTGCATCTTCTCTTCCGAAGAAAGGCGGGGTGTTTTAAGCGCCGCTGGCCTCCACCCCCGCCCTCCCCCAGAGGGGGAGGGAGTAAGAGCGGCACGCTGTGATGACGCTGGTGATTTGCTCCTTCCCCCTCTGGGGGAAGGCTGGGATGGGGGCTGGCGGCGCTCAGCCCTGCTCGCGGCCCGCACGCCAAACCACCGCCGGGCGGGAGCTGATGCACTGGCAGCTGAGCGGGTTGCGCAGCTCATGCGCGAAGCCGCTCGCCAGAAAGGTCAAGGCCATCCAGAGTTTTTTCATGGTGTGAGGGTCCTCAAGGTTGATGAAAATTGAAGCGGCTCAGCCGAAGGTGAAGGCATACACCTGTGCGCCGGGATCGAGGAACTCGATCTCGAACAGGTGGTCGCCCGCCGAGGCCGGCAGCCTCACCAGCTGGTACAGGCGGTGCGCATCAATCACGCCGCTGCCGTCTGCCGCGATGTCGGTGCCACGGTTTTGGGCCGGCGGCCGGCCGTTGACCCGCACACGAAAGCGCACCGGCGCCGCGCCGGCTTCGCGCCCCAGCACCAGATGCAGGTCGCGCGCGCGAAAGCGGTAGGCCAGGCGTGCGCCGGCTTGCGCCGCGACGGCGCGCTCGGCCTCCACCGTCCACTCGCCGCCCAGCGTCCAGTGGTTCAGCCTGACACTGGCAGCCGCCTCATAGCCATACCGGCGATCGGGCTGAAGTCCGCCCTCGGGCACAAAGTTGACAGCGCGCTCATGGCCCACATAGGTTTCGCCGGACATCACCCGGCCGCCGGGCGCGGCCTGCACACCTTCGCCCTGCACGGCCACCAGCCCGGTGTCGCGCGTGCCCTTGCCGTTTTTTTCGGCCAGCAGCTTCTGGATCAGCCGCTCAGACGCCTCGTACTGCCCTTCGCCGACCACCTGATGCCGCACCCTGCCCTGGGCGTCGACAAAATACAGCGCCGGCCAGGACTGGTTCTCGAAGCCGCGCCAGACGGCATGCTTGCTGTCGATGGCGACGGGATAGTTGATGCCCAGGTCTTTCACGGCCAGTCGCACATGGCCTTCATTTTTTTCAAACGCGAACTCCGGCGAATGCACGCCGACGACGACCAGGCCGGCTTCCCGGTACTTGTCGGCCCAGGCCCGGATGTAGGGCAAGGTGCGCAGGCAGTTGATGCACGAATAGGTCCAGAAGTCGACCAGCACCACCTTGCCGCGCAGGTCCGCGGCCGCCAGCGGCGGCGTATTGATCCAGCCGGTCGCGCCGGCCAGCGGCGCGAAAGTTCTGCCGCTCCAGTCCGCGGGGGCGGACGGCGCGCCGGGGTTGGCGACGAGCGTGATGGTTTCGGGCGCGGGTGCTTCAGCGTCCGCCGCGCCGCCTATGCCCGGCTCTTGCGATGCCTGGGGCTGGAAGGCATTGATGAGCGCCTGCTCTATTCCCGAGGTGCTGCTCAAGGACAGGCGGCTCAGCAGCCCGGTATCCAGCCCCGTGGCGATCAGCGCCACACCGGCCAGCACCGCCGCGCCCATGCCGCGCCGCGCCCAGTGGCTGATGCCCAGTGAACGCCGCAGCAAGGCATACACACGCCCGCCGGCCAGCAGCGACAAGGCCAGCGAGGTCGCCGCGCCGCCCGCATAGGCCAGCAGCAGCAAGGAGGTGCCCGCGTTCGCGCCCTGGATGGCCGCACCCGTGAGGATCAGGCCCAGCACCGGCCCCGCGCACGGCGCCCACAACAAACCGGTGGCCACACCGAGCAGCAGCGACGACAGCAGAGAAGGATCGCCCGACGTGCCGCCTTCGCCGCCTTCACTGGAAGAGGCCAGACGCGCGCCCAACGCCACCAGCGGCCTGGACAGCCAGTCGGCAAAGCCCGGAAACATCAGCGTCAGCGCGAACACGGCCAGCAGCCCCAGCGCCGCGGAGCGGCCGTATTCATTGGCCTGCACCGCCCAGCCGCCACCCACGGCGGCGAGCGTGGCCACCGCCGTGAAGGACAGGGCCATGCCCAGCAGCAAGGGCAGGCCGTTGCGCAGGAAAGGCCGGCCGGCACGCGCCAGCACAAAAGGCAAAACAGGAAGAATGCAGGGGCTGACGATGGTCAGCACACCGGCGGCGAAAGCGAGGAGGAGGAAAGTCATGGTCTGGCGGGTTCAGGAGTGGGCACCTCCGTGATTGAACCGCCCTTGCGTATCCCCGCTGTGTCACCCCGGCCGCCTTATGGCATGCGGCTGTATCCGCGGCCGGCGCGGATACACAGACATACAAAACCCTCAGAAGCCGTTCACCGTCTAAGGCTTGACCGTCAGCCCCGGCTTGCTGGAAGACATGGTGTTGGCATTGGTGTTGCCCGGCGCGCTGACACCCTGCGGCGCCGGGTTGATCACCTTGACGACCACCGTGGTGGCGGGCCCGCTGCTTTTGCAATTGCCCGCGGGCGTTGCGCTCGCCGTGTAGTTCTTGAACGCGTCGTAAGACGACATGGACCCCGTGCCGTAGACATAGACGGCGTTGAAAGGCAGCTCACCTTCAACATCCACGGCGTAACCGTCACCGCCGCTGAGCTTGAGCTTGCAGTGGCCGCTGCCTTCGAACTTGAAGCTCAAAGGCTTGCCCGCGACAACTTCGCTCGCGGTGGCCTTGAAGGTGGTGAAGGTGCCGGGCGCGGAGACGACCAGCTTGGGAACGGCGGGCGCGGTGCGCGTTGCCGGGGCCGGCTGGGCCAGCGCGGCATCGGCGGCGGCCAGGCACAGCAGGGTGGCGGCCAGTATGTGTTGTGTGTTCATGGGTGGATCCTTGCCGGGTGGTGAGTGAGTCGAAAGTTCCGTGCGGCGCTTTGCCTTGCACGGATATGAGTCGGCGTAAAGAGGCCTAAGGTTCAAGCTTGTGCTTCCGCACAAAAAACTTACCCTCAGTTGCTGTGGGCTACCCTGTGGATAAAGTCCGGCGACAGTCCTGAAAGCCGCGCCGGTACTGACGTGCCAGCGAGTGCTCAAAAATTGACCACCCGGCGGCCTTATCTTTCTAGGGGCTTTTGCGGGCCGTGGGCACCAAAAGCAGCGGACCCTTGGGAAGCACCAGGCCGCTGGCCGCCGCCTTGTCCGCCGCGGCCTTGTCGGCGGCGGTTTTGGCATCGGCCTTGGCGGCATCCGCCACGCAGGCGTGCTCCGCCTTGACGCGTTCGGCGGCATCGACGATGGCGGGCCTGGCGCAGTTGCGCGCCGCATCGGCCGCGCTGAAGTTCATCTGTTGCAAGGCGTCGCCGGCGCTGATGCAGACCCGGATCTTGTCCAGCGGGTTTTCAATGCGCGAAGGCCCGGCACCGACACCGGCGCCCGAGGGCGGACACCAGTTCATCGTGGCCTGCTGCGGCAGGCAGCTGTCGAGTGCCGCCTGGCCCGGCAGCGTCGGCTGGGGAATGTTGCGGTACACCATCTGCTGGGTGTGCTGGGGTTCGCTCAAAAAGCCGGGCGACACATGGGCCCAGGAAATCAGGTGCGAGAGCTTCGCATACTGGTCGCAGGCGTTGTTGCAGCTCGCGCCCAGCGCGCCCGGGGGAATCGCCGCGGATGCCAGCACCTGGCCGCTGACGGCCTTGTCCTTGAGCAGTTGCGTGTGCAGCTTCTGGCTGGCCAGGTTGGCCAGGGCCGTCATGCACTGGCCCCTGAAAAAATCCTCGCTGACCGGAATGCCGCTGCCGGCCGGGGGCGGCGTCGCCACGCCGCTGCCGGTGCCGGGCGGAGGGGTCCCGCCTTGTGTGCTGCCACCCTGGGCCAGGGCCGCGCCGCAGGCGGCCACCAGGGCCAGGGCGGTGATCAGTGATTTGTACATGGGTGTGCCTTGCTGCTTGCGCGGTTTGCTTGCACGCTTATTTGGCGATGGCATCGCCCACCACCACCATGGTGCCGTCGCCCGCAATGCCGGTGTTGTTGCTGCCAGAGATCACGCCGCAAGCTTCGCGCTCGGCCTGCGTGGTGCTGGGCCCGCCCTCGGTCATGGAGATCCTCACCTGGTAGGTGCCCGGCTCCAGCAGGAAGGTCGCGACGCGCGGCCAGGCGCCCGTGCCGTATTGCACCGGGCCCTTCTTGAAGTAGGCGTTGCCGTTCTGGCCTATCAGCACCGTGGTCGCGCACTGGGTTTCCAGGCCGGTGCCGAAGACCTTGACGGTCAGCGGTGTGCCCGGCTTGACCTGGGTGGGCGACTGGACCTGGGTGATTTTGGTGTGCGGCACCGTGATGTTGGGCTTGGTGGTGGCGGCCACCGGCGGCGGCAGTCCCTGCAGGCTGGGGCCGGCGGCGCCGGCGGGCGCGGGTGTCGCCGCCGGCTGTGATGCGCGCGGCGCGGGCGCCGTTGCACCGCCGGTCGCGGCATGGGCCATCAGCGGGAGGGCCAGGGCCAGCAGGCTGGCGGAAAGAAATTTGGGGTTCATGGTGGTCTTTCGTGAAGGGTGAAGAAGGTGCTCGCGCCGCCCGGGATCAGTTGTCGACGCAGGTCGGGTCTATCTGCTGGCCGTTTTTCTTGGCGCAGGGTTTCGCGGGAACAGCCGGCTTGGGTTTGGGCGGTGTAGCTACCGGCACGGCAGGCTTGGGAGCGGCCGGCAACACCAGCACCGGGTTGAACTGGATCGGTTCGGTCACCGTGACCTTGGGATTGAGGATGCCGCAGGCGCTGGCACCGTTGTCCTTGACGTACAGCGTGTAGCTGCCGCCCTTGGTGTACTTGACCTTGACCGGCCATTTGAAATTGTTGTAGGGGCTGAAGTTGACCGCGCCGACGCTGATGATGTTCAGGTTGTCGCCCAGGGCGACCGACACGTTCTGGCAGATACCGCTGCCGGCGAGTTCCAGCGTGATCTCCTGGTTGACCGCGGCGGTCGAGCTTGCCGGCGTGACGCCGGTGAACTTGGCTTGCACCGGGTAGGTGTAGACCACGACCTGGGCCTGGCCCAGGCATTTGAAGCCGTCGGCCGCGGCCACCTTGATGGTCTGGTTGCCGCCGTTCGGGTAGCTGTGGCTGGCGTTCAGCGGGAAGCTGCCTGACACCGGTTCGGGCGACGAACCATCACCCCAATTGACGAAAGCGCGCTCGCATGCGCCGCCGGGGCTGCCGTTGACCATGATCTTGGCGCCGGTCTTCTCGGGGTTGGCATAAGCCACCTGCATGCCCGTGATCTTGCTCATCGCGGTGGCATCCTGCACCGTCGTGTTGAACTGGGAAACGGCGCTGCCGTAGCAGGTGGCGCCGGTCGCCTTCACGCTCTGTTTGTAGACACCGGCCTGCGCATAGACATGGGAGGTCTTGATCGGGAAACCGCCCGAAATCTGCTGCGCCGGCGTGCCGTCGCCGAAGTCCAGCGCGGCGCCGTCGCAGCTCCTGTAGTCGACGCCGCCGACCAGGATGTTGACCGGCTTGCCCTGCGCAACGATATTGGTTTCCGCGTTGACGCTGCCGATCCGGCTGGCGTTGACCTGGACGTTGAAGGTCTTGGACGGGCCCTCGCAGCGCGAATTAAAAATGCCCTGCCCAACAATCATCGTGAAGCCCTCACTGATGGGGCCCATGGCCGTCGAGGGTACAAAACTCAGCTTGCCGTTCTGGACCTGCCCTCCCCCCTCCATGGAGAACGCGGAGACGTTGGAAGAGATCTTGATCATGCAGGAGGGATCGGTCACACCGGCGAAGCTCAGCGTGATGGGCTCGCCCATCTTTGGCGTCAGCGTGTCGATCTGGATGTCGCTGTAGTTCGACCCCGCCGCATGGGCATGCGCCCCCAAGGCAAGTGCCGTCACGGCGGTGAAGAGTTTGGCTTTATTCATGGTGTTCTGTCGGTTTCTGGAGTTTTAAAAATTGGAGGCTCAAGGCGCCACGGTGAAGAAGACCTGGCCGCTGCCGGCGATCGGTGCGATTTCGCAGCGAATCTCGCCGGGCGCCATCGCCTCGTTGCCGGGCTGGCTGATGACGGTCCACTTGCCGGCCGGCAGGGTCTGGCCCAGGTTGTTGAGGTCCCAATCGAGGCTCTGGGTCTTGGCCGCGAAAACGACGTCGTCGCTGAGGTTGATGAAAGGCAGCTTGCGCACCCTGAAGACAAAGCTGCAGTTGTCGCCCTGCACTTTCAGCGTCGAGGGAATCGGCTCGCCCGGCGCATACGTCGCCTTGGCCACCGAGAGGGCCATGATCACGCCCTTCTTGGGCTTGGGCGGCATCACGGCGGCGGGCGTCGGCACCAGCTCGAGCTTGGGCGTGCCCAGGCAGCCCTTGTTGTCGACCTTGTCCTCGTTGTCCTGCACGGTCTCGATCAGCACGTTCTTGGCGCCCTGCTTGGGCACCGTCATGAGACCCTTGCCCGCGCCCAGCACGTTCTTTTCATAGACCATGGCCTGTTCCTTGAAGATGCTCATCTCGGGCAGGGTCCAGGCGCGCACGTGGTATTTGCAGGAGGCGTCGCCGGCGCCGTGCACGGTGACGTCCCAGGAGTCGAGTTTTTCGACGGCGGTGACCTTGGAGATGAAGGAGCCGTAGTTGGGCGCCGGGCCGGACACGGGCGGCGCATCGCCGCCCATCTTCTGGCGCTTGATTTCAAAGTCGGCGGAGGCGCTGCCCGCGCAGTGGCCTTCCACGTCGGTGCGCGCCTTGACCGTCACGCGGAACTTTCCCTGGTTGGTGAACGTGAGCGTGCCGGGATTGAACTCGGTCGACGCCGCGGTCGTGAAGCCGCCGTTGAGTGACTGGCTCATCAACTCGACATTGAGCGCGTCGGAACCGGTGTTGAGCGTCGTGACGCTGAAGTTCAGCAGGCAGTTGCTGTCGGGCTTGTCCAGGAAGATGGTCGAGTACAGCGACACCGTGCCGGGGCTGAACAGGTTGCCGCCGCGCAGCACCACCTGCTGGACCTTGGCCTTGAGGTTGATGGGCACCATGCCCTGGATCGCCGCCTGCGCGCCAGGCGCCATCACCGCCGCCGCGGCGTTGGCCGCGCCCGGCTTGGGCGCGGGCGCGTGCGGCAGCCCGTCTTCAATCGTCAACGTGGTGGAGGCCGAGCCCAGGCAGGCCACCAGGCCGTTGTGCGCGACGCCGCTCAGCGAGACCGTGTACTTGCCGGGCTTGGTGTACTGGCGCATGCGGCCCACCGCGTCCATCGGGTATTTGATGGGCACCATTTCCGATGCCGTGCCGTCGCTGTATTCGAGCTTGGCATTGCAGGCGAAGTTGACGTTCTTGTCGGGGCCGTAATAGGCCACGCCTATCATGTGCTTGATCTGCAGGACCTGGCCCGGCGCGGTGAGCTTGGGCGGATTGGTGGTGGTGGAGACGCCGTTCAGCGTGGAGCTCGCGCCGCTCAGCGTTCCCGCCTGCGCCAGGGGAGCGGCCAGCAGCGCCAGCGCGCCCGCGGCAGCCAGGATGTTCAGGGTTTTCATGGTGTGTTTTCTCCGGGTTGAAACCGCATGCATCCAGGCTGCACGAAGCACTGTGGCGAAAGGAAAAGAAAAGGCTTACTCGACCGTGAAGGTCTTGGGGCCGGCGTCCGGTCCCAGGGTGCAGGAGTCGTAGTCGGCGTTCGACGGCGTGATGATCACGGAGTAGGTGCCGGAGGCGTAGGTGTGCTGCTCGTCGGAGCCGGGCTGTATCGCGCCAGCGCCGGTCTTCTTGCTGGTGCCGTCGCCGAAGTTCAGGATGTAGCTGCAGGCCGAGTTGGGCGCGGTGCCCACCCACTTGGTGCTGATCAGGCGCACCTTGGGATTGAGCATGGGCGTCACGACCAGCTTGGTCATCATCGAAGGCGGCAGCGGCGTCGGCGGGTTGACCTTGATGCTGACCGAGATCGGCGCATCGCTCACGCAGGGATTGCCGCCGTAGCTTTTCGGCAGGACCACCGCCGTGAAGGTACCGGCCTGCGAGAAGGTCTTGTTGATGGTGCTCCACTGGCCGTTGTCGGCCAGCATGTTGTCGAACTTCGTGCCGTCACCCCAGGTGACCGTGCCGCCGCAGATCTTGCCGGCGCCCAGGTTGATGCCGTCGAACTTCATCGCGACGGATTCGCCAACCTTGATCTCGGCCTTCAGGAACTTGGCCGACACCAGCTTGGTGACGGGGGCCGGGGGAGGAGGAGGTGGTGGCGGCGTGGTCAGTACGGGCTTGACGACGGCCGTGGGCAAAGGCGTGGGCAGGGTGCGCGTGGGCGCCTTGCCGTCCGCCGCGGCGGGCTTGTCGGTGGCAAAAGCCTGCATGCTGAGGCCGAGCACCGCAAGGGCGGCCAGCGAGAGAAGGGAACGGTTCATGGTGTGTGTGTCCTGGTAAAGAATGGGAGTGAGGGCCTGGCGCCTGTTGAGTCGCGGGGGCCCGTCGCGAGGTTCAATCCCGCGCGGAAAAATTCAGGGCGCCATGCCCGCGGCGGGCGGGTAGGGGTTCGGGAAGGCCGCAAGGGCCTGCACCGCCGCCTTCAGTTCGGCAGCCTCCTTGCCGTCCGCGGCCGTCGGCGCCGCGGCAGCGCCCGTCAGTTGCCCGGCCACCGCAACCCGGCCAGGCGCCGCCGCGCGGGCGATGCCGTAGCCGACCAGGGCGGCGCACAGCAGCGCGGCGCAGAAGGCCGCAGCCAGGGTGCCCAGCGTGCGCGACACGCGGCGCGCCAGGCTGCGGGTCGGGATGGCATGCGGGCGGCGCGCCACATGGACTTGCAAGGGAATGGTTCTGATCATGGGAGTGCTCCTGGGTGTTGGGCGCAAGGCTCTCGGCCCGTTCAATACGCCGGCTTGAGGTTGGCGCGGCAGCCCATGCGGTTCCAGCTTTCCTTGTAGTAAGTCGTGCCCCACTGCCAGTCAGGCGTGGACTTGGGGCACTTCACCATGGGCTGGGGAATGGAGTTGAAGCTCAGCTCGCCGTTGCCCGAACCGTGCGTCCAGCCATCGGGTGCGGCCACAGGCACTTTGGGCGTGCAGGTCAGCTGGCCGGTCTGCTGGTTGCGGTTGTTGGCATAGCCGTCGGGGCAGGTGGCATCGGACTTGACGCAATAGGCCTCGCCCTTGGAAACGTCCACGCCCTGTGTGTACTTGGTGTAAGGCGTCGGGCAGGTCATGGCTTCGGACATCGTGATGGCGCCCATCGTGATCACGGGCGCCTGGGGCTGCAGGGCACCCATGCCCATGCCGGCCGCGGGCTTGCCGGCGGGAGCGGGAGTTGCCGGCGTTGCTGGCGTGGCCGGTGCCGCCGGTGCCGGTTTGTCCTTGACGACCACGGTGATCTTGGCTTCGCCGCCGCACTTGGGATTGAGCGAAGGGCTGCCCATGGCCGTGACCGTGTAGGTACCCGCCTTGGAGAGGGTCTTGTCCATCACGCCGCCGCCCGCCGGCTGGTTGTTGACGAGCGCGTTGTCCGAAGGCTCGTAAGGGCCGCCGGCGTACACAAAGCGCGCGCCGCAGGCGCCGCTGCCGCTGGTGGTGACCTTGTATTTGACCGACTCGCCGGCGACCGGGTTGGCCGGCACGGCGGTCAGGCCGGTGATGGTGCCGACCGCGTGGGCCGTGCCGCACAGGGTAACGAGGGAGGCCAGGCAGAGCGCATATTTTTTCAGGGAGGTTTTCATGGAGGGACTCGCAATAAAAGAAAAAGAAGAAGTGAAGGGATCACCGGGCACGCGGTGCCGGCGGGGACTTGCATGCATGGGTCGCCTGATCCGCTTGCGCGGTTCAATGGCGATGGCGTTTTTTTGCACGGCGGAAAATCAGGCCGCGGCCGGATGGCGCGAGCGCGCCTCGGCAGCGCCTGCCTGCATCACGCCGGCCAGCATCTCGTAGGCGGCGGTCCAGGCCTCGCGGACAGCGGGCGTGAATTTGTCGCCCAGCCCCTGCTCCAGCGTCCACAGCAGGGCGCTGCCGACGGTGGCGTAGTGCGCATCGCGCACACCGTACTTGACGTGGCGCGCGCCGAGCTGGCGCACCACGGGCACCATGGTGTCGAGCTGGGTCAGGCCGTTGACGGCGGAGTTGAGCATCGCCATCAGCATGCGGCCCTGGTGCGCCAGGTCGCCCTTGAACATGGGGCGCAGCGAGGGATCGAGGACAAAAAGGCGGGTGTAAAAAAGTTCGGCGGCCGCCGGCGCGATGGGGCGCACGTCGGCAAAGGTGGATTGCACCAGGTTGATTTGCTCTGAGTTCATGGCTTGATTTCCTTGTTTTCCATGTAAATGGTCTTGATCGACATGCACCTTGTTACCCAAGATGCGTGCCAGAACATTTACTCAATGAAATCAATGACTTAAAGCAAACCGGTGGTCGCCGGCTGTCGGGATTCGCCGACAGCTTTCGGGGGCCGGGAAGAAAACACCAGGGAGATCATGGGACTGGGGTGTCTGCGCGGGCAGACAAGTTGCGCCCCGGGACTTGTGACTACTTGCTGCCGCGCCTGAATGCGCAGATCCATTGGCCGGGTCTTGCGCCGACTTGCGCCCTCGCCCTCTGCTGAGGGTTGCTGGCCGGGGGTAGCCCGGCAGCTACTCACTTTTCTTTTGCTTCGCCAAAAGAAAAGTAAGCAAAAGAAAAGGCGACCCTGGTTGCTGCGTCCCTTCGCTTCGCTACGGGCAACCTGCGGTGCTCGGTCCAGGCGGGGTCTCGCTAAACTCGCTTCGCTCAAACAACGCGATCCCTGATCCGCCTGAACCTGCGCTCCTCGGCGCATCCACAAGGGGTGGGGACTAGAAAGACAAATACCAATACTTGAAGAAACAAGGACTCGCCTTGGCGAGTCCTTGTGGTCTTGGTTTGTTCTTTGTATTTCTGTCTTCTGTTCCCGCTTCCGCTCCCGATTGCCCCGTCCTGGCTGGGCCGAGGAGCGCAGAGACAAGCGGATCAGGGATCGCGTTGTCTGAGCGAAGCGCAGCGTAGCGAGTTTAGCGAGACCCCGCTTGGCTCGAGCACCGCAGGTTGCCCGTAGCGCAGCGTAGGGACCCAGACTGCGGGTCGCCTTTTCTTTGGTGACTTTCTTTTGGCGAAGCAAAAGAAAGTTACTTGCCGCCGGGCAACCCCCGGCCAACCGCCCTCAGCAAAGAGAACAGAGGGCAAGGCGCCGCCTGGCGCTTTTCAGGCCTTGAAGCTGGCCGACTCGAGCTCATGCCGCGCCAGCAGCGCGTAAAAATCGGTGCGGTTGCGCCTGGCGAGCTTGGCCGCCTGCGCCACGTTGCCGTTGGTCATCTTGAGCAGCTGCGTGAGGTAGCCGCGCTCGAACTCCTTGCGCGCCTCGTCCAGCGGCAGCAGCTCGGAGCCCTGGCTGGTCAGCGCGTTTTGCACCAGCGTGACCGGGATCAGCGTACCGGTGCACAGCACCACGCATTTCTCGACCATGTTCTGCAGCTGCCGCACATTGCCCGGCCATGACGCCGTGCCCAGCAGTTCCAGCGCGCCCGGCGCGAAGGCCGTCAGCGGCTTGGCGTAGCGCTGCGCCAAGCTGCGCATGAAATGGTTGGCCAGCAGCGCGATGTCCTCGCGGCGCTCGGCCAGCGGCGGCAATGTGAGGCCCACCACATTGAGGCGGTAAAAAAGGTCCTCGCGAAACCGGCCTGCGGCCACCTCGTCCTCGAGCTTGCGGTTGGAGGCGGAGATCACGCGCACGTCGACCTTGTGCGGCTTGGACGCGCCCACGGGCCGCACCTCGCGCTCCTGCAGCACGCGCAGCAGCTTGACCTGCATCGCCAGCGGCAGGTCGGCGATCTCGTCGAGGAAGATGGTGCCGCGGTGCGCGCTGGTGAACATGCCGACGCTGTCGCGCACCGCGCCGGTGAAGGAGCCTTTGACGTGGCCGAACAGCTCCGACTCCACGAGGTTTTCGGGGATGGCGCCGCAGTTCACCGCCACCAGCGTTTCATGGGACCGCGCGCTGGACGCATGCAGCGCGCGCGCCAGCAGTTCCTTGCCGGTGCCGCTCTCGCCGTGGATCAGCACCGAGGCGTCGCTCCGGGCCATGAGCCTGGCCTCGGCCAGCAGCTTTTCCATGCGCGGGCTGCGCGTGATGATGGCCTCGCGCCAGGCTTCGCCGGGAAGGTCGCCGGGCATGTCGGCGCCCAGGGTGGACGACACCTCCAGCGCGCGGTTCACCTCGAGCATCAGGTCCGCACCCTCGAAAGGCTTGGTGATGTAGCCGAACACGCCGCGCTGCATCGCGTTGACCGCGTCGGGAATGGTGCCGTTGGCCGTCAGGATCAGCACCGGCAGCAGCGGGTAGCGCCGGTGCACGGCTTCAAACAGCTGCAGCCCGTCCATGCCCGGCATGCGCAGGTCGGTGATCAGGATGTTGGGCAGCTCATGGTCCAGCTTGGCCAGCGCGACCGCGCCGCTGTTCGCCTCGATGGGGACGTGGCCTTCGTAGTGGAGCCTCAATGACAGCAGCTTGAGCAGTGCCGGATCGTCGTCAACTATCAGAATGCGTGCCATAGGTGCCCGTCAGAATCCGCACAGACTGCAAACGGGAGCAGTGGCAGAGCCGTTGTTGTTGTGTTTGTCATAAGCATAACGCCTGTAATGAATACCGGATACCGTGAATCTGACCATCAAGAACCTGTTCACAACCGCTCGTCGCGCAGCGCGGCCCCGACCTGGATCAGGCCGCAGCCGAAGACCGGGTCGGGCCCGGGCGCACCCAGGTCCCTCGCGCCGCGGCACAGCTGCCGGGCCAGCGGCCCGGCCTTGAGCAGCGGATTGCGCGCCAGCATCAGCGCGCCGGCGGCGCTCACCACGGCCGCGGAAAACGAGGTGCCGCTCACATAGTGGCCCGAAGCCCCGTCGGGAACCCAGAGGTCCACGCCGGGCGCCGCCAGCGTGATGTAGGCGCCGCGGTTGGCCGCGGCATAGACGTTGTCGGAGGCGTCGGTCGCCGTTACGGCGATCACGCCGGGATAGGCCGCCGGGTAGGCCGGCGCCGCCGTCGGGCCGCCGTTGCCGGCCGCCGCGACCAGCGCCACCGGAAAGCCGGCGAGCCGGGCAAAGGCTTTTTGCATCACCGCGTCGCCGGGCCCGCCCAGGCTGAGGTTGATAAGCTGGACTTTCTCGGCCAGCAGCCAGTCCAGCGCGCGCACCAGGGCCGCGCTGTGGGTGCTGTCCTCAGCGCCCACGCTGCGCATGATCTCGGCCGAGCGCAGGCTGGCCCCGGGCGCTATCGCCCGGAAACCGGGAACGCCGGCGTCCTGCCCCGCGATGAGCGCGGCAATCGCCGTGGCGTGGCCCGTGGCTGCGGCCGACTCGCCGGCGGCCAGGAAACTTTTGCGGCTGATGCTGGCGCCCGCCAGCGCCGCGATGGCCGCCACCGGCCCGTCCACGATGCCCACGCGCACCGCGCCCGGGCCCGCGGGCTCCGCCGCGTCCAGGGGCTGGTCGATTTTTTGCGGCAGGTAAATGCGCGGCCTGGCTTTGGCCGGCTGCAGCGGGCGGTAGCGCGTGTTGAAGTCCACGGCGAGCCCAGGAAAGTCGCGCAGCAGCTGTTCACGGAAATCGGCGGCCTGCGCCGCGCTCTCCAGCTGGAACACGGCCAGCACGCCGCCCAGGGCCTCCAGCCGCGAAACGGTGACGGGCTGCAGCTGCCGCTCGCGCGCCAGCCGGGCCAGCGCGGCGTCGGCTTCGTCCGCCGCGGCCCAGTACGCGACCACCTGGCCGGGCTCGCGGGTCTGCACCGGCGGGCCGGGCGGCGCGGCCAAAGGGCTTATCGCCATCGGCATCAGGGCGCTGCCCGGCGGCAAGCCGGGCAGGCCAGTCGCAGCGGGCGCCGCCAGGGGGAGCGGTGGTGGAAACGATGGCACAGCCGGCGCTGGCGCCGGTGCCGCCAGGGCGCGRCCCGGCGCGGCGGCGCCCGACGCATCGCGCGCCTGGCCCGCGGCAGGCGGCGGCTCCGCCCCACGCAAGGGCAACACCGGCCTGGCCGGCGGCCGCGGGGCATCGGGCGCCCTGGAAGCGCCGGGCCTGGAAGGACAAGGCAAGCCCGCGATGCGGTAACGCGCGCACTCGGCATCCTCATCGCCGGCGGCGTGCACGGACAGGCCGGCCAGCGCCAGGCACATGAGGGGCATGAGGGGAAAGAGAGAACCCGCGCGCAGGCGGCCGCGTGCGGACGAGCGCATGGCTTCAGCGCCCGGCCAGCAAGGCCGCCGACTCGACGATGGCGCCGTTGCCGCGCAGCCTGGCCAGCGCCGCGGGCCCCTGCCCTTCGGGCACGCGCACCGTGTACACACCCAGCGCGCCGGGGCCGGACACCATCTCGGCCCGCAGGCCGGCCAGCAGGCCGCGTATCTGCGCCTCGGTGGCCCGCGGCTTGAAGGTGATTTGCAGCAGTTCGCCACCCGCGGCCGCTTCGCCCGACAGCGGGGTGAGTGCCTCGGGTTCGGGGCGCAGCAGTAGCGTGCCTATGAGGGCGGCCTGCGCCAGGACCACGGCGGCGGCCAGGCCTACGGGCACCGAAAAGCGGCGCGGCGCGGCCAGCCAGGCATTCCAGCGCGCGTGCAACTGCACGACCTTGCCCGAGCGTTCGCCGTGGACCAGCGCCATCAGCGTGTCCAGGCCCGCATCCTCCGGGCGCTCCTCGGCCTCCTCGCGAAACTGGCGTATCTGGCTGCGCAGTTGCATGAGCCAGAGGAGTTCACCGCGCACCAGCGGCGAACGCTCGAGCAGCAGGTCGATGGCGTGCCGCGTCGCCTCGTCCAGCGTGCCGTTCACGTACCAGGGCAGCAGGTCCCGCAATTCCTGTTCGCTGTGCATCATGCGCGCTCCATGCGCCAGACCTGGCGCTCAAGGCATTCCCGCATCTTGCGGCGGGCGTGGAACAAACGTGTCTTGACGGTGTTCTCGGGGCAGGCCTGCACGGCGGCGATTTCGGCCAGCGGCGCGTCCTCGTAAAACACCATGTGGATGCACTCGCGTTGCTCGTCCGGCAGGGCCTCCATGCACAGGGCCACCTGCCCCTGCCTTTGCCTGCCGGCGATCAGTTCAAAGGCGGAGGGACGGCCGTCGGGGATGGCCTCCGCCTCGTCGCCCAGGGGCTCGCTCATCTCGCCGCCGCGCAGGCGCAGCTTGTCCATCGCCTTGTGGCGCGCGATACCCAGGATCCAGGTGGTCACCATGGACCTGCCGGCAAAACGCGCCGCGCCCTTCCAGACTTCGTACATGGTTTCCACCACCACCTCCTCCGCCGCCTCGGGCTGGCACAGGCGGCGCAGCGAAAAGGCGTAGATCACCCGGCTCATGCGTTTGTAGAGCGCGCAAAGCGCGGCCTCGTCGCGCGCGGCCACCTGTTCCATGAGGCGGCACAGCTCCATGTCCTGCCGTGCCGCCGCGCCCGCGTGTGCTTCCATCAAATCTGGCTCCGTGTCCGGCCGGCGGGCCCCTTGCCCGCCGTGCCATTGCCTGTGAGTCGTGGCTTCATCGCGCCGGGTTCAACGCCGTCGCGATTTTTTTGAAAAAGGTTCGCGCTCAGGGAACCGCCACGGTCTGCGTCACCACCTGCGCCGCGCCGGAAGGCGTGGTGGTGTCGGTGAAGGACACCGTCGCCGTGCCGCCCGGGCAGATTTCCAGCGATGCCGGATTGATGGGCGTGTTGGCGCTGGTGCATCCGGCTGCCGCCTTGGAGAAGCTCACGCTGGTGACCCTGAACTGCGAGGACCCGGGCGTGACGGCCGGCAGGGTCAGCACCATGGAGTCATTGGCAAACGGCGCGGAGGTGGTGATGGTCACCGTCACGGAGGCGGCGCCCACGCGGTCGGGGTCGGTCACCGTGATGCTGAAGGGCAGGGGCGCGGGCGGCGCCACGCCGCCGCCGGCCAGCGCATAGGATGCGCCGGTGTTGACGACGGCCAGCGTTGCCAGCGTCCTGGCGGCCGGGCCGCCGGCGGCATTGAGCGGCGCGCCGGGCACGACCGGGCCGGAGCGCTCCAGCATGCTGCCGCCGGTGATCGCGGCAAAGGTCCAGCCCTGCGGGCCCAGGTGCAGCAGCACGGTGCTGCGTCCCGTGGTCAGCCGGGGGGTGAAGGACGGCAGCAGCAGGCAGCGTTTTTCCCAGCCGGTCTGCAGCACGGCCAGGTTGGGGCCGGCCTGGACCTGGGTGTTGAGCAGGGTCACGCGCATCTGCTTGCACTCGTTGTTTTCCTGCGTGATGTTGTCCAGCAGCTGCTGGTAGCCGATCATGGACGGGTCCAGCTTCTGGCGTATCAAGGACACATTGCCGGCCTCGAAGGCGCGCAGGATGTCCTCAAAGGCGGCCAGCGCCTTGCGCGCGTCCTCCGGTTCGCCTATCCTGGGCTTGCCGCCGCTGTCCGTGCCCTTGCGCACGTTGTCCTTCTGCTTTTGCTCCAGGCGTTCGTCGCGCGTTTCTTCCAGCAGCTTCTTGCTGCTTTCGATGGCGGCTTCATTCTTCGTGGCGACAAACAGCGCGGGGACGGCCGGCAGCACCCTGGGCGGAACCGACGCCGTCCTGGACGCGAAGGCGGCCTGCCCGGGCAGCACCGAAACCTTGCCGACGGGCGTGTCCATTTCGGTCTCGCCGGTGTTCACCTTGTCGTAGGTTCCCGCGGCCTCGCCTTCGCCGACGACCAGCACCTCGTGGTCGGTCCCGCGAATGCCGATGGTGGCCGTCGTCGTGCGCACCGCGTAGTTCTTCGGGTTGTTCTTGCCTATCCAGCCCGTCACCGAGCGGAAGGAGCCGCGCAGCAGGCGGAACACCGCGCTGTCGTCGGCCCCGCCCTCGGCCCGGTAGGCCTCGATGCGCAAAAAGGTGTTGGCGCGCAGGGCGACCAGCGCGTTGTCGTCCATGCGCACATGGATCTCCCCGTCGCGGCCGGTCACGATGGCGTCGCCCGCGTCTATGGTCTCTCCCTTGCCGGGCACGCGCAGCTGGCCCGCCGCGGTGGTGACGCTGACATTGCCCTCGATGAAATCGATCTGGCCGGCCGCATGGGCCTGCTGCAGGCAAAAGCCCAGCGCGAGCGCCGTCAGCAGGAAGGAGTAGGTGGTGTGTTTCATGAAGTGGTTCTCGTGGTCATGGCGGCGAACGGGCCGCCGGCTTGCCGGTGAGTCGTGCGTCGCGGAAGAAGGGTTCTATGTAGGGGGTGACGGCGGGCTAATCGGCGGCGAAAGGGTTGTCGCCGCTCAGGCCGGACAGCGTCCAGCCGGCCTCCGCGCGCTTGAAGCTGAACACGGCGGCGCCGCTCTTGCGGACCTGCAGCCCCGCGGGCAGGCGGACAAAGCGCTTCTCCCAGCGCGCCTGGATCAACACCAGGCCGGCATCCTCCGAGGCCTGCGCGCGCAGGTCCGACAGCGTGATCCTCAGCTGTTTTTGCAGCGGCCGGGCCTGGCGCGCGGCATCCACGACGCCGGCATAGCCGGCCATGCCGGGTGACACCATCGCTTCCAGCCCGGCCTGGTCGCCCGCGGCGTAGGCGGCCATCAGCTGGCGCAGCGCGGCCTGTGCCTGCCGGCTGTCCTTGGGGCCGGCCGGCGCGGCGACGGGTTTGGCGGCTGCGCCCGGTAAACCTGGCGCCGGCGCCGGCGCGGCCAGCGAGAAGGCCATGGCCAGCAGGCACAGCAGCGGGAGTATTTTTTTCATCGTGTTCCCCTTAAAAACTGACGGTGAGTTGCAGGCCGGCGACGCGTTCTTTCGCGGCCAGCACCGGGTCGTCGATGTTGCGGTGGCTGCTGCGCGCATAGGCCTTGAGCGAGCACTTCTCGGAGATGGCGTAAACCGCCTCCAGTTGGTAGCCCTCCAGCCGCAGGCTGGGCCCGCCGTAGAGCTGGGTGGTGCGCCCGCTCATCACCAGCAGGTTGACGCTGCCCCAGCCGGCGCGCTGGCCGCTCAGGGTGAAGGTGTAATTGGTGTTGCTGGTCTGCCCGCCGGCCAGCAGGCGCTGCTTCTGCGCGCCCGCCGTGAGGTTCACGCCCAGGCTCCAGGTCGGCGCCAGGTCGGGCCGCGCGTCCGAAAAGGTGTGCCCCAGGTTGAAGGCCCAGTTGTCGTTGAGCGAATCGCTGGCCGGCCACACCTCGCTGGTCACCTTGCCCCAGCCGAAGCCGACGCCGGCGTTCCAGGTGGGGGTCGCATAGTTGAGCGTCGACGAAAACTCCCGGTTCCGCGAGGCCTGCATGGCGGAATTGAGGCCGCGCGATTCGGCCTGCTGCAAGGCCAGCGCCCAGCCCGGGTAGTCCGGCCCGAAGTTGATGTTGGCGCGCGCCGCCACGGATTCCGAGTCGACGTAGGTCGAGTTGAAGCCGGCGAAGGCCAGCGTCGTGAGCCGGGACTTGCGCACGTCGGTGGCCAGCGAGATCCACGGCGCCACCGTCCAGTCGGCGCCGGCATAGGCCTCGCGCACGCCCGGCTGCGCCTGCAGCGACAGCGAGGTGAAGCCGTTGGAAATGTCGTGGTAGCCGCCGCGAAACCCGTAGCCTTCGCCGCGCCAGCTCGCGTCGACGATGGTGGCGCGGCCCGGGCGGTCCGAGTTGCCGCCGTCCTCATAACGGCTGCCGGCGGTTTCGCCCGCCAGCGTGAACTGCTCGGCCTGGTATTGAAAGCCGCCGCTGAAGGAGCGCGTCTTGCCCCGCAACGTGGCCAGGGGCTGCGACATCAGCGTCGTCGGTTCGCGGTCGGACGAGCTCTGGCTGGTGACATAGGTTTTCAGCGATGTCCCGAAGGCTTTTTCAAGCTTGAGGCCGTGCACGTCTTTCAGGTACTGGGCGCGCGGCACCTTGTTGCCCAGGGCCTCCCAGCTCTCGGCCACCATGCCGGTGAAGCCGTAGGCGGTTACCTCGCCGAACTGCCGCTGCCCGTACAGGCCGCGTACGCCCAGCGCGGAACTCAGGCTGGAGAAATTCGGCGTGACGTCGCCCAGGGCCAGCATGTAACCCTCGCCGGCGCGGCCCAGTTGCATGTTGTTGATCTGGTAGCGGTTCTGGCTCAGCACCGAGAGGTCGTTGCTGCCGCTGGCGCCCAGCTGGAAATAATCGACGGTGTTGTCCCTGTGGGTCGCGCGAAGGTCGCTGCTGTAGCTGTTCTTGAAAAAAGCGCCGCTGCGCAAGGGCGTGTTGAGGTTGCCGCTGGCAGAAGAGACGTCATTGCTATAGGTGTCGACCGTCAGGCCGCCCTTCCACTCGAGCCGGGTGCCGCCGTCCTCTTCGCGCGTGAGCGACGGGCCGGCCCCGCCGAGGTTGTTCTGCTGCCAGGCGCGTATGACCTGGTCGTTCGGCTCCAGCTGCACCTGGCTGTCCTGCTGGGCCTGCGCGTGCTCCTGGCATAGCAGCAGGCTGCCCAGCAGGCCGGGCATCGCGATCCGTCGAAACACATTCTTCTTCTTGGCCATTTTTGTTCTACCGTGCAAATTGAGTTGGCCTTCTGTACCCAATTTGCATGCCACCGAAATTCATCAATGAAATCAACGGCATTGGCTTTTTAACCGGCCTCCCGCTGTCGGTGCGGGCCGACACCCGCCGTGCCGGAATTTAAAAAATCCAACGGAATCAGCGCTCTGCCCTGTCGGCGCGGGCCGACATTTTTCGGGTCCGGGCACGGCCGCCCGCCGCCTTCGCGTGAAGCGCCACGAATCCGGTTTTCCGATTGACCGATGCCCTGCGCATCGCAGAGAATGCCCGAGGTTCCATCACTCCCATGGCCTGCCGCGGCGCAGGCCGCACACCCGCCACGATTCATGCCCACACCCTTCCGGCACACCGGAGAGCCGCCCTCCTCCCCTCCGGCATCGGAAGCCCCCGGCACCGAAGCGCAGTTGCGCGACACCATACGCGCGCTGGAAACCAAGCAGCGGCATCTGGTGTCGCTGCTCGGATCGGCGCGCGACGCCGTGCTCGAGATGAACGCCGGCGGTGTCATCACCAGCTGGAACGCCAGCGCCGAACACATGCTGGGCTGGAGCGAGGCCGAGGCCGTGGGCCAGCGCATGTGCGAGCTGATCGTGCCGCACGCGCACCGCGCCGCCCACGAGGCCGGGCTGGCGGCCTTCCTCAAGACCGGCAGGGCCAGGACGATTGAAAGGCTGCTGGAAGTGGAGGCGCTGCACAAAAGCGGCGCCCTGCTGCCCGTCGAGCTGTCCATCTTCACCGTGCCCGCGGAACCGGCGGGCGGCGGGATCGGCTTCGGCGCCTTCATCCGCGACATCTCCCGGCGCCGGGCCGCCGAGCAGGCCGCGCGCCTGTCGCAGGAGCGCTACCGCGCCGTCATCGAACACGTGAACGACGGCGTGGTGGTCCTGCAGCGCGGCACGGTGGTGTTCGCCAACCAGCGTGCCGCCGCCATCCTGGCCATCCCCTACGACGAAGTCATGCAGCAGGGATTTTTCCACCGCCTGCATCCCGACGACCGGCTGGCCGCAGCAGCACACGACGCCGGGCGTTCGGAGATGCGCCTGCTGCACCCCGGCCGCGAGCCGCGCTGGCTCTCGGTGGGCAGCAGCGTCATTCCCTGGGACGGGGATACGGCCTCGCTGACTTTTTTCTCCGATATCACGCAAAGCCGCGCCCTCGCCGACACCGTGCGCCGCTCCACCGAGCGCTACCGCGCGGTGATCGAGCACGTGGACGAGGGCATGATCGTCGTGAAGGACGAGCGCATCGCCTACGCCAATGAACGCGCCGCGCAGATCGCCGGCATCGGCCTGGAGGAAATGCAGCAGATCGGCTTCCTGCACCGCATCCACCCCGACGACCACGCGCTGGTGCTGGACCGCCAACGCAGGCGCCTGGCCGGCGAGGACGTGCCCAGCCGCTACGAGCTGCGCCTGCTGCTGCCCACTGGCGAGATCCGCTGGATAGGCATCAGCGTCACCGTGGTCCCCTGGGACGGTGAGCAGGGCATCCTGACTTTTTTCTCCGACATCAGCCAGCGCCGGAAGCTCGAGGAAAAACTGCGCGACACCCTGGAGGAGCGCGAGACCATCCTGGAGAACTCCCTGGTCGGCATCGCCTTCCTCACGCACGAGGGCGTCTTTCGCTGGTCCAACCAGGCCATGGCCAGGATGTTCGGCGTCTCGGCCGCCACGCCGGCGCCGCGCGACTGGAGCACGCTTTTCCCGTCGCAACAAGACTACTTGCGCGTCGCCGAAGACATCACCGCCTGCATGAACGAGGGGCGCGCCTACCAGGGCGACCTGCAGATGCGCCGGCTGGACGGCAGCCTGTTCTGGGTCACGGCCTCGGGCAAGGCGGTCAGCGTTCTCGACAAGACCCAGGGCAGCGTCTGGGCGGTGATGGACATTACGCCGCGCAAGGAGCTTGAGGCGGCGCTCGCGCGGACCTCCTCCGAGCGCGAGGCGATCTTCAACAGCGCGCTGGTCGGCATCAGCTTCAACGTGGACCGCCGCATCCAGTGGGTCAACGACAAGTACCAGGAGATGACCGGCTATTCGCGCGAGGAACTGGTCGGCAAGTCGTCGCGCCTGCTGTACGCGGACGACGCGACCTACGAATCGGACGGCAAGGAGACCCGGGCCAAGCTGGTGCGCGACGGCGTCTACATCGACGAGCGCCAGTTCTGGCGCCGCAACGGCGAGACGCTGTGGGTGCAGCTGGCGGGCCGCTGCGTGAGCGACCGCAACCCCGACGCCGGCGTGATCTGGACGCTGCTGGACATCACGGAACGGCGCAAGGCCGAGGACAACATACGCGCGGCGCTGGAGCGCGAGAAGGAACTCAACGACCTGCGCTCGCGCTTTGTCTCCATGACCAGCCATGAGTTCCGTACGCCGCTGGCGGCCATCCTGTCGGCCGCAGAGCTGCTCAGGGACTACAGCGACCGCATGCCGCCCGACGAAAAGGTGGAGATCCTCGAAAGCATAGGCGCCGGCGTGCAGCGCATGGCGCGCATGCTGGACCGCGTGCTGCTGATAGGCCAGGTCGACGCCCAGATGCTGGAGTTCCGCCCCGGCCCGACCGACCTGCTCGCGCTGTGCCATGCCATCGTCGAGGAGGCGCGCCTGCTGCAGCCCAAGTCGGATTGCAAGGTCGTCACCCGCTTCCCGCCCTCGCCGCCGCCGGGGCTGTTCGATGCCAAGCTGCTGCGCCACATCCTGGGCAACCTGCTGTCCAACGCCATCAAGTACTCTCCCAACGGCGGCGAGGTGGCCCTGCGCATCTCGCTGCGGGACGGCGCCACGGTCTTCGAGGTCGAGGACCAGGGCATAGGCATACCACCCGAGGAAATGCCGCACCTGTTCGAATCCTTCCACCGCGCCAGCAATGTCGGCGACATCCCCGGCACCGGCCTGGGCCTGGCCATCGTGAAGAACTCGGTGGAGCTGCACGGCGGAAAGATCGCCGTGCGCAGCGAGCCGGGGCGCAGCACCTGCTTCACCGTCACGCTGTAATCAGGCCGCCACGCCACGTATCTTCCCATGACCTTGTCGACGCTTCCCAAGACAGCTTTCCTGCCCGGCCACAAACTGAATGAAAACGACCGCCGCTCCTTGATGGAGCGGCGAGACAAGCTGTTTCTGCTCTGCACGCCTGCCGAACAACAGTGCCTGATCGAGCTGGCGCGTTGGTATGAGTCGCACCGGTTTGAGATATCGGGGGAACCCAACATCGTCAAACAGAGTTTCTTGGCGGTGTTCTACCACCGTCACTTTCCCTGGGCGAACCAGAAGCCCGGTTTGATCGTACGGTTACTCGCGAAGCTCTCAGGAGCGGTCTACAAGGTAGAGCGATGGAGCAGCCAGCGCTTCCAGTCGGATTTCATCAATCGCATGCATTCGCTTGTCAATGAAGGCGATGAGGACGTATTGCTGGGTGTCATCAATTTCTTTCGCATTTTGCCGCTTGATGTCGGCTTCGTTGGGCAGCGCGCTTTGGAGAACAAGCTGGACGCCATGACCAGCCGGTCCGTCGCAAGCCCTCGCGTGAGCGCATCAAGGCGCTTCGACGCGCTGCAAAGATCCGTCCAGTGCACATACGGGCCCACCGGATTGCAACGTGGACCGAACGAGCCCAACTTGCGCAAGCAGGCATGGCCGCTGTTGCTGGAGATCGCGCACGAGGACATGGCGGCTGCCGTGCGCCTGATCGACGAGCATTGGAACCAGACGCCGGCCCGTCCCCCGGAAATTCTCATGTCGCTGCATCTGCATGAGACGCCCGAACTGGCGTATCAGCTGGCGGTAACACTCAGACCTCATCGTCCCGGGTTCGCCGTCGACATGCTCCGGGAGTCCATCCTCTACTCGTCATTTCAGCTCAAAAGGCTGGACCAGCCTGCCGCCATCGCCATGGAAAAAGTGATGGACGCGTCCTGCCGGCTTTTGGCGGACTGGACGTTCAACACCTCCCGGGCTGACACAAAGAGTTCCCTTCGGGCGATGGATAGCCTCTTTCGGTATGGAAACCCGGAGGAGGGCTATTGGCAAAAAATTCCGCGGGAATGCCTGGCGGTCATCAAAAGCCTGGAACCCGCCGCACAGGACAGGCAGTTGCGCGTGCTTGCCCAGGTGGTGTTTTACGGGGACAGCTTTTCCCCGCTGGTGGCCGAAGCGCACGAATTGTTCAAGACTTGCGTTATCCGCAGGCTCGGCGAGCCACGGGCGAAGGACCGGGAATGGGACCTGGAAAGGGCCATCCGTGATGCCTGCGAGTCCTTGTCCATACTGGAAGAAAAAATCATGTCTTTCCGGAACCGGCGCATCGCGGCAAACCCTGGACACCCCCTTCTGCACACGATTGACGAGCAGTTCCAGGGGTTTCTGGAACGGCTGCTGTCAAACGAACCCGAGTCCGCCCTCAGCCATATCGTCTTGATGACCCTTGCACTGTCCAACCAGGCACTGATACGCAAACACCATCAAATCCTGCGCGATGAATTCGAAGTACGGGCACGCCACTTTCCCGCCGATGCGGGTCCCGCGCTCAAGCGGCTGATCAAGTATTGCGGGTACAGCCAGGTGGATGACGAGATGTACCGCAAGGATCTTTGCCGGGAGTCGTTCAATGCGCTACTGCCGGTGCTTGAAGGCATCTCGCCCACGGACGCAGCCCTTGCGCGGACCGGGATCGGGTGGAACCCCCGCGGCGATATCTGACGGCCGGGCGCGGGCATCAAGCCGCCATCGCCACCTCAAGCGCACGCGATGCGGCTGCCGCCGCGGCCGCTGCCAGCGCCGGTCGGCCCGGGCTGCGCTGGGCCGCCTTCTCGCGGTTGGCGCGCTGCACGGCCGCCACGTCGATGATGAGCGCGACATTGCCGTCGCCCAGAATCGTTGCGCCGGAAATGCCGGGCACCTTGCGGTAATTGGTTTCCAGGTTCTTGACCACCACCTGGTGCTGGCCCACGAGCTGGTCGACCAGCAGCGCGAAGCGCGTGCCGTCGGCCTGCACGATGACGGCGATGCCCTGCGTGGGCGCGCTCACCGCGTCGGCCACGTCGAAGAGCTTGTGCAGTTCGAGCAAGGCCAGGTACTCGCCGCGCACGTGCATGACATGCTCGTCGGCGGTGATCGAGTGCACGTCCTTTTCCATGGGCTGCAGCGATTCGATGACGTAGTTCAGCGGCAGGATGTAGACCTCCTCGCCGACCTTGACGGACATGCCGTTGAGGATGGCCAGGGTCAGCGGCAGCACGATGCGTATCGTCGTGCCCTTGCCCTGCACCGAGGCGATCTCCACATGGCCGCCCATCTCATGGATGTTGCGCTTGACCACGTCCATGCCGACGCCGCGGCCGGACACGTCGGTGACGGCTTCGGCCGTGGAAAAGCCGGGCGCGAAGATCAGCTGCCAGACCTCGTCGTCCGGCATGCTTTCGCTGACGGGCATGCCCTGCTGCAGGGCCTTGGCCAGGATCTTCTCGCGGACCAGGCCGCCGCCGTCGTCCTTGACCTCGATCACGATGCTGCCGCCCTGGTGCTGGGCCGACAGCGTCAGGCGGCCGACCGGGTCCTTGCCGGCGTAGGCGCGGCGCTCCGGGCCTTCGATGCCGTGGTCCAGGCTGTTGCGCACCAGGTGGGTGATGGGGTCGATGATGCGCTCGATCAGGCTCTTGTCGAGTTCGGTTTCCTTGCCGACCGTGACCAGTTGCACCTGCTTGCCGAGCTTGGCCGACAGGTCGCGGATCAGCCGCGGGAAGCGGCTGAACACATAGTCCATGGGCATCATGCGGATGGACATGACGGACTCCTGCAGGTCGCGCGCATTGCGCTCCAGGTGGCCCATGCCGCTGAGCAGGCGCTCATGCAGCACCGGGTCCAGCAGCGACGCGGTCTGCGTCAGCATGGACTGCGTGATCACCAGCTCACCGACCAGGTTGATGATCTGGTCGACTTTTTCCACGTCGACGCGTATCGAGCTGGATTCCTTGTTCTGCACGGCGGCTGGCGTGCTTGAAGCTGCTGCGGCCGCAGCAGCGGGCACAGCCTCAGGCGCGGCCGCAACAGCTGCAGGCTGGCTGGCCGCCGGCGCGGGCGCGGGGGCCGCTTGCGCGGCGGGCGCGCCTTCTTCGCGGATGTCGATCTGGTCGGCCTCGATGATGAAGCAGCAGACCGCGATGACGTCGCTGCCCTCGCAGCCGGTCTTGAGCCAGATCGTCAGGCTGCCCTCCTCCTGGGTCTGCGCCGTCACCTGGCCCAGGTTGGCCAGCTCTTCGCTGAGCAGCTTGCAGTCGTTCTCCGAGACCTTGGAAAAGCGCACCTTCAGGGTCCGCTCCCCGGCGCCGGCGGGCGCGGCTTCGGGTGCGGCCTGCACGGGCACGGGCACGGGCACGGGCGCGGGCGCGGGCGCGGCCAAGACGGGCGGGGCGGGCAGCTCGCCGCCGGCTTCCAGCGCCAGCTGGCGCAGCACCGCGCAGATCGCCGCCACCATCTCGGGTTCCGGCTCGGTGCCGGCCCGGTATGCACTCAATTGTTTTTGCAACACGTCCTTGGTCTCCAGAAAGGCATCCATCATCTTGGTATTGAGCTTGAGCTCGCCGTGGCGCGCCCGGTCCAGCAGGTTCTCCAGCAGGTGGGTGGTGTCGGTCAGCGCGACAAAGCCGAAGGTGGCCGCGCCACCCTTGATCGAGTGCGCGGCACGGAACACCGCGTTGAGGTGTTCGCCGTCGGGCGCGTCCAGGTCCAGGCCCAGGAACAGCTGCTCCATCTCGGCCAGCAACTCGTCGGCTTCTTCAAAAAATGTCTGGTAGAACTGGGTGATGTCCATAGGGGAAGGTTTCTTTTGTTGGGGACTGTAGTGCTGCGGCCGTGGGCCTCATGCGCTCGCCGGGTTCATCAGGCTGCCCACCACGGCCAGCAATGTTTCGGGTTCAATGGGTTTGCACAGCCAGCCGGTGGCGCCGGCCTTGCGGGCGTCGGCCTTGCTGGCATCGTTGCTGAGGGTGCTCAGCACCAGGATGGGCACATCGGCGGAGCCGGGCCGCGCGCGCAGCTGGCGCGTGAGCTCGCAGCCGTCCATGGGAATCATGGTCCAGTCCGTCAGCACCAGGTCCACGGGTTTTTTCACCAGCTGCTCGAGCGCGGCCTTGCCGTCGCCGGCCAGCAGCACCTGGTAGCCGCCCTCTTCCAGCACGGCCGAATTCAGGTGGCGCATCACGGCCGAGTCGTCGACCACCAGGATGGTTTTTTTGTTCATCATGTCCGGCTTTCAGGTTTGGCGGAGGCGGGGTTCAGCGGCGGCGGGCCGCCGGCGCCGCGGGCGGTGTTGACCGGCTTGATGCCGGGGCCGGCGTTGTTCGCGTTGGTCGTATTAGCGGTGCTGGTGGTCTTGGCGGCCGGGGTAGTCTTCGCGTAGGGCGCGGTGGCGGTTGCGGCATTGCCGCTTTCGATGTCGGCCTGGGCGCGCTTGTTGAGCACCAGGATGCTGATGCGCCGGTTGACGGCCGCATAAGGGTCGTCGGTGTTCAGGTTCACGCTGGAGGAGACGCCCATGACGCGCAGGATTTTCCCGTCCTGCATGCCGCCGGCCACCAGTTCGCGGCGCGAGGCGTTGGCGCGGTCGGCCGACAGCTCCCAGTTGCTGTAGGACTTGTCGCCCTGTGAGTACACGGTGGCGTCGGTGTGGCCGGACAGCGTGAGCTTGTTGGGCTGCTCGTTGAGCACCGGGCCGATCTCGCGCAGGATGCTGCGCATATAGGCCACCACCACGGCACTGGAGCGGTCGAACATGGGCCGGTTGTTGCTGTCGACGATCTGGATGCGCAGGCCTTCGGGCGTGATGTCGATCAGCAGCTGCGGCCGGAACTGCCTGAGCACCGGGCTGGACTCGATCATGTCGTCCAGCCGCTCCTTGAGCGCTTCCAGGCGCTGGCCGTCGTCCGGGTCCTTGCTGCTTTCGCTGGAGGCCTGCCGGACCTCGCCGTCGGCGTGGGTCATGTCGGCGCCGCCGCCGGGAATCACGTTGGTGCTGGTGCTGCTTTTTTTGCCGCCGTTGATGGCCACCTTCAGCGGCATCTTGAACTGGTCGGCGATGCCCTCGAGCTGCTTGGGCGAGGAGATGCTCAAGATCCACAGCACCAGGAAGAAGGCGAACATGGCCGTCATGAAATCGGCGAAGGCGATCTTCCAGGCGCCGCCATGATGGGCGGCCGCCTTCACGGGACGCCGGATGACGATGATTCTTCGCGCGCTCTCGCTCATGGCTGTTCCGTTCGGCTCTGATCGCTTGCGTCAGCCCGCGCCTCAGCGCGCCTTGACTTCACGCACGTGCCCGTCGAGCTCGATGAAGGACGGCCGTTCGGTCGAATACAGGATCTTGCGGCCGAACTCCACCGCCAGCTGCGGCGCGTAGCCGTTGAGGCTGGCCATCAGCGTGACCTTGACGCACTGGTAGGCCTTCAGCGACTCCGCCACCTTGTGCTCGATCAGCGTGGCCAGCGGCGACACGAAACCGTAGGCCAGCAGGATGCCCAGGAAGGTGCCGACCATGGCGTGCGCGATCAGCTGGCCCATCTCGGCGGGCGGCAGGTCGGCCGAGGCCAGCGCATGCACCACGCCCAGCACCGCCGCCACGATGCCCAGGGCCGGCAGGGCGTCGCCGACGCGCGCCAGGCTGTGGGCCGGGACTTCCGCCTCGTGCTTGTAGGTTTCGAGTTCGTGCTCCATCAACTGCTCGATCTCGAAGGGGTCGGTGTTGCCGCTCACGATCAGGCGCAGGTAGTCGGTCAGGAACTCCAGCACGCGGACGTCGGCCAGGATCACCGTGTAGGGCGCGAAGATGGGGCTGTTCTGCGGGTCGTCGATGTCGGACTCCAGCGCCATCATGCCGTCCTTGCGGCCCTTGGACAGCAGCACGTAGAGCAGGGCCAGCAGCTCCATATAGAGCGCCTTGTCGTGCTTCTTCGAGCTGGCCAGCAGCTTGGGCAGCTCCTTGAGGGTGGCGCGTATGGTGCGGCCGTCATTGCCCGAGATGAAGGCGCCCACGGCGGCCCCGCCGATGATGAGCAGCTCCAGCGGCTGGTACAGCACGCCGAAGTGCCCGCCCATCATGGCGTAGCCTCCAAAGACGGAAGCCACGACGACGAGGTAGCCAATGATGACGAGCATGGGGTTCTCCTGCGGATCTGTAAAAAAGCCCCGCCCCTCAGGCGGTGCGCGAGCTGTTCATCACATTGGCCAGCCACTGCGATGACGAGAGCGCGGGCGTGCCTGCGACGGCGCGGGGGCTGCCCTCGGGCTTGCCGCTGCTGGCGCCGTCGCCGGCCTCGTCGCGCCTGGCGCCCGAGGGCCGGGTCTTGCCGGCGCGCGAGGGCGGGCGGCACAGCACGCACACATAGTTGCTCTGCGAGTCGTGGGCATGCGCGACAAACAGGCCCGTGCAGCGCGTGCAGGTGCTCAGCTGCAGCATGTCGCTGTCGAAAAATCGCACCAGCGTCCAGGCCCGCGTGAAGTCCAGCACCGGTTCGCCGCCCTGCTGCTGCACCTGCTCGATGTACAGCCGGTAGCTCTTGATGATGGCGTTGATGCGCGTGCAGCCGCCGTGGACCACCATGAAACGGTAGATGTTGTAGAACATCGACGAATGGATGTTGGACAGCCAGGTCATGAACCAGTCCGTCGAAAAGGGCAGCAGCCCCTTGGGCGGCGAGGTGCCCTTGAGCTCCTTGTAGAGCTTGATCAGGCGGTCCCGGCTCAGGCTGGTTTCCGCTTCCAGGAATTGCAGGCGGGCGCCCAGCTTGATCAGGTCCATGGCCAGGTGGATTTCCCGGGCTTCGACGATGACGCTTTTAGTAGCCATGGCGATGCCCGGTCAAAACACGGGAGCGGGCCGAAGCGCGGGCGCTCACCGGACCGCCTCAAGCTGCTGGCCGGACAGCAAAATCGCGGCATGCGCCTGCTGCAGCGCCGGGTTCTTGCCTTCCAGGGTCAGCGCCGACAGCATGGGATGGTCGTCAAACCGGAAACGGCAGAGCAGCAGGCTGGAGCCGGCCAATTTCACAATCTGGGAAAGCGACAGGCTACCCAGCAGGTCAGCCAGTTCCCGGCTCATGCCCAGCCGGTACATCGCGAGCGCAATATCTTCACTCACCAGCCGCTTTGCGAGCAGCAGGTAGGCCAAATTCAAATCGCCAATGTCGTTGGCGGTACCAGTTTCAATCACGTTGCGTTCCTGTTCTTTCAAAATTTGCATGTACAGAGGTGACCTGAACATCTACTCGCTATCAATTTCGTCACCCATCACAGATTGATTGAGATGCCTGTCTTACAACTTCACCTCAATTGCAATTTTTAACACATTAAACTGACAATTACATGAACAAATCAAATTTATCAATTAAGTAACATTTAAGCGTCAAAACAAGAAAAATTAGTAATCAATTACTGAATTTATAAAAGCTATTTGTATTTCAATTTCACAAAATATCGATAGTATTAATTTTTAAGTATTAATTTCATCAATTTCTAATCGATGCATCCATGTAAGCATTTCCGCGACCGCCAGGTACAAATTGGGCGGAATTTGCGAATCCAGGTCTACATGCATTAACAATTTCACCAATTCGGAGGAGGCGTGGACGTAAAGGCCGCCCTCTTTCGCGCGCTGGACAATCGCCTCGGCGACCGCGCCATAGCCCTTGGCGACCACCGTGGGCGCCTGGCCGGCGGCACCCAAGGACAGCGCCACGGCGCCGGAACGCGCGGTTTCCGGGCTTTCGGCGGCGTTTCCTTCCAGCGGTTTATCCGGCATCACGGCCTCCCGCCGGGTCCGGCAGATCCGCCGCGCCGCCTATGCGCAGCTCCGCCAGTTCCAGCCCCACGGCGCCCAGGCGCCGCGACAGTTCGGCGCCGGCCTGGTTCAGCACCGCCACCGTGCCTTCCTGCGAGGCGTCCAGCCGCAGCTGGAGCGTGGCGCCGGCCAGGCCCAGGCGCGCATCGACCGTTCCGAGCCTGGGCAGCTTCAGCGTCATGCGGGTGGTCCAGGCCTGTGGCGCCGTTTGCGCGGCTTGCGCCCCGTCCTCGCGGCCTTCGCGGCCCGCCGGCTCCTCGTGTTCATGGCCTTCCCGGCGAATTTCCCAGTCCAGCGGAATGCCCGGCCAGGCCTCGCCGCTCCAGCGAAACACCGGCAGCGCCAGCATGTCGAGCTGCTGGCGCACCAGGCCCACCAGCTCGGGATGAATGGCGGCCGCCGGATGGCCGGCGCGCGCGGTCTCCGTGGAAGCGACGGCGGGACCGGGCGTGCCGGCATCCGGCCCGGAGAAATCGTGCGGACTGGGCGTCGCGGGGTCCGGCAGGCCGGTCGGGCCGTAGCTGGTGGCCGGGAGCGGCGGGTGGGCGGGCTCCGCCGAGGGGCTGGAGGACGGCTGCGCCGCGGCGCCGGGGGGCGTGCTGCCAGCCACCGGCAGCGCGGCCGCTTCCCGCATTTCAGCTGGCACAGGCGGCAAAACGGCGGCCACCGGCAAAGCCAAGGACGCTGGCTGCATATATATAGAGGGCCCGGCAGCGGCCCCAGGGGAAACCAGGCCTTCATCCGCCGGCTGCGCCCCGGCGGGCGCGGGCGCCATGCCGGCCTGCGGCTCACGCGCCAGCTGCGCCAGCGTGCGCTGGCCGGCCGCGAACTGCTGCAGGTGGGATTCGTAAAACAGGCCGGATTCGGCCACGGTGCGCGCCAGCGTGGCCGTCAGCACCGGCACCGCGGGCGTGCGCAGGTCGGGTTGCAGCGGCGCCCGCCCGCGGATGGCGGGTGTCGTTCCGACCGGCAGGTTCAGCAGCGCGCTCACGGTGCGGGCGGCGGCGCTCAGGGTGACGGCGCCGTCGTGCCTGGCCTGCGCGAAGCCCAGGGCGGCGCCATCGCGGCCGACCAGCCCCGGGCCCAGCTCGCGCTGCAGCGCCTCGCGCGAGGGCAGGCGCACGTCGTTGGCGACTTTTTCCACATTCACCACGGCGCCCGGGCCGGCGATCTCCAGCTCGGCCTTCAGCGGTACCAGGTCCACGCGCTGTCCCAGCCGCGTGGCCAGCAAGGTATCCACCAGAGGCGTCACACCGCTCATAACAAGTGGATGTCGTCCGGCTGGCCGTACGCCTTGTGCAGGCTGCGCTGCCGTTCCAGGCTTTTCATGACGCCCACCAGCTTGGCCAGCTGCGGCATGACCATGCCGAAGATCTCGGTGGTGTTGGCGCTGATGCGGCCCAGCAGCACGTACTTGCGCGCCGACTGCGCCTCGTCCAGCGTGCTCAGCGGCTCAATGTCCTTGAGGCGCTCGACCATGCTGCTGCACTGTCCTTCGAGCCGGGGCAGCTCGCCCCACTGCTTGGCGCGCGCCAGCACGAGCATGCGCTCGGTCAGCGGGGCGATCTGCTCGTAGCAGTGCATGACTTCGCTCTGTGATCCCATGAAGGTCAAGCTCCCGCGGAAAAACGCGCCAGCGCGGGGGCGGCGGGCACCTGCAGCGGCTGCGGCCGCTGCGGATCGATCTCGCGCCAGGCCGAGCTCACGCTGTCCAGCAGCTGGTCGGCCTCGTCCAGCAGCGCCGGGTCGTTGCGCAGGTTGGCATACAGCAGGCGTTGCGTGACGTAGGCGTAAAACGCCGACAGGTCCGCCACCAGCTGGGCGCCGGCCACGCCGGCGGCGTCCGCGTCCAGGCTGGCCTTCAGGCCGTTGTCGACGATGTTGATGGCCTTGGAGATGGCCTGGCCCTTGGCGCTGATGTCCTTGTTCGCCATGTGGTGGCGCGCCATCGCGATGGCCGTCTTGGCGCCGTCGAACAGCATGGTGATCAGCTGGTGCGGCGAGGCGCTCATGGCCGCGCTCTCGGTGCCCACCCTGGCGTAGGCGTTGGCGCCCGGGCGGTAGGCATTCGCGCCCGGCTGGTAGGCCCAGGGCTGGGTCAGCGGTTGGGTAAGGGGTTGCGTGAGGGGCTGGGTGTGGGGTTGGGTATGCATCGAAAATCCCGCTGGCTTATTTGCTCGAATTGCCGCTCATGTTGGCGAACTGCTGGGTCAGGTAGTTGGCGGTGGAGGTCATGCGCGACACCAGCAGGTCCAGCTGGGTGAACTGCGCCTTGTAGCGCGCGACCGTCGCGTCGACCCGGCTCGCGGTCGCGGTGTACTGGCTGTCCAGCGACTTCAGCGTGGTCTGTAGGCCCGTGGTCGCGGCGCTGATCATGCCGCTGGCCTTGGTGAAACCGTCCAGCAGCGAGGACACCTGCTTGCCGACGCCGCCCGTGGTGCCGTTGCCGGCGAACAACTCCGACACCGCGCCCGCGTCGGCGGCCAGCGCGGTCTTCAGCTTGCCGGAGTCAAAGGCCAGCGTGCCGTCTTTCTGGAAACTCACGCCGACCTTGGACAGCACCTTGAGCTCGCCGGCCTGCGGCGTGTTGAGCGCCGCGCGTATGCGCGTCTGGATGGTGCGCAGCGTCGAGTCGCCGACCAGCGCCGCGCCGGTCTGCTTTTCCGTGTCGTACTTGGTCAGCTGGGCCGCCGTGGTCTGCAGGCTGTTGTAGGCCGTGACGAAGCCGGTGATGGCCGCTTCGACCGCAGCAGTGTCGCGGGCAACCGTCAGCGTGCTCGTGCCGATTTTTCCCAGCGTCATGGTGACGCCAGGCGCGGCGTCGACCACCGTGTTGGTCTTGGAGGTCACCGGAATGCCGTTGACCTTGAGCTCCGCGTTGCCGGCCAGCGCCGTCTGGCGCATGGCCTGCGCGCCGGAAGGGTCATGGTTGAGCCGAGCCTGCAGGCTGGCATCGCCGGCCACGGAAATCCGCATGCTCGAGGCCACGCCGGTTTCCTTGGAGGTGAGCACCAGGCGGTAGGGCGAGGCACCGCCGTCGTTGACGATGGCGGCCGTCACGCCGATGTCGGCCTTGGCGTTGATCGCGTCGCGCAGGCCTTCGAGCGAGTTGTTGCTGTCGTCGATCACGATGGACTTGGCGGCGCGCGCGGCATCGGGCGTGAAGGTCGCGCCGCTGTAGGTGCCGGTGGCATCGTCCAGCGTGCCGCCGGAGATGGTGCCGAAGTCGATGGTGACGGTGCCCTTGCCCACGGCGGCCTTGGTGTCGGCCACGCCGGCCGCGGCCAGCGACTGCGCGCTGGCCAGCCGGGTCACGTCAACCAGGTAGTTGCCCGCGGGCGCGGTGGCCGCCCCGGTGGCCGCGAGCACCTCGGTGGCGCTGGACACGGCCTTGACGCCCTTGAACAGGCTGGCTTCCCCCAGCTTGGCGGCCGCCGTCTGCAGCGTGCTGAGCGCGTTCTGCAGGGTGCCGTAGGCCGACAGCTTGGCGGTGTAGCTGATCTGCTGCTTCTGCAGCAGCACCAGCGGCTGGCTTTCCGCCTTGGTGAGGTCGGCGAGCAGGCTCGCCAGGTCAAGATTCGACCCGATACCCAAACTTGAAACCGATGCCATACAAAATTCTCCTCAAATATTCTTCAATCAAGAGCCACTCACAAAACCCAGCGAAGCGGTCCTGGCTAGGCGCGACGCCGCAGACAGTGCTACAGCACGGCAAGGCGGCCGCAACAACGCCAGGAGGGTTTTTGAGAGGCTCATACCGCGTGATGGACCAGCAGGCCTTGTAACTTGCCGAGCGCCTTCGAGATCCGCACCACCTCTTCCGAAGGCATCTGCCGGATCAGCTCACCGCTCTCCACGTCGACCACCTTGACGATCATGGTGTCGGCCTCCTTGTCGAACTCGAACTGCACGCCGATGGCCGACATGCGCAGCGACTCATTGATCTCGGCCAGCGCGCTGCGCTCGCGCTCGGGCGCGGCGGCGGCCCGGATTTCGGCGGGGATCTCGCGGGCCGCGCCGGCGCGGCCGGGTGCACCGGAAGGAAAGGAAGAGGCCGCCGGCGGCGGCGCGGCATCGCGCCACGCAGCGGCTGTCACGGCATTCGCGGGAATCGTCATGCGGGCTCTCCTCTGAAAAATCGCTAGGCACTCCCGCCTGACTTCAAGCGGGAGTGCCTAGCGCAGGCGGACGAAGCCGCCTGGCTTGCACAAAAACCAGGCACGCCTGCCGGAGCAGGCGTGCCGTGCGCGATTAACGCAGCAGGGACAGAACGCCCTGGGTCGTCTGGTTGGCCTGGGCCAACACGGAGGTGCCGGCCTGTTGCAGGATGTTGGCGCGCGTCATGTTGGACACTTCGGTCGCGTAGTCCGCGTCTTCAATGCGTGAGCGCGAGGAAGACAGGTTGGTCACCGTGGTGCCCAGGTTGGAGATCACCGAGTCAAAACGGTTTTGCACCGCACCCAGCGAGCCGCGCAGGTCATCGACCTGCTTCAGCGCCGCATCGATCTTGGCCAGCGGATTCGCGGTGCTGGCACCGGCGAATTCAGCCGTCGCGGTCGTCGCGCCCGCCGTGCTCAGCTCGATCACCGCGGCACCGGCAGCAATGGCCGTGACCGTTGCGCCGCCATCGACCAGGGCTTCCGTGTCGATTTGCGCCGTGGTGTAGTTCTTGCCTTGCACGGTTGCAAAGGCCGTGACGGTACCGGCGGCGTCAACACCCACCTTGACGGGTGCGGCGGCCAGGGTCACGGAAGCTGCCGTGGCGATGCCGTTCGCCGCGTCGGCAAACTTGAGGACAGCCGTGTTCAGCTGCACCGCGCCGGTGGCGCGGTTGACGGAAGCGGCGTAGTAGTCGTCGCCGGACTTGACCACAAAGGCGCCCGTGCCGACGCCGGCTGCGGTTTGCACTTCATGCAGCGACAGGTCCGAAGCCGAGACCGTCGATCCGGTGGACGTGGTCAGCGTGGTCGCGGCAGCGGACAGGTCGACATTGGAGGAAGCCGTGCCCGCAGCCTGATTGACGGCGGTGATCGCGCCGCCGACGGGCAAAGCGTTGTCCGCCACCGTCAGCGAGTTCAGCGCGAGGCTGGTCGAGTCGATTTTCTTGAGGTTGATGTCGATGCGCTCGCCGTCATTGGCGCCGACCTGGACGGACAGCTTGCTGTTGGAGGCCAGCACCTTGACGCCGTTGAAATCGGTCTGGGCCGAGGTACGGTCGATTTCAGCCAGGCGCTGGGTAATTTCAGCCTGGATCGATGCCTTGTCGGCGGTCGAGTTGGAACCGTTGCTGGACTGGACGGCCAGTTCACGGATGCGCTGCAGGTTGGTGTTGATTTCGGTCAACGCGCCTTCAGTGGTTTGCGCCAGCGAGATGCCGTCGTTGGCATTGCGCTGAGCCTGTGCCAGGCCCTTGATGTTGGCCGTGAAGCGGTTGGCGATGGCCTGGCCGGCCGCGTCGTCCTTGGCGCTGTTGATGCGCAGGCCGGAAGACAGGCGCTGGATCGCGGTGTTCAGCGACGACTGCGACTTGTTGAGGTTGTTCTGCGTGAGCAGGGAAAGCGAGTTGGTATTGATGACTTGGGCCATGAGGGACTCCTGGATTACATGAGGTTGTGGACTCCGGCTAACTTGCCGTCACGCTGGCCTTGCTGTCTTGACAGTCTGCAAGCCACCGTTGTCCAGGTTATCGGCCGGGCCCAGCCAAACCTTTAGCGCGCTCTGGAAAATAAATCGCATCGCACGCCAACACCGCTCGTCAGGCCGGCATGTTCATGATTTCCTGGTAGGCCGCGACCACGCGGTTGCGCACCTGCAGGCCCATCTGGAAACCGATGTTGGCCTTCTGCATGTCGACCATCACATCGTTGAGCGCCACGCCGGGCTTGCCGAGTTCGAAGGCCTCGGCCTGGCTGTAGGCGTGCTGCTGGCTGTCGCTGATGCGCTCCAGCGACTTCTTCAGCTCGCCGGCGAAGCCACCGGAGGCGGCCTCGGGGCCGGCCGGCGCGGACATGCCCGACGACTGCGCAAGCACGCGCATTTGCTGGAGTACGGACTCAATGGATGTGATCGACATGTGTTTTCCCGGCGCATGGGCGCCCCTTGCTTGATGAACGGCTTGAAGCGTACCAGCGGGCCGGCGCGCGCATCAGGCCAAAAGACGGCAAAAGCCCCGGCTATTCAGCGGATCGGGAAGGCCGGCCGGCTCTGACAATTCTTCACAAGGACCGGCTCCGTGCACCCCTATGCCCGCCATGCCGGTCGAGTTCTTCGCCTTTGAATAAGACCTGTTGTATGCCAACTGTTGTTTCAGCCACCCCGCCCGGCCGCACGCGCCGCCAGCCTCCAGGCCAGCCCCGGCTCCACGCCGCGCATGCGTGCGTAGCCGGGTGAGCGCGTGAACACCGCCGTGCTGGGCGCCGAGGCGGCCCCGTCCAGGATGCCGCCCTGGCTGGAGCAGTTGCGCGCCAACCCGCGCCTGCCGCTGATGATCGGCGCGTCCGCCGCGGTGGCCGCCATCGCGGCGCTGTGGCTCTGGAGCCGCACGCCCGACTACGGCGTGCTCTACAGCAACCTGTCCGACCGCGACGGCGGCGCCATCATCGCGTCGCTGCAGCAGATGAACATCCCCTACAAGTTCACCGAAGGCGGCGGCGCGCTGCTGGTGGCTTCCAACAAAGTGCCCGAGGCGCGCCTGCGCCTGGCCGCCCAGGGCCTGCCCAAGGGCGGTACCGTCGGCTTCGAACTGATGGACGCCCAGAAGTTCGGCACCAGCCAGTTCGCCGAGCAGGTCAATTACCAGCGCGCGCTTGAAGGCGAACTCGCGCGCTCCATCAACTCCATCTCCGCCGTCGAATCGGCGCGCGTGCACCTGGCACTCCCCAAGCCTTCGCTGTTCGTGCGCGACCAGAAAAAACCCAGCGCCTCCGTGGTGCTGAGCCTGCACCGCGGCCGCAGCATCGACGAAGGCCAGGTCAGCGCCATCGTGCACCTGATCTCCAGCAGCGTGCCCGAGCTCTCGGCCAAAAGCATCACCGTGGTCGACCAGGCCGGCAACCTGCTCTCGGCTGCCAACGCCGGCACGCGCGGCCTGGACGTCAGCCAGCTCAAGTACACACAAGAGATAGAGCTGGGCTACATACGCCGCATCGAGGCCATCCTGCAGCCCATACTCGGCGCCGGCAATGTGCATGCGCAGGTCGCCGCCGACATCGACTTTTCCATCGTCGAGAACACCGACGAGAAATTCCGGCCCAACCAGGAACCCGGCAGCGCGGCCATCCGCAGCCAGCAGTCCAGCGAATCCGGCCAGCTCGGCAACGGCCCGGCCACCGGTGTGCCAGGCGCGCTGACCAACCAGCCGCCGCCCGACCCGGTCGCGCCCATCACCGCACCCTCGCAGATCAAGCAAGCCACGCCGCCCGGCGCGGCACCCGCGGCCCAGCTCAAGATGAGCGCCGAACTCGGCTCGGCCGGCACGGCCCCGCGCAGCGCCGGCGCCGGCGGCAATTCGCGCAAGGACGTCACCACCAACTACGAAGTCGACCGCTCCATACGCCACACCCAGCAGGGCGCGGGCGGCATCAAGCGCCTGTCCGTCGCAGTGGTGGTCAATTACCGCGGCAACGGCGCCGCCGCCGGCAAGCGCGCGGCGCTGACGGCCGCCGAGCTCGAGCAGATCCGCAACCTGGCGCGCCAGGCCATGGGCTTCAGCGCCGAACGCGGCGACTCGCTCAACGTCGTCAACAGCCTCTTCGCGTCCGACACCGAAACCCCCGAGCTGCCGCTGTGGCGCCAGCCCGAGAACGTCGAGATCGCCAAGTCCTCCATCAAGTACCTGCTGCTCGGCCTGCTCGCCCTCTACCTGTGGCTGGCCGTGCTGCGGCCGCTGCTGCGCAAGCACCTGCAGCCGGCCTCGGCCTCGGCCTCGGCGGCAGCGGCCGCGGAGGGCCTGGACAGCGAACCGGCCGAGGGCGAAACAGCCGAACAGCAGGCGCAGGCCCGCGAACAGCAGGAGCAGCGCAAGCGCCGGCACGAGGCCAACCTGCAGTACGCGCAGGACATGGCAGCCAAGGAGCCGGCCATGGTGGCCATGCTGATCAAACACTGGACGGAAAAAAATGGTGGATGAAGGCACGCGCAAAAGCGCCATTCTGTTGATGTCGCTCGGCGAGGCCGGCGCCGGCAGCGTGCTGCAGCACCTGCCGCAGCACGTGGTCCACACCCTGGGCAAGGCCATGGCCGGGCTGGCGCAGGTCAGGCGCGACGAGGTCGGCGAGGTGCTGCGCGAGTTCCGTGAGGAAACCGAGCAGTACTCCGCCACCCACGTCGATGCCGGCAGCTACCTGCGCGCCGTGCTCAACAAGGCCCTGGGCAACACCCGCGCGGCCGACCTGCTGGAAAGCATCTCCCAGCCCGACAGCTCGACCAGCGGCATAGACCGGCTGAACCAGCTCGAAGCCACCGAGGTCGTTGAATTGATCCGCGACGAACACCCGCAGATCATCGCCACCCTGCTGGTGCACCTGGACCGCGACAAGGCCGCCGACGTGCTCGAACAATTGCCCGAGCGCGTGCGCCACGACGCCGTGCTGCGCGTGGCCACCTTCGGCGGCGTGCAGCCGGCCGCCCTGAAGGAGCTGACCGACGTGCTCACCGACATGCTGTCCGGCGAAGGCGTCAAACGCAGCCGCCTGGGCGGCATACGCGCGGCCGCCGAGATCGTCAACATGATGAGCAGCGCGCAGGAGGAAAGCGTCATCAAGCACGTGCGTGAGCACGACGAGGTGCTGGCGCAGAAGATGATCGACGAGATGTTCCTGTTCGAGAACCTGCTCGAGCTCGAGGACCGCAGCGTGCAGCTGCTGCTCAAGGAAGTGGAATCGGAGTCGCTCATCATCGCGCTCAAGGGCGCGCCGCTGGAGCTGCGCGAGAAGTTCCTCAAGAACATGTCGCAGCGCGCCGCCGAGATGCTGCGCGAGGACATCGAGATGCGCGGCCCGGTGCGCGTCTCGCAGGTCGAGAACGAGCAGAAGGGCATCCTGCAGATCGTGCGCCGCCTGGCGGACGCCGGCGAGATCGTGCTCGGCGGCCCGGGGAACGACTCCTATGTATAACCGGCCGCCTTTGACGCATCTGCCGCCGCGCGCCGCCGCGGACAGGCCGGCCACCGAGCCGCCCTACGCGCGCCGGGCCAACGGCACCAAGGAAGCGCTCACCGCATGGGAGCGCTGGGAGATGACGGCCATCGCGCAGGAGTCCGATGCCGCGCCCGCGCTCCCCCCCGAGCCCAAACCGGCGCCCGTGGTCGCGCCGCTCAAGCCCGAGGTGCTGATCAACGACGTCGAGCTGGCCCAGCTGCGCCTGCAGGCCTTGCAGGCCGGCGAGGCCGAAGGCTTTCGCCAGGGCTACGACCGCGGCCAGGCGCAAGGCCGCACGGACGCCATGGCCGAAGTCCATGCAGAAGCCGCGCAGCTGCGCGCGCTGGCCCTGGCGCTGCCGGCCGCGCTGCACGGCGCCGAGCACGAAATTTCTGAAAACCTGCTGGCCCTGGCGCTGGACATCGCGCGCCAGGTGCTGGGCCAGGCCCTGGCGCTGGACACCGGCGCCATCCTGCCGGTGGTGCGCGAACTGCTGCAGGCCGAGCCGGCCCTGAGCGGCTCACCGCAGCTGGTGCTGCATCCCGACGACGCGGCGCTGGTGCGCCAGCACCTGGCCGAGGACCTGCAGGCCGCCGGCTGGCGCATACGCAGCGACGCCGCCTGCCAGCGCGGCGGCTGCCGCGTGCTGGCGGCCAGCGGCGAACAGGACGCGAGCCTGCCGGGCCGCTGGGAGCGCGTCACCGCGGCCCTGGTGAAAACCGCCATGCACACGCCGGTGGCGATCCATGTCTGAACTGCCCGTCGCAGCCGCTGCTCCTGCCGCTCCGGCCGCCGCGCCGCTGCGCGCCTGGCACGGCGCGCTTGACGAGGCGCGCGCCTCGGTGGCGCAAAGCGTGCCGGTGCGCAGCTACGGCCGGCTCACACGCGCCGTCGGGCTGGTGCTCGAAGCCGTCGGGCTGCGCCTGCCGGTCGGCAGCGACTGCCTGATCGAGCTGCCGCCCGGCTATCCGCAAAAAACCGCCGAGGCCGAAGTCGTCGGCTTCGCCGGCGACCGCATCTTCCTGATGCCGCAAAGCGAGGTCGACGGCCTGCTGCCCGGCGCCCGCGTCTATGCGCTGGAATCGCCCGCGGGCCATGCCGGCGGCCTGGGCCCGCGCACCAAACGCCTGCCGGTGGGCGCCGGCATGCTGGGCCGCGTGGTCGACGCCGCCGGACGGCCGCTGGACGGCCGCGGCCCGCTCGATTTCTCACGCGAGGTGCCGCTGGCCGCCAAACCCATCAACCCGCTGACCCGCGCGCCCATCGACAGCGTGCTCGACGTCGGCGTGCGCGCCATCAACGCGCTGCTGACTGTCGGTCGCGGCCAGCGCATGGGCCTGTTCGCCGGCTCCGGTGTCGGCAAGAGCGTGCTGCTGGGCATGATGGCGCGCTACACCAGCGCCGACGTCATCGTCGTCGGGCTGATCGGCGAACGCGGCCGCGAGGTCAAGGACTTCATCGAGAACACCCTGGGCGAGGAAGGCATGGCGCGCGCCGTGCTGGTCGCGGCACCGGCCGACACCTCGCCGCTGCTGCGCCTGCAGGGCGCGGCCTATGCCACCTGCCTGGCCGAATACTTTCGCGACGAAGGCAAGAACGTGCTGCTGATCATGGACTCGCTCACGCGTTACGCCATGGCGCAGCGCGAGATCGCGCTGGCCGTGGGCGAGCCGCCCGCCACCAAGGGCTATCCGCCCTCGGTCTTCGCCAAGCTGCCCGCGCTGGTGGAGCGCGCCGGCAACGGCGCGCGCGATGCCGAAGGCCGCGGCGGCTCCATCACCGCCTTCTATACCGTGCTGACTGAGGGCGACGACCAGCAGGACCCGATCGCCGACTCGGCGCGCGCCATCCTCGACGGCCACGTGGTGCTCTCGCGCAGCCTGGCCGAATCCGGCCACTACCCAGCCATCGACATCGAGGCCTCCATCAGCCGCGCCATGACGGCGCTGATCACGCCCGAACAATTCCAGGCCGTGCGCAGCTTCAAGCAGGCCTTGTCGCGCTACCAGCGCAACCGCGACCTGATCAGCGTCGGCGCCTACGCGCCCGGCCACGACGCACAGCTGGACCAGGCCATTGCCCTCTATCCCCGGGTAGAAGCCTTTCTGCAGCAGACCATGGAAGAGCGCGTGGGCCACGGCGATGCCACGGCGCAGCTCAACGCGATCTTCCAGGCCTGAGCCTCACCTTGATTTCTTAACCGCCAACCGAACCCGGGAATCCCGTCATGCCCAACAAGCTACCGCTCGCCACGCTGATCGAACTGGCGCAGAACAAGACCGACGAAGCCACGCGCCGCCTAGGCCAGCTGCAGACCGCGCACACCAGCGCGGCCGAAAAACTCGAGATGCTGCAGCGCTACCGCCAGGAATACCTGGACCAGCTGCAGGTGCAGATGGGCGCGGGTGTGCCGGCCGCGCAGCTGCGCAACTTCCGCAACTTCATCGCCACGCTGGATGCCGCCATCGAACAGCAGCGCGCCGTCACCGTGCAGGCCGACACGCGGCTGGCGACAGGCCGCGGCGACTGGCAGAACAGCCAGCGCCGCCTCAACTCCTTCGACACCCTGGCCGGCCGCGTGCGCCTGCAGGAAATGGCCGTGCAGAACAAACGCGAGCAGCGCGACAGCGACGAACGCAGCGCGCGCCAGTTCTATATGCGCGCCAGCCTGCAGGGCCACTGAATAGATAGACCTGCGAGAAACAGCCATGTCCCTGCTCCCCCCTACCCTCTCCCCTCTCGCCCCCGCCCCGGCGCAAACCGGCAACGCATCCTCGGCTTCTTCCGCATCATCCAGCCGCGGCGATGAAGCCGCCCAGGGCGACGGCGAAAGTTTTGGCGACGTGCTGTCGCGCTCGCTCGCGGCCTCCGGTGAAGCGCCCGCCAAGGCCGGCGGCAAGCCCGCCGCGTCCGTGCCCGTCAAGCGCATCGCTGACGACAAAAAATCCGACGCGCCCGAAGCGATCAACACCGCCGCGCTGCTGTTTGTGCCACTGGAAACACGCATCACCAAGGCGGCAGGCGCCGAGGCCGGCACTGCCGCTATCGCCGGCGGCAACGCGACTACGCCCCTGAGCGCCACCGCCACCGCGGAAGCCTCGACCGCCACCACCGCACCGGCAGCCGCCGCAGCGGCAAACGATGCCAGCCTCGGCGGCGACACCGAAGCCACCGCGCCGCAAGCCCTGCTCGCCTCCGGCCTGCCTGTTGCGCCCGCCGCACCCGCAAAGGGCCGGGAAGCTCCGGCCACGACCCTGGCACCCACAAACGACGAAGCCGCCTTGGACCTGCCCGCAACCAAAGCCATGACGCCGGCCGCAACATCCGATGTTGGCCAGGCCAAACAATTTTCAGCACACGACGAGCGGCCCGGCGATGAGGCACGCGAGGCGCTGGGCACTGACACCCGCGTCGAACAAAAGCCCGGCGCAAGCAAGGCACCCGTCATGGCGGCGGCTAACGATGCAGCCGGCCCGGCAGTTGCCGACGTCACCGCAGCCTCTGCCCCGGCAGCCGCCGGCCAGGTCGCTGCAACCGATGCACCGGCGGCCAGCCCGGGCTTCACGGTCGGCGCGGCAAGCGCCCCGGCACAAAACCATGCCCTGGCTCCCAGCCAGCCCGCGGCGCCCACCCCAAGTCAGGCAGCACTCACACCCGAAGTCGGCAGCGGCGAATGGGGCCAGGCCCTGGGCCGGCAGATGCTGCACATGGGCAAGGCCGGCGAGCAGGTGGCCGAGCTCCAGCTCAACCCGCCGGGCCTGGGTCCACTGAAGGTCACGCTCAGCATGAACGACAACCAGGTCCAGGCGCTGTTTGTGTCCGCGCATGCCTCGGTGCGCGCCGCCGTCGAAGCCGCGCTGCCGCAGCTGCGCGGCACGCTGGCCGACAACGGCATCAGCCTGGGCGACACCTCGGTCAACTCCGGCAGCCAGCAGCAGCCCGCCTTCGCCCAGGGCCAGGACGGACGGCCCGGCCAGCCGGGCGCACAGAACCCCCGCACCCCGCCGGGCTACCTGACGGCCGATGCGGCGGCCCCGGCCCCCACGGCCGCCGCGCCGGTGCACCCGCGCGGCAAGGTGGACACCTACGCCTGAGCAAGCGCGCCCGGCAAATGCCGAAGTTGAAGCGTTTTCCCCCTGCTGCTCCGGCGATGCCCGGCCGGTGTTTTACCCAACAATCGATTGACCAACCCAAACCCACACCGCCATGGCTACCAGCACACTCCCAGCGAAGACCCTCACCTCGCGCCAGCCCTCGCCCAAACTCATCGCCCTGTTGATCGCCCTGTCGGTCCTGGCCGCCGCCGCGGCCGCGGGCGCCACCTGGTACCTCAGCAACCAGCGCAACGCCGAGGCCGCGCCCGCCGCCACCCTGCCGGCCGCGCCGCTCTTCGTGGCGCTGGAGCCCATGACCGTCAACCTGCAGCCGGGCGGCCGCAGCCGCTTCCTGCATGCGGCCGTCACGCTGAAGGTGCCCGACGCCAAATCCCAGGCCCTGGTCACCCAGTACCTGCCCGAAGTGCGCAGCCGGCTGCTCACGGTGCTGTCCAACCGCGCCTCCGACGCGCTGATCACGCCCGAGGAAAAAGCCAAGCTCGCCACCGAAATCATGGCGGCGCTGAACCAGCCCCTGGTGCCCAACCTGCCCTCGCTGAAGATCTCCAGCGTGATGTTCACCACCTTCATGCTGCAGTAAGCATCGCCTGCACCTATTCGCCATAACGACGCCCAATGAAATCCGCCCATGGCCTATGAACAGCAGCTCTCGCAGGACGAGGTAGATGCGCTGCTGCAGGGCGTCACCGGTGACGCCGGCACGGCCAGCCCGAAGCCGCCCGCCCCCGCGGGCCCGCCGACCTACAACCTCGGCACGGACGAGCGCATCGTGCGCGGCCGCATGCACACGCTCGAGGTCATCAACGAGCGTTTCGCGCGCCACCTGCGCGGCGCGCTGCTGACCTTCATGCGGCGCAGCGCCGACATCTCGGTCGGCGCGGTGCAGATCCAGAAATACGGCGACTTCATACGCCACCTGCCGGTGCCGGCCAACATCAACATGATGCACATGAAGCCGCTGCGCGGCACGGCGCTGTTCGTGTTCGACCCCAAGCTGGTGTTCCTGGTCGTCGACAACCTGTTCGGCAGCGACGGCCGCTACCATGTGCGCATCGAGGGCCGCGACTTCACGCAGACAGAGCAGCGCATCATCAAGCGCCTGCTCAACCTCACGCTGGAGAGCTACGGCGGCGCCTGGCAGCCGGTCTACCCGCTCGAGTTCGAATACGTGCGCGCCGAGATGCACGCCAAGCTGGCCAACATCGTCGCGCCCAACGAGGTGGTCATCAACACCACCTTCCAGATCGAGTTCGGCCCCATAGGCGGGGCGCTCAACGTCTGCATCCCCTATTCCATGATCGAGCCGATACGCGACCTGCTGTCGAATCCGCTGCAGGACGAGATCGAGATCGACAAGCGCTGGGTCAAGCAGCTCTCGCAGCAGGTGCAGAGCGCCGAGGTCGAGCTGCGCGCCCACTTCCTGACCCTGCAGTCCAGCATAGGCCAGCTGCTCAGGCTGCAGGCCGGCGACGTGCTGCCCGTCGAGATCCCGGACACCATCATCGGCAAGGTCAACGGCGTGCCCGTCATGGAATGCGGCTACGGCACCTCCAACAACCACTATGCCCTGCGTGTGGAAAAAATGATCCACCACCAGGACAGCGACTCCAGCAAGGGAAAAGACCATGAGTGAAGACAGCAAAGAGCAGCCGGCGGCCGACGCCGACGACTGGGGCAGCGCGCTCGCCGAGCAGGCGCAGTCCAGCGCCGCCGCCGCGCCGCCTCCTCCGCCGCCCCCTGCGCCCCCGCCGCCTTCCACCGCGGCCGGCGAGCGCGTGTTCCAGCCGCTGCAGGGCAACGCCGCCTTCGAGATCGCCCGCGGCGACATAGACCGCGTGCTCGACGTGCCGGTGCAGCTGACCACCGAACTCGGCCGCACCCGCATCACCATCAAGAGCCTGCTGCAGCTGTCCCAGGGTTCGGTCGTCGAGCTCGACGGCCTGGCCGGCCAGCCCATGGACGTCTTCATCAACGGCTATTTGATCGCGCAGGGTGAAGTGGTCGTCGTCAACGACAAGTTCGGCATACGCCTGACCGACATCATCACGCCGTCCGAACGCATGCAGAAGCTGAACCGATGAAGCCTGTGTTCCGTACCGTGGTTCGCGGGCTCGCCGCCCTGCTGCTGGCCGGCCTCTGCCTGTCGGCCGGCGCGGTGCTGCCCACCGTGCCCGCGGCCGCCGCCGAGCCCGTGCGCGCCTCTTTCGGCGCCGCCGGCCTGCTGCAGGCCGGACTGGGCCTGGCCTTTGTGGTCGCGATGATTTTTGGCTGCGCCTGGCTGGCGCGGCGCTTCGGCCTGCAGGCCGGCGGCAGCGGCCGTCTGCTCAAGGTCGTCTCCAGCGCCATGGTCGGCCAGCGCGAACGTGTGGTCGTCGTCGAAGTCGGCGGCCAGTGGCTGGTGCTGGGCGTGGCGGCCGGCCAGGTGCGCGCGCTGCACACCATGCCCGCGCAAAGCCTGCCCGGCAACCTCCCCGACAGCGACGCGGTGCCCGCGCCCCAGCGCTTCACCGGCCCCGGCAGCGCTTTCTCGAACCGACTCCTCGAATCGCTGAACAAGCTCAAGAAACGCGACTGAGATGAAGAACAAGCTTGCCGGCCTGCGCGCCGGCGCGGCCCTGCTGCTGCCTGCGTTCATCGTGATCGCGCTCATGCTGCTGCCCGAGGCCGCATCCGCCCAGGGCCTGCCCGGCATCACCAGCACCAAAGGCCCGGGCGGCAGCCAGACCTGGTCGCTCAGCGTGCAAACCCTGGTGCTGCTGACCTCGCTGTCTTTTTTGCCGGCGCTGCTGCTGTCCATGACCAGCTTCACGCGCATCCTGATCGTGCTGGGCCTGCTGCGCACCGCCATCGGCACGCAGTCCTCGCCGCCCAACCAGGTGCTGGTCGGTCTCTCGCTGTTTTTGACGTTTTTTGTGATGTCACCGGTTTTCGACAAAGTGCACGCCAGCGCCTACAAACCTTTTTCCGAGAACAAGATCAGCGTCGAGCAGGCCCTGGAGCGCGGCGTCGAACCCTTCAAGCAGTTCATGCTCAAGCAGACCCGCGAAGCCGACCTGGCCCTGTTCGCCCGGCTCGCCAATATCGAGAAGCTCGACGGCCCCGAAGATGTCAGCCTGCGCATCCTGCTGCCCTCCTTTGTCATCAGCGAACTCAAGACCGCCTTCCAGATCGGCTTCACCATCTTCATCCCCTTCCTCATCGTCGACCTGGTGGTTGCCAGTGTGTTGATGTCCATGGGCATGATGATGGTGCCCCCGGCCACCATCTCGCTGCCCTTCAAGCTCATGCTGTTTGTGCTGGTCGACGGCTGGCAGCTGCTGATAGGCGCGCTGGCGCAGAGCTTTTATCTCTAGCGCACACCAAGGACATACATGACTCCCGAATCCGTCATGGCGCTGGGCTATGAAGCCATGAAACTCTCATTGCTGCTGGGCGCGCCGCTGCTGCTGGTGGCCTTGGTCACCGGCCTGCTGATCAGCCTGTTCCAGGCCGCGACGCAGATCAACGAGATGACGCTGTCCTTTATCCCCAAGCTGCTGGCCGTGTTCGCCACGCTGGTGATTGCCGGGCCCTGGATGCTGGGCACCGTGCTCGACTACATGCGCAACCTGTTCTCGTCGATTCCGCAGATCGTCGGCTGACACGGCGCGACACAGTTCGACCCAGGCCCATGCAGCCGGTTTTTTCGGTCACCTCCGGCCAGCTCAACCTCTGGCTGGTGTTTTTCCTGTGGCCTTTTGTGCGCATGCTGGCCCTCATCAGCACCGCACCCATCTTCAGCGAAGCCGCCGTGCCGCGCAGGACCAAAGTCGGCCTGGCCGCGCTGCTGGCCATTGTGGTCGCGCCCACGCTGGGCGCGCCGCCCGCCGTGCCCCTGGTCTCCGCCGCCGGCTTCTGGATCCTGGTCCAGCAAATCCTGATTGGCGCGGCCATGGGTTTCTCGATGCGCCTGGTCTTCGCGGCCGTGCAAGCCGCCGGTGAATACGCCGGCCTGCAGATGGGCCTCTCATTCGCGTCCTTCTTCGACCCCACCAGCGGCGGCAACACCATGGTCATTGCCCGTCTGCTCAACGTCATGGCCATGCTGATTTTTCTCGCCGTCGACGGCCATTTAATGCTGGTCATGGTGCTGGCTGAAAGCTTCCAGGCCTTGCCGATTTCCGACGCACCGCTGGCGGCAGGCGGCTGGTTCCTGCTGGCCAACGCCGGCGGCGAGATCTTTGCCGGCGGCCTGATGCTGGCCCTGCCCCTGATCGCCACCCTGCTCACGCTCAACCTGGCGATGGGCATCCTGAACCGCGTGTCACCGCAGTTCAGCATTTTTGCGGTCGGTTTTCCGATCACGCTGCTGGCCGGCATCGCCATGCTGCAGCTGCTGATGCAATACCTCGGGCCCTTCCTGGAACCGCGTTTTGCTGCGGCCTTCGCGGGAACGATGGGGGTTTTGCAGGGTTTGCGGCAGTAGTGTTCATGAGCATAGACCTGGCTTAAACGCAAGCCGTTTTCGATAATTCGAACAAACAATGACTGCGTGCGGACAATCCGCGCCGCCCTTCCTCGCGCGCTCGCATACCGTTCAGCGTCGCCAAACAAAGCCCGGCTGCTCACACATGTCGGACTGCCATTGGCGCTGCAAGCGACAACATGTCCTCCTCTTCATAGGAGAAGGGAATTTTTTCGAGGATAGGGAAGCGATGAAAACCAGCACCAAGGCCAGGTACCCGTCCTGCAACTGTCGAATCTAAATTCCAACAAGGGAAAAGTACTGATGAAAAGCTATTTTTTTTTGGCGGCGATTTTCTCGCTGGCGTGCCCCGCCAATGCGCAGGGTGACTACCGGGCAAGCAACGAGTCGAAGTTGCAGGCTGCGAAGCAGCATATCCAGGGTATTTTGGACGAGGATGCCCGGCCCAAGCGGGGTTTCTATGGCCGAGAAGTGAAGTCTCCGATGTGGAAAGACCAAGCTTATCTAGACTGTGCAAGTCAAATGATTGTGCGTGCCATCGAGCCCAAAGATCCTTATTTTGAAGACGAGCAAGAACTCGTGGTGATTGTGCCGGTGCGGGCGGAACTACTGCTAGTTAAGGCAAGCCAAGAGGGGGGACCAGAAGTCAAAGTAGTTGGTACTCCATCGATGTGTGCATTTGAGTACGAACGCTGGTCCTTTGAGCGAAAACGCTTTGAAAAAGTCGAGGGTTTTCGTAGCCGCGTCCACTATGACGAATTCCCTCGCTGGGGGGAGAGCGTGATCAACAACCAGATTGACCGTTGGGTGGCAATAGACCTCGACAAGCGATATGTGAAATTTCTAACCCGAGTGAGCGTGGTCAGGGAACTGCCGTACCAGCTGGGACCGCAGTTTCCGGTGCACTTCCGTTCTGGTCACACCTTGCGATTGTTAAGGGTTTCCAACCTCAATAAAGCAATCCATCTTGCAAAAGAAAAATCCGACCGAAATTCAGATGCCGTGGGTGCCGAACTGGAAGCTGACCTAACAAGAATGAAGCGGCAGGTGACCAACGACAGTTGGGCCTTTGATCATCTGACTGATTCATTAAAGAAACTGGAAAACATCAGCCCCTTCGAGGAGATTCAAAAATAAGTCTGCATTCTGTATAGCAGCTAGACCTCTACCGGCTATACGGCCAACTAGCACTAGGCAATCGCGCTTGCCGGGCCAACTGCCCGGCCACGTGTTTATTTACAAGGTGACAGATGCCCCTGTTCATGAATCCACGGACGTGAAAGAATCAAGCGACCATGCCGACGCTCTCACATAGTCTCAACCAGTCACTCAGGCCACTGTCTTCCTTGGGCCTGGCCTTGCTGCTAACGCCAGGCTTCGTGACAATTGCATCCCTATGCCTTCTTCTTCAGCTGGATCTCAGGGCGGCGCTGGCACGATTTCCCAGCTTCGGCATCTCGCTTGAGATGATGGCTTCGGCCTTGCTGGCCTTAGCGATAGGTATGGCGGTCTCGCTGGTCATCACCGCACTGAGCGGGAAAAGGCCAACGCTGGCCGACATGATCGCCATTGGGCTCTCTCAAGCGTTCGCTTTTTTCCTGGCGATTGCGGCCTTGCTTCACAACCCCCAAGAGGAATTTTGCAAAGCCGCCCCCGTGGGCTCAGCACTTGCGAAGGCTTTTGAACTTGAAAGCTGCAGCCTGACCACGGGTTTCTGGATGCAGGCCGGTGTCGGCGGTCTGGTGGCGGTGGCTCTTTTTGTGCTGGTTCTGCGAATAGGCCGTGCGGCTATCCAGGCCGTTTCCAATTGACATGGAAGAGCACCATGCGTGAAACTTCCCTGGGCAAAGCCGGGCGGCAAGGGATGACGCCCCATTGGGCTTAAAAAAGTGCGATAACTTTTCGGGATGGCGTGAAGGCCAAAAAGAGGGGGCAGCATGAAACTTGAAGTTCTTCGAAGCCGGATTTCCTCCGTCAACATTGCCCTTGTACTCCTCATTTTTTCGCATACCGCAACATCAGTCGCGAAGCCCAACGAGAAGGCCGCGGGCAGTCCGGCGGCTGAGGCCCCTGCCAAGCTCGTTTGCATCTTCTCCGAAGCCGCCCAACAAAAAGCGCGAAAGCTTGTGGAGCGCACCGACGCGTTCAAAACCGTTCAACGCGAGGCAAAACAGGCGACGCCGGTCGGTCGCGTCGTCAACCTGGACGGCATCGATCAACCGGAGCTATGGAAAGGCAGATGCCACCAAAGCGTGACGGTCTATGTCGACAGGCTGAACCGTTTTGAACGCCGATTCACTATGTTGGTAGACCTGGGAACAGGCAAGCTGTTTCTGGAAGATATCAATGGCGAGTACCAGGCACTGAAGAAGTCCGCGCCTGGCCGGGCCAAACCGGCCGCCCACACTACACCTACAGGTAGTTAAACAACGCGATCTGCTGGATCCGCACAAAGGTCTGCTGGCTGGCCTGTAGCGCCGTCTGGCGCTGGTAGAACTCGGCGATCGCGCTGGCGTAGTCCAGGTCCTGCAGGTCTGAGAGGTAGCTTTTGTCGTAAAGGGCGCGGCTGTCGCCGGTGTCGCCCAGGGCGTCGAGCTCCTGCAGGCGGGTGCCGACCGAGGCGCGCACCGTGATCACGTTGTCGTGGGCGTTGGTGATTTTGCGGTTGGCGGTGCTCAGGGCGTTGAGCAGTTTGGACTGGGCGCCTGGGCCGGCGCCGTCGACCGGAGAGCGCAGCGCCGTGATCGCGGCGCTGATGGTGGCGAAGACGTCGGTGCCGGCGTTTTTGGCGGTGGAGGCATGGAAGCTGTCGCCCGCCGCGGGGGCGCCGGTGATGCTGAGCTGCAGGCCGCCGAACTGGATGGGGCTGCCCGCGGTGAAAGCGGTGGAGGGCACGATAGACACCGGCGGCACGGTGTTGGTGTCGACCTGGTAGGTGGTCGGCGTGGTGAAGGTGATGACGAAGTCCTTGCCGTAATTGGCGTCGGCAATGTCGACCACCGAGGTCGCGCCGAACACGCCGCTGCCGGTGTTGCCGGCCTGCGCGACGCTGACATATCCTGCCCCGCCCTGCACGCTCTGGAAAATGCTGCGGCCGTCGTCGCTGCCGGCCATCTGGCGCGACACGTCGACCTGCATCAGGCGCTGGCCCTGGTCGCCGGCATAAAGAATGCTGCCGTCGGGCTGCTTCACAAAGGGCGGGCTGCCGCTCTTGAAGCCGGCGAACAGGAACTGGCCGTTGCCGTCGTCGGTGTTGGCCAGGCCCTGCAATTGGTCAAACGCGCTTTGCAGCGTGGTGGCGAGCGTGCCGCGGTCGGCGTCGGTCATGGTGCCGTTGCCGGCCTCGACCAGCAGGCTTTTGATGTTCTGCAGCACGGTGGTCACGCTTTGCAGGGAATTCTCTTCCAGCGAGAGCATCTGCTCGGCCTGCTTGCGGCTGGTGGCGTATTGCGAATTCAGCGCGATGGACTGCGAGACCGCCAGCGCGCGCGTGGCGCCCAGCGGGTCGTCCGAGGGCGCGAGGATTTTGGTCATGGCGCCGATCTGCTGCTGCACGCGCAGCAGGCTGCTTTGCTGCGAGCCCATGGCGGTCTGGCTTTGTTCGTAGAAAGACTGGGTGCTGATACGCATCATGAACTCCTGGTGGCGCTTGTAGTGCCTGTGGCTGCTGTGCTGCTGTGCTTGTGTCTGGGTAAGTGAGCGCTTAGTGGCTGATGCCCAGCACTGCGTCAAACATGGTCGAAGCCGTCTGTATGACCTTGGCATTGGCCTGGTACATCTGCTGGAACATCAGCAGGTTGGCGGTTTCCTCGTCCTGGTTGACGCCCGAGACCGACTGCTGGGCGCCGCGGATCTGCGTGGCCAGGCTGGTCTGCGCGGTGCCGGCGATCTGGATCTGCCTGGCCTTGTTGCCGACGCTGCTGACCAGCTGGGCATAGGAATCGTTGAAGCTGGCCGTGCCGTTGCCCATGGTCTTTTTGTTCTGCAGCGCACCCAGCAACAGGGCATTGCCGCCGTCGGAGATGCCGCCGGTGTTCTTGTCCACGGTGAAGCTGTCGCCGTTGGAAGGCGTGCCGCTGATGGTCAGGCTGATGCCGTTGAAGCTGATGGTCGCACCGGGCGTGTAGTTGACGGAGGCGCCGGGCACATAAGGGCTCGCCGGGTCGGGTGTGCCGTCGGCGCGCGTCACGGTGACGGCCGCGCCCGCCGGGAAACCCGACAGCTGGTTGATGGTGCCGTCGTAAGTGAGCGTCACCTTCGCGGCCAGCGGCGTGCCGGGGTAGGCCGCGTCGACCTTGCCGGCGCTGATCTTTCCGCTGCCCTGGTTGGCCGCCGTGTTGCCGGTCACGATGGGCGAGGCCGCCGCGATTTTGGCCGGGTCGGTCACCAGCACGTTGAGGTCGCGCGCGCCGCTGCGGGTCGGCTGGATCAGGAAGGAGTCGCCGGGCGCGCCGGCGCCGCTGCCCAGCGTGAGCGTGACACCGTCAAAGGTCGTGGTGTTCGCGGGTGCCGCGCCCGGGAAACCCGCGGTCATGGGGATGACCTGGTTGTCCGAGAGGCGGGTCAGCGTGTAGCTGGGGCCGGCGCCCACATCGAGGCGGTAGTCGCTGGTGGTCAGCTGGTTGCTGTCCGAGAACGAAGGCGTCATCACCAGGTTGCCGGTGTTGCGGCTGTTCGCCACCAGGCTGGGGCTGGCCTGCGAGAAGAAGTTGCCGCCCAGCGCGCCGTTCAGGTCGATGCCGAGCTTGTGCTGGGCGTTGAAGGCGTCCGACAGTGCAATCGCCATGCGGCCCAAAGCGTTCTGCGCGGGCGCCAGCGTCTCATTGCGGAACTGCAGCAGCCCGCCCAGCATGCCGGCGCTGCTGAGCATGCTGTCCGGCAGCTCGACGGCGCGGCCGGCCGCGTTCACCGCCGCGACGGCGATGCGGCTGGGGTCGGCGGCGGAGCGCACGGCCTCGAGTTTTGTAGCGCTGTCGCCCAGCACCAGGGTCTGGCCGTTGCCGATGGTGATGTTGTACTGGCCGCCGTCCTGCACCACCAGCTTGGTGCCGACCAGCAGGCCCAGCTGGTTGACCAGCAGGTCGCGCTGGTCCAGCAGGTCGTTGGGGGCCTGCCCGCCCGAGGCGTTGCTGAACATCGCCACCTGCTTGTTGAGGCTGGCGATCTGCTCGGCATAGGTGTTGATCTGCGCCACCGTGCCGGAGATCTGGTCGTTGGTGGTGCTGTTCAGGCCGGTCAGGTACTGGTCCATCGAGCGGAACTGGTTGGCCGTGGCCTGCGCGGAGCTGATCAGCTGCTGGCGCGCGGCGGGGTCGGCCGGCGTGTTGGCGACAGCCTGGATGTTGGTGAACAGCGACTGCAGCTGGGGCGCGAGGCCGGCCTTCTGGTTGGCCAGCAGGTTGTCGATCTGGCTGATCTGCGTGTAGTAGGTCGTCAGCGACTGGTTCAGCGACTGCGCCTGGTTGAGCTGCGAGGACAGGTAGGCGTCGTAGCTGCGCGTCACGTCGGCCACCTTGGCGCCGCTGCCGAAGAAGCCGACGCTGGCACGGTAGGTGCCGCCGGCCGAGGCGATCTGCGCCGACTGCCGGCTGTAGCCCGGCGTATTGACGTTGGCGGTGTTGTGGCCGGTGGTCACCAGCGCGGCCTGGGCGGCGTTGAGGCCGCTGAGCCCGGTGTAGAACATGTTATTGGACATAAATCGGGTCTTTCACGGCGGCGGGTTGCGCCTGGCAATTCCTGGGGAGCGCCTGGGAGTGCCGGCGCTCACTGCATATATATAGAGGGATAACGGCCGGGCCTGGGGAAACTTGAGGGCCATTCCTGATCAAATTCCCTCCTGTTCCCATTCCTTCCCCATTCCCTCTCCCCCTGGGAGAGGGTTAGGGTGAGGGCTCTCCCGGTTTGGATGAATCGGTAGTGTTTGATGCGCCGCCGGCCCTGTCTTGCAGACCGCAGCCCAGGCAGAGCCTGGGCTTCTTCGCACTGTCCAGATGCGCGCAGGCGCATCCGGAGCCGCAGCGCTCAGCCCCCGCCCTCTCCCAGAGGGAGAGGGAGAGGGAGCAAGGCAGAAACATCCGCCTCACGCAGTCAAGGAGCGCTGCCACCGCTTTGCTCTCTCTTCAAACTCGCGCCGGCGATCTTCATCAATCTGTCCGGCTTTGTAGACCGAGTCGCCAATCAGGCCCTTGATCTCCTTGACCGCCGCCGCGCTGCGCTGGGCCAGGTGCTTGACTTCGGCGGCCACCGCGGCAAAACCGCGGCCCTGCTCGCCGGCACGCGCCGCTTCGGCGGCGGCGCTGTGGGCCAGGCTGCGCGTGCGCAGTGCAAGGCCGTCGATCACGCCAATGATGTCGGCGATCTTTTCAGCGGGCAGGGGGTCCGGCTTGGTAGCTGCCACGCCGGGATAACCCAGCGTCAGAGGCAATTTTTCAACAGTCGATACCGGATGGCTGGTGGTCGCGTGCATGCGCACTCCTTGGAAATCAATGGTGTTGTCTGATGCAAGGCCGTGCCCGCGGCACGCCTCGCCCCTGCTTATCGGCCGGCTTCGGCAAAAACTTGAGCACTTGTTCACGCCTGGCCGGAAATTTTTATGCTGTCGCTACGTGGGTGTTCAGAAGGTCTCCCAGCTGCCGCCGGCCGCACCGGCCGCCAGCGGGGGGGCGATGGCCTGGCGGGCCTGGGGCGGCTGCCTCGGTGTTGACGCCGGGCGAACCGGGGTGGCAGCGCGGCGCGGCGCATGCACCTGCCCGTCGCCCTCTTCCAGCTTGAACACGCTGACGGCTTCCGACAGGCCGCTGGCCTGCTCTTGCAGTGAAGAGGCTGCCGCGGCCGCTTCCTCGACCAGCGCCGCGTTCTGCTGCGTGACCTGGTCCATCTGCGTGATCGCCTGGTTGATCTGTTCTATGCCCGAGGTCTGTTCCTGGCTCGCCGCCGTGATCTCGGCCATGATGTCGGTCACACGCTTGACGCTGTCGACAATCTCATCCATGGTCTTGCCGGCTTCGGCGACCTGCTTGCTGCCTTCCTCGACCTTGTCGACCGAATCACCGATGAGGGTCTTGATTTCCTTGGCCGCTGCGGCACTGCGTTGCGCGAGGTTGCGCACCTCGGCAGCCACCACCGCAAAGCCCCTGCCCTGCTCGCCGGCACGCGCGGCTTCCACTGCGGCATTGAGGGCCAGGATATTGGTCTGGAAGGCGATGCCGTCAATCACACCAATGATGTCGACAATCTTTCTGGACGAGGCATTGATCGCACCCATGGTGCCGACCACCTCGGCGACCACGCTGCCGCCCTTGACGGCCACGCTGGACGCGGACACCGCCAATTGATTCGCCTGGCGCGCATTGTCGGCATTCTGCTTGACGGTGCCCGTGAGCTCTTCCATCGAGGCGGCCGTCTCTTCCAGCGAACTGGCTTGCTGCTCGGTGCGAGAGGACAAGTCATGGTTGCCGGCCGCGATCTCGCTGCTGGCCGTGGCGATGGTGCCGCTGGCCTGGCGAATCTGGCTGATGACGCGGGCCAGTTCCTGCTGCATCTTGTGGATGGCATACAGCAGGCTGCGGCTGTCGCCCTTGCGCAGTTCCACCTGCACCGTCAGGTCACCCTCGGCCACGCGGTCGACGATGGTCGCGGCATAGGCGGGCTCGCCGCCGATCTGCAGGCCCAGCATGCGCGCCATGGCCACGCCCAGGCCCACGCTGGCGGCGATGCCGCCCAGCACCAGCACCATCATGGCCAGCCGGGAGCTTTTGTAGGTGGTGGTGACGTTTTCCATGCTGCCCCTGGCCAGCTGGTCGCTGTGTCCCACCAGCTTCTGCATCACTTCCTCCAGCGCGCGGGATTCCTTGACCAGGCTGGCGCTGTCGTCGGCCACGCGGCCGTCGTACTGCGAGGAGTCCATGGACTGCTTGAGCACCAGCGCCACAAACTCGGTCATCTGCTGCTTGAGGTGCGGCATCCTGCTTTCGTACTGCTGGTACAGCGACAGGCCCTTCTCATCGCCTTCGAGCAGGGGCTTGACATCGGCCATGCGCGCCTCAATGCCCTCCAGGGCTGACGCGATATCTTTTTTTCCGGTGTTGCGCTCGCCGATGGACGAGGCGGCCTGCAGCGTCATCTGCGCGCGGCTGGCATAAAGCAGGTGGATGTTGGCTTCCTGCACGCCCTTGAGCACCTGCACCTCGCGGCCGTAAAGGCTCTCGGTGGCGGCGCTGATGCGGCCCATGTGGAAAATGCCCAGCCCACCGATGGCGGCGCCTATGGCCGCCACGATGAGGAAACTGCCGACCAGCTTGGTCATGACACGAAGTTGATGAAACCACTGCATATTTTTATTCCTTGTAGGGTCGCGGATGGCCGCGCCGGATTAACTCAAACTCAAAACTAAAAAGTCTCCCAGTCGTCGCCTGCCATGGCGAGCTCCTCTTTTTTCGGTGCGGGTTTGCGGCCGGACGCGGCGATGGCTCGCCGGGCCGGTGGCGGCTGCCTCAACGGGGCGGCAGGCCGCTGCAGGGCAAAGTCATCCTCGAGCTTGAACACGCTGACGGCTTCCGACAGGCCGCTGGCCTGCTCTTGCAATGACGATGCCGCAGCAGCTGCTTCTTCGACCAGGGCCGCGTTCTGCTGCGTGACCTGGTCCATCTGCGTGATGGCCTGGTTGATCTGCTCTATTCCCGAGGTCTGTTCCTGGCTCGCAGCGGTGATCTCGGCCATGATGTCGGTCACCCTCTTCACGCTGTCGACGATCTCGTCCATGGTCTTGCCGGCTTCTGCAACCTGTTTGCTGCCCTCTTCGACCTTGTCGACCGAGTCGCCGATCAGGGTCTTGATTTCCTTGGCGGCTGCTGCGCTGCGCTGCGCGAGGTTACGCACCTCGGCGGCCACGACCGCAAAGCCCCTGCCCTGCTCACCGGCACGCGCGGCTTCCACCGCGGCATTGAGCGCCAGGATATTGGTCTGGAAAGCAATGCCGTCGATCACGCTGATGATGTCGACGATCTTTTTGGAGGACGCATTGATCGCACCCATGGTGTCGACCACCCCCGCGACCACACCGCCGCCCTTGACGGCAATGCTGGAGGCCGAGGCCGCGAGCTGGTTGGCCTGCCTCGCGTTGTCGGCGTTCTGCTTGACGGTGGAGGTGATCTGCTCCATCGAGGCCGCCGTCTCCTGGAGCGAGCTGGCCTGCTGTTCGGTGCGTGAGGACAGGTCATGGTTGCCGGCCGCGATCTGGCTGCTGGCCGTCGCGATGGTGTCGGTGCCGCTGCGCACATTGCCGACGATGCCGACCAGGTTGTCATTCATGTTCTTGAGGGCCTGCATCAGCTGGCCGGTCTCGTCCTGGCTGCCCACCACGATGCGGCTGGTCAGGTCGCCGGCGGCCACGGTCTCCGCGACCTTGAGGGCGCGGCCCAGCGGCCGGGTGATGCCCAGCGTCAGCCACCAGGACAGCAGGCCGCCCAGCGCCAGGGCGACGGCAGCCATGGCGCCCAGGCTGAGCCGGCTCGAGCGGTAGAGCAGATCGATGGCGCTCACAGTCTTATCGATATTGGCTTTCTGGAAAGACAGCATGGCCTTGATGCTGGCGTCATAGGCTTCCAGCGCCGGCACCAGCTTGTTGTCGACCATTTCCAGTGCTTGATCGGCCTGGCCCTCGGCCTTGAGCTTGAGCGCCGCGGCGCGTATGCCGATGTAGGCACCGCGTTTGGCCAGGCTGTCTTCGTAGAGCTTTTTTTCCTCAGGCGAGTCCAGCATGGCCAGCAGCTTTCCCGAGGTCTCGGTGATCGCCAGGCTGGTTTTGGAAATCGCCTTCTGGAAATATTCCTGGTCGCGCGGGTCGCTGGTCTTGACCAGCGCGAAAGTGCGCACGCTGTTGGTGCTGGTCGCCACCAGCCAGTCGGCCGCCAGCCGCTCCTTGACCAGCGCGCGGCCGGCCATGTCGCTGGTGGCATGGCCCACGCCCTGCAGCCGCCAGATGCCCAGCGCCGCGATGGCGGTGAGGAACAGCAGCACGAGGGCGAAGCCCAGGCCTAAACGTGTTCCGATCTTGAAATTGCGGATGATCATGGATGTCTCTGTGTGGGGGGCTTGTTGTTTAGGGGGCTGCGTGTGCTTGCCGCCGGTGTCAGGTGTTCATCTGCCGCATGATGCGCACCAGTTTTCCGCCGTACTCGGGATCGGTCGCATACCCGGCGCGCTGCAGGCCGTGGGCGGCCTCGGCCGGGTCGCGCGTGGCAACCACACCGGCATAGCGCGGGTTGTTTGAAAGGAATTTCGCGTAGTCGGCGAAGGCTTCGTCATAAGAGCCATAGGCGCGGAAAGCGGCGCGCGTCTTTTGCGGCGCGCCGTTGACAAATTCGGTGGTGGCGCTTTCGGCCACAGGGCCCTTCCAGCTGCGGTCGGCCTTGATGCCGAAGACGTTGAAGCTGCTGCTGCCGTCTTCCATGCGGATCTCGCGCTTGCCCCAGCCGGACTCCAGCGCCGCCTGCGCCATGATCAACTGCGCGGGAACGCCGCTGGCTTCGCTGGCGCGCTGCGCGGCCGGAAGCAGGCGCGAGACAAAGGCCTCGACATGCGCCTGCGGCAGCGCGCTGCGGCTCAGCGTCGCCTGCGCGGTGGCCTCTTCATACACCGAAAGATCCACACGGCCGGCGGCGGGCGCATAGGCCTGGGGCGTGGCGCGTGATTTGGGTGCCACCGCGCCGGCCTCACCGGGGAGCATAGGCTGCATGGGCAGGCCGCCGGCTTGCGACGGCGCCGCCTGCCCACCCGTCATCCGGCTCAGTTGCGCATACATCGCATCGGCCAGGCCCAGGCCGCGGCCCGAGAGATTTTGCGCAAGCTGCTGGTCCAGCATGGAGGTGTACATTTTTTCGGACTGGCTGCTGAACAGGCCGTCCGAGGGCGTGGCCTCGCGCATGCTTTTGAGCACCATGTTCATGAACATGACCTCGAACTGCTTGGAGGCCTGCTTCATGCCCTCCTGCGGGGAGGCGCGCGCCGTGCGCCGCAACTCGTCGACGCCCTGCACGTCCAGCGACAGGCGCTGGTCGAGCACGCCGGTGGCCGGCAGGTTCATGCCGTTGAGGTTGGCGATGCTGGTGCCACTCATCAGATGATTTCAAGTTCGGCGCGCAACGCGCCCACGGCCTTCATGGCCTGCAGGATGGACACCAGGTCCTGCGGGTTCGCGCCCAGGGCGTTGAGGCCCTTGATCACGTCGGCCAGCGAAGCGCCGCCCTTGACGACCTGCAGCGCGCCGCCGCCCTGGCTCAGTTCGATCTGCGAGCGCTGGGTGGCCACGGTGTTGCCGCCCGAGAAGGGGCCGGGCTGGCTGATCACCGGTTCGGTGTTGATCACCACCGACAGGCTGCCGTGCGCCACCGCGCAGTCGTTGATGCGCACCGTCTGGTTCATCACCACCGAGCCGGTGCGCGCATTGATCACCACCTTTGCCACGGCCTGCGAGGGATTCACGTCAAGGTCCTCGATGCGGGCCAGGAAACCGACGCGCTCCTCGGGCCGGGCCGGCGCGCTGACCTGGATCACGCGAGCGTCCAGCGCCTGCGCCGTGCCGGGACCGAAGCTGCGGTTGATCGCGTCCACGGCTTTCTGCGCGGTGCCGAAATCGGTCTTGTTGAGTTCGATCATCAGCGTGCCGTCGCCGCCCAGCGGGGACTCCACCGCGCGCTCGACAATCGCACCGGCCGGGATGCGGCCCGAGCTCAGCTGGTTGACCTTGACCTGGCTGCCGCTGGCCGAGGCGCCCGCGCCGCCGACCACCATATTGCCCTGGGCCAGCGCATAGACCTGGCCGTCCGCGCCCTTGAGCGGCGTCATCAGCAGGGTGCCGCCGCGCAGGCTCTTGGCATTGCCCAGCGAGGACACGGTGATGTCGATGGCCTGGCCGGGCCGCGCAAACGGTGGCAGCACGGCGGTCACCATCACGGCGGCCACGTTCTTGAGCTGCATATTGGTGCCGGGCGGCACCGTCACGCCGAGCTGGCCCAGCATGTTGTTCAGGCTCTGCGTGGTGAAAGGCGTCTGCATGGTCTGGTCGCCGCTGCCGTCCAGGCCCACCATCAGGCCGTAACCAATCAAAGGGTTGTCGCGCACGCCCTGGATGCTGGCGAGATCCTTGATGCGTTCGGCCTGCGCGGGGAGCGAGGCCAGGGCGGCCAGGGCCGGCAGCAGCAGGCACAGCTTCAGTGCCAGGCTTCCCAGGGAAAGAAATTTTGGTGTGGCGTGCGTCATGGTCGGAACAGGGTCGGAACGGGGTCAGAAAGGCAGGACGTTGAGGAAGACGCGCTGCAGCCAGCCCATGGTCTGCGCCTCGTCGATGTAACCCTTGGCGCTGTACTCGATGCGCGCGTCGGCCACCTGGCTGGAAGGCACGGCGTTGTTGGCGCCCACGGTGCGCGGGTTGACCACGCCGGAGAAGCGTATGTATTCCGTGCCCTGGTTGATCAGCATCTGCTTTTCGCCGCTGACCAGCAGGTTGCCGTTGGCCAGCACTTCCACCACCGTGACCGTGATCACGCCGTTGAAGGTGTTCCTGGAATTGGCGCCGCCCTTGGCGCTCATGACGTTCTTGCCGCTGGCGTCGGCGTTCTGGTCGCTGGAGATCAGGCCGCTGATCAGTTTGGGGACTATGCCCAGGATGGAGGTCGCGCTGCCGGTGCGGCTGGCATCGGCGGCGGAGTTCTTGCTGGCATTGATGTTCTCGCTGACCACAATGGTCAGGATGTCGCCGACGTAGCGCGGGCGCCGGTCCTCAAACAAGGCCTGCGTGCCGAAGCCGGTGCGGTAGATCGAACCGTTGGCGGGCCCGGCCTGGCGCGGCTGCGCCTCGGCGCGCGCCGTCATGGGTTGCTGCACGATGGGCTCGCGCGGCACCTGGGCGCAGCCGCCCAGCAGCAGCCCGACGGCGGCCAGCGCAGGGCCGCACACGCGGCCGGCGTTCGCTATCGGGCCACGCATCACAGCTGCGCCAGGCGCGCGAGCATCTGGTCGGAGGTCTGCACCGCTTTGCTGTTGATCTCGTAGGCGCGCTGGGTCTGGATCATATTGACCAGCTCTTCCACCACGTTCACATTCGACGATTCAACGTAACCCTGGTTCAGCACGCCGGCGCCGTTCTGGCCCGGCGCGGTCTGGTTGGCGCCGCCCGAGGCGTCGGTTTCGACGTAGAGGTTCTCGCCCTTGCTCTCCAGGCCCGCGGGGTTCATGAAGGTCGCCAGCTGGATCTGGCCGATCTGCACGTTCGTGCTGCTGCCGCCTTGCGTGATCGAGACCGTGCCGTCGCGGCCTATGGTCATGCCGGTGGTGTCCTGCGGCAGCGTGATGGCCGGCTGCAGCGGGTAGCCGTTGGCCGTCACGAGCTGGCCGTTCTGGTCGGGCTGGAAGGAGCCGTCGCGCGTGTAGGCATTGGTGCCGTCCGGCATCAGCACCTGGAAGAAGCCGCCGCCGTTGATGGAAACGTCGCGCGGGTTGTCGGTCTTGGTCGGGTTGCCCTGGGTGTGGATGCGCTCGGTCGCCACCACGCGCGCGCCGGTGCCTATCTGCAGGCCCGAGGGCATGCGCGTCTGGTCCGAAGTCTGGCCGCCGCTCTGGCGCAGGTTCTGGTACAGCAGGTCTTCAAACACGGCGCGGCTGCGCTTGAAACCCGTGGTGCCCACGTTGGCCAGGTTGTTGGACACGACGTCGAGCTGGGTCTGCTGCGCATCCAGGCCGGTCTTGGCGATCCAGAGGGAACGAATCATGGGAAAACTCCTGCGGAGGTAATGGATTCAATGGGGTCAATGGCGGTGGTCAATGGCTGGGGCGAATGCCGGTCAGCTGCTGGACAGCAGCTTGTTGGCCTGCTGGTCGTTACCCTCGGCGGTCTGCAGCGTCTTCATCTGCATCTCGAAGCGCCGCGCGTTGGAAATCATCTGCACCATGGCTTCGACCGGGTTCACGTTGCTTCCCTCGAGCGCGCCGGTCTGCAGGCGCACGTCCGGGTCGGCCTGCGGCGCGGGCCGGCCCGGCTGCATGCGGAACAAGCCGTCGTCGCCCCGCACCAGGTCGGCGGCAGCCGGGTTGACCAGCTTCAGGCGGCCGACTTCGGCGGCGCCCACGGCCGGGTCGCCCGCGCCTATGGCCGTGAGCACGCCGTCGCCGCCCACCACGAGTGAGGAGCCGGGCGGCACCACCAGCGGCCCGGCGTCACCCATCAGCGGGCGCCCGCCCTGCGTGCTGACCTGGCCTTCGGCGCCCACCTGCAGGCTGCCCAGGCGCGTGTAGGCTTCGCCGCCGTCGGGCAGCTGCACCGTGAGCCAGCCGTCGCCGCGCACCGCGACGTCCAGCGGGCGGCCGGTCTGCATCAGCGGGCCGGCGCTCATGTCGGCGCCCGGCGTGGTCGCCACCACCATGGAGCGGGTGCCCATTTCCTCGCCGACGACCGGCACCGCGCGAAAGCTGTTGATCTGCGCGCGAAAGCCGGGCGTGGACACGTTGGCCATGTTGTGCGCCACCGAGGCCTGCTGCTCCAGCGCCTGCTTGGCGCCGGCCAGGCCGATGTAAATCATCCGGTCCATGCTGTCCTTCGTTTTCTTTTTGGATATGCCTTGCTAAGGCATCAGCGCATGTTCACCAGGGTCTGCATGACCTGGTCCTGCGTCTTCACGGTCTGCGCGTTGGCCTGGTAGGTGCGCTGCGCGATGATCAGGTTCACGAGTTCGGCGGTCAGGTCCACGTTGGAGGCCTCAACCGCGCCGGACGCCAGCGCGCCCAGCTTGGTGCCGCTGCCGGGCGAGCCGGTCAGGGGCTGTCCCGATTCGGCGGTCTCGGCCCAGACGTTGTCGCCCTTGGGCTGCAGGCCGTTGGGGTTCACGAAGGACGAGAGCACGACCTGGCCCAGGGTCTGGGTCTGCTCGTTGGAGTACTTGCCGGTGATGGTGCCGTCCTCATTGATCGCGAAGGCCGTCAGCTGGCCGGAGGTGAAGCCGTCCTGCGTGAGTTTTTTCGGGTCGTTGACGTTGCCGAACTGGGTCGACTTGGTCAGGTCCATCGTGAAGCTCATCGCGTTGGAGCCGTTGGCGAAATTCAGGCCGGCGAAATTGATCTTGCCGCCCACCAGCGTCGTCGGCGCGCCGGCGACCAGGTTGCCGTTGCCGTCGAAGCTCAAGGTGCCGGTGGCCAGCGGCGCGCTGTTGGCGGCGACCGGCGGGCCGGCCGGCGTGGGCGCGGCGATCATGCCGCCGGTCGCGTTGAGCGGGTAGCCGTCGGCCGTGGCGTAGACGCTCCAGGCGTTGGGGCCGGTCTTCACGAAGAAGGTCGCCACCTCATGGGAGTTGCCCAGCGAGTCGTAGACCTTGACCGGGTTGGAATAGCTGTAGGTGGACGAGTTGTTGGCGTCGAAAGGCGTGGCGACGGGAACCGTGCTGCGCGAATCGAGGTTGTACTGCGACACGATGCTTTGTGTGGCCTTGGGCGCCATGGCCGCGGTGGGCAGCTGCAGCGGGCCCGGTGTTCCGCCGGCCACCGTGCCGTTGGCCGAGAGCTGGTAGCCGGTCAGGCGCAGGCCGCCGGCGTTGACGATGAAACCGTCGGCGTCCTGGTCGAACTGGCCGTTGCGCGAATACATGATCTCCCCGCTGGGGCTGGCCATGCGGAAGAAGCCGTCACCGTTGACGATGGCGACGTCCAGCCCGCGCGTGCTGCTCTGCACGGCGCCCGCGCTGAAGTTCTGCACCACGGCCGCGACCCGCGTACCCAGGCCGACGCGGGAGCCCGCGTAGACATCGGAGAACAGCGTGTTGCCCGACTTGAAGCCTACCGTGCCGGAGTTGGCGATGTTGTTGCCGATGACGTCGAGATTGCTGGCGGAGGCGTTCAGGCCACTCACCCCTTGTGCGAAACCCATGGTGTTTCCTTTTTGTTCGGTTGGTTGCTTGCTTGATTGCTTGCAGGCGGTTGAAGGTAAAAATCAAAGGGGCGGCTGCGCCCGGGTCAAAAAATCGTTGCCCAGAATCCAGAAAAGGTCAGAGCACCTGGCGGACTTCGTCCAGCCCGGCCTTGCGGCCCGCGCCCAGGTCCAGCGAGGCGCCGCCGTAGACCTGCGCGACGCTGGCGACCTTGGCGTAGGTCAGCGCCAGGGACTGCACGTCTTCCTTGCCGGCCTTGGCCGTCACGCTGAGGGTGTAGGCGCCGTCGGGCGCGGCGGCGCCGGTGCCGGTCTTGCCGTCCCAGTCGACCATCTTCACGCCGGGCGGCAACGCGCCCAGGTCGAAAGTGCGCACGGTCTCGCCGGCCGCGTTCTTCACGCTGACCGTCACCGAGTCGGCGGCGCCGGCCAGGTCGATGCCGAATTTTTCCGGAACGCCGTCCTTGAGCGCCACGTCCTTGCCCGGCACCAGCACGGTGCGGCCGATCAGCGCGGCCGACTGCAGCACCTGGCTGGAGCCGCTCTGGGCTAGGAGCGACTGCACCGCGCCGTTGAGTTTTTCGATACCGCTGACGGTGCTCATCTGCGCGAGCTGCGAGGTCAGCTGTGCGTTGTCCAGCGGGTTCAGCGGGTCCTGGTTGTTCAGCTGCGTGACCAGCAGCTTGAGGAAGCGCTGCTCACTGTCTGCGGCGGAGCCCTGCTGGGATGTCAGCTTATTCAGCGCGTTAGCGGCGTCGGATGCGGCGGGGGCGTTCACGGCCATCAATCTTCTCCTGTGTGTGGAATGCGGTGCGCGGTGCTTACTGGCCGACGGTCAGGGTTTTGAGCATCAGCGTCTTGGCGGTGTTGAGCACCTCGACGTTGGCCTGGTAGGAACGCGAGGCCGAGATCATGTTGACCATCTCTTCCACCGGGTTCACGTTGGGCATGGACACATAACCCTCCGCATTGGCCGCAGGGTTCTTCGGGTCGTGCACCAAACGAAAGGGCGACTGGTCTTCGATCACGCGCGAGACGCGCACGCCGCCTATCGCATCGCCCGGCACCGGCGTGGTCTCGAACACCACCTGGCGCGCCCGGTAGGGCTGGCCGTCGGGGCCGGCGACGCTGTCGGCATTGGCCATGTTGCTGGCCGCCACGTTCATGCGCTGGGACTGCGCCGTCATGGCGGAACCGGCGATCGCGAAGATACCGCTGGAGCTGTTGAAATCCGCCATGGGCTGAAACCTGTTCTTGTTTGTGTATGTTGGGAAGGGGGCGGCTTACTGGGCCGCCGCCAGCAGCGACTTGATCTTGGCGCCCAGCAGCGTGAGGTTGGCTTCGTAGCGCATGGCGTTGTCGGCGAAGTTGACACGCTCCATGTCCATCTCCACCGTGTTGCCGTCTATGCTGGATTGGGCGGGCGTGCGGTACAGCAGCTCGCCCTCGCCGGACGCATGCGCCTCGCCGGGCAGGTGGCGCGCCGAGGTGGTCGACATCGTCATCGACATGGACTGGCGGCCGCGCTCCACCGCTTCCGTGAGGCGGCTGCTGAAGTCGAAGTCGCGCGCTTTGTAGTTGGGCGTGTCCGCGTTCGCGATGTTGGCCGACAGCACTTCCTGTCGCCGCGCCCTGAGGCTCAGCGCCTCCTGGTGAAAGCGCAATGCCGAATCCAGTTTGTCCATCATTTCCGTTTCTCCGTCGTTGCGGCGCATGCGTTGAGTGCGGTGCCGCCTTTGAACAAAATTGTAGGAAGGCCCTGCTTTCGCAATCTGCGGAACAGACGGCGTTTCGGCGCCCAATTCAGGCCTTCCGGGATGGCGCAGAGCCATGCATTCCAAGTTACGCATTGCACTACCGATGGGTGTTTTTCAATCGCATGAACAACAGCCCGATTGCCGCGCACTTCAAGCCTTGGGCAGCGCCACCGCTTCCTAGAATCGAGGCACGCCATTCAAAGACCTCACCAAGATGCCCGTGCCCACCACACTGCCGACACGGTTCGCGACCCGCCTCGTTTTGGTGCTCGCAAGCTTTGCCGCCTTCAGCCTGCCGGTGCAGGCCGCGGGCCCGCACCCGGCGCCGCTGGCCGGCGACGCGCGCCCCTTGATCGAGAACTTTTTGCAGCAGCAGGCCGCGGGCCTGCCGGGCCGCGTGGTGATCACCATAGACACGCCGATGTCCGGCGCGCTGCCGCCCTGCGATGCGCTCGAGCCCTTTCTGCCCGGCGGCGCGCGGCTCTGGGGCCGGGTGTCGGTCGGCGTGCGCTGCAACGCGGGCCAGCCCTGGACCCGTTATGTGCCGGCTTATGTCGCCGTGCACGGTAGCTACTACGTCGCGGCCAGGCCCATCAGCGCCGGCCAGGTGCTCACGCCGGCCGACGCCGCCGTCCGCGAAGGCGACCTCACGGCCCTGCCGCGCGGCGTGGTCGTGGACGCCGCCCAGTTCGACGGTGTCACGGCCCTGAACAGCATCGCCTCGGGCGCGCCGCTTCGGCGCGAATCGCTGCGCGCCGCCATCGCGGTGCAGCAGGGCCAGAACGTGCGCCTGCGCGCGCGCGGCGCCGGTTTTACCGTCAGCACCGAAGGCAAGGCCATGGCCAGCGCGGCGGCCGGGGCGCTCGTCCAGGTCAAGACGGCCGGCGGCCAGCTGGTCAGCGGCATCGCCCTGGCCGACGGCACGGTGGAACGGGTTCACTGAATTTCCGCTGTTTTTTTCAAATGAACCCTAAAGTTTTCATCCAGGTGGCCGTTAAAACGCTTAGATCCCCCTGAGGAATACCCCATGAACATCCAGAAAACCTTCACATTCCTCAAGAATGTGGCCGACAGCGTCGCTCCCGCCGCCACCCGTGAAAGCCGGCCCGCCGCTGAAACGCAGGCCTCCGCCAGCCTGGCGCGCCCGGCCGCGCCGGCGCCGCAGCTGTCCACCCATTCGGACTTCGACGCCGCCCGCGTGGCGCGGATCCGCGAAGAAATCAGCGCCGGCCGCTACCAGGTCAACACCGGCAAAATCGCCGACGGCCTGCTGGCCACCGTGCGCGACCTGCTGGCCGAAGAGAAAAAATGAGCGGCGCCCTGCTCAACCTGCTGCACCGGGAGCATGCCGCAACAGGCCTGTTCCTTGAACTGCTGGTCCAGGAAGCCCAGGCCATGACCGAAGGCGCGTTCGCCGAACTGCCCGGGCTGGCCGAGCGCAAGTCCCACCTGGCCGACCAGATCACCCTGATAGGGCGGCGGCGCGAAGCGCAGCAGCTGGCCCTGGGTTACGGCCCCGGGCGCAGCGGCGCCGATGCCGCGGCCGCCGCCGGCGATGCCGCGCTCAAGAGCGCCTGGCAGCAGGTGCTGGCACGCGCGGCCGAAGCCCATGCGCTGAATCACCGCAACGGCGTGATGGTCCACACCCACCTGGACTTCACGCGCCAGACCCTGAATTTCCTCAAGGCCGGTGGGCAGCCGCTGTATGGGCCGGATGGTACGCACCAGTCGGGTGGTGGCGGGAATCGGCTGGCGATTGGCTGAAACTCTCCTGCGCCATCCCCCGCTGGGGAAGGGATAAGCCGGTCTTGCTCCGGCGGGGCGCTCTCCTCTGAGGGTTGCTGGCCGGGGTTGCCGGCAGCAAGTAACTTTCTTTTGCTTCGCCAAAAGAAAGTCACCAAAGAAAAGGCGACCCTGGTTGCTGCGTCCCTTCGCTTCGCTTCGGGCAACCTGCGGTGCTCGGTCCAGACGGGGTCTCGCTAAACTCGCCTTCGGCTCAAACAACGCGATCCCTGATCCGTCTGGACCTCCGCTCCTCGGCGCATCCACAAGGGGTGGGGAAGGAATACAAAATCCAATACTGAAAACCACAAGGACTCGCCGTGGCGAGTCCTTGTTTGTATTTGCATTTGTGTTTGTCTTGGTTTTCTTGTATTCGGACTGCCCCGTCCTGGCTGGGCCGAGGAGCGCAGAGACAAGCGGATCAGGGCCGGCGTTGTTTGAGCGAAGCGAGTTTAGCCGGACCCCGCTTGGCTCGAGCACCGCAGGTTGCCCCGTAGCGCAGCGTAGGGGACCCAGACTGCGGGTCGCCTTTTCTTTTGCTTACTTTTCTTTTGGCGAAGCAAAAGAAAAGTGAGTCGCCGCCGGGCGACCCCGGCCAGCAACCCTCAGCAGCGAGCGCGCCGCCGGAGCAAGACCCGGCCTTAAAACGTTTCCCAGCTCCCGCCACCAGCCATGGCAAGGTCACCACCGGGAGCCGCCGACTTGCGCGGCGCAGAAATCGCCTGCCGGGCCTGCGGAGGCTGTTTGGGAGTGGCCGGCCGAGCCACGCTAGCGCGTTGTTGCTGCACAGCCGGCGCGTGGCCACCATTGACCTTGAACACACTGACCACCTGAGACAGACCGCTGGCCTGCTCTTGCAGCGAAGACGCCGCAGCGGCCGCTTCCTCGACCAGCGCCGCGTTCTGCTGCGTGACCTGGTCCATCTGCGTGATCGCCTGGTTGATCTGTTCAATACCGGAAGTCTGTTCCTGGCTCGCAGCAGTGATCTCGGCCATGATGTCGGTCACACGTTTAACGCTGTCGACGATCTCGTCCATGGTTCGGCCGGCTTCGGCGACTTGTTTGCTGCCCTCTTCGACCTTGTCGACCGAGTCGCCAATCAAGGTTTTGATTTCCTTGGCCGCTGCAGCGCTTCGTTGCGCGAGGTTGCGCACCTCGGCGGCCACGACCGCAAAGCCCCTGCCCTGCTCGCCGGCACGCGCGGCTTCGACCGCTGCATTGAGCGCCAGGATATTGGTCTGGAAAGCAATCCCATCGATCACACCGATGATGTCGACGATCTTGCGTGAAGAAGCGTTGATCGCACCCATGGTGCCCACGACTTCGGCGACCACACTGCCGCCCTTCACTGCCACGCTCGACGCGGACACAGCAAGCTGGTTGGCCTGGCGCGCGTTGTCGGCATTCTGTTTGACGGTGGAAGTCAGTTCTTCCATCGAAGCCGCAGTCTCTTCCAGCGAGCTGGCCTGCTGCTCTGTACGCGAAGACAGATCATGGTTGCCGGCAGCGATCTGGCTGGAGGCCGTCGCGATGGTGTCGGTGCCGCTGCGCACATTGCCGACAATGCCAACCAGGTTGTCCTGCATGGTCTTCAGGGCCTGCAGCAACTCGGCGGCCTCGTCTTTGCCCACGCTGTGGATGGGCTGGGTCAGGTCGCCGTCGGCGATAAACCGCGCGCTGCGGGCAGCCTGGCGCAAAGGCCCGGTGATGGAGCGGGTCAGCACAAAAGCCGATGCCGCGCCCAACAGCAAGGCCAGCACCGAACCCACTATCAGGATCAGCCGGCCCTGGGCCGCGTTCTCTTCGGCGCGCACCAGGGCGGCGTCATACAGCGTTTGCTGGAATTCCTCGAGTTTGTGGATGCTCTCGCTGTAGGCTTCGGCCAGCGGCTTGAGTTCACGCTCCAGCACGGCGGTGACGTCTTCCCCGGCATGCCTTCTTTTGAGCACGGCGGCCCGCGGCGTACGGTAGGCTTCGCGCGCGGCGTCGATGCTGGCGATGAGTTTTTTGCCCTCTTCCGTCTGGACCAGTTCGACCAGGCGCTTGCGCGAGGCGTTCGAGATTTCCGAGGTCTTGTCCATGTCGGCCTGCCACATCGGGATGCGGCTGGTGTCGGCGTCGAGGATGGAAGCGCGTGTGCGTATCCAGTTGAGGTCGATGGTCTGGCGCCACTGCACAGCCATCTTGAGCCTCTCGTTGTCGATCGTGCCGAGTTGCTGGGTCGTGGCGGCAAGGCCCTGAAGACGCCAGATGCCGGTGACGGAAATCACCGCCATGATGAAAAGAATCAGGCCGAAAGCCAGCCCCAGGCGGCTGCCGACCTTGATGTTGTTGAGTGTCATGATCCAGGCTTTCAAAAAGTTAACGGTTAAGCAAGGCCGGCTGTGGTTTGCTGTGGGGAACGCCTATGCGGTAGCGCGCTCGATCAAGGCCATGTCGCTGCTGGACATGAGCTTGTCGATATCGACGAGGATGAGCATGCGTTCGTCCAGCGTGCCCAGGCCGATGAGGTATTCGGTGTCCAGCAACGCGCCCATCTCGGGCGCCGGCCTGACCTGCTCGGGGCTCAGCGTGATCACGTCCGAGACGCTGTCCACCACCATGCCCATGATGCGGCTGGCGATGTTCAGGATGATCACCACCGTGAACTGGTCATAGCTGGGCGTGCCCAGGTTGAACTTGATGCGCATGTCCACAATCGGCACGATGATGCCGCGCAGGTTGACCACGCCCTTGATGTGTTCGGGCGCGTTGGCGATGCGCGTCACCGTGTCGTAGCCGCGCAGCTCCTGCACTTTCTGGATGTCCACGCCGTACTCTTCCTGGCCCAGCGTGAAGGCCAGGAATTCCAGCGCCTTCGCGGCGGCGGCGGGGTTGCTGTTGTTGTTTGTCTCGTGCATATGCACTCCTTGGATGTCGATGGGGTCTCTGTCTATCTGTATGTATGGCTATCGGCTGCTTGCGGTGAAAACTTTAGTTGGCGTTTTCCCGGTGCGGGCTTTAGATAAAGGTTATCAAGCCGTACTAGTTGGAAATCGGGGGATAAGCGTGGGGTTATGGCCTTATCTTTCTCCCGGAGGGGGTAGGCCGGGTCTTGCGCCGGCTTGCGCGCTCCCTCCCCTCTGTGCTCTCTGCTGAGGGTTGCTGGCCGGGGGTAGCCCGGCGGCTACTCACTTTTCTTTTGCTTCGCCAAAAGAAAAGTAAGCAAAAGAAAAGGCGACCCTGGTTGCTGCGTCCCTCCGCTTCGCTACGGGCAACCTGCGGTGCTCGGTCCAGACGGGGTCTCGCTAAACTCGCTTCGCTCAAACAACGCGATCCCTGATCCGTCTGGACCTCCGCTCCTCGGCGCATCCACAAGGGGTGGGGGAAGGGATACCAAATCCAAATACCGAATACCTGAAGAAACAAGGACTCGCCTTGGCGAGTCCTTGTTTGTATTTGTCTTCTTGGTTTTTTGGTATTTCTGTCTTCGGTTCCCGCTCCCGATTGCCCCGTCCTGGCTGGGCCGAGGAGCGCAGAGACAAGCGGATCAGGGCTGGCGTTGTTTGAGCCGAAGGCGAGTTTAGCCAGACCCCGCTTGGCTCGAGCACCGCAGGTTGCCCGTAGCGAAGCGTAGGGACCCAGACTGCGGGTCGCCTTTTCTTTGGTGACTTTCTTTTGGCGAAGCAAAAGAAAGTGAGTTGCTGCCGGCAACCCCGGCCAGCAGGTCCATGCAAAGGACACGGGGAGCGCGCAAAGACCGGCGCAAGACCCGGCTTAAAACGTCTCCCATCCCTCACCAGCCGCCGCCAGCGCACGCGGCGCCGCAATAGCCTTCCGGGCCTGGGGCGGCTGCTTCGGCATTGTTGCAGCAGCCGGACGCACCGGAGCCTTGGCGCGCTGCGGCGTGTGGAGCGCCTGGCCACCCTCCAACCTGAACACACTCACCACCTGCGACAAGCCGCTGGCCTGCTCCTGCAGCGAAGACGCCGCCGCGGCCGCTTCCTCCACCAGCGCCGCATTCTGCTGCGTGACCTGGTCCATCTGGGTGATGGCCTGGTTGATCTGCTCAATCCCGGAAGTCTGTTCCTGGCTGGCCGCCGTGATCTCGGCCATGATGTCGGTCACACGTTTGACGCTATCGACAATCTCGTCCATGGTTCGGCCGGCTTCGGCGACCTGCTTGCTGCCCTCTTCGACCTTGTCGACCGAATCGCCTATCAGCGTTTTGATTTCTTTGGCGGCGGCAGCACTGCGTTGCGCGAGGTTTCGGACTTCAGCTGCGACCACCGCAAAGCCCCGTCCTTGTTCACCGGCACGCGCAGCTTCCACCGCAGCATTGAGCGCCAGGATATTCGTCTGAAAGGCAATGCCGTCGATCACAGCAATGATGTCGACAATCTTCCTTGACGAGGCATTGATCGCGCCCATGGTACCGACCACTTCGGCGACCACGCTGCCACCTTTGACGGCCACGCTGGACGCGGACACGGCCAATTGATTCGCCTGGCGCGCGTTATCGGCATTCTGTTTGACGGTCGAAGTCAGCTCTTCCATCGAAGCAGCCGTCTCTTCCAGCGAACTCGCTTGCTCTTCGGTGCGTGAGGATAAATCATGGTTACCCGCCGCAATCTGGCTCGAAGCCGTCGCAATCGTGTCCGTTCCGCTGCGCACATTGCCGACAATCCCGACCAGGCTGTCGTTCATGTCCTTGAGCGCCTGCATGAGCTGGCCGGTCTCGTCCCGGCTGGTCACTTCAATGCGGCTGGTCAGGTCGCCGGACGCCACGGAGCGCGCCACCCGCACGGCCTGCGACAACGGCTCGGTGATGCTGCGCACCAGCAGCCAGGCCAGCAGCACGCCCAGGCCCAGCGAAAGCGCGCTGCAGACCACCAGCACCAGGCTGGTCCTGGCGCGCAATTCTTCGCTGCGCAGCGCGGCTTCGTCGAGCAGCTCGCGCTCGGTATCGACCATCTTCTGCACGCCGGCCAGGTAGGCGCGCGAGGTAGGCTCGAAGCGTTCGCTGAAAATCCGGTTCGCGCCTTCCAGGTCGCCCGCGAGCTTGGCCTTGCTGACGTCCTCGCGCGCGGCCAGGTAGATCTTGCGCAGCTCACCGATTTTGTCGAAGAGCTGTTTTTTCTCGGGCGTGTCCATCTGCTGCTCGAGGAATTTCTGCAGCTCGTTGGTGTTTTTGATCGAGGTCGCCGAGGCCGGTGCGAAATAGGCGACCAGGCTGGTATCGCTGCTCTTGGCGATGGCCGCCGCCCGCTGTATGCCGGCGGTGGTGTGGCGCAGCCAGTCGGAACCGGCCCGTTCGGTCTTCACGTTCTGCTCGACCATGGCCTTGATTTCGCCGCCCAGCTGGCTGAGCTTGAGGACGGCAAGCACGCTGCTCGTCAGGAACAGGGCCAGAATGACGCCGACCACGACGGCCAGGCGCTTGCCGATGGAGAGATTGCCTAAAAACATGATGAAGACTCCGGGAATAAGAAGGGCTCAGAGAAGGGCTCAGGCCGTGGCGGCGGCGTTGATCAGCGCCATGTCGCTGCTGGACATGAGCTTGTCGATGTCGACGAGGATGAGCATGCGTTCGTCCAGCGTGCCCAGGCCTATGAGGTATTCGGTGTCCAGCAAGGCACCCATCTCGGGTGCGGGCCTGACCTGCTCGGGGCTCAGCGTGATCACATCCGAAACGCTGTCCACCACCATGCCCATGACGCGGCTGGCGATGTTCAGGATGATCACCACCGTGAACTGGTCGTAAGACGGCGTGCCAAGGTTGAACTTGATGCGCATGTCCACAATCGGCACGATGATGCCGCGCAGGTTGACCACGCCCTTGATGTGTTCGGGCGCGTTGGCGATGCGCGTCACCGTGTCGTAGCCGCGCAGCTCCTGCACTTTCTGGATGTCCACGCCGTACTCTTCCTGGCCCAGCGTGAAGGCCAGGAATTCCAGCGCCTTGGCGGCGGCCGGCGTTGGGGTGGGGTTGTTTGTTGCGTGCATGCGCGCTCCTTGGGCTCGATGGGGATGGCTGTGTATGTCTATCGGCTGCTGGCGGTGAAAACTTAAGTTCGGTTTTTCCCGTCTTGGCTTCGGGTAAAGGGTATCGGGTCATGGGGTTTGGAATAGGGGGATAAGCGGGGGGTTATGGGCTTATCTTCCGGGTCTTGCTCCGGCGAGCGCGCCCTCCCGCCCTCCCGCCCTCTGCTGAGGGTTGCTGGCCGGGGGTAGCCCGGCGGCTACTCACTTTTCTTTTGCTTCGCCAAAAGAAAAGTAAGCAAAAGAAAAGGCGACCCTGGTTGCTGCGTCCCTCCGCTGCGCTACGGGCAACCTGCGGTGCTCGGTCCAGGCGGGGTCTCGCTAAACTCGCCTTCGGCTCAAACAACGCGATCCCTGATCCGCCTGAACCTGCGCTCCTCGGCGCATCCACAAGGGGTGGGAGCGGGGAGAAGAAAACCAAACAGCCGAATACCAATAACGAATACCTGAAGAAACAAGGACACGCCATGGCGTGTCCTTGTTTGTATTTGTCTTTGGTTCCCGCTCCCGATTGCCCCGTCCTGGCTGGGCCGAGGAGCGCAGAGACAAGCGGATCAGGGCTGGCGTTGTTTGAGCCGAAGGCGAGTTTAGCCAGACCCCGCTTGGCTCGAGC